>JBCCGH010000052.1:0-53422 GCA_039029375.1 Planctomycetota bacterium
AGAGGGTGCGTGACCGGACGCTGCTCGCAAGAAGCACCGACGCAGGCATATTGGTGGATACGTCGAGGAGGTGCGACGCAGCGAGCGGTGGCCGGACGGGTGCCATCTGTGCAGGAACTTCGGATCCAGGACACTAGGGTGCTGGCCCGCGCTGAGCGCGGGGCCCAGCCCCGGTCGGTCAGAACAGGGTGACCGACAGGCCGCCGGTGCCGGCCAGACCCTGCGCCGCGCCGGCGTCGAGCACAAAGGCTTGGAGGTAGAGCGTCGTGCCGGCGAGCGCCGGGGCGCGCGGCATGCGCAGGGCGCCCGACCAGTAGCCCTGGCCGTCGCCAGAGCCCTGTAGGGACCCCAACGGCAGGAACTGTGTGGCAGGGGTGCCGCGGATCATCATCGGCACGCCCAGGAACGGGGGGCCGAACTGGGCCTGGTCGGCCGCGAGCACCGCGAAGGCGCCGCCGAGGCCGTCGTGGACGGTGACCGTCAGGTTCTGGTTGCCCAGCAGTGGGGGCTCGACGCTGAACAGACGCGGCTCGACGCCGCCGGAGCCCGCGAGCCCGAAGCCGTACATCTGCGGCTCGCGCAGCGTCTCGCTGAACAGCGTCGGCCGGTCGAACGGCGGCAGCTTGAGCACGACGCGGGGGTCGGTGAGGCCGTTCTCGAGGAAGTCGAGCATCGCCACCTTCTGCGGGACGCTCAGCGACAACACCTGCATCGAGGGATCCAGGTTCTCGGTGAAGTCACCGCCCCGGTCGTAGAACTCGATGACCTCGGCCAGCGACGTGAACTGGCCGTTGTGCATGAAGACTTTGCGCAAGCTCGAGTTGCGAATGCCCGGCGTCTTGAACGCACCGCGGTCAAACGGGTTGCCGGTCTCGTCGAACCGACCGGTGTCTTCGGCGATCGGGCGCAGGCCGGTGTTGTGGTACGCGAAGTCGCGGAAGGTCGTATTCTCGTGACAGAAGGTGCAGCGGCCGCCGCCGGGCCCCTTCTCGTTGAAGATGTCGAGGCCGACCTGCTGCTGCGAAGTCAGCATGCCTAGGTCAAACGGCGTTTCGTCCGAGATGAGCGTGCGCTCGTAGGCGGCGATCGCCATCACGATGCGCGCTGGCGTCACTTGGTTGTCGCCAAAGACGCGTTGGAACAGCTGCGGATAGGCGTTGGTGCCAAGCCACGTCGCCAGCGCCGGCGGGATGTCGGTGGCCAGCGCCAGCGGCTGCGAGGCGGCGATCCGGTCGGCGACGTCCTGCCAGCCGCGGCCCACGTTGGCCATCTCGACGTCGCTGAGCGGCGGGCCCGAGGCCTGCGACTCCAGAGAGCCGAAATCGGGCAAGACCACGGCGCCCGTCAGCGGGTCTTTGAACTCGCTGCCGGCGCGGCCGTCCCAGAACTGTTCCGGGTTGAAGGCCGCGTTGATCATCGACGGCGCCGTGCGCCCGGTGACCTGCACGTCGAACCCGAACACCGCATGCGGCTGGTAGGTGCCGTCCGCGACGTGGAACGGGACCCCCGGCGAGGCGTGGATGTCGTCCTCGGTATCCAGCAGGCCGTCGGGGCCCGGGTTCACCGAGAACGGCGCGCGCGGATCGGTGCCGCCGGCGTCCGGCCTGTGGCACGTGCCACAGGCGACCGTGCCGGTCGAGCTCATCTGCTCGTCCCAAAACAGCGCTTTGCCGAGGTTGACCTTGTCCGGCGTCGTCGGGTTGCCGGGCGGCTGCGGCACGGGCGGCAACTGTGCCAGCCCCGAGCTCATTGGCGCGAAGCACGCCGTGGTGGCGATCAGCGAGCGAAGCAATGGGGAGCGAAGCATGGGTGTCTCGCAGCTCGGGTGCGTGCGTCTAGAGGATGTGGAGCCAAGCGGTGTTGGTCAGGATGAAGGCGCTGATCGTGGTGTCCACGACCACGGCCTGCGCGACCAGACTTCCGGCGGCTACACCCGGCGGGATCGGGAAGGAGAAGTTGATCGTGCCGTTGAGGGTGGTGGTGGCGCCGAGCGGAATCGTGAACGGTACGAGCCCGATCCCGAGCCCAAACTGGCCGATGAAGCCCTGGACGGGCAGGAGTGGCCCCTCGGCTGCCGCGACCAAGGCAATCGCGAACATCGGGTTGGGCGCGGAGGCGTGCCGCGCGCCGACGTCCATGTTGAGGATGCCACCGCGCGCCTCGGTGTCGCCGAGCAGCCATGCCGCCTCGGAGTGCATGATGTGCTGGGCCGGGGCGACGTTGTGCGTGAAGTTGACAAAGCCGCCAGCGACGCCGCCGCAGCACTGCCAGTCGCCGTTCTGCACCTGCACGACGCCAGCCGTGCCGGGGCGCAGGTCATTGGCCCAGACCGGGTCGGCGTGGCCGCTGCCGACCACGAAGCCGCTCCCGGAGCGTTGGCGCGGCGCCAGCATGTCGGCGCACCAGATCGCTTCGACGTCGCCGTCCGTGCCAGTCAGTGGGGTCGGTGAGATCGCGATCGCGCCGGGCTGCACGGGTCGGTGGACGACCTGCGGCGCTCCCTGCAGGGCGGCGCCCGCTCGGTCGATGTCCTGCATCACGATGTCCTGGCCATCGCTGTAGAAGCACTTCCAGACGCCGTCCACCTGGCCGAGTGCGGGGTAGAACGGGCCCGGGCCGCTAAAGCCGCTGACCGGGGTGCCCGGCGGGAAGTTGGTGCCGAGCGCGCTGCGGCCCGAGATGAGGACGGCCAGCAGGGTGCCGGCGCTGTCGAAGCGCTCGTACATCGCCCAGAGTCCGTCGGGACTCAGGGTGAGGTGCATCTCGTCGTCGCTCGAGTTGAGGTTTTGCGCTTCGCCGTTGACGAAAAACGTGGCGTTGTAGGGGTCGACGGTGCCGATCGCGATGCCGATGGACGAGTAGTCGCCGCCCAGCGTCGCGAACGGGCTGGCCGCCCAAAGGCCGCCGCAGGTGAGCCCGGAAGTCCATTGGCCAGGGGGGTTCCCCGGCAGCTTCACGTGGTGGACCTGCTGCAGGTTGTCCCCAGGGACCGAGTTGATCGCGTTGATGATGAACCAGCTAGGGGACGGGGCCCGCGTCTCGCCGAGCGGCGCCTGCGCCTGCCCGAAGCCGGCGAGGGTCGCGAGGAGGAGAGCGGTTCGAGGCATGAGGGTCATGGGTGTGCTGAGTAGAATGGGCCGAACGGCGCGCAAATCGGAAACCCGCAAACGACACCGGGGACGGGCGTCTTTCGCGGCACTGGCGGTCGCAGGGGTGGAAAGAGTGCGGGCGCCCAGCGTGGCACCCAGGAAGTGTAGCCCGTGCTGGACCGGGGCGGCCAGGTGCCTCCGGTCAATCCCCGACGGACGTGTGGGATCTGGTGTTCCGGGAAGGGTTTCGGGACCCTCCTGGCTTTCCCGGCCGTCGCCTCAGCAATACGAAGGGCCGTTGGCGTCCACCGCCTGGCCGCGATTCGCCCGCGCGCGGTAGAATCTCGCGGCACCGAGCGCGGTTGGGCCGTCCGCGCCCTGCGCCGAAAGTCGCCCGCCTCGCCCCTCGTTTCCCTCTCTTTCCACGCAACGATCCCAGAACCTTCCCCCGGCACTCCGGGACCAAACCGCCATGCGACACCCGCTGAACGCCATCGCGCCCCTTGCCCTCCTCGCCGCCGCGACGGCGCCGATCGCTGCCCAAGACGACCCCAACGGTTTCCCGCTCCACCTGCACACGTTCGAGGGTGATTCGTCGAGCACCACGATCCTCAACCAGCCCTACATCCGCTGGCAGCAGATCGACTCGACGACCAACTTCTCGCACATCGTGAAGTTCTTCAACCTGCGTCGCGACGGCCACGCGACGGCGACGAACGCCGTCTCACGCAACGTCGACGTGGAGCTGCGCATGGGCTACCTCCAGAACGTCGCGGCGTTCAGCAACGACTTCAAAGACAACTACAACTACCTCAGTGTTCTCGACACCGAGACGACCATCGTCCCGCGCACGACGATCAGTCTGCCCGACTGGAGCCAGATTCCGCTGAACCGGCCGTCCGGCTTCAAGGCGGTCCCGCCGACTGCGGACACGCTGGTGCTGCCCACGATCTTCCACTCCTACCCGGGTGTTGGCCCGACGGTGTGGGACCTGCAAGTCTGGAACACCACGACCGGCGGCGATCACCCGGTGGACTACGTCAACCTGACCGGGGACTTTCACTCCGGCGCGCGGCACTCCGGCGTCGCGGGCTGCAGCGGGATGCTGAGCACCGGCTTCTGGGACGTGCAGAACTTCGGCGCGTCTTGCTCGATGACCCTGGGGGCGAGCAGCGCGCCTCCGGGCGAAATCGTGTTCGGCCTGCTCGGCCTGAGCAACCCCGGCATTCCGTTCCCCTTCCTCTGCGCGCCGCTCCAGTCCGACGTGCTCATCGGCAGTTTTCCGGCCGGGATCGTCGGCCCCACGGGCGACGCCAGCGGCACGCTCAACATCGGGCCCTACTCGCCCACGTGGCAGTTCTTCAAGATCCACATGCAGGCGATCGCGGCGCCGAGCCTGACGCTCGGTGATGGCGTCGAGATGGAGCTGCCCCAGACCGTCGCCATGGGCGAGGTCGAGATCAAACACATCTTCACGACCACGATGGGTTCCGCGACCGGCATGGGCGTCACCGACGGTGGCGTCGTGTTCGAGATCGTAGACTAGCTTTCTGGTTGCCTGACCGCGTTCTTCCCACCCATACACGCCCCCGCCTGAGTCGTCGGGAGGTTGATATGATCTCGCTACAGCGTTGTATCGTTCTCGGTTTTGGAGCGGCCCTCGTCGCCCAACCGCCCATCTATCGCTTTGACGGCAACCTCGGCGTCGCGGCCGGCGCTGCCGTTGCCTACCTCGGCGACGTCAATAACGACGGCTTTGGCGACGTCCTGGTGGGCTCGCCCAACGCCGACCCGAACGGCGAAGACTCGGGCTTTGCTCGGATCTTCTCTGGGGCCGACGGCGCGCCTCTTCGCGCGCTAGCTGGCCAAGCCGCGGGCGATCGTTTTGGCAGCGCGGTCGCCGGACTCGGCGATATCGACGGTGACGGTTTCGCGGACTACGCGATCGGCGCGCCGATGGCGGATACGCAGGCGGCCGGCGCCGATGTGGGTGAGGTGTTGCTGTTCTCCGGCCGGACCGGTGCCGTCCTGCGGACTCTGGCGGGCAGCGTCGCCGGCGATGGGTTTGGCACGTCGGTCGCCGGAGCCGGTGATATCGATGGTGATGGCTACGACGACGTGGCGATCGGCGTTCCCGGCGACGACAACGGCGGCACCGATGCGGGTGCGGTCGTCGTGTGCTCTGGCGCCGACGGCAGCACCGTGCTGTCCGCGTTTGGCGAGAGCGCCGGCGATGGGCTTGGCAGCGCGGTGGCGAGTGCCGGTGACGTCGACGGTGATTGCCTGCCCGACGTGATCGTCGGCGCGCCGGGCGATGACAACTTGGCGGTCGACGCGGGGAGTGCGCAGGTGATCTCAGGCGAGACGGGCCTGGTCCTGCACACGTTCGACAGCGCGGTGGCCGGCGCGGCCTTCGGCAGTGCCGTGGCCAGCCTTGGCGATGTCAACGCCGACGGCCGCGCCGAGCTTGCAATTGGGGCGCCCTTGGACACGACGTCCGGCAACGCGGGCGGCGCGGTGGAAGTGCGATCGGGCATCGACGGCACGGTGCTTTGGACGGTGCCGGGCTTGGCGGATTCGGAGTTTGGCCGAGCCCTCGCAGTGGCGTCGGACCAGGACGGCGATGGCGCCGCGGACCTCGTCGTGGGCAGCCCGCTGGATGACCGCTGGGGCGTCGATGCGGGGGCCGTTGTGCTGCTGTCCGGGGCGAGCGGCTGCCAGCTGCACCTGCGCCTGGGGCAGCTTGCGGACAACCGACTCGGTGCCGCGGTGAGTAGCGGCGACGTGGACGGCGATGGCCGCGTGGACCTGATCGTTGGCGGCCCTGGCATCGCGATTGGCGGTCCGGGCGCGGGCGCCGCGGTGGTCTTGGACATCCCGCCGCGCGATGGTCTGCGTGAGGTCGCTTCGCACTCGCCTTCGACGCTGACTTCGCGCTTTGGCTTCGCAGTCGCCAAGCTGAGCGACCTCGACGGCGACTCGATCAACGAGTACATCATTTCGGCGCCGTTCGAAGACCCCTACCGCATGGGGGCGGCGTACCTCTACTCGGGGGCAACCCACACGCTGATGCACCGCTTTGCCGGTCCGCAGACCGACGCTTGGTTCGGTTCGGCGCTGGCCAACGCGGGTGACGTCAACGAGGACGGGTTCGACGACATCCTCATCGGCACCTACCACTACGACCAGTTCATTCAGGATGAGGGGCTGCTGCAGGTCTACTCGGGCGACCCCGCCAGCGGCCACGCTCTGATCCATGAGGTGAGCGGTCTGGCCTTCCGGGCCCACATGGGAACGGCGGCTAGCGGCGTGGGCGACGTGGACGGCGACGGCGCCGACGACTTCTTCGTCGGGCTCGGCCTCGACTTGGACGAGGTCGGTGCGGCTTGGGTCTACTCGGGCAAGACCGCCACGCTCATCCCGCTGCTCACGTTTTCGGGCACTGCCCCGCGGCGCGAGTGGCTGGGCTGGTCGGGCGTCTCCATGGGCGACCTCGACGGCGACGGCATCAGCGAGCTCGCGGTGGGCGCGCCGTCCGGACAGGTGCGGCCGGTGCCCGGGAACGGCTTCGTCCGCGTCTACTCGCTCGGCAACTTTGGCCAGGTGCTTTACCAGTTCGACGGCACCCAGGAGCAGGAGCTGTTCGGCTGGCACGTCGCGAATGGCGGCGACATCAACAACGATGGCACCAACGACCTGATCGTCGGCGGCTATCGCTTTGACCGCGGCAGCCTCACCGACTGCGGTAAGGCCACGGTGTTCTCTGGCGCCGACGGTAGCGTGCTGCACGTCGTCGTCGGCACGGAGGCGAACGCTCAGTTCGGTCAGGTTGTGGCTGGCGCAGGTGATATCGACGGCGACGGCCATGCCGACTTCTGCGTCGGCAGCCCCCAAGCGTTTCCCTGCGGCTTGGCGAACGCCGGTCGCGTCACGATCTACTCGGGCCGCACGGGTCGCGTGTTGCAGGTCTTCGAGGGCGCTGGCTTGCTCGATCAGCTTCGCACCGGTGTAAGCCTCGGCGATCTCAACGGCGACGGCCGCGACGAGCTGGCCATCTCCGGCGATTGGGTGCCGCTCGCGACCGCGGTGGGCGAGGTCAAGATCTTCGAGTCGAGCGCGGCCGCGCCCGGCCGGCTGCTCACGTACGGCGCTCCGTGCGCTGGCTCCGACGGCCGGCTGCCGCGCATCAGCGCGCCGGGCCCGGCGATCTTGGGGCAGACGTTCACCATGAACATGACCGGCGGCGCACCGTCGTCGCTGGCGATCTGGATCTTTGGCTCGCCGCGTCAGGCGCTGCATCTCGCCAGCGTGGGCGCTCCCGGCTGCACCTTGTTCACCGGCGTGCAGGGCATCTTTGATCGCACGACGAGCCCCGAGGGCAAGGCGACCTTCTCGTTCCCCTTGGATCCCGACCCCGCCTTCGTCGGCGGGACGTTCTACGCGCAGTGGGGGGTGGTCGACGTGCCCGCCAATCCGCTGGGCGTTGTGTTCTCAGACGCCATGGGCGTCACCTTCGGATTCTGACATGACCCTTCTGCGGACGGTTCTCCTCGCGGCGCCCTTCGTCGCGGTTCTCGCCACTTCAGTCGTCGGCTTCAATGACGGTACCTTCCCGGGCAAAACGCACCCGGTGCTCGGCACCGTGCCGGCCGACGTGGCGCGTGGGGGGGACTCCTGCGGAACTTGCCACCTCAACTTCGTGCCCCTCGGCGGGGTCACGGTCTCCGTCACGCCGGATCAGCGTTCGCTGGACCTCGGCCAGCGGATCATGATCAACACGACCGTCTCCGGCGGCCCCGCCACGACCTTCGGCGGGTTCGTTGCCGAAGCGACTGCCGGGACGTTCGCGGACACGACCGGCATTGCCGAGGCGCACTTGGGCGGCACCTTCATCAGCCATATGAAGGCCTTCTTGGGCCGCACCTGGGACTACGCGTTTGACGCCCCAGCGACACCCGGCCTGATCGAGCTGTTCATCGCCGGCAACGCGAGCGACGCCGACGGCACTGAGCTGGGCGAGGAGTGGGCGTTCCACGGCGACTCGACCGCGCAGGTCTCGGTGCCGGTGCGGCTCTACGCCAACGCGCCCGGCGTCACGGCCCATGGCGCCTCCTGTGAGGGCTCGTTTGGCAACTACCCGGTGCTCGGGGCCAAGGAGGTCCCGCAGATCGGCAAGCTGAACTACGCGGTCGAGATGCACGGCGCCGCGCCGGGCGCGGCGGCGGCGATCCTGGTGGGTGTGACCAAGATCCAGTTCCCGCTCGGCGGGATCGGCGTGACGGACTGCACGCTCTACGTGCAGCCGATCCTGTCGTTTGGCGGCGGCACCACGCCGGGCACGCCGATGCTCTCGGACGGCATGGCGGCCTTCCCGTTGGCCATCCCGGGCGCGCAGGCGCTGGTCGGCAAGACCCTCGAGATCCAGGCCTTGGTCGTGGATACCGCGACGAGCCGCTCGTTGCCGTTCACGATGACGAACGGCCTGTCGATCACCGTCCAGCCGTAGGCCGGCGGATGGGCCGGCGCGCGCGGCTCCGTGGGCTGAAGGTCTACTGGCCGAGCGCGTCGCGGATGTGCCCGAGGTGCGTCAGCGCCGACGCGTAGCCCGGGCGCAGCTCGAGCGCCCTCTCGACCTGGCGCTTGGCTTCCTCCCAGTCCCCGATGCGTGCCAGCGTCGCGCCCAGGTAGTTGCGAGCGATGGCGTCGTCCGGCCGCAGCCGCAGCGCCGCCTCGAGGCGCCGCTTGGCGTCGCGCTCGCGGCCCGTCCGCAGTAGCACCAGGCCGAGCTCGCGCAGCGCCTCGGCGTCATCTGGGCGCCGCTGGATCACGGTGTCGAAGTCGCGTTCGGCCGTGGCGAGGTCGCCCGCGCTCTGGGCTGCTTTGGCGCGGTGTCGCAGCGCCACGGCGCTCTGCGGGTTGGCGCGCAGCGCTTCGGTGAGCATCGCATCGGCGGCCGCGGCATCGCCGCGGCGGCGCTCCAGGCGCGAGCGCCGGACGTGGGCGTTGGCGGCGAGGTCGGCGAGGTTGAGCCGCCGCAGGTCGGTGATGCGCCGGCCATCCCAGGCCGAGTCGGGCGGCAGGATCGCCTCGATCGGCGTCAGGTGCTGCCGGAGGGTCAGCACCGCATCCAGCTCGAGCTGCGCGGTCTCGGGCAGCGCGCTCGCGACGTACTCGAGGTAGGGGCGATCATCGCGCAGCGGCGTGGTGTTGGCCGCCATGCGCGCGAGATCGTCGGGGCCGCAGAAGAAGCCGGCCAAGAAGGCCTCGGGCTGGTTGAGATGCTCCGCCTCGCCGCCCCAGGCGCTCCAGCGCAGGTCGGCCTGGATCTTTGGATCGGTGGCGAGACGCTCCAGGCGACTCGGCTCGAGACGCAGTGCCTGGTCTCGGCGCCCCACGAGGAGCATCTCTTGCGTGTTGTACCAGAGCTGGGCCTGCGGAAAGACCGCGAGGAACGAGCCGACGACGCGTCGCAGACCGTCGTCGCCGAGGAACGCCAGCGGCACGAACTGGGTCAGGATGCCGCCCGCCCGCAGGCGCTCGACCGCCCGCTCGTAGAAGTCCTGCGAGTAGAAGCTCGCCGCGCCGGGGCGGAACAGTTGGCCGACCTCGAGCGAAATCACGTCGTAGGCGTCGTCGCCGTGCGCCACCAGGTCGCGACCGTCCTCGCGCAGGAGGCGCACCGCCGGGTGGTTCATCCAGGCGTCATCGAAATGTCGGGCGACGAAGTCGAACAGCGCTGGCTCGATGTCGACGGCATCGAGCTGCTCGATGTCCCACAGCAGGAATCGGCTCGGCGCTTGGCCGGTGCCCACGCCGACGACGAGCACTTTGGCCGGCGCGGGGTGCAGCAGCATGGGCAGGTGCGCGGCGACGATCTGGTGTCCGCGGATATCGCTGCCTTGCCACCAGCGATCGATCTCGAGATGCAGGGCGCCGTCATCGCGACGCACGGCGGCGAGGTTGGCGGTCCAGCCCTCGTGCCAGGCCGCCAGCCGCTCCCGGGACGACAAGAAGTCGGCCGGCAGGCGGACGCCACTCAACCACGGGATCGCGGCGCCGAGCAGAACCGCGACGAGGCAAGCGACCTTGCGGGTGGCCCCGGTGTGGGCGCCGCCGAGGCCGAGCCACGCGGCGCCGCCGAGGACCACGGCAAGGCCGCCGAGGGCGTGCGCGCTGATCTGTAGGCCGAGCTGCGGCAGGCCGATGAAGCCGACGACCAGGGCGCCGACGATGCCGCCGAGCGTGTTGGCCGCGGCGAGGCGGCCGGTGGTCGCGCCCGCCTGGGTTGGGTCGGCGAGCGCCAGGCGGATGCCGAGCGGGAACACCGCACCCGAGGCGATGGCCGCGGGCAGCATGAGCAAGCCGTAGGCGGCAAGATCGTCGATTCCGCGCCAGGTGCTGGGCGGCAAGTGCATGGTCGCCCACGCTGACAGTCCGCCGCCGGCGAGCAGCGCCCCGAACGCCAGCTCGCGCGCCCCGCTGAGTCGGTCGAAGACCCGCGCCGCCAGGCTGCCGATGACGATCCCGACCAGCACGACGGTCAGCGTCAGCGTGTACGTGTGTACGGTGTTGCGGACGATGAGTCCCAGGTAGCGCGCCCAGAGCACCTGCAGGCCGAGGGCCAGAAAGCCGGCGCCGAAGAACAGGACGCCGATGCGGCGTCCGGTGGTTGGCCGCCCGGCGGTGGCTGGGGCCGGACGGGGCGGTCTGAGACGGCGCGCTGCGACGAGTGCCCCGACCGCCGCGGCGATCGTCAGTGCGGCGCCGAGCAGCATGGTGTTCGTGGTGCCAAGGCGCGGCAGGAGCACGAACCCGGTCGCGGCGCAGCCGACTGCGGCGCCCAGCGTGTTGATCGCGTACAGGAGGCCGATGGAGCCGGTGACGCCGCGCGGATCGGCAACCAGTTGGCGGCAGAGCAGCGGCAGCGTGCCGCCCATGACGAAGGTCGGCGGGAAGAGGATGACGCCGACGAGCAGGCCGCGTCCGACGATGAGTAGCCCCGGGTTGTCGGCGAGCCGCCGGAAGAGCCACCCATACAGGTGGTCCGCGAAGGCGAATCCGGGGCCGCTGGCGAGCGCGAGGGCCGCCAGGAGGAGCTCCAGAGCGGCATACAATCGTAGGGGGCTGCGGCTGCGTTGGGCCAGGTTGCCCAGCGCCCAGCTGCCCGTCGCAAGGCCCAGGAAGAACACCGCCAGCACGGTGCTCAGGGCCGCCGTGGTCGATCCAAAGGCGAAGGAAGCCGTTCGGACCCAACAGGTTTCGTAGATCAGCCCCGCGGCTCCCGACAGGAAGAAGCAAGTCAGGGCGAGGGCGCGCGGCATCCCCAGCTTCTAGCGTGGGGATCATTTCGCCGCGAGCCCGCGTCGGATTCGTCGATGGGATCGGGTTCCCCGACGGCCCCCGCGTGGGGCCTCTGGCCTGGCCCGCAGGCCTAGCGCTACAATCAAACCGGATTCCGGCCCCGCCTGGAACCATTGCTCGATCCACCGCCGGCACTGGCTTTGCTAGCGCCGTTCGAGTCCAGGCTTTGTTCACTGCACTTCGTCACCCCATGCGTCACATCTGCGTACTGTTCTCGGTCCTCGGGTTTGCCGCGGCCCTCTCCGCGCAGCCGGCCCTTTATCGGTTTGACGGGCCGCTGACTGGCTCCCAGCAGGGGACGTCGGTCGCCATCCTGGGCGATATCAATGGCGACGGGTTCGCCGACGTGCTGGCAGGCGCGCCCAAGGAACGTCGCGGGACGCGGCAGCGGACCGGCACGGCTCGCGCGTTCTCCGGCGCCGACGGCACGCCGCTGTTCGCGTTCCAGGGCTCGGTGGCCTTTGACCAGCTCGGCCACTCGGTGGCTGCCATCGGTGACTTTGACGGCGACGGCGTGCCGGACGCAGTCATCGGCATGCCCGGCGATGACACGGCCGGCACGGATGTCGGTCGCGCCATCCTGGTGTCCGGCGCCAGTGGCACGGTCGTCGGCTCGCTCCTCGGGGTGACGCTGCGTGGCGAATTTGGCACCGCGGTCGCTGGCGCGGGGGACGTCAATGGCGATGGCTACGCCGACATCATCGTCGGCGCGCCCCTCAGCAATGTCACCGGAGCCAACGTGGGCGAGGCGATGGTGTTCTCGGGTGTCGACCAAGCTCTGCTCTACTCGATCGCGGGGAGCGGCGCGGATGACTTCCTCGGCACCTCGGTCGCCGGGCTTGGCGACGTCAATGGCGATGGCCTTGGCGACTTCGCGGTCGGGGCTCCGAAGGACGACAACGTGGCCATCAACGGCGGCAGCGTGGTGGTCTACTCCGGTGCCGATGGCTTGCCGCTCTACACGATCGACGGCGCCAACGACGGTGACGAGCTCGGCACTTCGGTGGCCGGCCTTGGCGACACCGACGGCGACGGGGTCCCGGACTTCGTGGTGGGCGTTCCGTTCGAAGACGGTGCTGGGGTTGACGCCGGTCTGGTCGAGGTGCGCTCCGGTGTCGACGGCTCGCTCTTGTGGGCGGCGCGCGGCAACACCGACGCGGCCCGCATGGGGTTCTCGGTGGGCCCCGCTGGCGACTTCGACCTCGACGGGTTTGCCGACGTGGTGGTGGGCTCGCCATGGGACGCGACGATCGATTCGCGCGCTGGCGGCATCTTCCTGTTCTCCGGCAACACGGGTTGCCTTCTGCACCTGCGCTACGGCGACAACAAGGATGACCAGTACGGTCACTCCGTGGCCGGCGGGGGCGACGTCGACGGCGACGGCTTCATCGATCTGGTGGCCGGTGCGCCGGGCGCGGACTTCAGCTTCCCGGCCGCAGGCACCGCAATGGTGCTCCGCGTGCCGCCGCGCGATGGCTTCGAGAACGTGATCACGCACGCGCCCGGCACGCCCAACGCGCGCTTCGGCTTCTCGATCAAGCCGTTCGTGGACGTCGACGGTGACCTGGTGCCAGAGTATCTCGTCGGCGCGCCGTTTGACGGCCCGAACCGCGAGGGTTCGGTGCGCATCTATTCGGGCGCAACGCACACCGAGATCCACCAGTTCGTCGGCCCCGGCATCGGTGACTCGTGGTTCGGCCACACCATCGACAATGCCGGCGACGTCGACCAGGACGGGTTCGACGACATCATCGTGGGGGCCTACCACTGGGATGTCGACCCGGAGACCTCGACGATTACGGACGAGGGGCGGGTCGAGGTCTTCTCGGGGAATCCGGCGACGAGCTTCTCGAGCATCTACCTGCTACAGGGCACGACCTCGCGCGCCCACTTGGGTTCGTCGGTCGGCGGGCTGGGCGATGTCGACGGTGACACGGTGCCGGACTTCTTTGCGGCGCAGGGCCTGGATGCCGGCGAGGTCGGGAACGTGCAGGTCTATTCGGGTGCCACCGGCTCACCCATCCTGCCGCTGAACTTCACCGGCACGTTGGCGCCGGAGCCGCAGAAGGAGTGGTTCGGTTGGTCGGCAGCCAGCGTGGGCGATCTCGACGGCGACGGCGTGTCCGAGCTCGCCGTCGGTGCTCCGTCCGGCCAGGTCGAGCCGACCCCGGGCTCCGGCTACGTCAACATCTACTCGCTCGGCCAGGGCGGTGCGTTACTGCATCGGTTTGACGGTCCCTCGGTGCAGTCGCTGTTTGGCTGGTCGGTGGCTTCGGCCGGCGACGTCAACAACGACGGCACGCCGGACATCATCATCGGTGGCTACCTACACGACCGTCCGGGCATCGTGGATTGCGGGATCGCGCGCGTCTATTCGGGCGTGGACTTCGCACCCTTGCACACGCTCTTCGGCAACTTCCCCGACGAGCGCTATGGCAACGTGGTGCACGGTGCCGGCGATGTGGACGGCGACAACCACGACGACTTCTTCGTCGGCGCGCCGCAGTCACCCGCCTGCGGCTTGGTGAACGCTGGCGCGGTCACGCTCTACTCGGGCCGCACGGGTCAACCCATGCAGCGCTTCGAGGGCACCGGGCTGATCGATCTCTACCGCATCGGTGCGGGGATCGGCGACCTCAACGGCGACGGCAAGTCGGAGTTCGCGATTGCCGGCGACTGGGCCCCGGTCACGTCGTTGGCGGGTCGCGTCGAGGTCTACCAGACCGGCCCCTACAGCCCGGCCCGGTTCAATACCTTTGGCCCGCCCTGCCCAGGCTCGGACGGACGCTTGCCGCGGATCGGCGCGGCGGACCGCGCGATCGTCGGCGGGACGTTTACGACCACCCTGGGCACGGCCCCGGCGAGCGTCCCGGCCGTCTGGAACTTCGGCAGTGGCCCGCCCAGCCCGTTGCCTCTGGCCGGCATTGGCGCGCCTGGTTGTGAGTTGCAGTTCCTCCCGGTTGGCGTGGTGCTCATCGCCACGGATCCGTCCGGAAACGTGGCGTTCCCGGCCCCCCTCCCCGACGACCCAGCTTTCCTCGGTGGCGTGTTCCTGGTGCAGTGGGGTGTCGTGGATGTGGCGGCGAACCCGCTGGGTGTGATCTTCTCCGACGCTGGGGCGGCCACGATCGGCAGCTTTTGACCGCCGAGCCTTAGCCCGGATCATGCGCGAGTCTTCACGCCCAGCACGCGCCAGAGCCGCTCTGGCAGCGTCAGACAGGCGCCAGAGGCGCCTGCCGGCTGATGCCGGCGAGCGACGGACTGCTCGACGGGGCGTCACCCCGCCTCCGCGGTCGGTCGCTCGTCTTCCTTGCCACACCGGTCCTCTCACGCACTGGACGCCAACCCTCGTGCATGATCCGGGCTAGCGCCGCGGCGGGCGCCGCCACGCGGAACGCAAGAGTCTCGCCGCTTTCACCGCGATGTAAACGGCCGGGCGCCGACGCGGCGGAATCAGCGAGGTTCCGCAAACGCGCGGGCGCGGGCCGCGAATCGACTTTCGAGCTCGTCGCGCTGCGCCTGGGCCGCGGCGATCTCGGCCTCGATCGCCTCGTTGCGCTCGATCGCGTGCGTGAGGCGGGCGATCGAGCGATCGCGCAGTACGCGCTCTGCCGGGCCATCGCGCAGCACCCGCAAGTTCTCGCGGGCGATCGCCTCGGCCGCAGCGAGCCGATCGCGCTCGGCGTCCAGGTCCTTCAACCGCGCCTCGGCTGCGGCCCAGGCATCCATGACCTCCGCCATCTCTGCAAGGAAGCCACGCAGCGCCTGGGACGCGTAGCGCTGCGCGGCGTGGGCACGGAGCTCGGTGCTCATGAGGGACGAGAGCTGGACCTTGGTGCTCTGTGGTCGCGCTTCCTGGACCACCAGCTCCACGACGGCGGGAACGGCGCCATCTGCGGCCGGCATCGAGAGCTCGAACCGCGCCACGCCCGGCAGCTCGTCGTGCGGCGGCTTGACGGACGGCCGCAGCGCGAAGCCTTCGCCGAGGCGGCCGCCGATCCTCTGGTGGTCGAGATAAAGCGTCGCCGCCCGCGTGCCGCGGTTGCGCAAGACGTAGCGGGTCTCGCGCACCTGCTCCTGCGTCAAGACCAGGAGCCCCCTGGTCAGGGAGGCCCGCGTGACGGGTTCCTTCGTCATGGCACTGCGCACTTCGATCTCGACCGCCGGCTCGAGCGCGTAGGGCAACAGCGCGCGCTGCTCCTCACCCAGCGTGCGCCGCAGGAGAGACTCGCCCAGGCACGCCGACCCGCCAAAGACGGTCACCGGACCGCGCTCAAGGGTGAGCCCGGTGCGATTGTGTAGGTAGAGTGCGTGGCTGGGGTGCTTGGCGCGTGGCCGCGCGTACAGCACCCGCGGGCAGTCGCGCAACTCGCTCTGCAGGATCGGCACGAGCGCGGCGCGCTGCCGCTGGATCGTGACCGGGGCGGTCGCCGCGTAAGAGAACAGCTCGCCGAGTGCGGCGCCGCGCGCCGCGGGCACGAAGCTCGCGATCGCGGCGTCGCGGGTCCGACTGCGCCCGCCGCCGCGCCCGCCAAACTTGCCGCCCGCGCCACCGCCGAGCCCGACGGCCGTGTTCCAGTGCTCGCTGTCAAAGAGCGACTCGCTCGCCGAGTCGTCGGACAACGGGCCCAGCTGCAAGACCGGCCGCTCCGGATAATGCGACGTATAGAGATCCATGACGAACGACAGCGGACTCCCCGCCACGAACGACAGCTCGACGTCGTGCCAGTCCTCGTCGGTGCGATTCTCGACGATCGCCCAGCCTTGCAGCACCGGTGCCGCATCGTCGTCCAGCAACAGCCGATAGCTGGTCTTCCATACCGGTGTCTCCAGGATGTAGCCGACCCGCAGCTCGCGGCGGCCGGTCCCCGCCGCGTGCAGCTGCAACGTCTTCCGATCCGCGTGCCGGGCCTTGCCCAGGACCTCCATCATGCGGCCGAGGTCGCGGCGCACTTCGGCATCGAGCACCTCGACCGCCTCGGCGTCGAGCAGCGGCACCGCCTCGATACCACCGCCGTCGTCACGCAGCAGCACGAGCCGGTGCGAGGTCACCACCTCGTCGCCGACGCGCCGCTGCTCCGGCTCGGTCCCGAGGACGCGGCCGCGCGCTTCGCGCATGCCGACCTTGACCGCGACCCGCACGCCTTGCAGCTGCGCCAGCAGCCCCTTGAGCGCGGGCTCGTCAGGCACTCGATACGGAATGTCCTCGAGCTGCTTGGCGATCGGATCCTGCGAATCGTAGACCGCCGTGGCGACACGGCCGCCGCCGAGGTCGACCGCGAACAGCGACTTGAGCACATCCTTCATCTGCGCCGTCGCAAATGACAGCGACACGACGGCGTTGCCGTCCACCATGCCGCGACGCTCGAAGAAGCCGATGCCATGCTTGTAGAGCACGACCTTGCGCACCGGCACCGGCGGCTTGTCGTCCTGCGCCATCGCAACGCCGACCAAGCTCGCACCAGCCCACGCGAGGACCACCGCGCGACGGCGCCAATGCGCCTCATCCCAACAAACCACCATCGCTCGCTCCTGCATCACGTTGTGTGACACCGAGGAGCCGCGGGCGGCGCGGTCCGTTACCGCGCCACGGTCTTCACACGCTCGCCGAGCAGCGTCATCGCCCGACAGACCTCGTCGTAGTCGGGATGCTGCAGACGAAACCACGTGTTGCAGAGCCAGCCGCGATCGAGCCCCTTCGTCGCGGTGCCCGCGCGCGGCAGCTCCAGCTCGTAGACCATGCTGCCGACGTCGCGCAGCGCCTCGGTCACACCGGTGTGAACGACGATCTTCCCGTCGCGGTTCGGCCGGATCTGCACGGAGCCTACAGCGAGGCGCCGGCTCGGCTTCGCGTCGCTGGGCCGCTCGGTCACCGCGAGAGCCCACTCGCGGTAGATGTCGAGGTCGTTGCCGACACGGTACATATCCCAGATCTTCTCGCCCGCCGGGCGCGCGCCGATCTCGGAGAACTTCAAGCCACGCGGCCCGAAGAACCACTCCATGTGCGTGGCACAGGACCGTAGACCCAGCGCCGTGGCGACCTGCTGCCCCATTGCCCGCAGCTCGGTGTAGCCATCACCGTCGATCCGGTTGGTAATCGCGATCTGCGGCGCGACGGCGCGCGTGCGGTTGGCCTCTAGGCACCCGGGGTGGTAGTGACCGACGAAGTCATGCCGCACCAGGCCGTCGGGGCCGATGACCGTGTCGTAGAAGCCCTCATGGCCCTCGACGAACTCTTCGACCGCGACCCGGTCGCCGGTACCAAAGAGCTTCGGCTCGCGCTCTACGAGGGCATCGAGCGCCGCCAGGTCGTCGAGACGATACGTGCCGAGCGCGTTGAACCCGGCGACGGGCTTGACGATGACCGGAAAGCCGATACGCGCGGCCACTTCCCGCAACTCCGCCGCGTTCGTCGCCGCGTCGGTCTGTGCGCAAGGCACCCCGTGCTCACGCAGAAAGACCTTCATCGCGACCTTGTCGCGGCAACGCCGCGCAGTCTCCACGTCGAGGCCGGGGGCGCCCAGCGCCGCCCGCAGCGCCGCGGCCGGCTCGACCAAGGGCTCGTCGATCGTCTCGATCAGGTCGAATGGCGCCGCCTTGGCCAGGCGCTGGGCGCACGCCAGCAGCGCGGCCACGTCGAGCAGCGCCGCGCAGCCCTCGTAGCCGTCCAGCAACGCCGCCGCGGCGCGGCTCAGGCGGTCCTTGGGTGCGGGGCCGATGGCGGACACGCGCGCACCAAGGCCGCGCAGCGCGCGCAGGAAGGCGTGGTTGTAGAGGTGCGTGTCGGGCGCCAGGAACAGGACGTGCATCGCGGACCCGCACTGTAGCCGCGGGGACCGGCCGGGCCGGCCCTGGAAGTTGGCGGAGCCGCGCCGGCCCGACCTACTGGAGCGTCAGCTTCACCGGGTTGCTGGGATCCCGCGGCACGGGAACCCCGCCGACGGTCTCTACGATGAAGTAGGCATGCCAAAGGTCAACGCTGAGCCCCAGACCAGACGGGACCGTGAGAGTCACCGTTGCCTTCCCGGCCGTGAACATCCCGGTCGGAACCGTGACGTAGGTGGGGATGAAGAAGCCACCCGTGGAGGCAATGGCTGTGGAGTAGAAGTCCCACACGAGCGGAATCACGATCTGTCCATAGGGCAATCCTGGCGACGTGCCGGTGGCGGATCCGCTCAAGAACCACACACGCGGATTCGCAGAAGTCGCCGGACCGGAGTCCAGGGACAGGGTCACAGTTCCGCCGTTCGTGAGGGATGACGTGCTCGCCGTGAGATACGAGACCTGGGGCGGCACGGGGACGGCGTCGTAGTGGAAGCCCATGTCGGGCTCGTTGACGTCCGGCATCCCCCCTTGGTCCGTCCTCTCCGAACCGTCCAACATGATGTCCGGGCCCGGATCCCCAGCGTCGATCAGGGGGCTCAGCGTGAACATCGGATCGTGGTTCAAGAAGTGCCGACCGTCGGGCTGCACCAGAGGTAGCGTCGAGCCGATCGTGAACTGCGGGTCCAGGTCGACGTTGCCAGTGCCAGCCACGAACGCAGCCTCGGTGGCACCGATCTGCCAATCGGTGTAGTCAACGGTCAGGCCGCCCGAGAGCGCAGAGATCTCCTCGCGGCCGCCGGGGGCCACGCCGGTGTTGTCCCAGAAGATGCATGAGTTGATCTCGGAGACTGTCTCACCCGGCAAGTCGAGGCGCAGTCCGCCGACGCTGCCGCCTTGGTTGTCCCGCACCGTACACTTCTTCATCGACACCCTTGTGTCACTCGCGAATACGGCGCCCGCGTCAATATCCGCTGCGTTCTCTACTAGGAGGCAATTCTCGAACTCGACCTCTTGGCTGGCGTTCTCATCGAACTCAAGGTGGGCCCCCCCGCCGATCTCCGTCGCGGTGTTGTTCGAGATGGTCGTGCTCGTCAACCGGCACAGTCCAGCGTCGAACACTTTGATACCACCCCCCAGGGCCGCGGCGTTGTCCTGCAGCACGCAGTAGTCCATATTCAGCCTGGTCCCCTCCCCGACATACAGACCACCGCCCTGGCCGGCTCCGTTCCGAACGACACGGCATCGGTCCATGTCGAGGACCACGTTTCCGAGGCACAAAAGGGCCCCACCGAAGGTGGGCTGGGTACCGGCGGGGCTTCCGTTGTCGGCAAACAGACAATCTGCGAACGTCACGGTAATCGTCGGATCGCCCGCGTCAGTACCGTGGAGAATGAACACTGCCCCAGCCTCGGACCTGGACGTGTTGGCGAGGAACTCGCAAGTCTCGAACTCAGCGAAGCCGGACTCGACAAAAACGGCCCCACCGCCCCCGGTCGGATCCGAGAGGTCTGCGACGTTCCCCTCGAACTTGCAGTTGAAGAAGCGAGGACCTGCGGTCACCAATGGATCGCCGGTGATGTAGACGCCCCCGCCGCGCGCCGGCGCTGGAGCGACAGCGACTGCGGCATTCTCCTGAATGATGCTGTTCAGGACCTGAGGCGACGAATCCTCGATGTAGATGCCACCGCCCACGTTGCCGCCGACGAACTCGAAGTAGCCGGCGACCCCGTCAATCACCGTGGTCTCATCTTGGCCGCCAGCGATCAACATGGCGCGGCCAGCGACGCTGGCCTGACACGATCCAGATGAGCCATCGAACACTGCGCCGCCCATACCCGACGTCGTGTCGTATCGAATCGTGAGACCCTGCAGGATGCCGAGGTCGAACCCCATGTAGTTGCCGGCCCGGACCAGGATCTCGTCGCCGGGCTGGAGCCCACCGGGAATCAACATCGTATGGTTGGCCAACAAATCGCACAGCTCAGTTGCGATGCCGGAGCCGGAAGGGCCGACGACGTAGGTTGACTGCGCGGCCGCAAGTGGGGTGAACAACGCCGCCGTCAGGCTGGCGCAGAGAACGCAGCGCGAGCGAAGCCGCGCGAGGAGGGAAGAGCACATCGTGGGAATCGGCGCGCCGCCGCGCCGCCTCGTGAGAGACCGAAGGAACGCCACCGCAACCGCGCGGCAGCTCGTCCGCGAAGTTGCGCGCGCGCGCCGTTCCAGTTGCAGAAACCGACCGCCTCACGCCGACCGAGAACGGCATTGCGCCCGCGGCAAGAGGTTGTCCCTGACGCCCGCCGCGTACAAAGTGTGCATTCCTCCTCGGGAGAAGCGGGGCTTCTCAGAAAACCACAACCGCCGCATTCGGCCCGCGCATTGATCGAACGAACCGACTTCGACCCCGCCCAGGAGCTCGCGTTCGTCGACGCGTTCTTGGCGGGCCACCGCGGCACCGTGCAACGATTCTCCGAGCGACTGAGCTGCGTCCCCCGCATGCTGGCGGCGCGCAATGCCAAGCTCGGCCGCCCCCTGGACGCCGAGGAGCTCAACGACGTCGTGCAGGACACATTCCTCACGGTCCTCCGCCGGCTGCCGAGCTATCGCCCGGACGCCCCGCTCGAGTCCTGGATCTATGGGATCTGCTGTTTACAGCTTCGTTCGGCCCTACGGCGCCGAGCCCGCACCAACCAGGGGATCGAGGCACTCGCGGACGACGATCCCGAGGCGCCGGGCCGCTCGACGTTGGGGCTACTCGAAGACGCGGTCGAAGTGCACGCCATGCTCGAGATGCTCGGCGGGATCGAGGCCGATGTCATCCGCATGAAGCACCTCGACGGCGTGACGTTCGACGAGCTAGGCGCACGGCTCGAGTTGTCGCCCAACACGGTCAAGACCTACTACTACCGTGGCCTCGCGGCACTGCGGCGGATCGTGGAGCGCCGCAGCGAGCGCCCCGACGGTGACTGGGAGCAGACCGCATGACCGACCCGCGCTGGACCAAGGAGGAGCAAGACGTGATTGCGGACCTGCTGACTGGTGCGCGGGCGATGAACGATCCCGACGTCGCCAGGACCCTCGCGGCGAACCCGGCCCTGGCCGAGGAGTGCCGCGTCCTGCTCGAGATGGCGCAGAAGCTGGACACCGCCGGCGAGCAGCAGCGCCGCGAGGTGTCGGAGCTGATGGCGCTCGAACCCAACCCGGAGGACCTGGCCACGACGCAGGCGTTCCTGCGCCAGCAGCGCAGCTCGCGGCGCGCCTTCTGGGTCGTCGGGCCTCTCCTGGCCGCGGCGGTGCTGGTGCTCGGCATCTGGATCGGCCGCCAGGCGGCCGACGACGGCGGCGGCGGCGGGGATCCCGACGTGATCCTCGGCACCGACCGGGAGCTCAGCCCGTCGGGCGAGGTCGAGCGGTTTGAGACGTTCTCCTGGAGTGCCGACGAGCTGGACACGGGCCTGGTGTTCGAGATCATCGTGGAGAGCGATGCGGACGAGCCGCAAGAGCTCGCGCGCACCGAGACCGAGGCACCGACATGGACCCCCAGCAGCGAAGAGCTGGCCCGCATCAACGCCGCAGGGCAAATCCGATGGCGCGTGGTCGGCTGGGAGCCCGACGGCGAGCAGGCGTTCTCCAAGCGGGCGCGCGCCTCGCGGCGCTGATTGCCGCCCCCGCCGTCACTCTCTCGGCGCAAGAGGCGGCTCCGCTTGATGGAGCGGCGCGGTTTGAGGAGGTTCAGCGCGTCTTCGGTGCACTCAACGACCGGACGCAGAGTCAGGGGCTGCAGAACGATCTAATTGCGAAGCTTCGCGCGCGGCCTCTGCGCCTGACGCACCAGCAGCTTCAAGCCGTTTGCCGTACAGCGACCGAGGTCACCGCGACGATTCCGCGGCACAGTGCGTGGCGGCCCTACACGGAGCGCGCCATCGCGAACCTCTTCATTGAGCTGGGAGAGGATGCGACCGCACTCGAACGCCTCCGAGGCTACTGCAGCTCGCTCGACCTTCGAGGGAGCGAGGAGCCGTTCAAGGAACATGCGATGCGTGCCGTCCTCTTCGCGGCTCAGCTCGACGTCGCAAGCGGGAGTTACGAAGAGGCAAGGACCGCTGCACAGCGAGTCATTGACGCCAAGCCCGTGCCCGTGCCAAGCGCGGAAGCCCATGCCCTGCTGGCGCTTGTGGACATCCGGACAGGGCGCTCCCACGCTGCGAACCAACCGCTCCGACGAGCCGAACAGACGTTGAGGCAAGCAGACACTCATAGCCGCTTCGTCTTGGAGGCGCGGTTGGAGTACTACCTGGCCATCGGCTCGCCGAGCAAGGTGATCGACCGACTCGAGCGGGAGGGCGGCGTAGGGTCAGAGCTCCAAGGGCTCTTCCTCGGGTTCGCCCTGCACATCCTGTATGTCGACGGGCTCAAGGCGTCGCGTGAGGAAGCCATCGCTCAGCTCGAGTTCGCGGCAGGGGCGCTACCGGTACGGCAAAGCCTCGACGCGCGGCTGCTCTTGATCGAGCTCTACCTCGACGTCGAACATCAGCCGTCTGACAACGCCTACGACCTGGAGCGGGCGACGGCGGAAATCCAGACCTGCGACAAGCTCTTGCTCGAGCATCCGTGGCCCGAACAGGCAGCTCGGCTCGAAGCGTTCCGCGCGCGGATAGGCCCCCGGACAACGGCACAGCTCCAACGACAGTTCGAGACGCTGGGTGGCCTACTCCGGCTCTGGCGTCGGACACCGGCGCAGGCCGACGGGCTGGGTTTCCTGACCAACTACCACCGCCGTGTCATCGTGAGCGAGCTGATCGAGAGCTTGCTCGCTCTGCGGGGCCCTGGCCCGGGTGCCGAGGCCGCTGTCGGAGTGCTACTCAAGACGCAAGCGCTCGCTTCTGGGGCTCGGGAAGCCGGTGTGGCGAAGGTCACTCTCGACGAAGTGCGAAGAGACCTCTTGGTAAACGGACAGGGGATGCTGCTCTTCTTTCCAGGCCGCTTTCGCTCGCACTTGTTGGCCGTGGGCCACAACGTCGTCAAAGCCTTCACACTGCCACGTTTCCCACGCCTTGTGCAGCCCATTGACGCCCTGCGCAACCGGCTCCGTGAGAGCCCCGTAGGTTGGACCGTCGAGGACGAAGCGAGATGGGCTGAGCAGCTCACCGGCCCGGCGCGGGAACTCGCGAAGCAGCTACTTCCCGACGAAGCCACCGCTCTGCTCCACGACTGGAACTGCGTCACCGTCGTCGACCAAGGCATGCTGCGCGACCTGCCGCTGGAGGCGCTGGTCATGGAAGACGGAACGCTGGTCGGCGAGCGATTCGCAATCAACCACCTGGGCTCTTTACCGTTCGGCGTTCATCTCCAGCGCACGCGGTGGCACCCACCCACCCGCGACGCGCTCGACCTCGATCTCCTCGCGACGCTGCGAGGATCGCCGGAGCTCCTCGGCGACAAAGCGGGCCCGAGCTTCGACTTCGGGCCGTGGCGCAGCACGCTCGATGACATCTTCGGAGACGTCCACGTAGTACCTGAGGATCATCTGACCGTCACGGCGCTGCCAGAGCAGAAACTCACCGGCGACGTGCACCATTTCGTGATGCACGGCGCGCACGATCGACGCCGAGGTCGATCGCCCGGCATCGCCCTGGTGCCCGAGGGCCCGGACGACCGCGGCCTTTTCGGCACTGCCGAAGCGGCGCAGCTACGCGCGGCACCGCTCGTGGTCCTGTCGGTCTGCCGCAGCGCCCAAGGGGTCACCGCGAGAATTGGCGATGAGCCCATCCTCGACTCGTTGGGTGGCGGTGTGCTGCACGCCCGAAACAGTCGGTGCCACAGCGTCGTGCAATCTGCGGCGGACCTCAAGCTGCGGCCACATCTGGAACTGATGGCGGAGGTGTTTCGCAACATCCATGCGGGTGACCCCGTGGCGGTAGCACTACAGCGCGCGCGCGCGGCCGCACGGCAACGGGGGCCCGACGCCGCGCGCTTCCGCCACGCCCAAGTCCAGGTCACGGGCTTGGGCCACCGCCGCCTAAGGCAATAGGCCCACCAAGGAGGCGCGCTCAGCCATCGGTCGGATAGTCGATGGGAGGCGGCGGCAGGACTTCGCCGACCACCCCGCCGACGAGGGTGCTCGAACGACCGCGAACACCAATTTTCGGGCCTACGATACCGTCGGGCCACAGGCTCTGCAGATACGACGTGATACTGCTGATCCACCCTTCCGGATCCGACCCTTGGTATTCCTGGTCCGTGATCTTGATCCCCTCGATACGGATGCCCGTGGAATCACCGCTTGCGGACCACAGCTTGAGGCCGACGAAGTAGTGCCCCGGTGCCGACGGCGGAATGTTTGACAAGGTCACATCGTACGGCGCCCCCGACAGGACCACGGTGCCTTCGTCCACCGGCACTGGGTTGAGCCCGGCACCCTCACTCGCTTCGAACCAGAGGCGGTAGGTGACCTCGACGTTGTTGCCGACCACCACCGGATTGACCGTGATCGTGAGCTCGTCCACGTCGTCGTGCTCGGGGTGGTTGCCCGGCTCGTCGAGGATCCAATCGAGCACGGTCGGCGTGCCCGACAGCACGTCCACGGCGTTGTACGCCAACTGGAACTCCGAGGCGGCGGGATCCCAGGTCACTAGATCAAACACCTCGTCTTCATCGAGATTGTGCAGGCAGGGCTGGCGACCGGCGTCCTGCGCGCTGTCGAGCTCGACTCCGTAGACGTCGGCCTGCTGCGCCAGCTCCGGCGAGTCGACCAAGAATGCCGCACCTGCGCTGTCGAGCGACGCGAGCAGGTCCCCCGAGACGCCATCACCATCGAGGTCGGCAGCGGTGATGCCGCTGACCACCACGACCGTCTCGCCAACCTCGACGGGGTCGAGTGCAGCGCCCGCCGATGTGAAGCCGTCATGCAATACGATGACGAACCAGTCACTCACCAGAAAGCCGCAAACTGCTACGGCATCGATGCCGCCGGCGAGCTGAATGGTCGTCGCGAACGGCTGAAGGAACGGATGACCCGCCGAGGTCACAAGGTCGCCGTCCGCCTCGTAAACGTAGTAGTTCGTAGACGTCAGGACAAAGACCTCCGGTGCGGCCGTGGCCGTGTCCCAATCGACGAGGGTGAAGTCCATGATCGGCTGGCCAACGTTGATCACGTCCTCGGCGCCAAACGACGCGCCAGATCGCTCCGCGATTGCCACCGACGTGCCGGACGACGCCAGGGCCGCGAACCACTGATCGCCGCCGGCCTCGTCGTACCGCTGCAGCTGCGTGGCCTGGGCCCACGTCAACGACAGCCCCGGCGCGTCGATCGCCACAAAACGGCCCTGGGTCGAGCCGTCGAGGTAGGTCACGAGCTGCGGCAGGCCATCGGTCGTGATCAGGAACTTGTCGCGCGGGGAGTCCGGGACGCGCTCTACGGCGTGGGGCGTCACCGAGAGCGGCACTCCGACGGGGTCCTCAAGGGCAACCTCAAAGACGGCACCGTGCGCATCCGGTGCAAACACGAAGAACAGACGGTCCCCAAACAGCGCCAGCGCACTGAGCGTCTGATCGCCCCACGGGTCGAAGACCGTGATGTGCTCGAGCGGGTCCGCCGGGGCTGTGAGGCCGGCGGGCCAGACGATGTCCTTCAGCTGTGGGGTGACCGACTGAGCCAGCGCGGAGCCGGCGAAGGCCGCGCTGCTGAGCGCGGCGAGCATGAGAGGTGAGCGAACCATGGCGAGAGTCGAGAGGTTGGAGTCAGGGGCAGCGGGCCTCCGGGGCGGACGCCCAACGCCGGGGAGAATCCTCGCAGCAGGGCGAACAGTTTCACAAAACGAAGGAACGGCCCGCGCTGGGTTGCTCTGAGCAAGCGCGCGCGTCCCAACCGAACCACCGCACGCGCCCGTGGCCCGCACCGAAATCTCTCTGAGCGACGCGGCGTTCTGCCTCTAGACGCGCTTCGCGCCGCGCATCACCGTCATGAGGGAATCCGCCCACATCGTGGCCCTGATGGGCAGCTACCGCCGCGACGGCACGGTCGACCGCACGGTCAAGGAGATCCTGAGCGCCGCACAAGCACAGGGCGCGACGACGACCAAGCTCGATCTGATCGATCACGACGTTCAGTTCTGCACGAACTGCCGCTCGTGCTGCCAGGAGCCCGGCCCCGAGCGCGGCCGATGCGTCCTCGACGACGACGCCGATGCGATCCTGAGCGCTCTGGAGCGCGCGGACGGCGTCATCCTGGCCGCCCCCGTCAACTGCGGCGACGTCAACGCCAGGACCCGCCAGCTGTTCGAGCGGATGATCAGCCTGGTCTACTGGCCATGGGGTCGGCCTGGGCCCAAGCCGCGCCGCCGACCGCACACCCCGGCGCTGCTCGTCACGTCTTCAGCCGCGCCCGCGGTGCTCACCCGCCTGCTGCGCACCCCACTGCGCACGCTCGGCCACATGGCGGAGCTGCTCGGCGCGCGCCCCACCGACCGACTGGTCGTCGGCCTCGCGGGGGGCCGCGACCCCGAGCTGCGGCCGCGGACGCGCCGCCGCGCGCAACGCGCCGCGCGGCGCCTGCTGGCCAACGTCAGTAGATGCCGTTCGAAATCCGCGCCTGAATGATCAGGCTCTGCAGGTCGCGGCAGCCGCCGCTATTGGGATCCAGCGAGCAGGCCTTCACGTTGTAGTCCTCGGCACTCGGCAACGCGAACCGCTGCACCAGCACCGACCCCAACCCCAGGTAGTGCTGGCCCAGGGTGTCGCGGATCGACTCGCGGGTGGTAGTGAACGCGTCGGCCGCCGCGGGCGGGACGGAGGCATCCGGGACCACCTTGGCCACCGACTTCCAAGCCGCCTCGAGATGGCGCACCGCGCGCTCGCGCTTGGTCTTCTCCTTGACGGTGAACCTGAAGCCGCCGGTGAGGCTGACCCCCACCTTGTCGGCCGCCGCCTGGCGGCGCTGCGCAGCCTCGAGGGCCTTGGCAATCGCCTTCTCGCCCACGGGCTTCGCGTCGTCGCCATTGCCGCGCATCTTGACAACCGCTTCGTCCATGAGCTTCTGAGCCGCGGCCGCCACCTTCGTCTCCGGGTAGTCCTGCAGCACGACTTCGGTGTTGAGCTTGGCGCTGGTGTACCGGTGGTCCAGAAGCTGCTCCTTGGCCTCGTCAACGAGCGTCTGCGCGACGCTCTCGCGGATGGCCTGAATTTGTGCCTTCACCGCAGCGCCGCGGTCGGGGGCCAGGCGCGCGACCTCCCGCAGCTCAGCCATCGCGTGCAGCGGCAGGCCGATCCGCGTGGCCACGTCCGCGAGCTCCTGATGCGCATCCGCGTCGCTGGCATCGGCGCGTCCGGCGAGCAGGCCGTAGTGCGACTGGGGTGCGATGTCGCCCGTCGCGATGCGGCGGATCTCGGCGGCATCGGCGCCGCCGACGCGGACCGACACGACGTCGTCGCCGATGCTCTCCACCGCGCCGATGATGACTTCCCCCGAACGCAGCTCGAGGGTCTGCGCGGAGGCCGTTGTTGACAAGCCGAAGAGAAGAACAAGGCCCAGCAGGCCAGAGACAAAACGCGAAGAGTGATGCATGACAGTGCTCCGACAGAAAGGCCGCCGACAGCAACGCCAGCGCCCGCCTGTTTACGGCGGCCTCCGCTGAGGGTTCCCTCCAGGCGGGCCGGCTCACCGCGGCCCCAGGCCTCTGGGGGAGGTGACGTCCGAGCGCCGGAGGGGCCAGAGGACGTCGGAGCACGCGACGCTCTACTCGATCCGGATCGCCTGCCACCCGTTGCTGGCTGTGAAGCCGCTCGGGTTGTGGACCTCCGGGAACACCATGTTGTCGCCAACCGGATCTACGGGGCCAAAGGGAACCGCCGGCAGGGAGCCGCCCGCCCCCGGAATAGGCTGCGTCGGCCACGTCACGGAGAGCAGATCTTCCTTCGCCAGCCCCGTCATCATCGCGTAGACGAACTCCGGCGGGAACTCGACGGCGGATTCCCAGATCGGCTCCGGTCCAGCTTTCTCCCCGCTGGGATAGATGGGCACCTCGAAGTACTCATGGCTGGCCTGACTAGGCACCTCGATGGGCGACTGGCCAGCGTTGGGCAAGTAGACCCGCAGCTTGGCCCCCGGCTCGAAGCTGATCCCAGCAATGCGGAATCTACGCGGCGGCTCGTGGCCGACCCGAGCCCCGAAGTTGTCCGTTCCCGCCACGACGTACTGCTGCAACAGAGCCGTGACAAGATGCGGGCTCTGCCCGGCACCGTTCGGGATGACGTCCATGTCGTCATCGCCGATCATCTCGACCCAACCCGCCGTCATCTGCGAAATTGGTCGATTCGCCGTGTTGCTACGCATCGGTTGCAGTGCGGCTGGCCCGATTACAGGGTTCTGCGCCGTAGGCGGCAACGGCTCGGAAAGATCGACGGAGCCCTGCCACCAAGTTTCCTGGGTCGTCGGGTAGCTCCACGCCGCACGCCGCTCGCTGCCCAGCGGGACACACTCCACGGTGATGTGCTGGCGGACGCCAGCTTGGTCGAAGTAGTCCGCCCCCAAGGCCAGCAGCACGGCATCGCGAGACACGTTGCCCAGCCGAATCGTCGGCCAAAGCTGTGCGCCCCCCTCCGTGCCCACCATCTCGACGTAGTTGGGATCCGTAGGGAGGTCGCCGATACTCGGGTCGAAGTAATACGAAAACCGCTGCTCGGCCCCATACATGCGTACTACGAGGCCACAATTGACCTCTCGTACGTATCCTTCCCAACGTTCCAGAAGCTCGTCGAGAGATTGCCTGGCCGCTGCGTAGCCCGACCCGCCCACGGGGATCGTATGAAACGTGGCGACCTTGCCAATCGACGGAGCCGGGCCCGTGTCGAACTCACGCACGTAGAGCGCAAGTGCCTCGCTCATTGCAGCCGTCAGCGACGTGGGTTCGAAGAGGAATCCACTGATGAAATCGACTACCGAAGCATCTCCCTGTGCTGAGTTGGCAGACTTCCCACCGCTGTGTTGGAGGCCCACGTTCCCCGACTGAAGATCTCGGTCGCGCAACTCACCCGTGACCTTGCGATCGAACAGGTGTTTCTCCTTCTCCACGACACCACGCAGAGCGGCCGTTTCGATGAACTGGTCAAAAACCGCGGGTATCGGCGGACACTTCACGGCGGCAGGGTGCGTAAGCAACTCGGCCAGCCGGTTGTCGCTGCCTTCCGGTAGCGCATGGCAACCAACGCATGTCGAGAAGGCTTCGGGGTCCGTCGCGTAGTCCGCAAAGTGAAAAGCCTTGAGCCCGCGCTTGGCAAGAGTCCCGTCGGTCAGGGCATTGGGGTTTCCGAGAACGCCGCTGTAGCGCCGGTCCTCCGGCTGCTCGGGATTCGGCGGGTAGTGGATGGAGTTGATGAACTCACGCATCGCTTCAGCATCTACGTCCGACATCTGGGGCCCATCCATCAGCTTCTCGAAGGTGCCTTTGAACTGATCCACAGTTCCGCGGTCCCCACGCCAGTGGTAGGGCGCGTTATCGATCTTGCGTTGGTATTTTTCA
This sequence comes from Planctomycetota bacterium, assembly GCA_039029375.1. Lineage (GTDB taxonomy): Bacteria > Planctomycetota > UBA1135 > UBA1135 > UBA2386 > JBCCGH01. The sequence continues at coordinate 29,789 of JBCCGH010000052.1, forward strand.
TCCAGGTCTTCGAGTTCAAAGTCGACCAGGCCCCGCAAGCTCTGCGTCACCATTGGGTGCTTCTCCTCCATCACGAGCACGCTCGGAATCAACGCACCGGGGAACGAGATGCCGATGTCCGCCGCGGAGAGCTCATCGCTTAGGTTCCAGTCCAACTGATCGGTGTGCCCCCCCACGTGACACGTGGCGCAAGAAACCACGTTGTTCTGAGATAGCCGCGACGAGTAGAGGAACTTGCGTCCATTGCGAATGTAGTCCGGCACCGGGTCTCGCATCAGCGGCGTCGGTGTGCTGAGTACGCCAGGACTAGCATTCAGAGGAAATGTCTGGAGCGAATGTTCGACGTAGTTGAACACACACAGGACGTCATCCATGGGCGCGAGCGGATCCTGGCGAATCGCGAGCCCTCGCGGTCCTCGCATGTCGCCTGAGAGATCGGAGAAACCAAATGGAGTCGTGCGCCCGGCATCGATCGTGGAGATGACGGACTGGGTGAGGTCCGGCTTGGCGTTCACCACACCCAGGGTGTCGCTCGAGAACCCAGTGATCAGCACCAAGGTCGCGCCGTCCCGCTCGTACACCGCAAGATCCGTGGGCTGAGTCAATGCGAACGCTGCTCCCCCGCCGTTCAAATCCAGCCGCTCGACCGCGGGGGCCGAAGCCCCCAGCGCAAAATCCTTGATCCGCCACAGGCAACTCCGCGCGAAGCCTGTGTCGTGGCTCGCTTGGAGAAGATGCAGGTGCTCGCCACCCATGCCCGGAGTCCCAGTCACCGGCACTTCAAGATTGCGTGCCGAGAGCCCTACGACATAGAGATCCCCGTTGCTGGCGAAGGCCATGTTGAAGTGGCTAGTGCCAAGCCAGCCGATACGCTGCCCCTGACTCTCGTACTCCGCCAGCTGAGGCGTGGACGTGGCAGAGGCGGTCGTCGCGGCGGCGAGCGGGCCGACGGCAAAAGGATCGTCCGCGTACCACAGGTCGAAGTCGTATTGCCCCATGTATTCCGCCGCAGGGTTGCGTGCCGGCGAAAAAAACGCACCCGGGATCCCCGTCGTCGTGATTGGCTGACACCCGATTCCAAGCTGCCCACCCCGCTGGTTCAAGACGAAGGCTCTCCCACTTGGCGCAAACGCTAACGTGCGACCGGCCTGCACCGCGTACGTTTCATTGGCGGAGAGCACCATGCGGTCTTCACCGACCGCGTTCGATTCCAGCGTGTCCGGATCGAACCAGCCCCACGTTCCGTTCGCCCCAAACGCAACCACGAGATGCTCGTGGTAGGCCCCTCCAGGCAGGGTCTCCGGCCGCGCGGGATCCTGCGGCAAAAAGGCAAGCTGCATGGGCTCGTCGCCCACGTTCTCGGTTCGGTAGTGCTCGATCGTAAGGTCTCCACCACCGTCGTCGCGGATGACACCGATCGAGATCGAGTCCCCGATCCAGTTGCAGGTGTAGACAAACACCATCCCGGGGAGAAACGGCGTCGGTTTGACCGCCACCGAGATCGGCTCGAGCCCAGTCTTGAACGCCCCCAATGGCGTCAGGGTCGGCGCTGGCCCGGCGCCGATGTCATAGACCTCGAGCGCGTTGTCAGGCGTGTTGCAGACCAACAACAGGTCACGCCCGTTCAGCGTCACCGTCTCGATCGGATGGATCGGCGGAGACTCGAAGTTGAGGTAGTCGGTGATCGACTGCGCGCCGAGCGACGTCGCCACCATCAGGAAGAGCGGACAGACCGCGAGCCGGGAACGAGAGAAGAGCATGCTGCGCCACCTGGGTTGGGGAGCGAGCGCGCTGGCCATCCGCGCCAGCGCGGTGAGGAAGGTCTGTGCATGAGTTGCCCGCGCGGCCCGTGGCGGTTTCGGTTTTGCCGCGGACGCGAGGCGGTGTCGCACGCTGACCAAGCCCGGACGGCCTAGGGCAACCCCTAGCCGTCACCGCGGCCGGCCCTTGGAGACGAACGCCGCCTTCACATTTCGGGCTCGAACCGGGCGTTGCCCACCGTCCGATCGCGGCGGGCCGACCGGAGGCCTGTCCGATTCGGCCTCAGAAATCGCCGAAAAGACCGTGTCACTGACACCCGCATCTCGCTTCGCCCTCTCTCGCCCTCGAGGGCGCGCTGACGAGGATCGGCCGCGCCGCCTTCGCACTCACGACCATCACCGCCCCGACGCACTCACCATGTTTGCCGCAAGCCCAGCCGCCCGCCTCATGGCGCTCCTTCTACCGGTCGCTGCGAGCCCCCTGGTCGCCGCGCCCCAGAGCCCGACCCAGCGCGACGCCGAGCCGCGGATCGCCGGCGTCGCCGACTACACGCATCCCATCGGCGTCCGCTTCCAGCACCCAGACCGCTGGCGCGTCAGCGAAACGGGCCTTGGCCTGGAGGTCACCCCGCCGGACCGCGGCCACGGCGCGTTCGGTCCGACCGAGATCCACGTGGTCACCATCGTCGGTGCCAACGATGTCACCTCGCTCGAAGCCCCGGCGGCAGTGCAGTTCGTCGACGCGCGGGTGCGCGAGCTGTTTCCGTTCCTGCGGCGCGAGCAAGACATCAAACCGCTCGACGGAGGCGGCCGTCGCTTCACGTGGACCGGCCGCCATCCGGCCGGGCTCGACGCCGAGTGTCACGTCTACAGCAAGCTGATCGGCGGCTACGTGCTATCGATCTCGACCGCCGGCGAACGCTCCCTCGTCCGGCGGCGGCGCCCCAGCATCGAGACGATGTTCGCCACGCTGACCCTGGGCGAGCCGCAGATCGATCCGCGGCTCGCGAGCACCTGGTACGCCAAGAACTACCGCACGGTGGGCGACGTGCAGGACCGGATCAACTTCGCCAACACGCAGACCGTCACCCTCGTCGCCGATGGCAGCCTCAGCTCGTCGTCACAGACGGCGATCTCCGGCCAGACCGGCCGGAACAACCCGCAACGCCCCGGGACATCGATCAGCGGGATGACCGAGGCGGCGCGCGAGGCTGGCCGCTGGGCGATGCAGGGTGAGTACGTGTACATGCTGTGGAAGACCGGCGGCGTCACCAAGTGCAAGGTCTACGTGCAGGGCGCGCCGGGCCGCCGCGAGCTGCTGGTCACGCAGCTCAATGGCAGCAAGTCGCTCTGGACCGAATACAACGAGTAGCGCCGTTCAGCGCAGCGGCGTCTCGTCAAACACCGCGCGCAGCCCCTCCAGCATCTGCCGCGCGTCCGCGGACGCGAACGCGAGCGGCGGCTTGATCTTGATCACGTTGTGCTCGGGCCCATCCGTGCTCAGCAGAACGCCGCGCTCGCGCATGCGCTCCACGACGTAGGTGGCGTGCGCGGGCGCCGGACTCAGGCGCTCGTCGAGCACCAGCTCGATGCCCAAGAACAGCCCCAGGCCGCGGACGTCACCGATCAGCGGGTAGCGCGCCGCAAGCTCCTCGAGCCCGGCGCGCAGCTCGGCCCCAACCACGCGCGCCCGCTCCTGCAGGCCTTCGTCCTCGATCACGTCGAGCACCGCCAGGCCGACGGCGCACGACACCGGGTTGCCGCCAAACGTGTTGAAGTACTCCATCCCGTTCGCAAACGACGTTGCGATCTCGGCCGTCGTCAGCACCGCGGCCAGGGGATGCCCGTTGCCGATGGGCTTGCCCAGCGTCACCACGTCCGGCACCACACCCTGGGTCTCGAACCCCCAGCGGTGCGTGCCGACGCGGCCAAAGCCGACCTGAACCTCGTCGGCAATACAGAGACCGCCGGCGGCGCGCACCGCGGCGTACACCGCCGCCAAGTAGCCGGGCGGCAACACGATCTGCCCGCCGCAGCCCAACAACGATTCGCTCAAGAACGCGCCGGGCGGACGATCCGTCGCTTCTAGACGCTGCACGATCTCCGCCACCTCGGCGGCGTACGCGGTGCCAACCCCGTCCCCCGGGCCGCGGTGGCGCCCCCGATACGGATCGGGCATCGGCGCGACATGCACGTGGGGCGGCGGCCCGTCGCCGCCGGGCCCGGCATGCTTGTACGAGCTCGCATCGATCAACGCCTGCGAGTGCCCGTGGTAGGCGCCATCCAACACGACGAGGTCAGCCCGCCCGGTGTGGGTGCGCGCGAGGCGCAACGCGAGTTCGTTGGCCTCGCTGCCGGAGTTGACGAAGAAGCACACTTCCAGCGGGGCCGGAAACCAGCCGCGCAGCCGGTCGGCATAGCGCAGGATCGTCTCGTGCAGATAGCGCGTATTGGTGTTGAGCACCGCCATCTGCGCGGTCGCCGCCGCCACCACGCGCGGATGCGCATGACCGACGTGGCACACGTTGTTGACGACGTCCAGGTAGTCGAGCCCGTCGATGTCGAACAGCCGCGCGCCCTCGCCGCGCACGATGTGCAGCGGCGCCCGGTACGACACGCTCAAGCTGGGCCCCAGCCGCGACCGCCGCGCATCCTGCAGCGCCGGCAACGGCGGCGGCGGCGGCATCGCGGCACCGCCCACCGGCAAACCCAAGAGAGGGCTCGGATCCGGGCAGATCGAACGCCAGACCGCGCGCCACTGTGGCGCCGCCACGCCCGGGACGTCACCGCGCTGATCGAGGGGATCGGCGACGACTTGGAGGTGCAGGTGCGGTGGCCAGCCTCCGTTGCGCGGGGGCGCGCCGATCGCGGCGACGCGCTCACCGCGCCCCACCCTCTGCCCCGCGGCGAGCCGCTCCAGCACTTCTGGGTCGAGATGCCCATAGAGGGTCCAAAAACGCACGTTGGGCGCTGGCTCGTGCTGCAGGATCAGCGTGGGCCCGTAGTCGAGCGGAGCGTCGTTGTCCGCAACGCTCCAAACCTCGCCGTCGAACGGCGCGAGCACCGGTGTGCCCGCCGGCGCGAACAGGTCGACGCCGAGGTGGACGGTCCGTGGCGCACTACGCTCCTCGCCGTCCGCGGCAAAGCCATCGCTCGCGTACAACACGCGCGCCTCGTCGTAGCGGCCGAGCCCGAGCTCCGCCCCAGCCTCCCGCAACCGAGCCTCGATGCGCCGCGTCAGCGCGTCCACCGATACTCGGTCGCACGGGCCGATCTCGAGGCTGCCGACACTGAGATCGAGCACCAACGTGCGGGCCGTGCGCGGATCGGGCTCGACGACCGGCGCGGCGCCGGCACCGTGCTCGGCGAGCCAACGCGCCACGGCCGCGCCCGCCGGACACGGCGGCAACCCCGCCGCATCTCGGAGGGCATACCGCGCCAACCGCGGATGGACCGCGTCCAGCCGAGGCAGCAGCTCGCGGATGGCCTGCTGAGAGATCGATAGATAGGCGTCGTTGTCAGGCGCGGCCGCGCGCTGCTGGATCGCCATGGCCATGCTCAGGTGCAGCCGTGCCAGGGCCAGATCCCAAACGACGTCGGCCTCGCCGTCGGTCAGCGGGCGCACCGCGACGTAGCCCCGGACGAGGTGCGCGGCGGCCGCCAGCGGATCGCGCTTGCCCAGCATGGCGTAGGCGATCGCCACCGCGAGATCGGCAACCACGCAGGAGTGGATCATGTCGCCAAAATCGATGAGGCCCACGGCCGGCTCCGTGTCGGGCCCCGCCACGTCGACGATGACGTTGTAGTCGTTCGCATCGCCGTGGATCGCGCCCTGCGGCACATCGGCAAGGCGCGGCACGACGTGCTCGCGAAACGCCTCGGCAAATGCGCGCAACCGCTCGGCCAGCGGCGCGTCGGTATCGGCGATGGTGGCCGCCCCCCGCTCGAGGTGCGGCGCGCACCCCGACAGCTCCCAGGCGAAGTCGCGGTGCAGGTCGGGATGATCGAAGTCGCCGAGTGCGACGTTCAATCCACCCACCACGCGACCGAGCTCCTGCAACAAAGCCGGCCGATGCGGTCGATAATCAGCTAACGGCACTCCGGAGACGTGCCGCACGAGGCGCACGCGATGGATCGCGCCGTCGAGCTCGAGCTCTACCGGCCCCTCGGCGCCGCCGATGCTCGGCGCCGGTGTCGGAAACCGACCATGCGACGCGCGCTCACGCAACCGTTGTAGCGCCCGCTGCTGGCACGCGAGGAACGACGCACGCTCGGCGGCGTTGGCGACCTTCAGCACGTAGCGCGCACCGTCGGCGGCGCTGATCTCGTAATTGCGGTCGCGCTCACTCGGCAGCGCCGTGGCGGTGCCTTGCACGCCAAACAGCTCCGCCGCGAGCCGCGCGCCGTCGACCTCCGGCGGCCGGTGGGCAACCTCGCTCATACGCGCATTGTGGTCACCGGGCCGCCGCGAGCGACCCCCCATCTGCCGCACCTCCCGGTTTGTTGCGGCAGCGCCCCCCACGGCTCTACTGTCGCCGCCCATGGCTCGCAGCGTCGGCGTTTTGCTCCTCGCGGTCGCGCTGGCGTTCGGCTCTGGCTGGCCGGCGCTGCGCGGCGGCCTGATCCGCGACGACCTACCCTACGTCGACGCCAACCCGCACGTCACCCAGCCCGTGTCGCTCGGCCTTCTGTTGGCCGTGCCGTTTCAGCCCGAGCACAGCATCGGCCTCTACCGGCCGGTCACCACGGCCAGCTTCCGCCTCGACTACATCGCCACCCTGGCCTTTGGCCTGCCGTGCAACCTGCAGAGCGCGCCCTGGTTCCACGGCACCAACTTCGCGCTCGCCGGACTCGCCGCCTGGCTGCTGTGGTGCCTCGCACGCCGCGCTGGCCTACCGGCCTGGCTCGCGGCCAGTGCGGCGGCGCTGTTCGCCGTCCATCCGGCGCGCACCGAGGCCGTCCATTGGATCAGCGGCCGGGCCGAATGCTTGCTCACCGCCTTCGCCCTGGCAGCACTCGTCGTCGCCGCGGGCGGCGCGCGGCGCTGGCGCGGCCCCACGGCGGCGCTGCTCGCCGTGCTGGCGTTCTACTCCAAGGAGCAGGGTGCGGTGCTCGCCGTGCTCATCCCGCTGCTGCCCGGCCTCACCAAGCGCGACCGCCTCCACCATCTGCTGTGGACGGGCACCGCGCTGGTCGTGGCGTTCGCCTGGCGCTGGCACGTGCTCGGCGACGTCGGCCCCACCGGCAACCAGCAAGTGCTCGAAGGCACGACGCTGCTGGAACGCGTGCCGCACAGCCTGCACGTAACCAGCGACTACCTGCGGATGATGCTGTGGCCGCGGCCGCTGCTGAACGAGTACGACGACCCGGCCGCAACGCCGGCCCTGCTCCAACAGCTGCCGGGGCTCGCCTTTCTCGCTCTCGCCGCCTGGCTCCTGTGGCGCCGTCGCGACTGGCCGGCGTTCGCTGCCGGCCTGTTCTTGCTGCCGCTAGGGCCGGTCGTCAACTTGCTGTACCGCACCGGGGAGATCTTTGCGGAGCGCTTTCTGGCGCTGCCGAGCGCCGGCGCGGTCCTGCTCGCCGTCCTCGGCTTGCGCGCCGTGCCGCGGCCGCTGGCCGCCACTCTCGCCATCCTCGCCGTCGGCGCCGGCGCCGCGCTGTCGTTCGCACGCGGCCACGACTACGCCGACGAAGACACGCTGACACGAGCCCAGCGACGCGATGCGCCGCAGCTCGGCGCTTCCGACCGGCTGCGCGCGCGCTACTTGCAGTATCGCGCACAGACGCAGACCGACGCCGAAGCGGCGCAGCAGACCCGCCTCGAGGCTCTGTCGCTGCTCCGTGAAGCGGCGCGCAAGAGCCCGCACAACGCCACCGTGCGCCTGGACCTTGCCAAGGCGCAGCTCGGCGCCGGCGACACCGAGGCGGCGGTTTCCCACGCGCGCTGGGTGAGCGAGAGCTCGCCGGACAACTACGCCGGCCCGAGCCTGCTCGGCCAGGCGCTCCTGCAAACCGACGACCTCGACGCGGCCGCGGCCGCCTTTCGTGCGTCCCTTCGCCTCGAGCCGACGGACTTGCAGGCCGCGCTGGGCTTGGTGTCGGTGTTGCGGAAACAAGATCGCGTCGACGAGGTGCGGGCCCGCCTCGAGACCACCGCCGCGATGGCCGCCGAGATGGCCGAACGCCGCTGGTGGCACCCGGAGGCGCCGCGCATCCAGGCCCTACTCGCTTACCAGCTGGGCCGCGACCGCGAGGCGCTGACCCATCTGGGCACGGCCCGGGCTCGCTGCCTCGGCGCCGAGCGCATGGTGACGCTGACCGAGGAGACGGTCCGCATCCTCCGCGAGCGGGGCGCCGCACCGCGCGCCAACGCGGCGATCGATCGCGTCCTCGCCGAGGTCGAGCCATGGCTTGAGACCCGCCGGCCACGCGCGGAAGTCTGCGCGGCATTGGCGCGGCTGCAGCGGCTGCGCGGCCGGCGACCGGAGGCGCAGAGGTGGTTCACCGAGGCCCTCGATGCCACCGACCGCCCCGAGGTCCGCGCCCGCCTCGAACTCGAGCTGCAGGCCCTTCGACGGTGACGGCGGTCTCTCCCACTCTCTCGGGATAAGCTGGCGCCATGGCCGAGGATCCGACGCCGGTCGTCAACGTCGACGAGCTCACCGAGATCGACCGTTCCATGAGCCCCTGGGGAGCCTCCTACAAGGTCCTCACTCCCACCATGCGGCCGCAAGGTGGCAGTCTCGGGGTCAACTGGCTCCGCGTACCGCCAGGGCATACGACGTGTCCGTTCCACTACCACCTACGCGAGGACGAGGCGTTCTTCGTGCTCTCGGGCCGCGGCGTGATGCGGTACGGCGACACGGTGCAGCAGCTGCGCGCTGGTGACTGCGTGAGCTGCCCGGCCGGCCCCGACAGCGCGCATCAGATCGCCAATCCCTACGACGAGGACCTGGTGTACCTCGCGATCGGCCGCCACGACCCGCACGAAGTGTGCGTCTATCCCGACAACGGCAAAGTCATGGTGCGCGGCATTGCCAAGATCGGCCACTTGGCCGAGGCCGACTATCTCGCGGGCGAGCCCGAGCGGCCGAAGATCTTCGACATGACGCCGAGCTGACGGCGACTCCCCAACCTCAGCCGCGCCGCTGGGCGAACAGCCACGGCAACAGCCCCGACTCGTAGTAGGCCGCATCCCAGCTGGCGTGGCCCACGCCAGGCAGCTCGGTGTAGCGCGGCGCACCGCCCGCAGATCGCACGGCCTCGATCATGCGGCGGCTGTGACCGACCGGCACGACGTCGTCGCCGGCGCCATGGAATGCCCAGACCGGCAACGCGGCGAGCGCCGCGGCGCGGCGGACGTCCCCACCGCCACAAATGGGCGCCAGCGCGGCGAACAGATCGGGCACGTGCTGCGCCAGTCCCCAAGCGCCGAAGCCCCCCATCGAGATACCGGTCAGGTAGACCCGCTGCGGATCGATGGGCTCGTCGGCCATCGTCTGGCGCAGCGCCGCGAGCGCGGTGTGCAACGCCGCGGTCGGGGTCACGTCGATGAGCGTCACGGTCTGGAGGTCGGCCCGATCGCCACGGATCCACGACGCACCGCTCGGGCACTGCGGCGCGATCACGAAGCACGGAAAACGCTGCCGGGCCTCGGGCTCGGCGAGCCAAGTCGGCAGATGACGTAGCTGCGCGACGTTGTCGCTGCCGCGCTGGCCCGAGCCGTGCAGGAACAGGACCGCGGGGAGGCGTTGGCCGGCGCGCAGAGCGGCGGGGCGCATCAGGCGAAAGCGGGTGACCTCCGCCGTCGCCTGCAAGCGACACTCGGCGTAGTGCTGCGAGGTCGCGGTCATCGGCGGCCGGCGGCGCCATGTGGCACCGAAGCGGGACGACAGCGCGGCTAGGAAGCGAGGGATTCGACGGTCCACGACAGAACTGGCTCGGCGCTGGTCACGGGACGATAGCGGACGCCGCCGCGGCGCGGGCAATCGCGTTGGAACGTGAATTGCCCAACGAGTCTCCCCGAACCCACCATGCCTCGCCATCAAGACACTGTCGGGCCAAGCCCGGGCACCCGACTCGCCCTGGGCTTCGCGACGTTACTGCCCCTCCTCTTCCTCTTCTGCTGCGCCCAGGCCAGCACCTACCCGCTCGGCGAGGAGGTCTTCCCACCGCGCCCGGACGGCCACCGCATCGCGTTCTTCGACGACCTGGACGAGGTGCCCCGCCCCTACGTGAAGGTGGGCTACATCCGCGTCGAGGACGAGCTGTTCGCCGACTTGCCCGGAACCCTCGCGGCGGAGGCCCGCCGGGTGGGCGCCGATGCGCTCGTGCTCCTGGCCGAGCCGATCAACTACGACCCATGCAACGACGACGAGGTCCAGACCGCGTTAGCGCTGCGCTGGCGGTGACGAACGCGGTCAGCGCACGATCTCGATGTGAGGGATGGTCAGGTCGCGGACCGTAGCGGGGAAGCTACCCCGGTTCTTCCGCCACCAGTCTCGCCACCACTTGCCGTTGTGCGACTCGCCGAACGGCACGCCGGTGAGCTTGTGCAGCCCAAACCAGCCGATGCCGTAAATCGTGGCGTAAGTGTCATCGGCCTCGATCATCCCGATCATGGTCGGGATGAGGCTCGGGTCGTCGCGGGCGCCCAGCTCCCTGGCGATGTCGTAGAACGAATCGTCGCCGCGCACGGGCGTGACGAGCATGGCCCGCTTTAGAGCCTGCGTGGCCCACTCGGATTGACTGCGGCCGACGGTCCGGTAGACCGCCCGCTGCATGGCCGGGGACAGGTCGCCGGGCGCGGCGAGCAGAGGCGCGGCGTGGCGCCGCAAGAAGTCCTCATCCCCACCGGTTGCCGCCAGGGCGCGCCAGCCCGTAAGCTGGGCCTCGGCCGCTGGGCTCATGACCAGCCGCTCCAAAGGCTCTCGAAGCCCCGACGCCTGCCACACTTTCGCGAGGTCGACGCCGAGTGCTTTGGCAAACTCCGGCGAGCGCAGCGGTGACATCTCGAGCCGCTGCTGCAACACCGCGACCGCATCGGCTTCCGACAGCCCTTGCACGCGAGCTGCAAACGCGCGTGTGCTCTCCGCGAGCGCGTCGGCCGTGGATCGATCGCGATACCGTTCCCACCAGGGCACAAAAGCTCCCGGATCGGCTTCGAAGTCAATCATCGCGTAGTGGGAGAGCCGGGCCCGCGCAGCGGCCTGGACCTCCTCGTCGGGATCGTCAACCTGGAGCGTGAGGAGCTCGAGAGCGTGTTCTGGATAGGCGGCGACGAGCGGACCGATCAGCTGCTGACGCGCGGCGGGGGTCATCTGAGGATAGACCCGCAGGACGCGGACGAGCTCGTCGTAGGGCAGCTTCCTGAGCTCAAGCGCACGCCCGCGAATCTCGTTCGGCGGCGCATGCAACAGGTTGGTCATATGCGTGCGGATGCGAATGGAGATTGGGTCGATGTCGGCCCCAGGCAGCTCGCGTCGCCGGAGCTCTTCCGGCGACGGCGACTTCGGAACCGCACCACCCACCGACGCGCGAGCCAGCTGCAGTCGTTCGACCATCATCTGCTTGATCTGCGCGGCCTGATCGCGCGCTTCCAGGTGCGCCCGATTCGCGGCGTGAGCCAACCACGCCGCGTACGCAGCCACGACGACCAGGGCCAAGACCAACACGACATTGAGGCGCTGCATTCTTCGGTACCCTCGCAAACGAACATCGCGGCAGTCCCGAACCACCGCCTCCACATCACCAAACCGTTCGCGGGCGACGCGCTCGGCCTCCTCAGCGGAGCGGCCCCCGGCGATGAGCTCGTCGCGCAACATCCCCACGTGCGCCTCGAGCTCGCAGCGGATGTCCTCCTCCACAAGCTCGGGCACGCCGACCGAGCGATCGCCGGTCCACATCAACCCGCGCACGTTCATCCCGCGGCCCCACTTGGGCGCGCGCCGAGCACGCGCAAGACCGCCTCGTGCAGGCGTTGCCACGCGTCGACCTCGCGGCGGAGCTGCCGGCGGCCGTCGCGCGTCAGCTCGTAGAACTTGGCCCGGCGGTTGTTCTCCGAGGTGCCCCAGCGCGCTCGGATCCAGCCGCGCGCCTCCATCCGGTGGAGCGCCGGATAGAGCGACCCCTCCTCGACGAGCAGGACCTCGTCGGTGACCTGGTGAATGCGCCGGGCGATCGCGTAGCCATGCAGCGCCATCGGTTCGAGAGTCTTGAGCACGAGCATGTCCAGGGTCCCGGGGAGGAGCTCGGTCTTGCGCTTGGCCGTTCCCATAGATTTTCTATGGGACAACGCTACCCGCGCTCCCCTAGAACGTCAAGGGGAGGCGGGTTGCGCTCGATGCAACTCGCCAGCCCGGGTCAGCAGCCCCACCAACAGCCGAACGAGTAGCCCGCGACGAAGATTGCGCAGCCGGCGCACACCACGCAGGACGCGTGCGGAGGCACGAAGCATGCCGAGCACGCGGCCTTGCAGCCCGCCGACAGGCCCGAGATCGTGCCGCCGGCGACCAACGCCGCGAAGCAGAGCCCAAAGCACCGCTCGTAGGGCCCGAGCTCGCCAAGCATCTGGACCGACTTGATCTCACCGGACGACTCCAGCTCGACGTTGATCTGGGTCTGGAGCTCCTCGCCCATCATGAAGCTGATCGCCTGCCCGCCGCCGGGAGTCGTCTGCAGGGTCATGAGCTCGGCGCCCTCGCGAAAGCCGCGCGCGTCCGTGCCACTCGTGTAGAGGTAGAACGAGTTGGTCCCCGAGTTGCCCTCGACCGGCGCGATCACAAACCGCGCGTCGGCCGGCAGCGGGCTGCCGACGTCGCCGTCGTAGCGCACCTCGAGCGCGTGCTCGAACGAGATCTTGCCGAGCCCCTGGCTCTGCACCGCTTGGACGTAGCTGGCCGTCAGCGCGCTGCTCTCGACCTTATCGCGGAAGTCATCGTCGATCGGCCACGACTCGGCCACGAACTGCGGCGCTTGTGCCGCGCCGTTGCCAATCGCAAGCAGGTTCGCGTTGCTGAACACAGCACCAAACGCGTTGCCGGGATCGATCACGAGTGCCTGGGTCGGGAACAACGCACCCGCCAGACTCGGAATCGGCGGAATCGGCAAGCTGACGTCTGACCCACCACTGGCGTCGGTCGTGAACGAGAAGAGCGAGCTGGCGGTCGCCAGGTCGAGGTAGATCGAGTTACCGCCCGGCAATTGCACGGGCTGGAAGCTCTCGGTGAGCCCGTTGGCAAACCATCCAGCGCCAGGCAGGCCTGGCGGGCCCTGCTCGATGTTGATGCGCATCGACGCGCCGATGACCGGCGCCTCACTGGTCATGCGCAGAGGCTCCTTGGAGGTGCCGGTGGCGCCGATGCCAAAGGTGTGCGCACCGGCCAACGCCTGGGCATTGCCGGCGCCAGCGAGGAGCAACGTAGCGAGGGGCGCCCACGCAAGGCGCGTCACATGATTCGGAGTGGACATAGAGGTCCCCTTAGAGAAGACAAGAAGAGCGACGAGCCGGCGCGCGACGGTCGCGGCCAAAGCAGATGAGTCTCGTCACCCATCAAGGGCGACAGCGCCGCGGCGGAGCGGAGGGCGCTGTCCAAAACCGCGCGGCAGAAATCACGACCGCCATGCCCGACCGCCATCCCCGACCGGGGCGTCGGCGCCCGGCGTCATCGCGCCTTCTGGTCGAATTGCATCGGGCTTGACGATGCATTGCCTGGGCCGAACATCGCCGTACATGGAGCCCGAGCCAGCAGCGGAGCAATTCGTCGAGCTGTTTCACGACGTCTTTCTGCGCTTTCACGATCGTCGACCCGCGAGCGACCGAGGCCTGTCGCTCGAAGCGGTCGGCGTGCTCGAGCACCTGGCGCGGACCGGTCCTCTCACCGTGACCGAAGCCGCACAGCACTTCGGTCGCAGTCAGGCCGCGACGAGTGAGATCGTGGCTCGACTCGAAGGTCGCGGGCTGCTCATGCGGTTTTCCGATGAGCGCGACCGGCGCCGCCACCTCGTTTGGCTCACGGAAGCCGGACTCGCGGCCTGGCGGCACGCGCAGCGCGTGCTCGACGCATCACTGCTCGCCGAAGCCTTCGCCACGCTCTCCGACCGCCAGCGCCAGGACTGCCTGAGGGCACTCGGCCGCCTTCTACAAGCCCCACTCCCCACCGACCAACCCAAGGAGACCTGATCATGACCGAATCCACCAAGTGCCAGAGCTGCACGATGCCGATCGAAAGCGGCCGCCTATGCCCCCATTGCGGCGACGAGCACGGTACGCTCCGCCCGTTTGACGAGATTTTCCCGCGGATGGTGCAGTGGTCGCTGCGCAACGAGAGCGGGCTTTCACGCGAGCAAGCGGAAGCGCAGACGCTCCGCTTCATGAGCTCGATGCCGGCCTGGCGCGATCACCCCGAGGTCAAGGCACGGCTAGGCGCTGCGGGCTAGGCGGCGGGGAGCGGCAGCAGCACGGCGTCGAAGATCGACGCCTGGTCGCGCAGCGCGTCGACCAGCCCCGGTGCCGGTGTCCCCTCCAGCTGAATGCGTGCACAGGCGGCGCCGTCGTCGCCGGTGAAGATCACATTCTCCATCCGTTGCACGTTGATGCCGGCTTGGCGCAGTCGGTCGAGGATCGCCGCCAACACGCCAACGTGATCCGCATGGCGCACTACGAGCAGATGCGAAGCCGGCGTCTCAAGCGCTAGGTTGACGCAGTTGGGCGCATTGCCGGTGTCGCGAAACGCCAGCACGATTCGACACACGTCGGCTGCGACGGCCTCCTGCGCCTGCTCCGTCGACGCACCGATGTGGTGCGTGCCGTAGACGCCATCGAGCGCCGCCAGATCGGTCCGCCAGTCACCATCCTTGCCCGGCTCGTCGCAGAACACGTCGAGCCCGGCGCGGACCCGCTTCTCGCGCACTGCCTGCATCAGCGCCGCCTCGTCGACCACCTCGCCGCGCGACGTGTTGACGAACATCGTTCCCGGCCGCATGGCGGCGAACACCGCTTCGCCGATCAAGCCCCGCGTCGCCGGCGTCAGCGCCACGTGGACGGAAAGCACATCGGCACGTTGCGCCACGTCGACGGCCGAGCCCATGGGGCGAATCCCCAGTTGCGTCGCGCGCGCCGCGTCGAGGCTCGGTGACCAGCCGATCACGTCCATGCCAAACGCTTGCGCTCGGGAGATCACCTCGGCGCCGATCGCGCCGCAGCCGATGACCCCGAGCACACGGCCCGCAAGCCCCCGCGCCCGCGAGTATTCCTTCTTGCGCCAGCTCCCGGCACGCAGATCGGCGACGTTGTCGGCCACGCGCCGGTCGGCGTTCAAGATGTGCGCCATCGTGAGCTCCGCCACGGCGATCGAGTTGGTGCCCGGACAATTGGCGACAAAGACCCCGCGCGCCGAGGCAGCCGCGAGGTCGATCGTGTTGACCCCAGCGCCGGCCCGAATCACCAGCTGCAGGGCCCGGCCCGCCGCCACGTGATCCGCGGTCACACGGGTCGAGCGAACGACCAAGACCGCGGGGTCGTGCTCGCGCAGGGCGGCGGTGAGCGTGTCGTCGGCGAGACTCGGATCCAAGACCACCTCGATCCCCGCACTTTGCAGCTTGGTGCGGGCGGAGTCGGGAAGACGATCGGCAATCAGCACGCGCATCGCGGCGCACCGTAGCGTCTCGTGTCACGATTCCCGTGCGTTGCGTGCGAAAGGCAGGTCACCGTCCCGCGGAGCCCCGCTCGTCACGCCGCTCGTGGCCCCATCGCATGTCCACTTTCGGCGCAAAGCCCAGCGGCAGGGAAAACCTTGGCCGCCGAGGCGCCGCTTCTGCGCCATTGCGGGCCGCGGCTCGATCCACTCGGGCCGCGAATGAACGCCTGACGCCAAGGAGATCCGCAATGCACGCGCCGTTTGGGCCCGCCGTGGCCAGCCTCGCTCTTCTGCTTTCCGCCGTTCCGGCGCAGTCCGCCGCCGGAGCCGCGGACACCGCATCGACGCAGCCGCGCTACTTTTGGGCGGACTACGACGGTGACGGCGGTGTCGATGTGCTGGTGCTGACTGGTCGCGGGGTGCGACTGATGCGGCACGTGGGTGGGTCGGACTTTGCGGATGTGACGGTGGACGTCGGCCTGGCCGGCATGGACGCCCAGCCCCACCTGGCGGCGTGGGCCGACTACGACGGCGACGGCCGGCTGGATGTCTTTCTCGCCTCCTACACCGGCGCCAGCCGGCTGCTGCGCTGGACCGAGGCGGGGCTGTTTGAGGACGTCACCGATGCCGTCGGCCTACCCCAGTTTGCCCACCCCATCGATGCGGCGTGGCACACCGACGGCGATGCCCTGCCCGACTTGCAGCTGACAACGTGGAACGGCGAGCAGTTCTACCGCCGCGTCAGGAACGGCTTCCAGCGCCTCGATCTCGGTGGCGCCGCGGCACTGCAGCAGGCCCACGACGCCCCGGCGACCATTGATGCGGCGCGCCGCCAGCGCGGTCTGCCCATCATTACCAGCCGGCGCCTGTCCACGGCGTCGACCGCGACTGGCACTTGCGCCGACCGACTGCGCGACGTCGATTCGGAAGGCTGCTTCGCCGCGAGCAGCACGCCGCGCCTGGGTCACCTCATGCCGCTGAATTCGCACTTCAACGTCGACCCGGTCGGCCGCGTCGGCATCGGCACAACCGCTCCCGGGACGCAGCTCGACGTCGCCGGCACCGCCCGCGTCCAGGGCCTGATGCTGCCGAACGGCGCCAGCGACGGCATGGTGATGACCTCGGACGGCAGCGGCCGGGCGTCCTGGCAGCCGCCGCTCGCCGGCCCACCCGGGCCATTGGGTCCGCAAGGCCCACAGGGCATCCAGGGTCCGCCCGGGCCCCCGGGCTCCGCCACGCTGCCGCCGGCGACCGGCGCCGCGGGTAGCGGCACTCCGGTCGATCACGTGCCGCCGTTCCAGGCCGTGCACTACGTCATCTGCCATAGCTTCGGCGTCTTCCCGGTGCGCGGCCCCGGCGGCAACCCGGCCGACGCGCCGATGCTCGGCGAGATCCGCGCGGTGGCGTTCGACTTTGAGCCGGTCGGCTACTTCGCTTGCGATGGCCGCCTCCTGTCCGTGACCCAACACACGGCGCTGTTCGCGCTGCTCGGGACGCAGTACGGCGGCGACGGGCGCACGACGTTCGCGCTGCCGGACCTCCGCGGTCGCACGATCCTCGGCGCCGGGTCGGCACCGGGCCGCACGGCCCGCTTCGCCGGTGATGCCGGTGGCGCCGAGTCCACGACGCTGACCGAGGGGCACCTCGCGCCCCACAGCCACGGGATTCCCACCCCGTAGCCGAACGCGGTCCCGCCGCCGGCAGGGCCTCAACCGCGCCCAGCTCAAGCGGCGCCGCGTCGCACGCCGATCGCGAGCACCATGCGTTTGCGTCACCTCGCGCTCGTCGCGCTCTCCGGCCTCCTCACCCTCGGCGCCGCCAGCGGCCAGCACGCCGCCCCTCCGGGCGGCACCGGCGCGCGCCTCGACGGCAGCACCGAGTCGACCTTCACGGCGTCGGTGGCCAAGGCACGCCGGACGCTGTCGAAGGCCGACCGCGCCCGCTTTGACCAGTCGATGGAGCTGGCTGAGCACCTGTTCGGCGATGCGGCCACCGTGCGCCGCTCGTTCAACGGGGCGCCAGTGGAGCGCGTCGTGCAGATGGGCGAGATGATGCTCAAGAAACTCGACCGCAACGGCGACGGCAAGCTGGACGCGGACGAGCTCCACGCGGCGCGCGGCCAGCTGAACAGCGCGCGCATGTCCGCCAACGAATCCGCAGCCCAGGCCACCCTATTGAACCTGGCCAGTGCCCAAGAGCAAATGCGGGCGATGGGGACCATCGACCAAGACGGCGACGGCCACGGTGAGTTCGCCTTCATCGGCGAGATGGCGGGCAACGCCGGCCTGCGCACGTCGCGCGGCACGCCCGGCGACGAACACCTGCAGCCGCCCCTCCTCATGCCGGACCGGTTTCAGGTGTCGGGCAGCGTCGTCGAGCGCACGGGCTACGTGTTTCAGGTCTGGCTACCGGGCAAGGATGGCGCAGTCGCGGAAGCGCCGCGCGGTGGCGTTGGCCCGGCGCAGCCGGAGACCGAAGCCGCCGAGCACGCCTGGTGCGCGTATGCGTGGCCAGTCAAGCGCGGTGTGACGGGCAACCGCGTCTTCTTCATCTCGCAGGAACACGAAGTCCTGGCGAGTGACAATCGCAGCCAACGCTACAACGGGCGGAAGCGCACGCCCGACGCGTTCGCGGCACTGCCCAAGGGCACCCGCGAGCTCGGCGGCAAGACGGGCCGCGGACCGCGCAACGACGGCGGATCCTGGCAGCGCGCGCGCTAGGCTCTAGCGCACGAGAACCAACGCCCCGCCGGCGTTGGCGGCGATCACCACGAAGTCGGTGTCGGCAGCCACGCCGGTGAACGCCGTGCCCACGCCGGCAATGGACTGCTCGTCAACGACGCTCGGTGCGCCGGTCGCGTCGACTTCGATCAACCGGTTACCGCCGACCGCGAACACCGTGCTGCCCGCCGCGGCCACGTGGTTCAACGAGCCCACCGCGAGGCTCCCAGACACCGCGCCGGTCGTGTCGTTGAGGAACGCAAGTCCGCCGCCGTGGGCGACGGTGAACGTCGGTCCGGGCAACTCGGCCGCGACGATCGGAAAGTTGGCGGGGCCGCGGGTACCGCTCGTGAACCCGGCGCCGGCGAGACCGCGCGAGAAGAGCGTCGTCGGCGCGCTCGGCGGCGCGTTGAGCGCGATCGCGGTCACGCCAAACCCGGCGCCGCTCACCGTCCCGGCAAAGTCCACCGACACGATCGCCCGCTGACCACCGGCGATCACGATCGCATCGGGCTGACCGATGCCGAGATCGGTGGTCGCGACTGCGGTCGACAAGACGCCGGCGGCAGAGACCGAGCGCACGGTGAGCCGCGAGGTGCCGCCGGACACGACGACGCGCCCCCCCCGCGCCGACACGCCGGAGAACGGGGCGACCGGCACGCTCACTGGTCCAGAGACCACGCGACCCGGATCCGCGGCATCGACAACGGTGAGGTTGCCGGGTGTCACACCGTCCATGAGGAAGATGAAGCCATCGCTGAACGCGACGTCGTCGACGCTGCCGGTTCCCGGTGGTGAGTTGAACGTCTCGAACGTGCGGGTCGCCAGGTCGATGACCGCGAAACCAGCGCCACCGCGCGCCAAGAACGCCCGACCCGAGCCGTCGACGGCGGCGTTGTTCGCGGCGAGAGGCGCCGCCACACTGAGTGCCAGAGACGCGCGCTCAAACGCGCCCGCGGCGTTGCGCACTTCCAACGCGAGCGCGAACGGGCCAGCCGGCGCGGGTAGCCGCAGGCTCCACCGGGCGCCGCCGGCGTCGAGGGTCGCGGCTATGCCGTTCACCGTCACCGTCGCGCCGCTCGTGCCGGTGATGAGTTCGCCCACATCGCCGCGCAAATCCAAGAACGGTCCCAGCACGGTCGTGCCCGCCTGCAGACCGTCGACGCCGAGGGCGATCTGGCTGATACGGACCGGTGCCGCGTTGCTCGCCGCCTGCAGACCGCTCCCCAGGACGACGTAGGCGTGATCCAGCTGCAGCCCGGCCAAGGCCGGCAACCCAGGCACCACAAACCGTGCAGTCGCGCGACCGCCGGCCTGGAGAGTCCCGAACGACTCTGGCAACAGTGGACTGTTGGGGATCGTCGCCGTCAGCGTGAAATAGGGGTCGGGGTTCAAAGGCAACAAGACCCCGGCAACGCGGACACCCGGGATGGTGCCGGCGAGCGAGCCGAGGATCAGATAGCTCTGCCCGGCCGCCGAGGGCCCGGCGTCCAGCGTCATCGTTTGCACACCGCCCTGCACCGGCACCGCCTGGGTGTCGACCGTGAGCGTCTGCGCAGTGAGCGCGGTTGAAAGCAACAACAAGACCGCGCCGCTGACCGGCGCCCGAGGACGTGGCGGGAGAAACATGACCGCCTTTCAGGAACGAAGGGCCGAGAAGTTCCAACAATCCGCGCATCGCCGCCGCGGCTGCGTCCGTCGGCCCGCAGCGGACGGATACGCTGTTCCACTTTCTGGCAGAGCCTGTGACCAAGGATCTCATGAACGACTCTCGCGTATTGCTCGTCACCGGTGCCTCGAGCGGCATCGGCGCCGCCACGGCCAAGGCCGCCGTCGACCAAGGCCTCCGCGTCGTGCTGGCGGCACGGCGCAAGGACCGCCTCGACGCCCTGGCCAGCGAGCTCGGCGCTGATCGAGCCGTCGCCGTCGCCTGCGACGTCACGGACTTCGACCAACAGCAGGCGACGGTGCGCGCCGCGCTGGAGCACTTTGGCCGTCTCGACGCGGTGCTCGCCAATGCCGGGTTCGGCGCCAAGCGCGGCTTTCTCGAGGAGTCCGTCGAGCATTGGCGGGCGATGGTCGACACCAACGTGACGGGCTGCGCATTCACGATTCGCTCGGTCCTGCCGACGCTGCTCGAGCAGGGCCACGGGCACGTGCTGCTGCTGGGCTCGGTCGCCGGCCGTCGCGTGCTGCCGGGCTCCCTCTACTCCGCAACGACGTGGGCCGTGGCGGCGATGGGGGAAGGGCTGCGACAAGAGCTGCGGCAGATCCACGAGAACACCAAGATCAAGGTCACGGTGATCGCCCCGGGCGCGGTCGCGACGCCATTCTTCGACCAGCCACCCAAAGGCGCGATGCAGCCCGAGGACGTGGCGCGCGCGGTGCTCTACGCGCTGGAACAGCCCGCCCACGTCGACATCAACGAAGTGCTGCTGCGGCCGGCGGATCAGGCAGTCTGACCCGGTTGGTCGCTGCTTCACGGTGAGACGAAACGGCGACGCCGGCCTCGGAGCGGGCGCCGACGTGCCGAGGCAGAAAGCGGAGGGAGAAGGGGCCCAGGAGCACCCGCGCATGTCCGATCGATCGAGCGTCGCGCTGATCGCCCTCCTGTGGGCGGGCGCCTGCAGCAACGGGGACCGCGTCGCGGTCGGCCTCGCGGAACGGGTACAGGTCAGGGGCCTGACGTTTCCTGATGGGCTGCCAAGCCCGACGCCGTTGACCGCAGTCCCGGCGTTTCCAGGCCTACTGTTCGATCGGCCGCTGTTCCTGACCGCGCCGCCCGACGGCACCGACCGCATCGCCGTGGTCGAGCAAGACGGTCTGGTGCGCATCTTTGCCAACGACGCGGCTACGTCGACGACGGCGACGTTCATGGACCTGCGCGCGCTGGTAAGCCGCGCCAGCAACGAGGAAGGCCTGCTGGGCTTCGCCTTTCACCCTGACTACGCGACCACGGGCGAGGTCTTCGTCTACTACTCGGCGGCGTCACCACGCCGCTCCGTCCTGTCGCGATGGCGCGTATCGGGTGGCGATCCCAATGCGGTGGACCCAGCCAGCGAGCAGATCCTGCTCGAGTTCGCGCAGCCCTACGGCAACCATAACGGCGGCTGCCTGGCGTTCGGGCCGGACGGCATGCTCTACATCACGTCCGGCGACGGCGGCAGCGGCAGTGATCCGCACGACAACGGACAGAGCCTGACGACGCTGCTGGGCAAAGTGCTGCGCCTCGCACCGGACGGCTCCATTCCCGCCGACAATCCGTTCGTCGGTGGCAGCGCCGGCGAGCGCGGTGAGATCTGGGCCTATGGGCTGCGGCACCCCTGGCGCATGAGCTTTGACCGCGCCACCGGCGACCTATGGCTCGGCGACGTGGGGCAGAACGCGATCGAGGAGATCGATCGCATCGAGCGAGGCGGCAACTACGGGTGGCGGTTGTTTGAGGGCACACTGCCGCACATCAACCCGGGTGGCTTCTCGGCTTCGAGCGTTGTGGCGCCGGTGTATGAGTACGACCATGCGGTCGGCGCAAGTGTCACCGGCGGCTACGTCTACCGTGGCAGCGCACTGCCGACGCTGACCGGAAGCTACGTCTACGCCGACTTCGGCTCGAGTCGAGTGTGGGCGCTCGTGCACGACGGCACGCGGGTCATCAGCAACACCGAGATCGCGCGGGTCGCCAACCCAGCGTCGTTCGGTGAAGACGCCGCGGGCGAGCTCTACGTCTGCTCGTTTGACGGCTTGATCTACCGCTTCGAGGACCCGGCGCCGCCGGCGACGACGCCGGCGTTCCCGGCGACCTTGGCAGCGACCGGGCTGTTTGCGGATGTCGAGCGGCTCGAGGTCGCGCCAGGTGTGATCGAGTATGGCGTCCAAGCGCCGCTCTGGTCTGACGGCGCATCCAAGCGACGTTGGATCGCATTGCCGGGCACGGCCCGCATCGGTTTTGACCCGACCGATGCCTGGGCGTTCCCCGTCGGCACGGTGCTGGTCAAGCACTTCGAGATCGAGGTGCGGCCCGGGCAGGTGCAGCGGCTGGAGACTCGCGTGTTGCTCAACCACAGCACTGGCTGGCAGGGCTACACGTATCGGTGGAACGCAGCGCAGACGGGCGCCGACCTGCTGGCGGGTGCCGCGAGTGAGGTGCTGACCGTGATCGAGGCGAGCGGCGTACAGCGGCAGCAGACGTGGGAGTATCCAAGCCGCACCGACTGCATGTCGTGCCACACGGCCGCGGCGGGGCGAGTGCTCGGGGTCACCACGGGCCAGCTCAACGGTGACTTCGCGTACGGGGCGGGGATCACCGCGAATCAGCTGCGGACGTGGAACCACATCGAGTTGTTCGACACGGACATCGGCAGCCCCGCGGGCTATGCAGCGTTCGTAGAACCCGGCGACGCGACGCAGACCGACGCGGCACGGGCACGAGCGTATCTGGCGGCGAACTGCAGCATGTGCCACCGCCCAGGAGGCCCGACGCCGGTCGATCTGGACTTGCGCCACGAGGTCGCGAACCAGGAGATGCAGGTGCTTGGCATACCGGCGGTGGCGCCGATCAGCGGCTCGCCTGGGCCGCTGCGCATCGCGGTGGGAAGCGCGGCGCAGAGCGAACTGTGGCTGCGATTGCAGCGACGCGACGCGTTTGGCATGCCACCGCTGGGCAGCAGCGTGATCGACGATGCGGCGGTCGGCGTTGTTGGGCGCTGGATCGACGGGCTGCCGCCGGCCCAGTAGCGCCCGTGCCGAGTCGCCGTTTTTTGTCGCGGCTCGGCACCACCGCTACTTGCGCGCGAGGGCCCAGACGACCATCGGGAACTCGGGCTCATTCTCGAGGGAATGCTGATCGGGTCGGAACTCGACCCACTCCAGCCAATTGGCCTCGATGCAGGCGCGATTGCCCCAAGACCCAGTCTGCATCGTTCCGAGATCGAAGCCGACCTCGGCCAACAAGTGCTTCATCCCCGTCTCCGTCCAGCGACTGCAATCGACCGGCGCGTCGTGCCGCTTGATCAGGAACGGTGTCGTCACCAGCACATGACCGCCGGGATCGAGCATCTCAAAGATGTTCAGCGCCGCTCGATACGGCCACAGCAAGTGCTCAAAGACCTGCTCCGCAATGATCAAGTCAAAGCTCGCGTCGAGCGGCCCGGCGCACACGTCATACGCGGGATAAGCCGCAACCGCGTAGCTCGCGAACGGCTTGCGACCGGACCAAGAATTCCCCGAGACCTCCAACACGCGCAGCGACTGCGGGCCAAGCGCGTCCACCAGACGCTCGGTCTCGCGGTTCATCACCACCCGGCACCAGTGTTCGGCCATATCGTCGCCATCGTCGCGTTGCCAACGGCACGATGGAAGGGCCGTACGGCGTACGGTGCCGCCGTACGGTGCCGCGGCAAAAAACACCCCAATAAAGCGGCCCCCAGAAAGAGGGTGTTGTTGTGGCGGGTACGCCCCGTGAGCGAATTCGATAGAAACCGGAAACCGCCGGGGAGGTGAACACCCCGCCTTTGGCCC
>JBCCGH010000053.1:0-53226 GCA_039029375.1 Planctomycetota bacterium
CCGGCCTCCACGTTGAGTTTCGTCGGCAAGGGATCCGCGTGGCGGTGCCTGGCGAGCGCGGGGAGCCGCGCGTGGTGCGGATGGCCTTTGCGGGGGCGTTTCGCGGGACGCGACCGGCCGGCGCGGCATCGCTCGGCGCGGACGCGTTGGCGTCGCCTGCGATCGCCGGTCCGGATCGTGTGGTCTATCGGCGATCGGACGTGCGCGAGGAATACCAAGTCCGCGACGACGGGATCGAGCAGTCGTTTGTGTTCGATGCGCTTCCGCCGGGCCACGGCGACCTAGTCGTGGCGCTGCGTGTGTCGACCGATCTCGTGCCGGACGTGGCGGGCACCCCCGTCGACGAGCTTGTGTTGCGGCCCGGCGACGGGCCGGGGGGTGTGCGCATCGGCGCGGTCACCGGCATCGACGCCCACGGCGCACGCGCGGCCGGGCGGATGCTCTACGCCAACGGCGTGCTCGAGCTCTCGCTGCCGGCTGCTTTCGTGGATCGTGCCGCGCTGCCGCTCGTTCTGGATCCGCTCATTGGGCCGGTCTTTGGTACCGCCACGTGGTTTGGATACGGCGTAGCGGCGGCCATGGATGCCGCGTACAGCGCGGCGCAAGGGTTCTTCATGCTGGCATGGACCGCCACCAGCGATCGTTGTTACCCCGGTTGCTACGCCGCGTCCTACCGCATCTGGACGAGCGCTCAGCGTATCGATCGCACCGGGGCGGAGATCGGGATCGAAGCGTGCGTTGAGTGCGATCTGTTTCGCTTCTCGCACGGCGTCCGAGTGGCCGCCGTGGACGGTGCGGGAGTCTTCTTGTTCGCCTGGGGGCAGGGGAACGATCTCTTCGTAGAAACTCTGGAGGCCCAAACCGGCCAGTATCCTCGTCGCGCCTACGCAACGTTTAGGGCTGACAGCTGGGACGTTGGGGGCGACGTGGCCGGTGAGCAAAACGGAGTCCTCGTGCTGACGGCTGAAGGCGACGCGTGTGCCTTCCTCGTCGACTGCAGCGGGCGAACACCGATCGTCGGCCCGCAACTGACCCTCGTACAAGGGGGAGATGGGCCTCCCGGCCTAGTGCCTGCTGCGGCTGGGATCCGAGTCTCGTCGAACGCTGGCCACTTCGGGCGCTATCTCGTGGTGTGGCGACAGGGTGGCGACCTCTTCGGCGGGGTGGTGGACTCGAGCCTGCGCCTTCTGACGACGAGTCGCCTGGCCCGCGGCGTGGCACGCGGTGCCCGCAACTTCAGTGTCGACGGCGATGGGGCGACCTGGCTTGTGGCGTACACCATGGACGGTACGTCAACGCGCGACGTGGCGGCTGTGCCCGTCACCTGGAACCCGGGGACCCGTGGGCTCGACGTCGGCACGCCGTTCGCGATCGCGCGATCACTGTTGAGAGAGAATCGTCCGGTGGTCGCGTTCGCGGGCGACACGTGGTTGGTGGGCTACATGAGCTCTGGGTTGCCCTCGCTCGTTGCCGTTGATCCGATGACCGGGGCCTTCTGTGAGCAGCGCTCCGTCCCTGGCATGCGGGCTCTGGCGGCGGAAACGAGCGGAGATCGGGCAATCCTCGGGTGGGACAGGGTGTCCAGCGTCTCCCATCAGATGTTCCGGGTCGACGATGGCGTGACCCGCGACCTCGGCGGCGGCTGCGGTCACGGCGGCGCAGCGCGTGCTGCCTGCGCGGTGCGGGCCAACCGCGCCTTTGAGTTGCGGCTGCGCGGCGCGCCGCCGGGAGCACCCGCCATCGTTGCGGTTGGACCGCGGGGCACCGGTATCGCTTGCGGGCCCTGTCAGCTGGTTCCCGATCCGCTGGCGTCGGCCTGGTTGCCGGCGGGCGTCACGTCGGGCGCGGGTCGCGCGGCGCTCCAGGCGCCCGTGCCCACCGTCGCCAGTGTCGTCGGCACCTCGTTCGTGCAGCAATGGCTTCTTTGGTCAGGGACCGCCTGTCACGGGGCTTTCGCCCTGTCCAACGCGCTCGAAGTGCAGATTCAGTAGGTCCGGTCGTTCTCCGCGGGCGTCTCGCCCCCGTCCGCCGGCGGGCGACGGCCGTAGAATGCGCGAGACCTGGAGATTCCAAACCGATGCGCCACGCCTTGCTCGCCGCTGTTCTGCTCGCCGTCACTGTTCCCGGCCAGGCCCGGCGCGGCAATCTGCCGAAGCCGAGCCCCGACGTGGTCTACGACGTGGCGTTGCGCGACTACGGCCTGCTGGTCGTGAAGTTCACCGAGGGCACGGCCGTGCGGCTGCGCGACGGACAGTGGGTGGGGGACCGCGACCTCGCCGCGGCCAACGCCCTGCTCCGCCAGGCCGCCGGCGCTACGCGTCTGTTCCAGCGCCCTGAGGCCGCGCTCGATCAAGAGCGCGCGGCGTTGTTGCGCGACTTGCCCGCGACCTTCGATCCGCCCGCCGACCTCAACCACTACTACCACGTGCGCGCCGCTGACGACGCGCAAGGCCGGGCGCTGCTCCGGGCATTCCTCGCTCTCGACGTGATCGAGACCGCGTTCCCCGAGCATCGCCCGGACGTGCCCTGCGACCCCGGCGACATCGAGCCGCGGACGCCCAGCTTCCGCAGCCGGCAGGACTACCGCGACCCGCCGCCGACAGGCGTCGATCACCGCGCCAGCCGCGTGATCCCGGGCGGCCGCGGCGAAGGGCTCCAGGTCATCGACATCGAGAGCAGCTGGCAGCTCGACCACGAAGACATCCCGCAGCTGACCCAGGCGGCGGTGATCGGCGCGCACACCGCGTCGCTCAACCCCAACCACGGCGTCGCGACGGTCGGCGAGCTCGCGGCGGAATGGGACGAGCACGGCGTCGACGGCCTCGTCGACTTGACCGGGGTCAAGGTCCACAGCCACCTGCGGCAGTTCTGGGCCTCGTCGGTCAACGTCGCCTCCGCCAATAGCCCGGTGGGCGGCTTCATCATGCTTGAGGTGCAGCTGTCGTTCATGGGCCGCACGTCGCCGATGGAGTCCCGCGACGACGTCTTTGACGCGGTGCGCGCGGCGACGATGGCCGGTCGCATCGTCGTCGCCGCCGCCGGCAACGGCAGCCAGGACCTCGATAACCCGGTCTACGGCGGGCGCTTCAACCGCAGCGTGCGCGACTCAGGCTCGATCATCGTCGGCGCGACGAGCGGGGCGCCGCTGGTGCGCGCGAGCTTCTCCAACTTCGGCTCGGTCGTCGATGCCAACGGCTGGGGCGGCAGCGTGACGACCACCGGTTACGGCGATCTGTTCAGCGTTCCCGGTGATCCGCGGCAGTCCTACACGTCGTCGTTTAGCGGCACGTCGAGCGCGACGCCGATCGTGACCGGGGTGGCGATGGCGATGGCCGGTGCGGTGCGCGAGCAGCTCGGTCGGCAGGTCTCGGGCCTCGAGCTGCGCAATCTGCTGCGCGAGAACGGCACCCCGGTCCCGGGAGGGAGCATCGGCCCACGGCCCGACCTCGAGCGGCTCCTCGCTGCGCTGGGGCTGCCCGACGGTTTGGAT
This sequence comes from Planctomycetota bacterium, assembly GCA_039029375.1. Classification (GTDB taxonomy): domain Bacteria; phylum Planctomycetota; class UBA1135; order UBA1135; family UBA2386; genus JBCCGH01. The sequence goes on from JBCCGH010000053.1 coordinate 3,491, forward strand.
CTGCCCGTCGAAGCGGGGCTCGGCGAGACGTTGACGGCCGAGTTGACCGGCACGCCGGGCACGCCGTATGCCGTCGCCGCCAGTACGGCGAAGGGCTTCGTCGACCTCGGCGCCGCCGGGCGGTTCCTGCTCGATCCGAGCACGGCCGTCGTGGCCTACTTTGGGGTGGTGCCGGCGAGTGGGACGCAGAGCCTCTCGGCCGACGTCCCCAACGTCGGTGCTCTGGCGCAGTCGACGCTCTACCTGCAGGGCGCGCTGATGACGGGCGGCCAGCTCGATCTGACGAGCTCCGTGGCGAACTACGTGTTCTGAAGGCCCTGACATCGCCGTCGCTGGTGTGTGTACGGCGCTGAACCGACACGCCGGCAGCCGCCGGGGTCCGGTCAGAGCCCTGGTTATACGCAGGGTTGTGTTATTCTGCGTATAACGTGATCGAGCGCCTCCCCGAAGATGCCCAGACGCTGCACGCCGAGCTGCTCGCGCTGCTGCTGGCCAGAGAAGCCGAGAGGAGCTGGTCACACTTGTCGGGCTCGTTCACCCGCAAACGGATCAAGGGCGAGCAATACGTGTACTTCCAGTACTCGGACCCTGGCGGTGGGAGGCGCCAGTTCGCGGTGGGGCGATGCGGCGATGCGATCGATGCGATCGTTGTCGAGTACGAGCGGGGCCGGGAGGACCTGGCTCCCGACGTTGACCAGATCTCGCGTCTGGCCGGCCTCCAGCGCGCGGCGGGCGTGGGGTTGGTTCCGCACGGCCCCATCCGAGTGATCCGTGCACTCGCGGAAGCGGGTTTGTTCGCGGCCGGCGGCGTGCTGGTCGGATCGTATGCGTTCCAAGTGCTCGGCAACCTGCTCGGCGTGTCCTGGCCGGGCGCGGCGTGGCGGACCCAAGACATCGACATCGCGGCTCAGTTGCTCGTCGCTGTGCCTGCCCTCGAGGCCGATGTGCCCAAAGCGCTTGAAGCTTTGCGGATGGGTTTCGTGCCGGTGCCGCAGCTGGATCCAAACCAGCCTTCCACGTCGTTTCGCGTCCGTGGCAAGCCCTTGCGCGTCGACCTGATCACTCCCGGTGGAGAACGTGACGTCGCCCCGGTGCCCATCCCGCGGTTCCGGGCGGCAGCCGCGCCGATCAAGTTGTTGTCGTTGGTCATGCGCGAGGCGCAGCCGGCAGCGGCCATCGACGGCGCGACGGCGACGCTCGTGGTCGTGCCGCAGCCGTCGCGGTTCGCGCTTCACAAGCTGTTCGTCAGCCAGACGCGATCGATCATCCAGCAGACGAAGGGCGGCAAGGATCTGCATCAGGCAGCGTTGCTGCTCGAAGTGCTGGCCGAGGACCGACCGGACGATCTGCGCACGGCCGCGCGTTCGTTCGCGGAGTCGGGACCGGCGGTGACCGGCAAGGTGCTGCGGGGCCTCGTGGCGGCGGTCAAGCGCTGGCCGGAGGCCGAGCCCGGTGCCGACTTGGTGCGAACCGCGTTCGCTGGCTGATTAGCGCGCGTCGATCTCGGTCGTGGGTGTCGGCGTGCCGGTCAGGGCCCGCAGGAACTCGACGAGATCGGTCTTCTCGGTCGGCGTCAAGAAGAGCCGCATGAGCTCGGGATGATCGAAGTCGGTGCCCCGGTCGTAGAGATCGACCACCTCTTCGAGGGTCTCGACCGAACCGTCGTGAAAGTACGGCGGCGTCAGCGCGACGTTGCGCAAGCTGGGCGTCTTGAACGCGTGGTTCTGCGATGGGAGCTTCGTCACGCCACCGCGACCTAGGTCCGTCGTGAGGATGGGGGAGCGGTGAATTCGGCCGTTTGAGTAGGTCGGTGGCACGTGGCAGCTGGCGCAGCCCGCTTTGCCGCGAAACAGGATGCGGCCGCGGCGCTCAGGCGGCGTGAGCTGCGAAGGGTCGCCAGCCTCAAAGAGGTCGACGCGTGACGCGTTGGGCACGATGGTGCGTTGGTAGCTGGCGAACGCTTGTCGCACCATGGTCTCCGTAACCACAGACGTACCGAACGCGGCGTTGAACAAAGGGCCGTACCGGCCTGTCAGCGGGCCGTTGAGCCGACCGACGATGAACGGCATCGAGCTGTTCATCTCGATTGGGTTCTCGATCGCCCGCGATACCTGCTCCTCCAGGGTGCCGCCCCGGCCGTCCCACAGCAGCATCCGCTCGTAGACGGTCCCGGCGATGGTCGGCGCGTTGCGGCTGGTCCTGCCGCCCACGCCGATGGACTGCGCGCGGGTGTCGGCAAAGGCGGCCGTGGGTTGATGGCAGGACGCGCAGCTGATCCCGGGGGGCGACGAGAAGGATGTCTCCTTGAACAGCTGCCGCCCCAAGAGCGCCTTCGCCCGGGTCAGGGGATTCGCGGTCGGGATCTTCGCGAGCGACGCGTCTTGACCGAGAGGCACCGGCAGATTCTCGTCGACGGTCCACCAGTTGTCGGGCGGCTCGCGGAAGGTCTGCAGGTGCGCGGCGTCGAAGGCCGCGTCCTTGTAGGCCGGCGCATCGAGCGCCGCGACCGCCAGCGAGATCTCATCCATGGCGGTGCTCGCCACCGCGGGCGAGAAGATCCAGGGCGCGGCGCCGGGTCCAAGGAAGGCCGGCCAACCGAGGTCGTCTACGGGGCCTGGCGGCAGGAGCCGTTCGTGGACGCTGACGCCGTCGACGAGAATGCGGGCTCGCCCGCTGTCGCTGTCATACGTCAGGGCGACGTGGTGATAGTCCGATGCATGTGGAACGCCGGTGGGCCAATCCGCGGCCGGCAGAACACCTGGGGGTGTGATCAACACGTAGAGACGGCTGTCGCGCCAGATCAGCCCGATCAGCGCGTCGGCAATCGAGTACGCCAGCAGGCCGGCGGTCCCGGCGCGGACGAAAAGAGGCCGCAGGTCGGGCGTCGTGTTGAGAGGCGTTTCGAGGGCGACTTGGGCCTGGAACGTAAAGCTCGACAGCCGGTCGAAGGTCGGGTCGTCGTCGATCCGCACGGAGCCGCGCACATAGTTGATCGGGCTCACGTCGGGCATGATCAGCGTTTGCCCGTAGAACCCGTCGACGCCGAACTGCCGGTCGCACTCGTACGTGTCGGCGCACAACCCGAGGTGCGCGCGGTATTGCTGCACGGAGAACGCGTCTGCCGGAATGCCCGAGTTGCCGTTGCCGCTCACGTCGGCGATCTTGCTGTGGTCGCGGGTGAAGTCGCCGATGCCGGGGTCGTACTCGAGGGCCGGTAGGCTGTTGAACTTGAAGACGTAGTCGGCCGCGTGGTCGACGGGGACTTCGAACGCGTCGCCCTGCCACAGGTTGATGGCGAGCACGCTCTCGGGGTGGTTGGTATAGGGCAGGACCTTGGTGTGGCTCCCAAAGGGGAACGGCCAAGTGGCATGGCTCCCCAGCGACGAGCCGCCGGGCCGGATGCCGTAGAAGAACTCGCTCTCCCCCGCGCCGTCCACGGGTTGCACGGTGAAGTTGTTGGCTTCGCTAATCACCGCGGGCCCGTGGCGGTGCAGCGCGTTGAACGTCATCAGCAGCTTGCCCGGCAGGTTCGCGAGCCACGGGTAGTTGCCGTCCATGAAGAACCGCACCGGGATCGGCTGGCCGTCGGACGTGCGAATCGGTTGGCGGGCGTAGGGCAGCACGTCTTGCCAACTGGGCGCGTTGGGGTTGCCGGGATCGAGGGCCGTGTCGCGCAGGTCGAACACCGCGTTCCACGGCTGCGGGCTGACGAATTCCGGTCCGAAGGGTGACAGCGTGCCGCTCGCATCGGGCATCGGCACCGTGACCCGCGGGTGCTGGGCGTAGACGTTGATCTGTTGGTTCTCGGTCGGAATGGTCGGGATGCCGGGCGCGGGCGTCGGCTCGGGGTCATCGTCGATGAAGGTCAGCACTCGGCCGTGGCTCGTCATCGTGGGCTCGATGCCGATGAGGTTCTGCGGCACGGTGCTAGGGGCCGGGCCTCCGTACAGGGGCGGCTCCATCGAGTACGGATAGACGGCGTCGCCATCGACCACGACCGCGCTGACGCGCGCGTTGGCCGTGTCCGGGTCGGCCACCACGATGCGTACCGCTTGGAACACGACGATGCGGAGGAGCACCAACGTCGGGTCCACGACGGGCAGGCCCCCCGCGCCCAAGATGAACCGGTGGTCAGGGTCCAGGAGATACGGCAGCGCGCGGATCCTGCTGCCCGGCACGTCCAGCGCGTTGAACTGCGTGGGGTCGGCGTACATCTCGCTCGTCGCCGAGAGCATGAGCTTGTAGGTGACGTGCGACGGGGCGCCCGCCTGAAACAGGGGGTTGCCGGCGCCGTCCGATTCGTACGGGACTTCGGTGTCGGGATACGGGTTGGCTTGGACCCACGACAAGTGGAAGAGCCCTTGCGCGCTGACGGGAGGCATCGCGCTCGCGGCATAGCTGAACGGCTCTTGGCGAAAGGCGTCCCACGTTGCTTGGTCGAAGCTCGAGGGCAGCACCATGACCGAGGGGCTCCAGGCGTTCGTCAGGTCCGGGACTCCGGCGTTGCTCTGGATCGCGTCGGGACGCAGGACCGTCGCGAAGATGCCGCGGCCCCGAAAGTGGTCCGGCCCAATCAGCGGCGAGCCGCCCCACGGGCGGACCGGCTTGCGCACGCTCACCATCACCCGGTGATCGGGCGTGAACCCGGCGCCGAGGGCCTCGGCGAACTCCGGTACGGTGGACTCTGGGGTGCCCGCCGGGCGCAGGCTCCCGCCCGGATTGAAGAACTTGGTCCGACCGACATGGCCCTGAGCGCCGTAGTGCTGGGCACTCGTCGGCGCGGCGAACGCGGTCGCTGCGGCCAGCAGCCCGAGGGCCGCAAGCCACTTGGTCGACGTTGTCTCGTTCGGAAGGCCCATTTGCCGAGGGCCGAGTCTGCGCACGATCTGCATGTCCGTAGGTGTCCGTGCGGGTCACCATACGGGGTTGTGGTGCTCGCCGACCATGGAGCTCGTGCGGGCACGCTGGACCGCAACCTGAAGGAACCTGAAGGCGCGGTCCTGTTCGCGCGGCCCTGTTCGCGGGGCTCTGTCGGCTCGGCGCGGTGGGGCGGGGGCGACCGGCGCTGCGGCCGTCAGTCCCCGGCGGTGGGCGCGGCGGCGAGCCGGTCCAGGTTCTCCTGAGCGGTGTCGGCAAAGACCGGGTCACCGGCGATCTCGATCACCAGGCGATAGCACTGCTGCGCATCTTCCGTGGCGCCGAGCCGTTCGAGGAGCGTCCCCGCCTTGAGGCCGGACTTGGCGGCGAACGGGTCGTCGGGGAACGCCGAGGCGACGCCGTGGTAGAGCTCGGCCGCGCCCTCGAGCTCGCCCACCTTCTCGAGTAGACCCGCGAGCTGGAACTGCTGGGTCGCGTCGATGCGGGGCTCGACGTCGGCTGCCGCCAAGGAGCGCAGCATGTCGAGCGCTCCCAGGCCATCGCCGCGCTCGGCGAACTCGATGATCGCTTGGCTACCGTGCTCGGCCGCGCGGTCCAGCTGTCCTTCATCGATGAGGAGGTTGGCCATCAGGACGTGCGCTTCCGGCATCGGGCCGGCGTGTCGCAGGTGATACTCGAGAATCGTGTGCGCCTCCTTGCGGTCGCCGCGGGCGTACGCGGCGCTGGCGCGTTGCACCGGCTCGCCCAGGGTCGCGGGCGCTTGCCCGACGGTCTCGGGGGCATCCTCGGCATCGTCGAGCGGCGGCGGGGTCGCGGCATGCGGTGCGGCCGCCGGAGCGGCGCGGTCGTTCGGCGGTGGTGGCTCCGTCGCGAAAGCCACCTGGTCGTCGCGGTCGCGGTGCTCGAGTCCGGCGGCGCGGATCAGCAGCGCCAACGCGGCCCCGCCCACAAAGCCGCCGATGTGAGCCCAGAAGGCGATGCCGGCAGCGTGCTCAAGGCCTTGGAATGCGAACGCGTAGAACAGCTGGCCGAACAGCCACAGCCCCAGCAGGAGGTAGGCCGGCATCGCGCCGACGCCGTGCCGCACGCGGAACCCGAGCACGTAGACCCAGAAGACGTGGATGCGCTCGGAGTGGTGCACCACGAGGCAGGCGCCCATCATCCCGGCGATGGCACCCGACGCGCCGATGCACGGCTCGGTCGAGGTCGGCAACATGAACCAGTGCGCGACGATCGCCAGGATTCCGGCGACGAGGTAGGCGCCCGCGTAGGCCAGGTGACCCCACGCGCTCTCCATCAGACAACCCGCGGCCCAGAGGAACACCAGGTTGCCCAGCAAGTGCAGCAGGTCGCCGTGGAAGAACATCGACGTGAGCATGGTCCACAGCGATGGCTCGGCGGGCGTGAAGCCGACGCGATGGAAGAGCACAGCGGCCTCGGTGTCGGCGACCCGCTGTTTGACGGCGAGCCACTGGTCGTGCTCATCGGACCCCTCGGGATGGATCAGGCCCCGCTCCATAGCCGCCTCGATCTTGATCACGCGCTGCTGCTGGTAGTCGTTGAGCGCGCGCATCGAGGCGAACATGTCGCCGCCGACCGCCGGCAGGTCCATCGAGCTGATGTCGAGGTCTTGGTGCTTGTTCCAGGTCGTGTCGAGCTGGGCGATGAGCATCGCGTACTCGGCCTGGGCCGCGGCGTGCTCTTCGACCTGCTTGGACACCACGCTGCCGGTGTAAACGTGGATCAGGGCCAGCAGCACGACGAGCCCGATGGTCACAAACGGGGTGCGGCGCAGCTCTTGGTCACGGCCGATCGGGATGATCAACATGGTCGACGGGTCGGCGAAGTTGGTGGTTCCCCCAGGTCATCGGCCGTCGCCGACCCGCCCCTTTGACCGTCCTGGCGGCGAGTCGCGGACTGTGACGCCACTGCCGCGAGCGGCGTCCGTCGCGCGCCGCAACGCCCGCTAGCGTGGCGCTTCGAGCATCACCTGGGCGCCCCGGTCGTGGCCCGCGACCACGCGGCAGGTGGCAACCCGGCGCTGGGGATCCTGCTCGATCCGCAGCTCGTAGTTGCCGTCCGGGAGGGCCGGCAGGACGGCTTCGCCCGTGGCATCGGTGACCAGGGCGAAGGCCAAGAGCGGGTCGCTGCCGCGCAGGGTCGCGCGGAGTTCGCGGTGCCGCAGCGGGCCGTCGGTCGTGAGGATCTGCACCCGCGTCGTCCCGGTGCGGATGCGGACGTCGAGGTCCGGCGTCTTGCGGATGGCTTCGATGTCATGGGCCGCGAGCACGTCCTCGCGGCCGTCCCGCGCGCGGCGAACCTCGAGGCGCATGTCGTCCCTGTCGGGCCCGTCGATGCGGAAACGACCGAACGGATCGATGTGCGTCACGCGCCGGAACGGCTGCCGCGGTCGCCACGAGCGGCGCGGCCGCCGGCGCTTGCGTTGTTTGGTTCGGCTCTTGGCGCTGGAGTCGTTCTCATCGCGACTGCGGAGCACGACCGTGACGTCGTCACCGGGGATCAAGCCGTCGATGCGCACGGTGCCGCTGATGACCCACAGCTCGGGCAGCGGCCAGTCGAAGTGACGGGTCTCGCCCGCGAGCAGGGGGAACGTGCGGAGCGCGCGGGGCCGTGGGCGGGGCTCGTTGGCGTTGCGCACCTCGACCCACCACGTGCCCGGCCACAGGCCGTGCAGCGCGAACGTGCCCTGCGGGTCGACCCGGGTCTCGACCGGCTGCAAGAACGCGCTCTGGTTGTAGAGCTCGGCGAGCCATTCGGTCGCCGTGGCGCGTACCACCAGATCCTCGGCCGGTGGTCCGCCGGCGTCGGAGAGCTGGCCGACGAGTCCGGAGGCTGCCCGAAGCCGCAGCCTCACGTCCGCGTCGGGCTGCGGAAACCACACGCGCGTCGTGGCTTGCCCGAGCTCGGGGTGCGAGGCCTCAAAGCTCACGCTGTTGTCCCAGATGCCGTCGGCGCGCAGCACCCCGTCGGCGTCGGTCCAGCCGACGAGGATCGGCGACGTGGTGAGGCCGCCCCATTGCGCCCCGCGCACGATGCCATGGCGCAGGTCGGCGTGGTGCGGCAGTACGCGAATGCGCGCCTTCGCGACCGGCGCACCGCTGCCGTCCTCGACGCGCACGTTCAGGGCGAAGGTCGGAAAGAGGCGCACCTCGACGGGCGTGGTGTCATCCTTGATGCGGACGCCGATCGTCTCGAGGCCCGGTGCGTAGCCCTCGGCGCGCACCAGCAGGCGATACGACTGCCCGCGCGGGACCTGCACCCGCCACGTCCCCGGGCGGTGCGCTGTGGGCTGCAGGGCGCTGGCGATGGGTTCGGCGGGGGTGTCGAGCGTCGCCGGCTTGGGGGCGATCGACACGTCGGCGGTGGCGACGGCCTCACCCTCGATGCCGAGGAGATGGATGATCAGCTCGCCGAGCGGGGCGACTTGCACGAGGAAGGCGTCGTCTTCGCTGGGATGCGGTTCGACCGCGTAGCTCTCCCATGGCCAACCGGCGGCGCGTTGCACCAGGACCCGGTGCTGCTCGAGCACGCGCCGGGCGAGCAGCACGCGGCCGTCCTCGGTTTCCTGTTGGTAGGCCGCGGCAGCGGCGGGCGCGCCGCCCCGCGGTCGGTCGCTGGCCATCACTCGCGCATCCACGGCGAGTCCGCCGGCGTCCTCGAGGTAGAGCCAGGCGCGCTCTTCCTCCGGAAAGGCGAGCTCGATGCGCGTCGTGCGGTGCGGCGCCACGCTGACGTCGCGCGATACGCTCACGCCGTCGCGCCGGCGGGCCACCACGCGCACGTTGCCCGGACGCACCGAGGCGAGCGTAAACTGGCCGGCGCTGTCGGTGTTGGTCTCGGGGAACGGCAGCAACGCCGCCCGCGCGCGCAGCCACCGGGCCGGCTTGCGCAGCTGGCTGCCGCGGATCCACGGTTGTTTGACGTCGAGATCGGCACCGCGCAGCGCTCGCTCGCGCGCCTTCGTGTCGGCCGCGCCATCTCCCAGCGGCACGTGCACGGCGCGGACGACGACGTCGGCGGGGTGCTGCTGATCGTCCCGGATGTGCCCGGTGATCGCGCCGCGCGCCGCGAGCCGGATCGTGCCGAGCTCCACCGTGGCGCCGGGCCACACGCCGGTGGGCAACGGCAGCACGTCGGCCATCGGGCCGTCGGGGTCGACGAGGAGAAAGCGTTGCCGGCCGGTCGCGGCGAACGGGATCTCGAAGTGCCCGAGCCCGTTGGTGGTCCCCTGCCAGTCACCGAGGTCGCGGTCGAGCGCGCCGCGCTCGCGCTCGCCGGCGCGCGGCAGCACCGTGTCGAGCCAGAGGTGCGTGAGCTGCAGCCGCGCGTCGGTCAGGGGCTGCAACGCATCGCCCACCACCAGCTGCCCGCGGTAGCCCGGGACGGCTTCGCCGTCTCGGTCCTTGGGCGGCTCGGTCAGGGCGGCGTCGCCGGTCCAATCGATCTTGGTCGCGGAACGGCTGCGCTTGAGCGTCGGCGCCGGGTCTTGCGGCGGCTCGGCCGGCGCGTCCACCGCGGCGGCGGGTGCGGGGGCGGGCTCCGGTGTCGCCACGTCGGCGAAGGCTGGCGGCTCTGGGCGAGGCCCCATCAGGGCGACCGCGGCCACGGTCGCCGTGCCCAGGGCGCCGGCCCCAATCAGCCATCTTCGCAGCAGCACAGACATCGGCGTCTCTCCGTGTCGGACAGGGTGGCGGGAGCCGCGGCGACCCGCCGACGAGCTAGGGTAGCCGTTCAGACGCCGTCGCCTGCCGCATCTTCCCGGGCGTTCTGCCCCCAACCGAGAGCTGCCTTGTCGTCGCGTCACGCGGAACGCCGTGGGCCTGGAGATGCGGCGTGACGCTGGGCGCGGCTCGGGGCCCGAGGGCCGAACTCTTGCCGTTCTCAGCTCGGCCCGAGGACAGCGACCGCCGCGGTTGAGAGCATGAGTGGTCCGGAGCGCGTGAGGACGCCGGCCTGGAACGCGGCTGGCGTGTTGTAGAGCGTGGGCGGGATGATCTGCGTCAGGGGATACTGCAGCGAGACGGTGCCGAGCGCTGACAGCGTGCCGACCTGGAGCACCGCGTAGTTGGTCTCGTCGATCCACCAACCGGGCCAGCCCGCGCCAGGGCCGAAGAACAACGGCGTAGCGCGCGGCAGGCTCACGAGGATCGCCTCGGCGGCGTCCGCAGGGCCAACGAGGGAGAGGTCGAGGTTGCCGCCGGGCCAGCTGACCTGCGCGCACAGGGTCGGAGCCGCGTGATGCGCGAGGTGGATGGAGCCCCGCACCGGCCCGGTCAAGGGCGAGGGGCCGAGCGTGTCGTATGCAATTGTCCCGGACCCAAAGGCGGCTGCGGCTTGGGCGCGGGTGCCGCAGAAGACTGTTCCCGCGCCGTTGCCGATCAACCGACTGTCGCCGGAAATGAGGACGTCGCTGCTCTCGATTTGCAGGGCCGGCCCGGGTTGCCGCTGGACGATGCACGTCACGGGCTCGATGGCGCCAGTTGAGCCAACGACATCGCTGTTGGCGAGAATGACCTTGGAGCGGGTGGCGGACATGGCCCACGGCCGAGGAAGCGGCGTGCCGGTGGGTGGGGCGAGGAAACGAGAGTCGACGATGAGGACGGTGCTGTCCTCGATCTCCATGAAGTTGCCCGCGCACAACTTCATCGTGACATCGCGACAGCGCTTGATCCGGAAGTACTGATCTCCAAGGCTCAAAGAAACGTCCTCCATGACGACCGCACCTTCGTTGTCTTCGCACACGAAGTTGTTGTCGAAGGGATAAGCGGCGTTGAGGCGCTTGAGTACGCATGTCTCGCCCGCAGCGAGGCCGCGAACGATGAAGTCGCCCTCGATGAGAATGGCGGTGTCCCAGGTTGCTGGGGCGACCCTGAGGCCCTTGTCAATCACGGGAGCTGTATAGACGCCCCTGCGCACGATGAGAGTGTCGCCCGTGGCAGCCGCGGCGACCGCGGGGGGGAAGTCGGTGAAGTGTGCACCGGCACCGCCATATGCGTCGACGACCCAAGCGGTTTGGGTCACCCCGTGTGGTCCGAGGCTCGCGATGGCTGCAGCTAGCAGAATGACCTTCGATCCAGCGGGCACGGGGCCTCCTCGACTAGGGCGCGGACTGGGTATCAAAGCGGCGAAGTCCCATCGATCCTGCAATGTAGACCTCGACGTCTCCGTCAGGAGCTCCAGCAGGCAATAGATCCGCAACTACGATCGAGTTGAAGCCGCCAACCGACCCCTCGGTCATGTGGTGATACACGGGAAACTGGCCAAGCGGCGTGGGCTCTGGGCCATCTAGCGGATCCCACGTAAACGCGACGATCTCGCCGTTGAGTGTCGTTACCAGTATCTCCTCGTTTCCGTCGCCGTCCAGATCCCATACCGCGATCCCGCTGGCGGCGTAGCCAGGGAAGTCTGGCGCTGCTCCTCCGTAACCCAGGGCCGCCTCGTCCAGAATCTGAAGGGATGTACCGTCGTGATCGAGGACGCGGAGGCTCGCGCCCGGCGAGTTGCCCTGTCCGTCCACTTGGTCATAATAAGGTGCGAACAAGATCTCGTCGTTGCCATCACTATCGAGGTCGCTCAGAGCGAGCGCCATGCCACCGTAGCCGAAGTCTGCGCTTTGCGTGAGGATGGCGTCGCTCGTGACCGCGCCAGGCTGCGAATCCAAAATCATCACGACGCCGTCGGTACCAGATACGACGACCTGTGGTGCCGTTCTCACCGGGTGGACGGTCCCGATTTTGCAGCTTTGCTGTGAGTAGACGCCTGCCCTCAGCTCGGTTCGTAGTGAGATTCCATCTCCTGGATATTCCGGTGCCGGAGGGTGGGCTCCTCCCCCGACATCCGGCCCGGTGGAATTCCAAACCGCTTGGATCGACGCTGTCGCGGGCGTTCCCGGTGTCAGGGAGTATTGCGCCGCCTGAACATGGTTGGGGTAGCCCAAAGTGGAAACCCACCATGCAGCGTGCGCTTCTCCTGTCGTTGGAGCGCAAGGCCAAGTCGCCGGGCTGGGTTGAGGCGACCACACACCACCCGTGGAGTAGTGGAGCCAGAACCCACTGTCCAAGAAGCTCGTTGGCAAGCGCTGCGTCAGACCCCACATGCCGGTGGCTGGCTGTGTGAGCGTGTAAGCTACGGTACTTAGCGCGTACTGATCCGTAGTGCCTGGAACTCTGGCGGTGAACCAATCCGTCGGTGTGCCCGGGGCGCCTCCCTGTGCGGGAGCTACCAGGTTTTCCGTTCCCGCGCCGCCGTACGCCAACCCAGTCGGAACGACAGCGTTGGGCAGTCCTACCTCATCCACGAACGTTGGCACCCCGGTTGCCGGGTCGACCGTCCACCACGTGCCCGTTTGATCGATCGCGTGTAGTTCGAGTGCGGTACCACTGGCGTCAGTCTTGAGAGCTAGCGGCCAGGTGCCGGCTAGTGTGGTGTTGGTGCGGTGTTGATACAGAGTCGTCCCACTCAGCTGCATGGTCCGAGTGAGCCCCAGGTCGGTCCCAGGGGTCTGGAGCTCGGCCAACGAGAACCAGACGACGTGCCCAGCCAAGGTTGACACGACGATCTCATCGCCAGGTAGTCCGTCGAGATCCCCAGCCTCCACGGCCGTGGCTTTGACTGCGGGGGCATAAGTCTCGAGGTATTTCAAGCCGACCAAGCTTTCGCTGCTGTCCCAAACTGCCAGGTGATGGCCGTGCAGCACAACCAGGAGGGGGTTCCCCGTGGCGTCGCTCGCCACGGCAACCGCCGGCTCGAGGCCGCGTGAGATCGCGTTGCCGACGACGTAGTTGCCTGAGCCGTCCGGGTCATCGATGCTGCCGAAGCTCGCGTCGAGAGACAAGTCCGACGGGTCGAACATGCGTAGCGCAGTGGCTTCGGTACCGGAAATGGGCGTCTCCCCCTGTGTGAACGAGTTGCGGAATAAGCCGAGGACCTTCGTCTCCGCGGGGGATCCCCACTGGACCACTTCGAGGTCCCAGCCCTCCCCGTGCTGAAGCTCGGAAAGGGCCGCCAGTCGGCCCATGTTCGAGGGATCGTTGCTGTTTAGCTCGAGCCGCGCCAGATGGCCACGCGCGGTCATGGCGTACACGGGCTTGGTGAAGCTGGTTCCGGGCGTCAACACCCCGGGGTTCGGCCCCACGAGCAGTTCGCGTACGCCGGCCTCGCCGTGCCAGCCGAGCTGTTGGAGCTGGCCGTTCATGACGATGATCTTGCCTTGCCGGGTGTGGAAGATGATCTCGTTGCCCGCATTCGCGCTTTCGATGTCAGCGATCGAGATCCGCTCGGGCCAGGAATCCACAAACGCGTCGTGTGGGGAACCAAACGGCGCATCCTGGCTTCGGACTAGTTCCAGAGTGTCGGCCTTGAACACTGCGATCCGCCGGTAGCCGGCCGCGACGAGTTCCTCGCCCGGGTTTGAGCCGTCCACCTCCCCGACTGCCAGTGCCCAAACGCCGTAGCCAAGGGAATAGTCCCCGCCAAGAGCATCTTGACTGCGAGCGGCGGCAACCAAGGGCTCGAGTACCCCTGGTGTCTCTATTTGACGAACGAAACGCGTGATGACACCGTCCGCGCTGCCCGTCCAGATTGACTGGTTGCGAACGACGAGCGACTCGTTCCAGCCGAGCCACAGACCGTTGCCCAGCCTTTGGAAGGACGTGCTCTCGGTCAGCAGCCCTGGCTTGGTAGAGCCCGGAACCTGACGCACTGCGTTGCGCGCGAGCACGTGATCGTGTGGATCCAGAGTGGCGAGGGTGTTGGCTTTGGGGACGACCTTCGGAGGGCGTTCGGCGATCGAAATGTCGATCTGATCCCGCGCTTTGTCCACCATGAGGTAGACAGCTTCGCGCAGCTCGTGACATTGCGAGCCTTGGCAGGTGCCAGCTGTGTGTGGGTGGATGTAGACCGGTTCGCCAAAGGCCCCGTCACCGTGACAGGACTTGCCCACTACTGACCAGTACACGTCGGCCTGGAACATTCCCTGCATCTGCACTTTCCCGGAGCGGAGGTTGTTCGGTGACTGGAGTGATGGATCGAGGTGTTGGACCCAATCGTTGGCATGAGTCACGGTGTCAACGTCACCGGCGAGGAAGAACAGCGGACGTAGAATGTGGCCTCCACCGAGCTCCCGGTTGAGCGCGACGCGATTCGTCAGCGAGAGGCTGGTGTAGTCTGTTGCCTCGGTCCTGCAGTAGATCGAGAAGTCCATGAAATCCCAAGGTGCCGGTGTAAAACCGCTCGCGAGACGCCCGAGGTTCGAAGTGAAGAAGTCGTAGCTATCGTGATCGTTCCACACGGTGCGCAAGTTCGGCGGGAACGCGGAGTTGACTCCGCCGTGGAACTCATCCGGGTACAGGAGCGGCAAGTACTGCGCAACGGCTCCCCCAAACGAGGCACCAGTGACCAGGAAACCGATCTTCGAAGGGTCGTACCCGAAGTCGTTCACGAGACGGTCGACTACGATGTAGCGGAGCTGCCGGAAGCGCTGCATCGCGAAGGTGAGCGGTCGGAACGAAGCTCGTTCGACGATGTAGGCCGTGAAGACATCGTAGTCCCGGCCTGGCGCTCCTTGCGTCTGGCGGAAATGCTCGACAACGCGCGTGTCCGGCCACGGGTGGTCCGCCCAAGTCGGAGGTGATCCGGGCGCCACCTCGTAGCTCCAGAGCCCGGTGGCGGGGTGCCCGGGATAAGCGAACGGGCCTTGGCCTGTGGCGAAGGTGTCGTGCGTCGGCGGCACGGTAAGAACGACGACCGCGTACGGCCGCGAGGCCGGGTCTGGACCCGCACTGGTCGGCGCGACGATTTCAAACGAAGCGACAAACGGCTGGGTTGGCTGATGCTCGGGCTTGCCTCGGACCTCTCCCCACCAATGCTGCAGATTGTCGCTCTCGGTGGTTCGGATCGGCTGCCACCCGTTGCCGAGGTCGTTCACGTAGAGAGGGTGCGGCGCGTGGTCAGGGGTCAAATCGGGACCGAGCACTCCACCAACGTCGGGCATCTCAGGGTTCCAGAGGGCTTTCTCCGCGGTCCCAGTACCCGTTGGGGATGTTGACCCATGGAGAGTATTTGGTCGGGTCCGTTGGGAGGATCGCGCCATTGGCGAGGTCAGCGATGTGAGGGTGACCGCCGGTTTGCGCGGGGCCGGGGCTGCCGAGCACAGCCGCGAGGGTTGCCGCTGTTACGAGATCCCATCCGGGCGTTCTCATCACTCTCTCCTTCATGAGAATGAGGTGGCACGCAATCGAGTGCGCGGCCGCAGGAATACCACGGTGTTCACATGCGCCAAGGCCCGTTCGCGGTGGCGGACGTCCGCATGAAGCTAGAGTGTGGTGCGTCAGACAGATGGGTCATTATCCGAGTGACGAGGGCGGTGGTCGCAAGGCGCTGCGCCGCAGGCATATTGGTGGATACGTCGAGGACGCAGCAACGCTGCGACCGCCGTTCTCGGCCTTGGAGAATGGCACAGATTCCTGACGCACCACACTAGGTTGAAGATCGCTGCGAGCCCGCGAGTGGGCGTCGTGCTCGTCGCGGATCAAGCGGGGCAGCAGCGCGACGGGCCGGCTTCGTTCGAGGCGGGTCCGGGCGTTGCACGGAAGTCGTGCAACGGCCCCTAGCGCGGCGTGAGCCGCCAACCCTGGAACGCGCGGTGGCGGCCCGGCACTCGGTCGAAGTCATACGTAGCCCGTAAATGCGTGGTCCACGTCGCGGCCGGTGGAAACGCGGCCAGCACCTCCTCGTCGCGCATCTGCGCGTCGGCGCTCTCGGTCAGCAGGACCCGGTAGCCGTCGGCGATGCGGTTGCGGAGGTGTCGATCGAAGCCGCGGCGGATTTTTTCGTTCTGCCCGCCCAACAAAAACGAGCTGTCGAGGACGACGATGAACTCGAGGTTCGCCACCAGGCAGGCCTCGACCTCGGCCGGGTCGCCGACGAGGACGAACGGCTTGTAGGGCGCGACGGCGGCGTGGACGCCGCGGCGAAAGGCGCGCGCCGCATCGCGTTCGTCGTGCGACCACACGCCGGCGACGGCGAGCGCGAGGCTGATCAGCACTGCCGCCTGGGCGACGCGTCGCGGCAGCGCGGCGACGCCGAGTGCCGCGGCCGGCACCGCCAGCGGCAAGAGGTAGGCGCCGCGCTCGGGCCCGAGGCTCAGCACCAGCGCCGCCGCCGGCAAGTAGACCGCGAGCGCGCCCAGGAGCCCGAGTCCCAGCCGGCGTTGGCCGCGGCGGCAGAAGCACAGCCACCAGGTGAGCGACGCGGTGGCGAACGGCCACAGCCACTCGCTCCACGCCACTTCGGCGAAGTGCTGCGCCGACCGCACGTGCTCGGCGAGGCCGGCGACGAAGCCGGCGGCCGTGCCCGGCTCGACGCGGGCGCCGAGGCTGCGCGTGGTCCATACCGAGAGGCCGTAGCCGACGCCGTGCACCAGGAGGGCGACCGCCGCCAAGCGCAGTCGGCGCTTGAGCGGCGACACGTCGAGGCGATGCGGTGGCGCGGCGACGAAGAGCAGCAGCAACGGCAACGGCAACAGGACGCCGGAGGCGTGCATCAACGTCGCGCCGGCGGTGAGCAGGCCGAGCGCGACAGCAGCGGTGATGCTCGGGCGCCGCCAGAGGCACGCGGCGGCCAGCCAGGCCAATGACGCCGCCGCAAAGAAGGCGCCGTGCACCTCGACCACCGTGGCGAAGAAGACGACCGCCGGCGTGACCGCGACCCAGGCGGTCGCCAGGCGCACGCGTGCGCGGTCGAGTCCGACCACGCGCAGGCCGACCGCGGTCAGCACCACGCCGAGCGCGACGCCGAGCTGGCTCAACAAGCGGAAGATCTCGTACTGGCCAAAGCCGTGCGGGCGCAGGGTCTGCAGCAGCTGGCGCGCCAGCGGCATGTAGCCCGGATGAAACGGGTGGCTGTAGCGCCGGTTCTGGGTGCCCAGGAGAAAGGTGTAGCCGTCGCTGTAGACGGTCTCTTGCCCCAGCCACAGGTAGAGACCGAAGGCCGCGGCGCCGAGCATCACGGCGTCGATCGCCGTGCCGAGCGCGATCGCCACCCGATTGGGGCGCGGCGTGGCCGCCGCGGTTTCGGTCATCGCGGCACCAGCTCCAGGCCGACGAAGCCGCGCGCGGCGACAGGCTCGAAGCGGTAGGCCTGCTCGAGCTGCCGCAGGACCACGCCCGAACCGGGGAACTCGCGCTGCAGCTGCGGCGAGCGCAGGCGCGCGTTGGCGCTGTGGGTCAGCAGCAGCGCGTGCCCGCGCGTGTGGAGGCCCTGCAAGTGGCCGTCAAGCGCGGCCCATCCGGCCGGCTGTGCGGCGTGCACCAACAGCGCCGTTTCGATCAGGAACAGATACGTGACGTCCGGCAGACCGACGAAGCAGGCCTCGATGTCGGACAGCTCGCCGATCAGCAGAAACGGCGGTCGGCTGCCGGCGATCTCGCGGACCCCCGCGGCAAACTCGGCCGGGACCTCGGGGGCGTCGTGCGCGCGGATCGCCTGCACCGCGAGGACGGCGCTCGCGGCGAGCCCGAGCAGGGCGAGGGGGCGCGGCAGCCCTGCGACCGCGAGCCACGCCGCCGGCCAGGCCAGCGGCAGCAAATACGCGCCGCGCTCGGGGCCGAGCCCGAGCACGATCGCGGCTGCCAGCACGTAGACGGTGGTCGCGGCGAGCATGCCGAACGCGCGTGCGCGCCAGACGGGCTGTAGCAACGCCGGCACCCAGGCGATCGACAGCAGCGCGAAGGGCCAGAGCCACTCTTCCCACGCGACCTGCGCGTAGCGGGTCACGTCGCGCGGAATGAGGCTCGCCATGTTGGAGACGAAGCCGGCGGCGACCTGCGGGTCGGCCTCGACGCCGAGCTTGCGCACCGTGAAGACACCCAGCGCGTAGCTGCCGCCGTGGGTCGCTCCGGCGAGCAGCGTCAGGCGCACGAGGCGCCAGCGGGTGCTGCGCTCCGCGCCGGGCCAACGCGCGGCCAGGGTCAGGGCGAGGAGCGGCGCCGGCAGGATCACGCCCGAGGCGTGCACCAGCGACGCGGCGGCGCTGGACAACCCGACGATCACCGCCCGCGCCGCGGTCGGGCGGCGCAAGAGCGCGACCGTCGCGAGCCACGCGGCGCCAGCGAAGGCGTAGAACGCCCCGTGCACTTCGACGACTGTGGCAAAGAACGCGACGGCCGGCGTCATGGCAATCCACACCGCGGCGATCCAGGCATCGACGCGGCCGAGTCCCGCCAAGCGCAGCGCCGCCACGCCGAGTCCCACGCCCACCGCCGTGCCGAGTTGCGACAGTAGCAACGTGCCTTCGTAGTGGGTGAGGCTGAGCGGCAGGGCCAGCGCGCGCAGGGCCGCAGCGAGCGGCAAGTAGCAGGGATGACTGGGGTGGTGGTAGACCACGCCGCGGCTGCCGAGCAGGAAGTTGAAGCCGTCGCCGTAGACCGTGCTCTGGCCCAGCACGAGGTAGGCGAGCAGCGCCAGTGCGGCCACGCCAAGCGCGTCGGTGACCACCCGGGCGGGGCGATCTGTTGCAGGCTCGGAGACGGCGCGGTCCACGCCATCAGCGTGCCGCGGAGCCTGGCGCGGTGCCGTAACAAAAGGTGACCCTCAGCGCCCCTCGGGCACGGCGTGCGCCGGCGACCGCTGCGGTCGCACCGTGGCGCCGGTGGTTTGGTGCGGCGGGCGCCGCACCCGGATCCGCCGCCGGCCCACCGAGTACAGCATCTCTTGGCGCGGGTCGGCGGGATCGGCGAGCCAGCGCTCGACGTCGCCCGCGAAGCGCTGCAGCTGCGCCCCGCGCGCCGGTTGGGTGCGGTAGTAGGTGGCGTTGCGTCGGGCGAGGTGGCCCGCGTGCAAGACCAGGAGCGCGGCGCACGCCACGCGAGCCCGACGCGGCGCGCCGCGCAAGGCGGCGCCCAACACGGCCACCACGACGCCGTAGAGCAGGAGCCGCTGCAGATAGGTATAGCGGTGGCCCCAGTCGCGCACCGCGCGGAGCTCGTCGTAGCGACCGATGACCGTCGCCAGCGTGAGGAGCACAACCGTGCCGAGCAGCACCGCCGCGGCGCGGCGCTCGGGTGGGCGCAGCTTGGGCCACCCCGCGGCCAGCGCGGCAATGGGCGCGACTGCGGCGATCCAGACCAGCGCTTGCAGTCCTTCGGCCGCGAGCCAGGTCCGGCCCCGCAGGCCCAACATGCTCTCGGCGCCCACGCGCACGGCGAGCTGTTCGAACGTCGTCCACAGCACCGCCAGCACGCCGCCGTTGCTGGCGGCCGCGCCAGGCTGCGGGGTCACACACAACAGCGGGTAGGCCAGCGTCACGCCGAGCAGCAGCGCAAAGTGCATCTGCGCGGGCGCATCGCCCCGGCGGCGCGCGCTCCAGCAGCGTGCCGCCCACGCCGGGGCGAGGACGAGCGAGAGTGGGTGCGAGGCGGCGCCGGGCAGCGCCCAGGCGCAGTGCAGGAGGCTCGCGCGCCAGCCGCGGGGTGGCGCGGCGACGCTGTGCAGCACCAGCGCGAACAGCAGGTGCCACAGCGAGAACATCGTGCACTGGTCGAGCGCGAAGTTGCCATAGGGCAACGTCGCGGCAAGGACGCACAAGGCGGCGCGGCGTCGGCCATCGGCGATCAGGTCGGCGAAGCGAGGGCCGGCGAACATCGCCAGGGCCAGCGTCGCGATCAGCAACGCGGTCCAGGTGAGGACGCGCGGCTGCCAGCTCGCCGGCAGGGCCCCGATCGCGTAGCCGAGCGCGTTGGGGGCGATGGAGATGTAGCCGGCGTACTCCCGCAGGATGCTGCTCGGCGCGCGGTGCTCGAGGTAGTGGGCGAAGAGGTGAGTGCCGTCCTCCCCGAACATCACCGGCGACCAGACCCCGTCCCAGTTCCGCAGCAGGAGCACGGTTGCGACCCCAAGCAGGGCGAGCCCGCCGATGGGCAAGGTGCGCTGGCGCCACGAGAGGGTCGGTGCCGCCCGGGGTCCCGCTGTCGCAGCGACCATGGGGGAGCATCGGCGGTCATCGGTCGTCGGCTGAACCTCGCCGGGTGTGGTCGAACCGAGCAGTACCCCGTCCAAAGGTTGAACACGGGGGGTTGGCTTTCGCCGCGCCGCACGGGTGCCCGCCTGCCGCTCGGAGGGCGTTGTCGTCTCGGCGGAACTCGACCGCGGAAGGCGCGTAGCTCGCGGTCCCCTGCCGCAGATCCAAGGTTTGGAGTCTGCTGATGCGTCACGTTTGTGCGCTCTCTCTCGTCTGCCTCGCGACCGTAGCGGCCCCGTCGCGCGCCCAGGTGCGCCCCTATCACGCTCTGGTCACCAGCGCGCTGAGCGGCCCGGATCGAACCGGCCTCTTTGACGCCGATCTCGTCACTGGGCTGATTCGCCCCATCGACGGCGTTTGGCCGAGCCGACATCTCGCGCCGTTGGCGGTGCGCGTCACGCCGGCCGGCGACGCCGTGTGGCTCGCGCTCGACGATCAGGGCTCGACCCGGCTGGTGCGCCTCGACCTGCAGGGTGCGCGCGTGATCGCCGAAACCCTGCTGGGCACGCTCGACGGCCAGTTGGTGGCGGACTTTGTCGTCCTCGGAAGCGATGTGATCGCCGTGGTCGGCGGCGCCGCCGGCGGCGTGGTCCGCTTCCCAACCGTGGCCGGCGGCGGCGCGCCGGCGCAGGTCGCCGACCTGCCCTTCGCCACCGCTATCACCGCGGCGCGGTTCGCGGGCGGAGTGGATGTGGTGCAATCGCCGCCGCCACTCTCGCTTGAGGAGCCGCGGCTCGCCCGCGTGGATCTGGACAGTGGCGCGATCGCGCAGTCCATCGAGCTTACGGGCCTCGGCGGCGCCAGCGCCACGGGCGTGCAGAACGTGCCGACCGCCGTGCTCCGCCACCTCATCACGCTGGACAACGGTCGTCTGGTCGAGGTCGTGTTCTACCAGACGTTCGTGGTACACGACGTGACGCCGGCGGGGCTCGCCGCCGACCCGGTGTCGATCGGCCCTGACGCGTTCGGCTTTGAGCCCGTCGTTCTCGGTGGCGCCGCCGCGCCCGTGCTGCGCTCGCTGGACTTCTTCGCCGGCCCGCCGTTCACCACGCGCATTCTGGCCGGACCGCTGCCGGGCGCGCCGGTCGACTTTCAGGTGACCGACCCGGCGCTGGCCGAAGTGCAGGCCTTCGGCGCGGGCTGTGGCGGCGCGTCGCCGATGCGGATTGGCAGCCAGGGCGGCCGGCCGTTCCCCGGCAACGCCGCGTTTGCGATCGATGTCGTCGACGGCGCACCGGCGCAACCGATCGTGCTGGCGCTTGGCGCCAGTGACTTGACCTTCGGCGTGCTGCCGCTGCCGTTGGCCTTGCCCGGTGGCGGCTGTCCGCTGCTGGTCGCGCCGGACGTGCAGCTCGCCACGATCGCGGATGCGAACGGCGCTGCGGACGTGCCGGTGCCGGTGCCGCTGTTGCGCTCACTGCGCGGCGGCGTTTTCTATGCGCAGTGGCTCCAGCCGTCCTCGCGGTCACTCGCAACGAGCGACGGCCTCGACTGGTCCATCGGCTTGTAGGCGGTCATAAGAGGGCCAGGCGAGTCCATGCCCTCGCCTGGCCCGGTGTCGGTGGGTCCTCGAGCGCGATCAGGCGCTTTGGTGGCTCTTGGCGTCGTCGATACGGCCGAGCAGGTAGTCGATGCTCACGCCGTAGGCCAGCGCTAGCCGGAAGAGCTGGCGGGTGTTGGGAATGCGCGTGTCTTCGCGTGACTCGTACTTCTCGAGCACGGACTTCGACACGCCGGCGCGCTGCGCGGCCTGGCGCTGCGACAGCGCCAGCTGCCGGCGCGCGCGGCGCAGCCGCGACTTGACGACCTCGACGTCGGGATCGTTGATCGGCCGCACGCCGGGGGTGGTGGTCAGTGGCTCGGGCGTCTTGGGCAGGGCGTGCAGGGTGGCGGCCGGAGTCAGGGGCGCTCGGAAGCTCAGCTGGGTCGTGTTCATCGGGGCTCTCTTCCTACTTGGTGGAGGGGCTTACCCTTTTGGGGCTGTGACGGCCATCGCGTGGCCGCCGCTCGAACGGGAGCAACGCCCGTGCCGCTGCTCGTGTGGCGTTCGGGGTTCACCCGCCCCAGCCTTGCGTCCGGCGTCGAACCTGCGCCGACGGCGCCGACAGTCTGGCTCCGGAGAGTCCCCTGGTCGGCGGTCCGCGACGGCGCCGCTGCGTTCCTTGCCTCTTTCGTTGGCGTAGTTTGCGACCGCGGGGATCGAGGTTCCCGACACTTGGGAGACCCTCGACGGCCGGTCGGCGGCTCGCCGACGGCGGAGGTGAGAAAAACTCTACACTCTCGCGTGAGATCGTCGCGATTCCGTCTGCTGGCGGAGGCGTGATCCGCGGTTTGTCGTCAATCCGTCGCTCTTGTCCGACGGAAAGCCGCTGTCGACGCCCTTCGATCGTCCGGTTGCGGCCGCTTTCTCGACGGATCTGCTCGGTCGAAGGGTGTCGTCCGCCAGATCTCCGGCGACCCAGGGGCGTCGTCAGGCGCCGGCCTGACGACGGGCCATGAGCGCCGCGAAGCCCAGGCCCCCCGCGGTCAGCATGGAGATGGAGGGCCACACCAGGAGTTGGGGGACCCACACCAGCCAGGCGAGCTGCTCGGTGGACCCGGGGACCAGCTCGACCGGCACCTGGGTCAGCGGGTTGGCGATGAAGTCGATGGCGCGGACGTCGAGGTAGGTGCCCCAGGCGCCGCGGGTCGCCAGGGTCCCCACGAAGGCGAGCGGCAGGTGGGCGAGCGAGACGAACAGCGACAGGTTCAGGACGAACGGGATGACCCGGCTGCTCTGGTTGGCGAGCCGCAGGCTGGCGGCCAGGATCGCCGGCCACACGACGGCGGCAAACGGCGACAGCGACGGGATCTGCAGCCCCAGCGCCAGCGGGGCGGGTGCGGCGGTCTTCTGCAGGAGCAGCACGATCGCGCTCCCGGTCCAGCAGTGCAGGAGGGGGCCGAGATAAGGGTGCGGGCCGCCGGGCCGTTGGGTTCGGCCGAAGTGCCAGGCCAGCGCCGCCCAGGCCGCCGTCCACAGCGCCGCGATGCCGGGACCCAGCCAGCCCGGCGCGGTCGCGCGATCGACGACGAACTGCTTCGAGCGGATATCGCTGCCGACGAAGGCGGCGAACTCGTGGGTGACCTCGAGCGTGGCCTCGGCCGCGGCGCCGCGGATACTTAAGACCGCAAACGTGACGGCGGCTGCCGCCAAGGCCAGCGCCGCCGGGGGTGCCGTCCGTCGATGGATGAGGGCGAGGGAAGGCCCGGCAAAGGCGACCGCAGCGGCGAGATTGACGAGCACAGAATCCATGGCGGGGGGGCGGGATCTGACGGCACCCGCGGTCGTCGCGCAAGCGCGCCTGACCATCGAGCTTTCGCCTTGCTGCGCGTGGAACGCGTCGCTATCTTCCTCGCCCTTCCACGCAGACGGAGCGCGGGCGCCGTAGCGCGTTCGCGGCCGCGGCGACGGCATCCCCATGACCAAGCAGAAGACCAAAAAGGGCGTGGTCAAGCGCATGAAGCTGACCAAGAGCGGGAAGGTCAAGCGCCGTAAGGCCTTTACCTCCCACATCATGGTGCGGCGGACCACCAAGCGGAAGCGGCACCTGCGGGCGCCCGCGATCTGCGTCGGGAGGATCGCCAAGCAGATGCAGCAGGCGTTGGGAGAGGGCTGAGCCATGCGCGCGACGAACGGACCGGCGACGAGGCAGCGCCGCAATCGCATCCTGAAGCGGGCCAAGGGCTTTCGCGGTGGCCGGAGTCGGCTCTGGCGCACCGCGCGGGAGTCGGTGCTGCGTGCCGACGCCGAGGCCTTTGTCGGTCGACGCCAGAAGAAGCGTCAGTTCCGCCGCCTCTGGATCACTCGCCTTAGCGCCGCGGCGCAGGAGCGCGGGATGCTCTACAGCCGCTTCATCCACGGCTGCCAGAAGGCCGGGATCACGCTGAACCGCAAAGAGCTCTCCGAGCTGGCGATTCACGACCCGCGCGCCTTCGACCAGGTCTGCGAGATGGCGAAGGCCGCACTCGCTGCCTGACCCTTTGTGAGGCCGCGATGAGCGTCTCCGCCCACGAGGAGGAGTGGCGCCAGGCGATCGCGACCGCTGCGGACGAGGCTGCGCTCGATTTGGTCGAGCGGCGGCTGTTTGGCAAGGCGGGAGAGGTCGTTGCTGCGCTCAAGGCCGTCTCGAGCTTGCCGGCGGCCGAGCGCCCGGCGGCCGGCCGGGCGGCCAACCAGCTCAAGAACGAGCTATCGGCGGCCATTGCCGCACGCCGCGAGGCGCTGGCGGGTGCCGCGCTGGACCGGGCCCTCGATGCCGGCGACTTCGATCCCAGTGAGCCGGGCGCGCCGCATCGCAGCGGCACCCAGCACCCGATCACGATCGTGCTGAATGAGCTGGTCGACCTGTTCACGTCGATGGGCTTCTCCTGGCAGGACGGCCCGGAGATCGAGTCGGAGCGGTTCAACTACGACGCGCTGAACATCCCGGGCGACCATCCGGCGCGCGAGGCGCAGGACACGTTCTGGCTCGAGGACGGCACGCTGTTGCGGACGCACACATCGCCGGTGCAGATTCGCACGATGCTGCGCAACCCGCCGCCCATTCGCGTCATCGCGCCGGGCCGCTGTTTTCGGGCCGAGACGGTCGACGCGAGTCACGAGCACACCTTCTATCAAATGGAAGGGCTGGTTGTGGATCGCGGCGTGTCGACGGCGCACCTCATCCACTCGATGAAGACGGCGCTACGCGAGATCTTGCGGCGCGAGGTGAAGGTGCGCCTGCGGCCGGGCTACTTCCCATTCGTCGAGCCGGGTTTCGAGCTCGACGTGAACTGCGAGTTCTGCGCCGGCTCGGGCTGCAAGGTCTGCAAGCAGTCCGGCTGGATTGAGATCCTGCCCTGCGGGATGGTGCATCCTGCGGTGCTGCAGGCGGGTGGTGTCGACCCAGAGGAGTTCACCGGGTTCGCGTTCGGCATGGGGCTGCAGCGCGTCGTCATGCTGCGCTACGGCATCGACGACATCCGCCTGTTCATGGGCGGTGACACTCGGTTCCTCGAGCAGTTCTCGGAGCTCGGCCCGTGAAGCTCTCGCTGCGCTGGCTTTCGCGTTACGTCGACCTGTCCGACCGGACGCCGGAGCAGATCCGCGACGACCTCACCATGTGCACGGCCGAGGTCGAGGGCATCGAGGCCTTCGGCGGCGGGCTGGATGATTTGGTGATCGGCAAGGTGCTCCAGAGCGAGCGCCATCCCGACGCCGACAAGCTCACGGTCAATCGGGTGGACGTGGGCGGTGGCGAGCCCGCGGCGATCGTCTGCGGCGCGCCCAACGTCGCCGCCGGCCAGACCGTGGCCGTGGTGCAGCCGGGCGCCACGCTGCCGGACGGGCTCAAGATCAAGAAGGCCAAGATCCGCGGCGTCGAGTCGTTTGGGATGATCTGCTCCGAGCGAGAGCTCGGGCTCTCCGAGGACCACTCGGGGATCATGGTGCTCGACGACGCGCTGCGCCCGGGTGACAAGTTCGTCGACGTCGTGCCGGTGCTCGATTGGGTGATCGAGATCGACAACAAGTCGGTGAATCACCGGCCCGACCTGTGGGGGCACTACGGCTTTGCGCGCGAGCTGGCGGCGACCCTGCAGCGACCGCTGCAGCCGTTGCCGGCGACCGACCTGCCGGCCGATGGGCGGGCGCTGCCGATCTCGATCGAGGACGCCGCCGACTGTCCGCGGTTCACCGGCATCGTGCTCACCGGCGCCAAGACGCTGCGTTCACCGGACTGGCTGCGCTGGGCGTTGCACGCGATCGACCAGCGCGCGATCAACCTGCTCGTCGACCTCACCAACTACGTGATGTTCGACGTGGGGCAGCCGATGCACGCGTTCGATCTGCGCCGGCTGCAGGTCGACCGCGGCGTGGGGGTGCGGCGCGCGCGGGAGGGTGAGCGCATGACGACCCTCGACGGGCTGGAGCGCTCCCTGGAGCCGACGGACCTCGTGGTGACGTCGGGCGATGAGCTCGTCGGCCTGGCGGGCGTGATGGGCGGCGAAGGCACGGCTGTCGCGGAGGACACGACCGAGCTATTCCTCGAGTCGGCGAACTTTCACCCCACGCGCATTCGCCGCACCAGTGCCCGGCTCGGCTTGCGCACCGATGCGAGTGCGCGCTTTGAGAAGTCGCTCGATCCGGCCAACGCCGAGCTCGGCAGCCGGCGGTTCGTGCAGCTGCTCGGCGAGCTGTGCCCCGGCGCGGCCGCGGCGGGTCCGCTGGTCGATCCGGCCGAGTGGCGCTACGAGCGGCGGAGCATCACGCTGCGCAAGGCACGCCTCGACGCCAAGCTCGGCATCGACGTGGGCACCGACCGCGTGCGGCAGATCCTCGAGGGCCTCGAGTTTGGTGTGACCGACACCAAGGTGGGCTTCGCAGTCGATGTGCCGTCCTTCCGCGCCACCAAGGACATCACGATCGAGGACGACCTCATCGAAGAGGTCGGCCGGATGTACCGCTACGACAACATCCCTGAGCAGCCGTTGACCTCGGTCGTCACGGTGCCGCCGCGCGAGCCAGCGTTGTGGCTGGCGCGCGAGATCGTCAAAATCGGCGCGGCCGAGCTGGGCGCGCACGAGGTCTACAACTACAGCTTCACGCCCGATCGCGTGCTGGAGGCCGCCGGCGCGCCCCCGGGGCAGGGTGACGGCGGGAGCGAGTACTCCCGCGTGGCGAACCCGGTGGCGCCGGAGGTGACGCGCATGCGCCGCCACGTGATGCCGAGCCTGCTCGCGTGTGTGCGCGATAACCTGCGCCGGCGCGGCGAGGTGCGTCTCGTCGAGCAGGGGAAGGGCTACCACCCCGAGGTGCGCGACGAGCACGGCTTGCCCCGAGAGGTGCACGAGGCCGCGTTCGTCTGGAGCCGCGAGCCGAGTCAGCCTGACCCGGCGTCACCCCTGCAGCGTGACGCGCACCCATACGGGCACCTGCGCAGCGGCATCGAGGCTCTGCTGCGTCGGGCGGGCGTCGAGGTGTCGTTGATCGAGAAGCTCGGGCCGATTTACAGCTGGGCGCACCCCGGTAAGACGGTGGCGATCACGTGTGCCGAGGCCGTCGTTGGCTACGTTGGGCACCTACACCCGCGCGTCTGTCGCGCGTTTGAGATCCCGCTGACGACGGCCATCGCCAACCTCGACATCGGCGCTCTGGTCGCCAGTGGCCGAGCTGCGGCCCGCTACCGGCCGATTCCGCGCTTTCCAAGCCAGCCCGTCGACGTCGCTCTGCTCGTCGCCGGCGATGCTCGGGTCGCGACCATCGCGGCGTGGTTGCGGGCCGTGGGCAAGAAGCTCGTGCGTGGCGTCGAGCTGTTTGAGGTCTACCGCGGCGCGGGCCTGCCCGAAGGCAAGAAGAGCCTCAACTTCACGGTCACGCTGGGCGCCGACGATCGCACCCTCGACACCAAGGACGAGGAGCGCTATCTGGGCAAGGTGCGCGACCGCGCCGCCGAGGTCGGGGCCGAGTTGCGCGGCTGAGCGAGCCGCTGCTACCGACCGCCGCGCAGCGGGCGCGGGCGAATGAGCTGGCGCGGCCGGCTCGGCCGCGGCTCCTGTTGTGGCGTTGCGCTGGCCGCAGTCGCGGCATCGAGGAGTGCGTTCGTGTCGAGCTGGCGTAGCGTGAGACCCTCGGCGCTCATCGCCAACAGCACGTGATCGTCGCCCGTGCGGGCGTGGCCGTCGGCGGCGTCCGTGCGCAGCACGTTGATACGCCGCTTGGCCAAGCGGCCCAGGGTGTCGGCGTGGGGGCGATTGCGTCCGTCCGCGGCACAGCTGATGACGGCCCATTGCGGCCGCACCGCGTCGAGGAACGCGCCGCTGCAGCCGAGCGTCGAGCCGTGGTCGGCGACTTTGAGGACCGTGCTCTCCAGCAGGCCGGGGTCGCGGCTGGCCAAGTCCAAGAGACGTCGCTCGGTGTAGAACGCCCGCGTATCGTGGGGGAGCTGGCGCGGCTTGCGCCCCGGGCCGTCCGCCGCAAACAGGACGGACTGGCTGCCGAACGCGAGGCGCACGACCAGGCACGAGGCGCGCGGGTCTTCGCCGCCCTGTGGACCCGGCGCGGCGTCGTCGGCGTGTAGTACGGTGAGCTCGGCCAGGCCGAAGGTCTCGGGGATGCCCAAGACGGCGCGGCGGGTCACCGCGTCGTCGACGTCGGCGGTTGGATGCTCGACCAGCTGGTCCTCGAAGCGCTGGTAGTAGCGGGTGCGCGC
Organism: Planctomycetota bacterium; assembly: GCA_039029375.1. Lineage (GTDB taxonomy): Bacteria > Planctomycetota > UBA1135 > UBA1135 > UBA2386 > JBCCGH01. The sequence goes on from JBCCGH010000053.1 coordinate 31,634, forward strand.
CGCGGCCAGCGCCTCGGACTGAAACGCCTGCAGGGCGGTGGAGTGCGCCGAAGGGCCCGGGTCCCAGATCTCGCGCACCTCGAACGTGCGCAGCAACTCGGTCAAACCTTCGATGTGCCCGTCGCCGGCGTGGGACAGGATCAGGAGGTCGATCGCGTCGATCCCGCGGGCTTGGAGATAGGGCCCGACCGCGTCCGCGGCGTCGCGACGAGTGCCTCCGTCGATCACCAGCACCCGCGGGTCGGGTCGCGGCGTGATCGCCACCGCGCAGTCGCCTTCGCCGACGTCGAAGAAAACCACGTCCAAGGTGGTGCCGTTGGGGGACTGCGCAGCCCCCCGCGCCCCGAGCAGCGCCAACGCGGCGCATGTCCAACCTGCCAACACCTTCTGCGCGTTCATGCTCGTCCTCCTGCAGCTGCAGGGAGTGCATCGACCAACCGGGGCGGTGGTGCTGAGGGCGACTGCAGAAGGTCGCGGCCGCAGTGCAGGCGAAACTCCATCCGTCGTGTGGGTCCGGCTCGCCGTACTCTCGCCAGCATGCGCCACCTCGTCGCGTGCGCACTGGCAGCGTTGCTAGTCGGCGCTGCCGTGCTCGTTCCGCTCGCCGCTCCGCGCGCCCAGAGCACGACCTGGGTGAAGGTGCAAGACGACGTGCGGGTGCCTCGCGCGAAGCGCCTTGGCCTCAACCTGGGCAGCCACTCCCGTTGGGGGGCGGCGCAGCTGTTGCAGAACGTCATCGTCAACCCCGGCTTCGAGGCGGGCGTGTTCGGCATGGTCAGCCATGCCGTGGCCGGCGCGACGGGGCAGCGTTTTCCCCGCGACGGTTGGGACCCGGCGTGGAACAACGAGCAGCTGGGCATCGGTCAGCCCGAGGGGTTTTGGGACGGTGCTGACTACGAAATCGTGTTCGGTTCCGGTGTCGGTCGTCAGGGGATGGTGACGACGTTCGCCCACGAGGGACCGAACTACGTCTTCTACCTCGACGGCTCCGGCCCAGCACCGCGATCCGGCGACGTGTTGGTGACGCGGACCGAGGGCCCGGCGCTGCTGGGTTCGGGGGCCTGGTTTGCCGCCGACCCGGCGGAGCGGCGGCCCGGCAGCCCGGGGCGGCAGGCGTTGCGTCTGTTTGATCCCGGCGCGGCGTGGACCAACGCGTGGTACTTCGGCATGGACAGCTACTGGCGCGACGGCGATCGCACGGCCGGCAAGATGCTGATCGTCGAGGGCAACTGGCGGTTGTCGTTTTGGGCCAAGGGCGCCCGGCCCGGCGAGCAGCTGCAGGTGATGTTCTATCGCGAAGGCGAGGCCAACTTCATCGATCGGACGGTGACGCTGACCGACGACTGGCAGCCTTACCAGATCGACGTGGCCGTGGCGCCGGGGCGCGACCGCGTGGGGCCCTACACGCTCACCGAGTATCACCCCATTCTGATCGTCGGCCTGCGTTTCCCGCAGGCGGGCAGCGGCGCCGGCGCTTGGGTCGACGATGTCTGGCTCGGCTCGACGGACCAGCAGAACCCCACTTCATTTCGCGACGCGTTCGTCGACCGTCTGCGCGAGCTGCAGCCCGGCGTGCTGCGCTACTGGGGTTCGCAGCTCGGCAGCACTCTCGCCGAGCAGATTGCCGAGCCATGGGCGCGGCGCGCCAACAGCTATAGCCCGTCGGTGCGTTGGGCCAGCCAGTGGAGCTATGGCCTGCACGAGTTCCTGGAGCTGTGTGCCGAGGTCGGCGCCGAGCCGTGGTGCGTGCTCCCGCCGACGCTGACGCGGGCGGAGATGGCGGGCGTGGCCGAGTACCTGGCCGGACCCGCCGGCGCGGGGCCGTGGGCCGACCAGCGCGTCGCGCGCGGCCAGTGGGTGCCCTGGACCGACGTGTTCGCGGAGATCCACCTCGAGTACGGCAACGAGGCCTGGGGCTCCAATCTGCCGGGCGATCCGTTCGCCGGCGCCTCGTTGTCCGGCGGTGTGCGGCTGGGGACGGTGGCGGACGACCGGTTCGCCGCTCTGCGCGCGAGCCCACACTACGATCCGGGGCGGATCCGCTTGGTGATCGGTGGCCAGGCCAGCTTCCCCGGCCGCCAGGCCGAGATCGAGAGCGCCTCGTCGCGTCACGACGCGGTCGGGCTCGCGCCCTACTTCGGCGTGCTCAACACTTGGGAGACGCCGGAGGAGATCTTCTTGCCGCCGTTTGCCGGCGCCCTCACCGACGTGCGCGGCGGGCGCGTGGAGCAGTCGGCGGCGGCGCTGCGGGCGGCGGGGCAGGGCACGCGGCTCGCCATCTACGAGAACAACTTCCACACGACCTCTGGGCCGGCGCCGATCGGACTGCGCAACGACCTGCTCACCGGGGTCGGCGGCATCGCCTTGGCGTTGCGTTCGCTCTACCTGCTCGACGCGTTGGCCGTGCGCGAGCAGTGCGCGTTCTCCGCGCTGCAGTATTCCTTTCGCATGGCGAGCGGCGAGTACGCGCGGGTGTGGGGCACGCTGCGCGACCTGGTCAGCGGCCGTAAGCGGCCGACGTGGCTCGGCCTGGAGCTCGTGAACCACGCGATCGTCGGCGACCTCGTCGGCACCGAGGTCCTCGGCGGGCGGCGCTGCTGGCACCAGCGGGCGATCAACGGGGTCGCCGTGCCGGTGACGGTGCCCTACGTGCATGCGTTCGCGTTTCGCGCCGGCGCCGCGCGCGGGCTCGTCCTGTTCAATCTGCACTTGCGCGACCCCGCCCCCGTGCGGTTGGTGTTGCCGGCGGCTCCCACGGGGGCCATCGCGCAACGCTGGGACTTGGTCGCGGCCAGCATCTCCGATGACAACGAAGAGGCTGAGAACGTCCGTATCGTCGCGAGCCAGGAGGTCGGGTTCGCCGCCGACCACGCGCTGAGCGTGGCGCCGCACAGCATCACCGTGCTGCGCTGGGCCGATGCCGCGGGACCGTCGGTGGCCGGGGCTACGAGCGCGTGGGCCGCGGCCCCGGCACCGATCGCGATCCGCGGCGCTGGTCTCGACACCGTCACCAGAGTCGACGTGAACGGGGTCCCGGCGGCGCTGGTGGCGCAAACCCCAACCCAGCTCCTCGTTCAGCCAGCGGCCGGCGCGCCCGGGCCCGTGGTGGTGCACTTGGACGCGCTGACGGGCCGCAGCGCGACGACCGCGGCCCTGCTGCCGTCGCTCGAGGCGATCGATGCCTGCGTCGGTGCGATGGCGGAGTTTCGGGTCACGAGCGACGGGTCCGGGCTCTGGGCGCTCGTGTTCGGCAGCGCCCGGCTGCCGGCGCCGGTGGCGTTGCCAGGTTGGTGGCATGCGTTGCAGGTCGACCTCTCCGGGGTCGTGGTCAGCGGGCCGCTGTCGATCCCGGCGGCGGGGAGCGGGAGCCTGCGCCTGCGGCTTGGGGCCAGCCCGGCGCCGGCGCTCTGGGGGGGCCCCCTCGAAGCCCAGGCGTTGGTTGTTCCGACCAGCGGGGCGGCGCCGTCGTTCAGCAATGCGATCACCGTGACGCTCTAGCCCGCCGCGTCACTCCCGCCGTGATGCGGGTGAGCCCCTACGAAGCCCTGCGGAGAGCGCGCCTGCGCCAGTCGCCAGACGGCGATGGCGCAACGACCGGTGGTAGCGGGAGCCGGACTTGAACCGGCGACCTATGGCTTATGAAGCCATCGCTCTAACCAGCTGAGCTATCCCGCCCGATCGTAGCGGCCGCGGATTCGACCAGAACGAATCCAGCGAGGCAAGCCCGCAGCATCGCCCATCCCATGGGCGCGTGAACCAGGCGATCGCTCAAAAAACAACGACGACTGGCATGAAACTTCCTGGCGGCTCAGCGGTAGTTCACAGTGCCGCGGATTGCATGGGTCTGCGGCACGAGACGAGGTGGGTTCCCTGGCTGGAATCTCTTTTCCTTCTCCCGATTCTCCTCCCGACTCCTCCTGACGATCCTTCCGAATCAACGAGAAACACTTTCCAGCCAGGGAACCGTTTCTCTTCGTCTCCAACTCAGCTGACCCGGGCGCCCGCGCCCCGCAGCTTCGTCAGGACGCGCCACCCAGACCAGGGACAGGCAGCGCCGAGTCAGGCCGAGCGAGCGGTCGCGGATGCGGCTCAAGAGGCGTTGCCCGCCAGCAAGGGATCGAGGCCGCCCCGGGCGTCCAGCGCCCGCAGCTCCATGAAGCCTCCCACGGGCTTGCCGCCGATGACGACGAGTGGGACGGTGTCGTGGCCCGGCAGGATCTCGCTGGTCACCGCGCGCCGATTGGCGTGGTCGTCGAGGTGGACTTCGCGGTAGGTCACGTCCCGGTCGTCGAGAAACTTGGCGGCGGCGATGCAGAAGGGGCATCCCTGGGTGCGGTAGACGACGACTTCGGCGGTCTGCTCCGGCATGATGGAGCAGCCTAACCGTCCGTCGCCGTCTCGTGAGCACCTTCGATCCCAATGCTGCCGCGGCCCCCGGCTCCGGGCTGTTCGGGTTGAGCTGCGACCCGGCGACCGCCGGCATCGTGGTGGTCCCGGCGCCGTTCGACGCGACGACGTCCTACCGGCCGGGCACGGCGGCCGGGCCGGCGGCGATCCTCGCTGCCAGCCACCAGGTCGACCTCTTCGACGTGCAGACTGGGCGGTGTTACGAGCGGGGCATCGCGCTCCTGGAGGACGAGGCTGGGCTGCGGGCGTTGTCGCGGCAGGCTCGGGCGCAGGCCGAGCCGATCCTGCAGAAGGGCGGTGCGGACGCTGGCGACGGCGCCGCGGTGGCCGCGGTCGACGCCGCCGGTGATCGCCTAAACGCCGCGATCGGCGAGCGCGTGGCAGCGATCCTGGCGCGCGGGCAGATTCCGGCTGTGGTGGGAGGGGATCACTCCGTGTCGTTTGGCGCGATCGCGTCCTGCGCCGAGCGGGCGCCGGGGCTCGGCATCCTCCACATCGACGCGCACGCCGACTTGCGGCCGGCCTACGAGGGCTTCCGATGGAGTCACGCCTCGATCATGCACAACGTGCTGGGGCTCGACGGGGTCGGGCGGATCGTCCAAGTGGGCATCCGCGACCTGTGCGAGGCCGAGCAGGCGGCGATCACGGCGAGCGCTGGCCGTGTCATCACGCACTTCGACATCGCCTGGCAGCGGCGCCTCGCTGGCGGGGAGCCCTATCGGGCGCTGTGCGACGAGGCGATCGAGGCACTGCCGCGCGACGTCTACGTGAGCTTCGACATCGACGGGCTGGATCCCTCCCTGTGCCCGCACACGGGGACCCCGGTGCCGGGGGGCCTGTCGTTCGTGCAGGCCTGTCTGCTGCTCGAGACGCTGCAGCAGTCGGGTCGCCGGATCGTGGGGTTTGATCTCGTCGAGGTGGCGCCGGGGCCGGACGGCGACGAGTGGGACGCGGCCGTCGGCGCGCGCCTGCTCTACAAGCTGTGCGGGTTCGCGCTGCTTGGCTAGCCGCCGCCGAGCGTCACCTCGAGTTCGCCACAGGCAACGAAGCCGCTCAGCAGGCGGTCACCGGCGCCTGCGGTCCCTCTACGCGACCTCGACCTCGGCGACGCCGATGCTGTAGCCACTGCCGAACCCACAGAGCGCGACGCGGGAGCCAGGGGCTAGACGGCCGGCCGCGCGGGCTTGCGCCAGGAGAATCGGGATCGAGGCACTGGATGTGTTGCCGACGGTCGCGATGTTGAGCAAGAATCGTTCGGGATCGAGCTGCAGCGCCGGCGCGTCGGCCACGCTCTCGAGCAAGCGCGCATTGGCTTGGTGCAGGGCAAACGCGTCCATGTCGTTTAGGCGATCGCCGAGGACCGTGGCCAGAGTTTCGGGGACCAGGCGCACCATGTCGCGGAACACCGCGCGCCCATCCATGACGACGCGCTTCTGACAGGACCGGTCCGAGCGGACCTCGACCCGCCCGGCGCGTGCCACAAAGCGATATGCCGGCAGCTCGTCGCTCGGCGCCGGCGCGCCAATCACGATCCGTGGGCCGCACGAGCCCCAGGTCCGCATCGTGACCGCGCGACCGCGCGCCGGATCCGGTTCGACCAGCGCCGCGCCGGCGCCGTCGCCGAACACGACACAGGTGTTGCGGTCACCGGCGTCCATGACGCGAGTCATCGCTTCGGCGGCGAGCACCAGCGCGAGCGACCCGCGCGGGCACGTCGCTAGAAAACGGTCCGCCAGGTCCAGCGCGGCGACGAAGCCGCTGCAGCCCATCGTGACATCGACCGCGGTGGCGTCGGTCGCCAGACCTAGCTCCTCATGCACCGTGGTCGCGAGGGCCGGCACCAGCTGATCGGGTGTGGCCGTCGTGACGAGCACGCAGCGAATGCGGGCGCCGTCGACACCAGCAGCGTCGACGGCGCGCTGCGCCGCGGTGACCGCGAGGTCCCGCACGCTGCTTGTGGCGTCCAACACGCGTCGTTGCTCGATGCCGATGCGCTCGGCGGGGAACTCCGCCGCGCACGCGGGGCGTGGATCGTCGATTCCCCGCCGTCGCAGGTCGGCGCGGACTTCGTCCACCAGGTCCGCGAGGCGCGCGTTGGTGAGGACCGCACCCGGCACGTCGCAGCCGGGCAGCACGCTGGTGACGCCGTGGAGGATCATCGGGGCTTCTTGACACGGACCGTGAATAGCACGGAGTAGACCAGCGTGTCAGGATCGAAGAGGTTGCGTTCGAATGCCGTGCCGAACGCGTCGGCTCGCGCCTCGTCGCCGCCGAACGCGGCGCGGATCGCGCTCGCGGCGATGCGTAGTTTGGTTTGCCATTCCGTGCGCGTCCGCTCCTCGGGCCGCCCGGCGAGTTGGTGGTAGGGCTCGATGCGGACCGTGGGATCGACGAAGCCCGCGCCTAGGCACATTGAGAACAGCTTCCTGCCGACCTGTGGATCGAAGCCACCACGCGCGAGGTGGTCGAGGACGACGTCGAGCTCCGAGCGTAGCTCGATGGGCATCGGATGCTGCCACACCAGCTGGCCGTCGAGGTCTTGGAGGAGCAGGGTCCCGCCCGGCCGCAGCACGCGGTTCATCTCGCGGACTGCGGCGTCCTTGTCGGGCAGGTATTGCAGCAGGAACCGACACCACACTGCGTCAAAACTGCCGTCGGCGAACGGGAGCGTCTCCGCCCGCGCCTGCACGAAGGACCAGCCGCGGTCCGCACCGTAGAGCAGTCGCTCGCGACTCAGATCGAGCCCGGTCACGTGCGCGTGTGGGTGGGCGTGGGACGCGGCGTGGGCGAGCGCACCGGGGCCACATCCGACATCGAGGAGGTGCTGTGGCGATCTCTCGCCGAGGGCCTGCCCGCCGAGCTCGCGTTCGACCCAGCCGGGTGCGTCGACCTTCGCGGCGAGCCGTTCGGCCTCGTCGGCATGGTCCATGAAATACGTCCAACGATCGCCGGGTGCGGTCGGCTCTGCTGCCGTCTCGGTCATGTCACGCTCTCCCGCTCCGCTCGCTGCAGCACGCGGCCGAAGCGCTGCTGCACCGAGTCGAGGAGCGCGATCGTGCCCTGCTGGCCGGCCCACATGGCGCATGCGTAACGGCGGTACTTCTTCGCCCCGAGTTCGGCGAGCACCGGCTCGTCGGACTCGGAGCACACCAACGGGAAGCAATCCCTCAGCTCCGGATCGGCCTCTGCGACCGCGGCCTCGATCAGCGCGGCGGCGGTTGCTGACCGCACGGTGGGCGGAGCGTCACGCGCGAGCACTAACTCGGCCCGGTTCTCCAGCAGGCTGAAGTTGAGCCCTACCGGGCCGCGATGGACGATCGCGAGGCCACACGAGGCGCCTTGCCGGCGGGCCACGAAGACCCGGCGCCAGTAGCGCAGTCCGACACGGGCCCACAACCGATCGGATGCCGCCCACTCGGCGTCCGACGTGTCCAGCTCGCTGACCGTGGTCCAGACCTTGCCCGCTTCGCTTTGGGCGAACGCCGTGACCTCGGGACGGTGGCCTGGCGTCCAACGCGCGACCTCGATGCCGTTCGTCCGAGTCAAGGGCCGCGGCACCATCAGCAAGCACTGCTGGCGTTCGGCGCCGCGCGCGCCAGCCGAGCGAGCGGCACCACCGAACACTCGCGCTGGCATGCGGTTCTGCGGTCGGTACCAGATCTGGAAGCCGGTGGCGCGTTGGCGTGTGCTGGCTCCCGCCAGCACCGCCAGTGTGAGCGCCATCGTCCCGGTGGGTGACTCGCCCGCGGCCCAGTGCTGGCCTCCATAGCCGTGTCCGATTCGAAGGCGCATTCCAGTGGCTGCGCGAGGGCCGTTCAAGGGCCCCCAGGTCGCGACGGACATTAGGTCCGGTTGGGTCATTGCCGCTACCCACGTCGCCTTGATGCGATCCCATAGCGGCGCGAGGCGCCGCCGTTTGGCTGCATAGAGAAAGCCCAGCCGCTCGTAGGCGGCGAAGACTTGATCCGGTGAGTATGCGTTGCAGCGACAACCGTACTGATCCCAGAACTCACGAGTTGGCATGGTCGTCGGCCGCCGGGGTCACAGGAACGCGAGCATCAGCAGCACCGAGGCGGGCAGCGCAACGACCTGCAGCCGGGGGCACTGGGTCAGGACGTGCACCACGACGAACCGGTGGTCCACCGGTAGCGGCACGTACAGCGAGTGGTCTCGGCGGGACAGGAGCGCGGCGGGAGGCCGCAGTTCCAGCCTCAGGTCACGCGCGCGGCGCAGCCATCTCAGCGATTCGCGGGGCTGGTCTGGTCGACCAGCCGGCACCTCGACGAGTCGGCGGCGCAATGGCGCCGGCTCGGTGGAAGCAGGTGCGACGCTTTGGGACGGACCGGATGACGTTCGTGCTGAGTGTGGTGCTGATGGGGCCGCGGGCGATTGCGGGATCGCGATGGCGCGGTCGCATACCACGGTGGTGAGCATCCAGACCAAGATCTTCGCCCCGCACGCGTGCCAAGGAGTCGGTCTCGTGTTGCTTGAGGGTACGTTCAATGTTGGCATGCTCCGGCACTGCCCAGAGGCGCTTGCTGGGGTCAAGACGGCCGACAGGGACGGCGCGAACTCAACGCGTCCGCGTCCGCGGCGACGCCGTGCTCCTTCAGCAACCGGTGGGGGCGGAGTCCGTCGCTCGAAATCAAAAACCTTGCGGCGCCGGCTTCCTGTCAGGGCGCAACATCGGGATCGTGTCCCGGTCAGGGGAGCGGCTCTGAACGTGGAGAGCCGCAGCTCGCCTGACTGATCGATGGCCCCTCGGCGAGTCCGGGACCGCAATCCATGCCTGACGAATCGGTTGAGCAAGGTCGCTTTGGCGAGACGCGCGAGCTTCTCCGCGCTGCTCAGGCCGGCGACACCGGCGCGCTAGATCGCCTGCTGGAGCGCTATCAGGAGCGTCTGCTTGCCCGCATCGCTTCCTTGATGGGCGACCAGGCCCGGCGGGTGGCAGGAGCGGATGACATCTGCCAAGGCGTGATGATGCGCATCGCGCGCGACCTCGATCGGTTCGAGCCGCGCGACGATCGCGCCTTTCTGCGCTGGGCAACGCAGCTGATCCGCAACGAGATCGCGGGTCAGGTACGCCGTCATCGCGAGAAGGCGGTGGAACTGACGGCCACCGAGCTGTTGCACGGCGCTGGGCGATCGCCATCGAGCGAGGCCGCGGCGCGCGAGCGCGCCATGGACCTCATCGAAGCCCTCGAGACGCTGCCGCCGGACCAGCAAGAGGTGATCGAGATGCGCTACTTCGAGTCGTTGTCGTATGCGGAGATCGCGACGCGCATGGATCGATCGGTGAACGCGGTCGAGCTGCTCCACCGGCGCGGGGTGGCGTCGCTCGGCCGCGTCAAGAGGCGCCTGCAATGACGGAGGGCCCCGGGGGCTCCAAGGCTGCGGAGTTGGCGCAGTCGTTGATCGAGGGCATCCTGCGCAAGGGATCCGCGGAGATGGCCGCCGCGGTCGAAGATGCCTGCCATGCCCACCCGAGCGCGGCCGCGGACTTGCGGAGCTGGCAAGCCAGCTACTTCGCGGGATTGGAGTGGCTTGGCAGCGACGCGCCCGGCGATCTGGCCCAGCCCCTGAGCGAGTCGATCGCGGCGCTCGCCGCGCCGCGCGACGCCGGCTCCTATCGCAGCACCGGCTTCATCGCCGAGGGGGGCATGGGGTTGGTCGAGCGCATTTGGGATGTTCGGCTGCAGCGGTCGCTGGCGCGCAAGGTGCTGCGGATCGACACCCGCCGTAGCAGCCTGACCGAGAAGGAGCGCCGCGACATCTTGCGGTTTCTTGACGAGGTTTGCGTCGTCGCTCGGCTTCAGCACTCCGGCATCCTGGGGCTCCATGACGCGGGGATCGATGAGCGGGGCTGGCCGTTCTTCACGATGCCCATCGTGCATGGCGAGCACTTCGGCCTCGCGATTGCGAGGGTGCACCGCGGTGAAGCGGGATGGACGCGCCCCCGCGCGCTCAACATCCTCGTGCGGGTCTGCGAGGCCGTGGCGTACGCCCACGAGCAGGGCGTGCTGCACCGCGACCTGAAGCCGGACAACGTCATGGTCGGACAGGCCGGCGAGACGTTCGTCATGGACTGGGGGCTGGCCAAGATCCTGGATCGGGACGACGGTGACGCGTCGAGTGACCCAGAGGCCGACGAGCTCCAGAGCTTGCGCGACCGCCTCGCCGCGGACGGCGTGGCCGGCGTGGCGACGCGCGATGGCGACGTGGTTGGAACCGTGCCGTACATGTCGCCGGAGCAGGCCGCGGGTGACCACGACAGCGTGGGGCCGCCTGCGGATCAGTACTCGGTCGGAGCGATGCTGTACCAGGTCCTCACCGGGCGGCACCCGTACGGGGACACCGGTGAAGGCAAGAAGGCTCAGGAGCTCCTGGCGTTGATCGCCGGCACCGATCCGACGCGCCCCGACCAGCTCGTCCGCGATCTGCCACCGCAGTTGGTCTCGATCTGCGAGAGGGCGATGGCGCGGGATCCGCGGCAGCGTTACGCGGGGATGCGGGACATGGCGACGGACCTGAGTGCCTACCTCGAGCATCGCGTCGTGAGGGCCTACCGGACTGGCGCGGCGGCGGAGTTTCGCACGTGGGTGCGGCGCAATCGGCTCGCCGCCGCTGCACTGGTGGCCATGCTCGTCACCTCGGCGGTCGCGGCCGTCGTCTTTGCCGAGCTGGCGCGGATCGCGGACGACCGCGGCCAGGCGGCGAGGATTGCCCAGGCGGATTCGCAGCGACGCTTGCTCGCGACCAAGGCTCCCGGTGTGTCCATGGACCCCATTCCGACGTTCTACGACGACTTCGAGGGGCGCCGGCTTCACCGTCGCTGGGTGGTCCAGGGGCGCGCCGACCTCGTCGAGCAGCGCGATGGCGCCCTGTGGATGACCGCGACTTCGGAGCAGAACACGGCCGTCCGCATCGATCGGCATCTCGGCGCGATCTATGGCGACTTCGACGTCGAGGTGTCGTTTCGCCTGCACGGTTTCGACGTGCCGGCGGCGGGCGGCCGGGTGTTCGGGCTCAGTGTGTGGGGGCTCTCCGAGGGGCTGCTGGCGACGGTGCGACGCAACAACGAGCACAACCCCGATCCGTGCATGCGCTGGGAGGCGACCTACTCGGCCGCCGCCTCGCAGACCGAGTGCCTGCACTCCACCTACGTGGCGTCCAACGATGCCAGCGGTGGCTTGCGGCTGGCGCGTCGCGGCGGGAAGATCACGTCCTACTACCAGGGTGCACCCGGGTGGGAGGAGATCCGCACCGACCCGTGCACGCGGGAACCGGTCCACCCGGCGCTCATGGTGCGCGATTGGACGGAGGACCCGTCCTTCACCGTGGCGATCGACGACGTGACGGTGGAGACGGCGGTTCGCTACGACGCCGCTGAGCTCTCCTCGCTCCGCGACTCCTTCGACACCGAGTTCTTGGATCCCCGCTACGTGCGTGGCGGCGATGCAGGATACGCGGCGGCTGTCGACGGGCGCTTGAGCTTCGACAAGATCAGCGGTCGCCCGGGTGGCGCGACGGTCGATCTGGATCCGCTGCGTTGGATGCTACGGGGGGAGTGCGAGATCACCGTCGACTTCGAGCTGGATCGTTTTCGCCAGCCCGAGAGCGGTGAGACCGTCTGCCGGCTGCAGATCCTCGACCTCGCCGGTCACCACTTCGGCGCCGTGGAGATGGTCGCGACGCCGACGAAGACGGGCTACCGCGGGATGTTTCAGTCGCAGGACGAGTTCGAGTCGAGCGAAGATCGTCGTGGCCGGTTTCGGTTGACGGTTGGCGAAGCCGGAGTGGTGATGAGCTACGAGGCAGACGGCGCCTGGCGGCGGCTTCTGCACAACCCCTGGTTTGATGCCGCAGGGGGTGCCATCTTCCGATTGGAGCTGGCCTCCACGTCCGCGTCAGCGGACCCCGTGGTGCACTTCGACAACCTCTGCGTGTCGTCGCTGCAGCCGCGATGATCGTCGCCGAACAGGCTGCGTGTTGATGCGGCGGTTTTTGTCGCGGCACCGTACGTTCAGGCCAGGGCGCGCTGCCACACCGCGCGGAGCCACTGCGCGAAGTCGTCCATCAGCGTGTAGGTCAGTGGCACCACGAACGCGGTGAAGATCGTGCAGAGCGCCAGGCCGCCGCTGACGGCGATCGACATGCTCACGTAGCTGAGCCCGTTGCCGGACTCGCCGAAGATCGCCATGGGCAGCAAGCCGACGATCGTGGTGGTGGCGGTCATGATGATCGGCCGCAGGCGGCGCCGCGTGCCCTCGAGGATGGCGGTCTCGCGGCCGAGCTCGGGGCGCAGGCGGGCGATGCAGTCGAGGAGGACGATCCCGTTGTTCACGATGATCCCCGCGAGCAGGATCATCCCGACGAACGCCATCGGCTCGATCTCGCCCACGAAGAGGTACAGCGCCCACAGCGCGCCGAGGATCGAGAACGGCACGAGGAACAGGATGATCGAGAACGGCAGGATGACCGACTCGAACAGCACGCCCATGAGCAGGAACACGAAGATGACGCCGAGGAGCAGAGCGTCCATGAGCTCGAACATCTGCTCCTGGTTGCTCATGAAGGTGCTCTCTTCGCGCCACGAGTAGCCGCGCGGCAGCGGGAACGTCTGCATCACGCGCTGCAGCTCTTTGCTCAGCGCAGTGGCGCCGACGCCCTCGGCACGGCGGCCGACGATGGTCACGTTGGTGCGGCCGTCGATACGGGTGACCGAGCCCATCGCCGGTTCGAACCGCACGTCGGCGAGGCTGGCGAGCCTCTGAAACACTTGGCGGCCGCTGAAGACCAACGACTCCTTGAGGTCGACGAGGGTTGGGTTGGTCTCGCGGTCGAACTCGGCGATGACGCGCGTCTCGCGCCCGCGCTCCTCGAGCTCGGTGACCTGACGCCCTTGTAGCCCAGCAACCAGGGAGCCGCGTAGCAGGTCGGGCGCGACCTCGAGATCCTGCAGGCGGTCACGGTCGAGGCGAACCGCGACCTCGACGTTGTCGTCGACGCTGGGGATCTCGACCTTGTCGACCTGCGGCAGCCGGCGGATCGCCTCGCGGGCTTCGGCGCCGAGGTGCAGCAGGTGCTGGCTATCGCGGCCGTAGATGCGAAGCACGAAGTTGCGCTCGCTCTTCTCGCTGTTGCTGCTGCCGCCGCCACCCATGCCTCCACCGCCAGCGTTCGACAGCTTCACCTCGACGCCAGCCCGCTGCGGCCAGGCCGCCTCGACGGCGGCGCGGATGTCGGTGAACTCGCCGATCGGCACTTCGCGGTCCAGAGCGATGTCAAGTGCGGCAGAGTCGCGGTCGAAGCGCGAAGAGACGCTGTCGATGCGCCACTCCTCGGCCCGCTCGAGCACGAAATCCTCGTAGGCGAGCACTTCCCGCTCGACGTCGGCGAGACCCAGGCCGCGCGGCATCTTCAAGTAGATGGAGATGTCGCCGCGGCGGAACGGACCGCCGTCGCCGGATGCCACCTCCATCCTCTCCCACGGCAGTTGGCACGTCGCCAGCAGCGACAGGGCCGCGATGCTGGCGATGACGCGGTGGCGCAGCGCCAGGCGCAGGAGCCGCTGGTTGATCGCGAGCAGGGCGCCTACGGGCGAGAGCCGTGACGCGAGGCGGCCGAGGTGCGACGGCGTGGCGGTGGACTCCTCCGCCGGGACGCCGCCGAGGTGCAGGAGTCCGGAGGGCAGCAGGAGGAGCGCCACGGCGAGGCTGCCGATCAGCGCCACGGAGAGCGGTGTGCCGACCGAGCCGAGGAGCACACGCGCCTGGCCCGAGCCGATGAACACCATCGGCATGATCACGACCACTGTTGTCAGCGTCGCCATGACCACGGCGAGGCCGACTTCCCGCGCGCCCTCGAGGCACGCGTCGCGAAGCGGCAGTCCCGACTGGCGCAGCCGCCGGATGTTCTCGAGGACGACGACCGAGTTGTCGACGACCATCCCGACCGCGAGCGTCATGCCTGCCATGGTCAGGACATTGAGGGAGTCGCCGGTGAAGAACAGCCAGCCGCCGACGATGAGCAGCGCCAGCGGGATCGCCATCGCGATCGCGAGCGTGAAGCGGAAGTTGCGCAGGAACAGAAACAGCGCCAGCAGCGCCAGCGCGCCGCCCTGCAGCGACGTCGTGACCAGCGTGTTGAGGCTGTCGGCGATCATCTCGCCCTGATCGAAGAGGAAACGGCACTCCATCGAGGCGAGGCGAGGATCCCGCCCCAGCTCGTCCATCGCCTCGCGCAAGTTGCGACTCGCGTCGACCGGATTCACGCCCGCCGCGGCGCGCACCATGCCGGTGTAAGTGTACTTCTGGTTAAAGCGGGACAGGCTGTTGCGCACCGATGGCACGCGCTCGACCTTGGCGATGTCGCCGATGACCAGGCCGGTGCGGATCGGGTAGCTCTCGATCTCCTGCAGGTCGGTGAATTTGGACACCACCCGCGCCAGGTAGCGGTGCCGCCCGTCGTCGATCTCGCCGATGGGCTCGGCGAAGTTGTCGCGGGCCAGGCGGTTGAGGAGACGGCCGAAGTCGATGCGATGCGCGACGAGCTTGTCGTGGTCAAACCAGATGCGCACCGTCTCATCGAGCATGCCCCAAAACTCGAGCCGCCCGACGCCCTCAACCCGCTCGAGGCGCGGCTGGATGACCTTGTCGATCAGCAAATCCCATTCTGGGGAGCGCGCTGGCGTGAGCATCTGGAAGAACGCCAGCGGCGCCGAGCTCGCGTCTTCGCGCCAGGTGAAGTAGCGGTTGGCGTCCTCGGGCCAGCGAAGTTTGGCCCGCTGCGCTCGGTCGCGAACCTCGGCCGCGGCCAGCGAGAGATCCATCTCCGGGTCGATCTGGACCTCGAACTGGGCGTATCCGGATCCCGCCTCCGACTCGATCTCGCGCAGGCCGGGAATCGTCCGGAGCTGCTCCTCGAACGGCTCGACGATCTTCTCCTCGACTTCGATGGGGGAGCGGTCTTGACCCACCGGCACGTAGATGTTGATGCGGTTGTCGGAGAGGCCCTCCGGCACGAACCGCAGTGGGATCTTGGTGAACGAGATGACGCCGACCAATAGCAGCGTCAGCGTCGCCATCAGCGTCAGGATGGGGCGATCCAGAAACAGCGAGAACACCGAGCGGTTGCCGCGCATCGTCAGGCCCGCCGATCCGATAGGGAGTAGACGACGGGCACGACCAGAAGCGTCAGCAGCGTCGAAGTGGTGAGCCCCGCGATCACCGTGATCGCCATGGGGGCACGCAGCTCGACGCCTTCGTCCGCACCGCCCAGCAGCGGCACGCCGGCGAGCCACCCGGTCAGCGGCAAGAGACCGAGCACGGTCGTGAGCGTCGTCATCAGGACCGGGCGCAATCGGGTGTGCGCACCGCGCACGATGGCGTCGAGTTTCACCATGCCTGCGGCGCGGCAGCGGTTGATCTGATCGATGAGGATGATCGCGTTGTTGACGACGATGCCGGCCAGCACGATCGCGCCGAGGAAGACGACCACCGAGAGCGGCATGTCGACGAGGTCGAGGGTGAACACCACGCCGACCATGGCGAGCGGCAGCGACACGAGGATGACTAGCGGCTGCAGCAGGCTCTCGAACTGGCTGGCCATCACCACGTAGACCAGGAAGATCGCCAGCAGCAGCGCCATGCTCAAGCTGCGGCTGGACTCTTCGAGATCCGCCTTTTGCCCCCCGAGCCGCACCTCGATGTCTCTGGGCAGCGCGAGCTGCGCTAGGGCGTCGACGACGCGTTCCTGGGTCGAGCCGAGGTCAAAGCCGACCAGAGAGGCCTGCACTTCGGCGCCGCGCACGTTGCCGATGCGGCGGATCTCGCTCGGGCCCTCGATGAGTCGCGTGCGCGCCACGCTGGCGAGCGGGATCTCCGGCCGCCCGCTCGGGTTGATGTTGACCTGGAGCAGGCTGTCGAGATCGGCGAGCTCGCGGCGGTCGACCTGCACGCGCATGTCGATCTTGCGCTCGCGCTCGGCAAACCGTGTCGGCACCTCGCCGAGGATCTTGGCGCGGAGCACGCGCGTGGCGTCATCCGGGTCGAGGTCGAGTGAGGCCAGCTTGTCCCGATCGAACCAGATCGCGATCTCCGGGTTGCCGCGCTGCAGCGTGGAGCGCACGTCCCGCAGCTCGGGTAGCGAGGCGAGCGTGCGCTCGACGAGAGTGCAGGCGTCGCGCAACTGGACGAGGTCGTCACCGACAACTTCGACGACCAGTGGCGCGGAGAAGGACAGCAGGCTGGGTCGCGTGAACCGATAGGTCTGCACCTCCGGCTCGCGCCGCAGCAGCTCGCGGATCTTGCCCCGCACGCGCTCCTCCTGGGCCCCGCGGTCAGAGTCTGGGCGCATGCGCACCAGCAGCCGAGCCGAGTGCTCGCCTTCGTCGGAATCGTTCAGCTCTTCGTCGTCGACGCCGCAGGCGAGGAACGTGCGCTCGACCTCCTCGAGCTCGGCGACGGCCTTCTCGATCGGCTCCATCGCCGCGGCGGTGCGCTCGACGGTGGCGTCGCGTGGTAGGAACGCCTCGACGAACAGCTCGCCTTGGTGCACGGCCGGCAGCACCTCGGTCCCAAGTGCGTCGGTGCGCAGCACGGCTGCGGTCAGGAGCCCGACACTGATGAGAAGCAAGGCCGCGCGGTGACGCAGGGCGGCCCTGAGGGCATGCGGGTAGACGCTGTCGAGGGCGCGGTAGACGCGATCGAACGCCCAGGCGAACGGCCACAGCACCCCGACCAGCAGCGCGCCTACGCCCTTGGCCGCGAGCAGCACCAGGCGGAGCCCCTGCACGGTCACGACGTTGAGCACGCCGCACAGCAGCCAGCCGGCGGCGCGCAGCGGCCAGGTCAGCACCGCCCAGGCGCGGCCCAGCGCGCTGGTCGCGGCGAGGCCCGGCCGGGGCCCAAAACCGAGTCGTGGAGTGGCCGGTGTGGCCCCGTCACCTTGGGCCCCGTCACCTTGGGCCTCGCCGCCTTGGGCCTCGCCGCCGCGGGAGGCCAGCATGGGGATCACAAAGAGCGCCACCAGCAGCGAGAGCAGCAGTGAGTAGACGACCGTGAGGGCCTGGTCGCGAAACAGCGCGCCGGCGAGGCCTTCGACGAAGACGATCGGGAAGAACACCGCCACCGTCGTGAGCGTCGAAGCGGTCACGGCCGACGCCACCCGGGACGTGCCGAGGACTGCGGCACGGCCGAGCGAGGCGCCCTCTTCGCGGGCGCGGGCGATCGACTCCAGCACGACGATCGAGTTGTCGACCAACATGCCGACCCCGAGCGCCAGGCCGCCGAGCGACATGATGTTCAGGTCGATCGCCGACATGAACATGGGAGCGAACGTCGCGACCAGGCTGATCGGGATCGACACCGCGAGGATCGCGGTCGTCGAGAATCGCCGCAGCGACAGGTAGATGATCGCGATCGCAAAGAGCCCGCCCTTGATCGCGCTGCTCAGCACGTCGTCGACCGCGGTCTGCACGAAGCGCGACTGGTCTTGGAAGATCTCCGGCCGGGCGCCGAATTCCGCGAGTTGGTGCTCGAGGTAGTCGGTCATCTCGCGCCGCTTCTGTTGTTCGGCAAAAGCGCGGCGCCGCGCTTCGCGGGAGTCTTCGTCGGCGGTCTCACCGTTGGCGTTCGCGCTCGCCTCTACAACGGTGGCGGTCGACGCGCCCTCGCTCGCCGGGTTCGCGGCGAGCCACTCGCGTTGCGCGTCGGAGCCGAACACACGGTCGCGCAGCTCCGCGCACAGCGAGACGACGTTGGCGTTCGCTTCCTTGTAGACGTCGACCAGCACGCTCGGTTGGCCCGCGGCCGTGCTGATCACCTCGCGGTCGGCGGCCACGCGGCGGACCTCCGCGACCTGCGCCAGTCGGATCGGCACTTCGCCGCGGCGATCGAGCACGACCTGCTCGATCGCCTCGATGTTGGGGAACTCGCCGATCACCCGGACCAGATACTCGGTCTTGCCTTCCTCGATCGCGCCCGACGCGGCGTTCACGTTCTCCGCGGCGAGCCGGTCGACGATCGTGCGGACATCGATGCCGTAGAACGACGCCGCCGCCTGGTCCAGCGAGATGCGGATCTCCTCCTCTTCGCCGCCGCGGACTCGCACCGCGGCGACGCCGGAGATCTCGGCCAGCTCGACCTCGATCTCCTCCTCGGCCAGCCGTCGCAGCTCCGTCGCCGAGGCGTCGCCGATCAGGCCGAACGTCATCACCGGGTCGAGGCTCGGGTCGTAGCGCAGCACCAGCGGGTCGTCGGCCTCGCGCGGCAGCACAACGCGGTCCAGCCGGTCGCGAATGTCCGCCACCGCGAACACCATGCGCGTGCCCCAGTCGAACTCGAGCACCACGTCGCTGACTTCGGGCCGGCTGATCGACACGACGCGGCGCACGCCGGGGATGACCGACACGGCTTCCTGCACGCGTTCGCTGATGCGGTCCTCGACGTCTCGCGGGCTGGCCCCGGTGTAGGTCGTGCGGACCGTCACCGACGGGTACGAGATGTCGGGGAGCAGGTTGACCGGCAGGCGGAACAGTCCGACGACGCCGAAGACGACGACCGCCGCCACGACCATGCCGATCGCGACGGGCCGAGTCGCCGTGAAGTCGAAGAACGAGCGTTCCGCCGGCGGCGGCGCGGACGCGGTCACGAGTCGCTGACCTCGACCGGGTCCTGATCGCGCAGGTCTTCGTGGCCGGCGACCAGCACCCGATCATCCGGCTCGAGCCCGCCGTCGCCGCGGTTGCGGCATTCGATCCAGAGCTTCTCCTCGAGACCGGCGTCGAGCACGACCTTGTGCGCGCGGCCGTTGCGCAGCGCGAACACCACCGAGTCCTCGCCATCGATGAGCACGGCGGTCTTCGGCACCATCAGTGCATCGCGCAGGGCTTCGGTGAGGATGCGGGCGCGCACGAACATGCCCGGCCGCAGCCACTGCGTGTCCTCCGACCGCACCCGCATGCGGATCTGGAAATGGCCGGTGTCCTGGTCCACGACCGGCAACACCAGGTCGACGTCGGCCGTGAACGAGCGCTCCGGGTAGGCGTCGGCCGTGAACGCCACCTCGCGCGCCTCGCGCACCAAGGGCAGCTCGGCCTGCGGGCGACTGATGTACGAGACCAGGTTGTTGAGGTCGGCGACCTCGAACAGCTCGGTCGCGGCGCTGATGGTCTCCCCGCCGCGAATGCGTCGCCGCAGGATCACGCCGTCGAGCGGCGCGCGGATCTCGTGCTCGGCCAGCCGCAGCGACTGCTCTTCCACCCGCGCGTCGAGCTCCAGCACGGCGTTGGCGGCAACCTTGGCATCGAGCTCCGCCTTGCGCCGTTCGAAGCCCGAGACCACCAGCGCCTCGGCCGCGCTCTCGGCGGCGAACCGCGCCTCGTCGAGCTCCCGGCGTGACACGTTGGCCTGGTCCTGGCCGGTGAGCCGGTCGAGCTCGGCTTTGGTTCGATCGCGCTCGATGCGGGCCTGCGCCTCGCGCCGCACCGATGCCTCGGCCTCGATCTGCGCCAGCTCGGCGCGTCCTTTGCGATCCTCGAGCTGCAGCTCCACCTGTCGCTTGGCGGCCGCGGCCTCGCGGTCGTCGAGCTTGGCGATGATGGTGCCGCGCTGCACCTCCTGGCCTTCGTCGCACAGCACGTCTGCGACTCGGCCCGGCACCTTGGAGAGCACCATGACTCGGTGCTCCGAGTCGAGGAAGGCTGTCGTCTCGATTTCGCGGCGAATCTTCCGGGTCGCGATCTTGTCGGCGCGGACCAGCGTCGGGCCCTGCTCTGCGGCGCCCTCGGTCTTGGTGTCGGCCGCGTCTGACGGCCGCGAGCAGCTGGCGCCGATCAGGCAGAGGGTGGCGCCGAGGGCGGCGGCGCGCGCGGCGTGGCGGCGGGTGATGGGGGCGGGGCTTGAGGGTCGGTTCACGGGCTCGATCGGGTGGGGGCGGGCCGCCGAAACTGCCTGGTTCGGGGACCGGGCATAGGGTACGCCTTCGCGCGCGGCGTGGGCACGGTTGCCGAACTCTGCCTTCGTCTGTCGTCCAAACGTGACTTCAAGCTTCCCAAGAAGGCGATTGTGGGTCGAGAGCGACCCATTCGGAGGCAGAGCATGACGGGTTCGGGTCCGATTTCGTTGGCAGAAGCCGAGACCTTGGTGCGCGCTGCGGTCGAGCGGCCGCTGCCGGTTGAAGAGCTGTCCCTGGAGTCTTGCCACGGTCGTCGGCTCGCGGCCGACCACCTCGCACCCACGCCATGGCCGACCACCGATCGGTCAGCGATGGACGGGTTCGCGGTGCGGGCCGGCGCCGCCGGGCTCGCCGCGGGCACGCTGCTTCGCGTCGTGGGCGAGTGCCTGGCCGGTCATCCCTTCGACGGTGTCGTGGCCGATGGGGAGGCGATCCGCATCATGACCGGCGCCGTGGTGCCCGCCTCGGTCGACGCCGTCGTGCCCGTCGAGAACACCAGCGGCTACGCCGGGTCCGAGGTGACGCTCTCGCAAGGCGCGACCGCCGGGGACCACATCCGGCCGCAGGGCTCGGAGCTGGCCGCCGGCGCCACGGTGCTCAGCGCTGGCACCCGGATCCGCGCCGCCGAGATTGGTGTGCTCGCCGTGCTCGGGCAGAGCCGCGTGGGCGTCTATCGACGGCCGCGTGTCGCGATCGTGTCGACCGGCGACGAGGTCGTGCCCGTCGACCGCGAGCCCGCGCCACATCAGGTCCGCGACAGCAACAGCTACGCGCTGGCGGCGCAGGTGCACGAGAACGGCGGCGAGCCGCAGCGGCTCGGCGTGGCCCCGGACGCCGACGAGCCGCTGCGCGCGTTCTTGGACCGGGCGCTCGCCGACGCCGACGTCGTGTTGACGATCGGCGGGGTGTCCAAGGGCACGCACGACTTGGTGCGCGACGCCCTGCGGGCGCTCGGCGTGGCCGAGCGCTTCTGGGGCATCGCCCTAAAGCCGGGCAAGCCGACCTACTTCGGCGCCGCCGATCGCGCCGACGGGCGCAAGTTAGTGATCGGCCTGCCGGGCAACCCAGCGTCGTGCTTCACCGTGTTCGATTTGCTGGTGCGCCCGCTCCTGGCACGGCTCGGCGGCGCGCCGCTCGAGGCGCCCTCGCCCGCCACGGTCGCGCTGGGCGCCTCGAGCGGCGCGCCGCCGAGCCGTGCCAGGAGCGGGCGCACCAGCAAATCGAAC
>JBCCGH010000054.1:0-53150 GCA_039029375.1 Planctomycetota bacterium
GCAGAGGGTGCGTGACCGGACGCTGCTCGCAAGAAGCACCGACGCAGGCATATTGGTGGATACGTCGAGGAGGTGCGACGCAGCGAGCGGTGGCCGGACGGGTGCCATCTGTGCAGGAACTTCGGATCCAGGACACTAGTGAGCTTGGTCGTGAACGCGACGGACAGAGGGGCCGTCGCGATCTCGTCCATGGTCTGGCTCTGGCCGAACTGGACTTTGGTCCACCGCAGGGCTCCCGAATCCGAGAAAAGGGAAAGGCGCCGAGACGGGCGCGGGCTCTCGTGCAAATACCTCGAGCTCACCCCAAGGAACCTACCCTGATCCCTATGCGTTTCGGAACCCGCAACTGCCTACTGATCGTCCCTTTCGCCCTGCCCGGCGCCGATAACGCCCCGCATCATTCCCCTGGCGCACGCAGATCCGAAATGCCCGGTGCGCGACGGAGGAGGCAAACGCTGAATCACTTGGTGGCAGCGTCTCTCCTGCTGTCGCCGGCGATTCCCTCTCAAGGCACAATCGTGTCGATCGGGGCGGAAGGCATAGATTCTTCCGCTCGCCCTCAGATGGCGAGGGGCATCGATGATTCATTGCATATCGTATGGGAAGATTATCGCGGTGCCTCCCGGCAAGTGTTCTATCGCAAGGCTCCTTCGTTCCAGCCTGTCTTCCCGGCCGCTGAGATCGCGCTGAGCGGCGCCGCCCAGGGTGACGCCCTCGACCCTCGGGTCGCGGTCGACCCAAGCGACTCGTTGGGTGTTTTTGTCGTATGGAGGGTTGTCGGGCAAGGGGACGAGCGCGTGCGCTTCAACCGATCCCTGGACGGTGGAGCGACGTGGCTGCCGTCGAGTCTAGACATTACCCGCTTTGCGACGACCTACGTTTCTGGCGTTCAGATCGTCTGTGACTCCATTGGCCGCCTTCACTCCCTCTACACTGCCAATGAGGGGGATGGCGATAGCCTTGTTCTGATGACCTCCCTTGATAAGGGGATCACGTGGAGTCACGAGACGCGGCCCACTGGAGTCGTTGAGGCGCAACGTAGTATTCGACACGCCGACCTCGTCGCCATTGGAGCGTCGGCCTTCGCCGGCTACATAGTGTCGAGGCCGAACGCGTCGCCAAATAGCGAGGCTGTGCTTGAGGGGAAGTCGGCCGCGGCTTCTGCGTGGAGCCTCGTGCGGAATCTCGTTCAGGCCAACTCACTCTTCGAGATCGCCATTGACGGTTCGTTCCTGTCCTCTGGCGACCTGGTTCTGCACGTTGCCTGGAACGAACGGAATCTTGTGCTGCGCTCTCAACACGGGAGGCTTTCGTCTTCGGTGTGGACGTGGCAACTCGCCAACCTGGTGGTGCCGGTCCCCGTCGGTGAATCTCCCATTATGTACGACCTGGACCTCGCCGCGTCCGCCAACGGCGACGCTTACCTTGCTCATACACGATTCTCTTGTGATGAGGCGCCCGCTGGGGGGACTGCTTGTCACGCGGACACTTTCGTGGCTCCCGTGCGATGGAACGGTGGAGCGCCCTTTTGGGCGATCCCATCGCAGCTTTCTCAATCCCCGGTGACCAACTTCATCAGTCGCACTCGGCCGAAGATCGCCCTTGTTGACCGCTTTGGCGGTCCGGTGGTGGCGACGGTTTGGATGCAGAATCATCCCGACAATGAAGTCTACGCGACCGTGTGGCTGGCCTACTCGCTCGACTCCGGTGGTAGTTGGAACAACCCAGCCTCGGGGCCGCTCAATGTGGGGTCTGCCTACAATGTTCGCGCTGGGTTCCCGCAGGTGACCGTGAGTGAGCTCTCGCTTGACGACCCTGTCGCGGCCGTTGTGTGGGACGATCGGCGTCATTGGACCGCGCCGGGCGCGCCAGCTAATGGGCAAGGTGCCCCAGAGACATATTTCGCAACCGAAACCTTGCAGTAGAGAGGCCTGTAAATTGCTCTTCTCAAAGCGTTGTATGCTGTTGGGCCATGTGGCCTCCGTGTTGGCTGGTGCCTTCGGCGTCACGGCGTCGGCAAGTTCGGTCGTCGCACAGGCTTCGTGCCTGACGCCGCTGAGTACTCATGTCGTTGAGAACTCTGATAGGATCAAGGCTACGTTTGCGAGGTGCGGGCAGCGTTTGGAGCTTGTTGAGTTGGCAAGCAAGTCGCCCGAAGCGACGCACCCCATCATGTTCGTGAATGACGGGATCACGGCATCAGGCGCTTGGAAGGTCGTCTTTCGAGATCGCCAGTCTGGTTTCAATCCAGAGCAGGAGGTTTCCGCGTCGACTCCAGGGTTAGCAATCCTCGGCCCATTTGTGGATCCCGCGGGTGACGTTCTGGTGGCGTACTGGCAGGGCACGGTCCCCATTTTGGGTTTTGGGGGCGTAGAGATCGTCGTAGCGGTCGTGTGGCAGGCGCCTGACGGGAGCGACTATCTGGAAGGAGCCGTCGCGGTCTCTGTTGTGGATAAGCCGGCCGACCTATACATCGCCAGGGTTGAGTTCCCTGAGGTTGCGGTCGCGAGCATTGGGCCATCGACCGACCCTCAGCACCTGGTGCTTCCTTATCTTTCTGGTCTCCTGTTGACCGATCCGCTCGGGGCACCACCCTTCGATCGCTTCCCCACTGGTTTCAGCAATATTGACGTATGTGGGAATCGGGTGCCGTCGCCGCTGCCAGCTTTCTCCGTAAATGTCTTTGCGCTCTACAATGGAGACTCGGGCGACCTGTTCTATTACGGAGATGGCGACCTCGATAAGATTTACAAGCACTACAGGGTGGATAACGCGGATCAGAGGATTCTGTTCTCGGCGTCGCATTTTGTTCCTAACGTTTACTCCACAAGCTCGTACGCCACGCCATACTTCTGCCGGCTCGGCGCGCTTCGAGGCGACTGGATGGAAGCTGCGGAGGCATACAGATCTCAAATGTCGGCAGCCAGTTGGTGGCCCGAGCCGGTGGGCTCCGAGGACAACAACATGCCTTCTGCGATGAAGAATCTCGTGGCGCAGGCAAGCCTTCAGCCTGCGCGTTCGGGCGGGGTCAGAGAGGTCCAGGGTGATGTGCAAGATGCGTTGGCCAGAGATGTAGCTAGTGTCCGGCGTGTCCTGGGCAGCGACGTGTATCTACCTTGGTACGGCGGACACGCCCCCGATCTCTTTGATCAATGGTATTTTCTCGGATACCTTCCAGGGCGGCCGTCGTTCGCAGCGGGAGTTCGTGAGGCGCAAAAGTCGGATGGCATGATTGCCGCCCCCTACGTAAGTGGGTCTGCGGCGACGGATTATTTGGAAGTGGGCGGCGCGGGAACTCCAGAGCAGGTGGCGATCAGAGCCGCCGCCGTTCGGGATGAGGGGGGACAGATTGTGGAATTTGGCACCGCTTCTTCGCCATTCGCGATCTCCATGTGCAATGGCGCGAATTCGTGGAATACTCGGTACGTCGACGACATCGTCGCCATACAGGCGCATACCGAGTGTAAGGCTGTCTACATGGATTTCTACGGAGGTTACATCTGCTACTCGGACAGCCATAACCATGCTCCTGGTGGTGGATCGTACATGTATGATGGTAGGATGGCGCAGTTGGATGCGATCGAGTTGCAGATAGGTAGCGAGTTTGGGTTTTCTATCGAGGCGCCGGATTCGTTCTTGACGGACAGGGTCGACCTGACCAATTTTTCACCCACCGGCTATGGCGTCCTCGCTGAGGATGGTGTGGGTGGTTGTTCTGGGCGTGTCGGCTTGGATCCGACGCGAACCGAGGTGATCCCCTTCTTTCGGGTAAGTCACGATCATGTCAAGATCAGCAATATCAATGGCCGCCTCATAGTGGCTGATATAGGCGCAACGGCCCACTTGGCTGCTCTTGAAGTGTTGAATTTCGGCCAGATCTTGAGCCACCTAAACAACTTCGAGGACTTGTTCGAGAGCTTCGCTGATAGAGGGCAAGGGCCTTACTATAGGTTCCTCACACTCCTGGGCGAGTTCTTGCGCGGGCCGTCGCTGGGCGGGAAGGGGTTCTTGCACTATCACAACGGGACGACGGTGCGGCCGCCGAAGCCGATGGTGACGGTGCCTGCAAGCTTTACGGGATCTGTGGCCGTTCCTGTCGGAGTGCTCCCGACGTTCGGGAATCCAGTCCTGGCATATGGGATGTACGAGGCCCCGGTTGAAACCGGTCGAGATTATGCTTTCGCCGTGGCGAACCCGTGGGTGGGAGTGACGCGAGAGACGATGGAGATCGGTTTTGTGTTTGAGCCGTCGGAGTACGGGGTCTCGGGTAGCTACACGGTCACGGAGTATGAGTTTGATGAGCTGGGGGCGGTGACGGTGGTGACGAGTCCTGGTGTTACTGGGGCATTCAGTCCGGCGCCGCCGCGGGCCGTTGAACCCGGCCATGTCCTTTGCTGGACCTTCACCGCGCCATGAATCGGAGGCCAACCGCCTGCGAATCGGCGGGCGGACATGTCTCGCCGGATGAATCTGGCTTGCCGTGCTGTTGGCGCACGGCCATCGCGCTGGACGGGGTCTATGAAGTTGCTCCGACCGACGGTGTGACGATGTTCCATCTGTTGGGAGGCGGGAATTCGGACCCCAACACCGAGAGTCACCAGCTGCCGGTGGATGCCGGCCCGCGCGACCACATCGGCGGTCGCTGGCTGGCGCTCGGGTCGGGCGGCGCGGCGCTCGCGCGCTGCCTTTCGCCGATCGGCGCGACGTTGTGCGCGGGTCGCGTTCGTGACGACCGTCGCCAACCAGCCGCGCACGTTGCCTGGGCGTGGCGGACGCTCCAACGCCGCCAGCATGGCGTCCTGCGCCACGTCCTCGCGCGGCTGGAGTCGGCGATCGGCTGCCCGGCGAGCTGACGCACCCAGGAAGCGTGATCGAGGAGTTCGGCGAGTGGGGGGCGGCCGACGTGCACGCGACCCACCACAATGCCGGGCCGCGGGTGCTTCCCCCGGATTTCTGGGCCGATGGGCCGCACCATGGGCCGATCGCTTCGCCGGGCCGTGGCGCTGCTGGCGCGGATTGGCTGGTCCGGGACCTATGGGTCGGCAGACGCCGCGCCGGGGGATGGCCGGGTCCGCCAGGACCCGCGCCGCGGCAACGGGGCGTTGAGATCGCAAGGCCGGATCGCTGGCGCGGCGCCGGCAGCTCGGGCGCGCAGTTGCAAACGCAACCACATCACGCACACGCCGAGCGATACCGCCAGGAAGCCGAAGATCGCGAGCCAGGCCCGCCCGGGTACGCGGGGGGGCGGATCGGGTTCTAGCGAGTCGAGCGGCGAGAACGCCGCGAAGTCGGCACGTGTCACCGACGTCTGGACGCGGGTGCCGTCGGCCATGTCGGCGGCGACCGATAGCGGTGTCGCCTCCGTCGGCGCGGCGTCGATTTGCCCAGCGTAGGCATAGGGCGTGACCGCGGTCAGAGGCACCCAGTCGCGGTCGACCGAACCGCGGCATGCGAGGCCCTTCACGGCCGGCAGGCCGTGCTCGTGGCCGATGCGCACGCCGACACCGACGGAGCCCGTGGCGCGGTCGAAGCGGTTCACTTGACAACGGTAGCGCTCGAGCTCAACGGTTGCGCTGGCCGTGGGGACCGCATAGCTCGGCCGGCTCCAACGCACGATCGTGCCGACGCTCGCGACCAGAGTGGCCGCCAGAATCGCAGCGGTCAGGAGCAGCGACAGGCGCGACACGCACGGTACGCGGGCCGCCGGCGAACGATGGACCCGAAACGACCAAAGCCATGGCCCGGCCAGGATGCCCGCACACAGGAGTAATCCGCCGACGAACCAGATCCACTTGGTGATGCGGCCTCCGCACGTGCCGTAGTGGAGGACGTCGACCGACTCGTTGATGCGGTCGTAGGCGGACAGGTCGTCGATGTGGCGGGTCGAGAGCACTTCGGCCGTGGTCGCGTCGAGCCGGACGCGACACGCGTTCTTGCGCGCGAGCAGTGATGGGGCGTGGCCCATGACGATCACGGTCCCCCGCGTCGATTCGGGCAATCGCACGCGCTGCACGCGCAGGTCGGGCATGACGCGGTGGGCGGCTGCGAGGTAGTCGCGGAACTGTGGCCTGGGGGCGTTCGAACCCGGTGTGGTTGGCGTCGTCGTCGCCGCTGGCGCTGGCTCGGCGGACAGGAGGCGTCGCTCGGCGTCGATCAGATACCAGGCCCCCGTGATGCTCCAAAGCACCGCCAACACGAGGCTCCAGCTGCCAGCGAAGCGGTGGAGATCGGACAAGCCGACCCGCAGCCCGCGGCTCCAGCTCAATCCGAACAGGCCGCGCCACCAGCGGCGGTAGAACAGCAGTGCGGTCACGGTGGCCACGAGCAGAACGATGCTGAAGAGGCCGACGATGGTGGTGCCCTGCACCAACGGCAGCAGCGTGCCAAGGAGCAGCTTCTTGTGGAACTGCCGAAAGAACCGCTGAATCGACAGGAATGCGGTGTCTCGGACCCGGCCGTCGGCGGGATCCACGGCCACGGTGCGGAGGTCCGCGGCGCCGTAGCTGACCAGCGCGGTCGCAGGGGCGCCGGCGATGGCCGGCTCGGCCACGTAGATGACATGCCCAGCCGGGTGCGCGCTTGCCGTCGCGTCGTAGACCGCGGCGAGATCGACCGGCTGCGACGTCGCGCCGCTCGCGAGGCCGGGGTTCGCCCACAGGTCGAGTTCGTAGCCGAACGTGGCGACCGTTCCCGAGAAACAGATGAGAAACAGCACCAGACCCAGGTGCACCCCGAGCCAGCCGTGGAGGCGATACGCGCGCTTGGGGGCTTCCGTCTTCGGCCTGGACACGCCGGGGCGACTCTATTGATATTGAGTCTCGGTAGCAATAACGTTCCGCGCGACCACCGCTTCGCAACGGGAGAGCGCTTGGCTCTCCTGGTGGAAGCGGAAAAACGTCATCGCGAAGGAAGAACCCATGCGATTCCGAGTCTCGGCTCGCCTCGCGCTCCTCGTCCCCGGTTTGCTCGCGGCGTCATCCTCATGGGCGCAGGTGACACCGCATACGCGCACTGTGCCGAAGATCTTGACCGGCGCGTACGGCAATCTCGACGTCGCTGCTCCAGGCGTGAGCTTTTGGCGCGCGCAAGGCTGGTACGACGGTAAGAATCTGCCGAATGGCTTCACCATCCGGGAGATCGGCTTCCGGCAGAGCCCACGCAATGCGAGCCCTGGGTTCTCCGGCGACATGACGATCATCATGGAGAACTCGTCGCTGGCGTTCTCGCAAGTCTCCAGCGCGTTCGCCAACAATCTGACGGTGGCCGCGCAGGTCGTGTTCTCCGGCAGCGTGTCCGCGCCCGCCATGCCCGTCAGCTCGGACCCCAACACGGCGGTGCTGTGGGTGACGTTGGACACCCCGTTTGTCGTCAGCGGGCCCAACCTGATCGTCGACATCGACGTGGAGAACCAAATCGGCTTTCTGGTGGCGGACGGCCTCAATCAGGTCAGTCAGTCCAACATGTTCCTGCGAGCCGGCTCGAGCTGTGGCGGCGACCAGTCCGCGTCCGACGCGGCGGTCGCCGGAGGCTTTACGTACGACTACGCCATGACCGGGGCGGCGCCTTCGGCTCCGGCCGCCCTGTTGTTCTCCACCGAGAACGTGGCGGCGATGGGCCTGCGCTTTCCTGTTGATCTGGGGCAAATCGGTCTGGCGGGCTGTGAGCTGGGACTGCTCCCCCAAGCTGTCGTTCCGCTCGCCACCGACCCGACCGGCTCGGCCACGCTTTCGGCCACGGTCGGCGTGCCGCCCTACTTCACCCTGAGCACCCAGGCCGTACATGGCCTCAATCCCGCGACGACCAACGTGATCAATACGATCGGTGGCGACGCCGAGCTCGCGAACGCCACGACCGACACTGGCGGCCGGCGCTTCGGTCCTAAGTCTTACAACGTCGCATTGATCTACTTCGTGCGCTGAACAGGATCGGCCGGGGCCTCGCCAGGACGGAATCAGCGTGGGGTCGCAACACGGCGGCGTCGCGAGCGTGCCCAGCTCCGGCGAGGCCAAGTTGCCGGTCTCACTGGGCGCCGTGCAGGAGACTCTGCTGGTCCCACTGCTCGGCCGCTGAGCCTCGTACCACCGTCGTGGAGATCGGCTGCGGTTTGAATACGCGGTTCGAACGCTGCGACAACGGCCAGGCCCGGTGGTTCGAGATTGACCTGCCGGACAGTATGGCGCTGCGCCGGCAGTCTTTGCCGATGCCGATCGGCGCAAGATGCTCGCAGCCGACGCGACCGCCACCGATTGGATGGACACGGTCGCCGCGACCGGCGGCCCGCGGTTCTTCATCTCCGAGGCGGCCCTCATCTATCTCGAGGAGGGGCAAGATCACAGCAGCTGGCCCGTGAGTTTGGATCGCGCTTCGCCGGCGCCTCGCTGCTGATGGACACGACCAGCACCGCTATGGTCGATGGTCAGGGTCGGCACGACATCATGCGGACTCTGCCGCGCGCGAGCTGGTTCCGTTGGAAGTGTGACGAGCCCGCGGCCTTGCGGGCGTGGGGCTGCACCTGGTGCGCTCGAAGACGTTTTTGGACGCCGAGTCTCATGGCCTCTTCTTTCGGTCGCCTGGCTGTTGGAGGCGCCGCACAACAGCCAGGCCGGCGTGCCGGCGGGCACGTCGCGCACGTGCAAGTTGAGCGGACCGCCGAGCACCAGCGGGCGGTCGCCGCTGAGCCGGGGCGCGGCCGGCAGGCCACCGCGACAGCCCTGACCAAAGGCACCGATCCCCGCCGGCAGCGCTGAGATCATCTGCAGGCGGTCGGTGTTGACCGAGCTGGGCGAGCCGCCCGCCAGCAGGTCGGCGCGGCCATCCCCGTTCCAATCGCCCACCGCGACCAGGCCCCTGCCGAAGGTCGAGTGCGGCGGCGACGGATCCTGGTGTTGCCATACGACCCGGCCATCGGGGAGCGAGAGCAGCGCCACCATCCCGTTGCTGCCCGGCGGGCTGACCGCGGGCTCGCGGAAGAACACCAACAGATCGGGCCGGCCGTCGCCGGTCACGTCCCCGGGTGCAGCCATCGAAGCGCCCATACTCAGCATCGTGCTCGCGGGCGGCCGGATCGTCGTCAGGAGCGCGCCGGTCCGACCGTCGTGCACGAACAGCGCACCCGGCCCGCGGAACGGCTGTGCGCCGCCGAGGGATGGCGCGGCGATCACGAGCTCGCTGACCCCGTCGCCGGTGAGGTCGTCCACGCCAACCAGAGTCCGGCCGAATTCATCGCCCGCGTGCTGCCCCGGGAACACCTGCACGAGGTCTCCGGTGCGGCCGGAGAACACGCCCGCCCAGCCGGGAACCTGTCCCAAGAACACATTGAGCGACGGCGCCCCGACCGCCAGGTCGACGACCCCGTCCCCGTCGACGTCGTCGAGGACCGCCACCGCGGCTCCGAACTGACGCGCGGTCACGGTCGGCCCCTTCTCGAACTGCACTCGGTACAGCTGCGTGAAGCTCCCCCCGCGCACCACGTCGACCCAACCCGGCGAGAGCTGCTCGGGGTAGCCGAGTGCGATCTCGCACAAGCCATCGCCGTCAAGGTCGCCGAGCGAGGTGATCGCCGAGGCGGATGGCCCGCGGTGCACGATCGACCCGTCGACGCCGCTCAGAATCAGGGTCTCGGTGAACGACGAGGCCGCGAAAGTCGGGCACGCCATCCCCATTCACGTCGCCGAGTCCCGCGACCGGCTCGCCGAACCCATCGCTAAACCGCAGCCCGACCCAGCCTGTGGCGTCACAACATCTGTGGCCGTTCCCGTCTCGCTCCGCGGAGGCGGCATCGTGTATCCTCGGGCCGCCATTCCTCGTCTGGAAGGAGCTTGTGTCATGCGCCGTGTGCGATCGAGTTGGTCCCCAGCCTGCGCGCTTCTCTTGGGCGTCTGGCTGGCCGCCTGTAGCCGTAGCGGCGGCGGCGAGCTGGCGGGCCTAGAGGGCAGGCCGGTCGGTGAGCTGCTCGTCGAACTCAACCGACATCTCCCGAAGTCGGAGGCCGTCGGCTTGGGGCTGGTGCTGGGAGACGTCGACCGAGACGGCGATCTCGACGTGGTGTTTGGGGCCCTCGGCCAAAACCGCTTGCACCTCAACGACGGCGCGGCCTCCTTTGCGGATGTCTCCGCAGATCGCCTGCCGGTGGACGCCGAGCAGACCCTCGCTGTGCAGCTAGGGGACGTAGACAGCGACGGCGACCTCGACCTGGTGCTCGCCAACTTCGGCCGCGCGGTCACGGCCGTGGCCTCGGGAGAGAACGGCCTATATCTGAATGACGGCACTGGCAAGTTCGTGGAGGCGACCACCGCGGGCCTACCGGGGCTCGGTCGCGATAGCCACGCCGTGGTGCTGGGCGATGTCGACGGCGACGGCGACCTGGACGTTGTGTTTGGCAACCATCGCGATTCCAGCGATGGTCAGGATCGTCTGTACCTGAACGACGGCGCAGGCGGGTTCGCCGACGCCACTGCCGAGTGGATGCCCCTTCGTGTTGATGACACGCATGCGCTGGCGCTCGCCGACGTGGACGCGGACGGCGATCTAGATCTCTTGTCGGTCACGCCGAGCCGCCTGTATCTCAATGACGGACAGCGGCGCTTCGTCCCCGCGAGCTTGGTCCACATGCCGCAAGAACCTGGCAGGGATCTGGCGGTGGCGGACGTGGACGGTGATGCCGACGTCGATGTCGTGACGGACTTGGGGAATCTCGGCTCGAGGAATCTCCTGCTCAACGACGGCTCCGGTCGTTTCGTCGTAGTGACGAGAACGCACCTACCGGCGTTCCCCCCGACGCCGTGG
This sequence comes from Planctomycetota bacterium, assembly GCA_039029375.1. GTDB lineage: Bacteria > Planctomycetota > UBA1135 > UBA1135 > UBA2386 > JBCCGH01. The sequence goes on from JBCCGH010000054.1 coordinate 10,786, forward strand.
CTGCCTAGCGATATCTCTGCCGGTGACTTGGATGGCGATGGCGACGTCGATCTTGTGTTCGGAAGTTCGTCCCTCTACCTCAACGAAGGTACCGGCATCTTCGTCGACGCGAGCGACCGTCTCCGGCCGAACACGGCCGAAATGGTCCTGGACTCGAGGCTCGGTGACGTCGACGGCGATGGCGACCTCGACCTCGTAGTCGCCAACCATGGCGTAGCCTTCGTCGGCGGTCCCAACCGCCTGTTTCTGAACGACGGGCAGGGCTATCTGTCGGAGGTTACGCGCAACACCGTCCTTCTGGGGGTTCCGGACTTGGCCGTGTCGGCAGACCTGGATGGTGATGGCGATCCAGATTTGCTCCACCCAACGCAGGGTTTGGTGCAGCTGAACGATGGCAGGGGCAGTTTCGCTGTGCACTCCGATCGCTTACCGCCCACGCGGCAATCGACCGCGGCCGCGACCGGCGACTTCGATGGCGATGGTGACATCGACCTGGTGGTAGGCGTCAACACACCGTTGGGCATGCCCGGGTCGGACCGGCTGCTGCTCAACGATGGCAGCGGGCGGTTTGTGGAGGCGCCCATCCCGAACCGAGCGTTGGCGCTTGAGATCGTCACCGGCGACGTGGATCGAGACGGAGACCTGGACTTGGTGCTCGCCCAGGGAGGACAAGAAGGCAAGCAGACAGAGCTCTACCTCAATGACGGCCGCGCCGGCTTCAGCGTCGCGACGGCGCGAATGCCGCCAGACCAGGACGAGACTAGCGGTGTCGCACTGGGCGACGTCGACGGGGACGGCGACTTGGATTTGGCACTTGCCCGCAAGGGGGCGGGAGCGGGCGGGGCCCAGAGTCGGCTCTACCTCAACGACGGCGTCGGCACTTTCACGGATGCCACAGCCAACCGCCTGCCAGTCGAAAGCGTCTACCACTCGGGTGTCGAGATGGTCGATCTCGACCTGGATGGCGATCTGGACCTGCTGTTTGGCTCGCCCTCGGGCGACCACTGTCTGTACCTCAATGACGGCACCGCGAAGTTCGTCGATGCTTCGACGACGTTGCCCGCTTGCGGCTTGCTACCTGTCGTCAGCGACATCGATGGCGACGGGGATCCGGACTTGGTCTATCCAGGTCTCGAGATCTACCTGAACGGCGGCCGCGGCGGGTTCACCAGAGATTCCTCAATCGCAGTTGCCAACACTCGTGTCACGATCCTCGGCCCGGCCATTCCGCGGTACATCGACGTCGACTTGGACGGGGATGTCGACCAAGTGCTCACCGGCCGCGGTCGTATCTGGTTCAGCCTGATTCGCCACCTTTATGCGACCGTGGCGCCGCGGCTCGGCCGAGCGTACTCGCTCTCCCTCTTCGCGTCGCCGGAAAGGCTCAAGAGCGCGCGGACCGCCGTGGTCTTTGTTCACATCAGGCGCGCCAGTCTACTCCTACCGTTGCCGCCCTACGGTCGATTCGGCCTTGATCCCGTCGGCGTGATCCCGCTCCCAGCAACTGTGATCCCCGCTCCCGCAGGGCACACTACGATCGGGCTTGCGATCCCGGCGGTCGCTGAATTGGCTGGGCAGACGCTATACAGCCAAGCGCTGATCTACGACCTCACGTCTGAACGAGGGCGGCTGACCAACGTGAGCGCGGACGAGATCCTCCGGTGAATTCGACGTACAGCGCCGCGACACCGGCCAACGCATTGCCATCGCCTTCACGACCTTGCTGCTCGCCGCCTGCGGCGCGCAGGAGTTCCACGCCAAGCAGGACCCCGCGCTCGGCTCAGTCTTGTGGGTCGTGTAGTTGTCCATGACCAAGTGGACATCAGGTTCCTCAGGCACGCTCTTCTCGATCAGGTGGAGGAACCGGAGGAACTCGTCGGTTCGGTGTCGTCGAAAGCACTTTCCGATCACGTTACCGGTTGCGGCGTCGAGCGCTGCGAACAGTGACGTCGTTCCGTGTCGCACGTAGTTGTGAGTGACGCGGTGCGGCGTCGTTGGCCGCATCGGCAAAACGAGCTGAGATCGGTCGAGAGCCTGGATCTGCGACTTTCTCGTCGACGCACAGCACGAGGGCGTTTGCCGGTGGATTCATGTACTGTCCGACGACGTCCCGAACCCTGGCGACGAACTGCGGATCAGTAGAGAGCGAGAACGTCTCCGATCGATGAGGACGAAGCCCGAATGCTCTCCAGATTCTCGCGGATCGACGAGTGAGATAGTCCGGTTTGTTCCGCGAGCAGGCGGGTGCTCCAGTGCGATTCTCGGGGGAGTTGGAGGCCGGCGGTACCGTCGACTAGCTGGTCCGGGCCGACCAACGGCTTGAGCGGGCGCGAGGCGGCGTCTGCGTACCGTTCGAGCGTTGCGCACACGAAGCGACCCCTGACTCCAGCGCTCGGTTGCGCCGCAGTCCGCAATGCCGAACTACGAAACGGATGGGAAGGACTGAGGATCGTCCGGGTCGCGCGACTCCTCGGCCGCACAGCGCAACAAAGAAACGCAACCTGCGACCGCGCACGCAGCCGCTGCCACGAGGACGACGAGCTGCGACAGCTCGAGCGGCCGGTTCACGTCGTGCAGGTGCCAGATCAACCAAACGAAAGAGACCGCGAACACGACGGTGACCGTGGTAGCCAAGTGGCGGCGCACAACATGCCTGAGCCGAAAGAAGTCGAAGCCAATCTCGGGTGATGAGATCAGCAGGTCGCAATCAGCTTCGGAGTAGCCGTTGCGCTGCATCTCGACGAGCAAGAGCGCGCGCTGTTTCGAGATCCGGCGGAACCGTGTCGCCAAGACCATGAAGCCCAGGGCAAAGAGCAGTGGGTACAGAAGCACGAAGTCGTGCGTGCCGACGGGCAGCCAGCTGAAAGGCAAGACGACGGCCGACAGACCCTCCCGTGCTGCTGCGGTGTTCTTCTCGATTTCGGCGAGCTCATCGCGCAGTCGACGACCCTGCTGCTCTAGCTCCGCGGTCAAGGCACGTTGTGCATCCAACTCGTTCGCGAGGGTGAACTCCAGATCCGTCAAGCTCGCCGTGGCCCGCTCCAATCGAAGGGACATTTCGTTCGCAGCATTCGTCATGGCGACGTGCTTGCCTGAGACCGTTCGCAGGTCCGCCGGCGTGGCCGCCCTGGGGCCGAGCAGCGCCGCGGTCGCCCCGGACGCCAAGTTGGGTGGCACGATCCCATGATCCGCCGGAACAAGCTCCACCACGGTCGGCAGCCGCCAGCCCAGCACGCGCGCTGGTCCGGCGATCTCATGCAGCACGTCGCGCGCGGACTGCTTGAGCCCCGCCAGCTGTTCGTCGGCCGAGCGGGCCATGGCCTGGAATGCCGACTGGACAGACGCACGCCACACCGTTTCGACGACCATTACGGCTGCGTCGTGCTCCTCTTCGCCCGACTGCGCGGACGCATGCTCCAGCAGCCCGACGTCCGACGATGTCAGCTTGAATTCTCGCACCAAGAACTCGCTTGGGTCTCCGTGGAAGCGCGCGGGCATCGCAAACTGCTCGGCCATGTTCGCGCCGGGAAACGCCAACGTGTCGCCTTCCTCGCCCCGCAACACGCGGACAGCTTTAGCGAACTGTCTCAGGCGTTCACTGAGCTTGGACGCATGCCGGCCAGCGGCCCGGCGCATCGCCGAGTCCACGTCCTCTCGGAGTCTATCGATGGTGCCCAGCCCTTCGACCACAGCCGTGGCGTCAGACTGACTGCGCTGGGAATCCGCCAGCGCTCGCTCGTGGACTGCGACGGAAGTCCACAAACGCGCATACGGCAAGACCAAGAACGTGGCCGCCAGCAGCAAGCCCGTCCCAATCAACAGCGCATCGCGGCTCCACCGGCGGGCGGCCGCGACGTAGCCGTCGCACGCTTTCCCGATCAGCTCCGACTTCTCGACCATGTCTCGACGCTCCTCCGCCTACAAGCCAATCCCAGCGCAGCGGGCGACGGCAGTGTATCCACAACTCGATCGCTCCGGGAAGCCAGTCCTCACGCCAACGTCTCCGGAGTCCGATCGTCACATCCGGTCACGGTCTCGCTCCTCCTCGTGGAGAAGTCGCCACCTAGGCTGTGTCGCACACTGCTCGTGCCAGGACCGCGCTGCCGGAGGATGTACGCGCGGCTCAAGTCTCCGGGCCGACGACGAGCACGGTTCCGTTGGTAATCAGCATTTGGTCCCGAATTGCGGAGAATGCAAAAGCAGGAGGTCGGCGTTGTCGTCGACGCATGCCGGACGCCGAAATCCGCGTCCGCGGCGACCGGCAACCCGCTCGGCCGGCGGGTCGGTCAGCTGCCCGGGTTGATCTCCACTCGGAAGAGATCGTGGCAGGGCTCGATGAGTGAGCCTGTGACGCTGCCTGAGAAGGTCGCGCACGGCGAGCACTTGTAGGTCGTGGCGCAGTTAGGGCAGTTGTCGTCCGAGGGATCGAGCCCGAACTCTGCGTCGCAGGAGTTGCTCGAGAAAACGACCCAGAGCGTCGTTAACGGGTCGCCGGCAATGTCGGGGAGCGCGCAGAGGCCCGTCGTGTTTGGCGTCAGCAGGCTGGTCGTCCCGGCGTTGTAAAGAAACACGTCGGCGAGGTTGCCGGGCTCCTCGTCGGCGGTCGTCGGATCCAGATTCGTCGACGTCGAGATGTAGGCGATACAGGTGCCGTCGTCGCTGATCCTGGGGTAGGTCGAGTCGCCGTCGCCGGGCGTGGCGCCGTTCGCGGAGATCAGCATGGGGGTTGGGCTGCCCTGGGTGAGGTCGACTCGATACACCTGGAACTTGTCGGTCGTGTTGGCAAGTCGGCCGTCGAAGGCAAGCCAGGCACCGGTCGCCGAAAGCGAGTGCACGCCGCGGAATTCATAGCCCTGGACCACGGCGACTGGCAGCGACCACGTCGTCGGCGATGTCGACATCGACATCCAGAGGTCGGTGCCTCGCTGCCACACGATGACGTTGCCGTCGCTGGAAATCTCCGGGCGCTTGAGGGCTCCGCCCCCGCCGCCGGCTGACACCTGCGTCCAGGCGACGGGGCTCAGGCTGGTCGTCACGTAGACCTCGGTGGGCGCGGGGCTCATCGGCGCGCTGCCGATCGCGTCGCTGAGGAAGCAGATGCGGTAGTTCGGCGCGGGGCCGCCGATGCGCGGCGTCCGCGAAGAGCCCAAGGGGCCCACGGCGCTGTCGGGCGTGATCTCGGTCAGGGCCCCGGTGAAGCTCTTGAGGTAGATCCGGTTGCGCTGGTTGGCGTGGTCGCATTCGACGGGGAGGCCGGCCAGGCTGGCGGAGGTATGCTCGAAGACGGCGGCTCGGCCGTCGGGGGCGATCGTCGAGGTCACGCCATAGCCGTCCTGCGCGAGGTTGCCCGCGCTATCGGCGGTGAGTACGAGGATCGGCCCTACCGCCGCTTTGGCGTAGTGGTGGTGGACGCGCGTGGCGCCGGGTGCCATGGCGGCAGCCTGCACCGCGGGCGTGACGTTGCACGCGTTGGTGGAGAACGTGAACAGCTGACCGCTGTCGTTCATGCTTGGGTGGATCGCGCCTTTGTATTGCTCCTGGACCTTGTTGCCGGGGCCGCCAGCCGGCAGCGTGCAGCAGGCAGTGTCGTAGACGATGGGGCCGTTGGCCGCCGTCTCGCTGACGCGGACGGTGTTCATGGTGCCTTGGCCCATGGCGGGCGCGGCGCAGAAGGCCGCGATCCACGCCGCCAGAGCGCCTGAGGTTGAGCGCTCAGAGAGAGAGTTCCGCATCGTGTCTCCTGGAGATGGAGCCAGTTCGGGTGAACGCCCCGGCGCGCCGGGGCACACCGGCAAGGGTGGGGAGCCCGCGGCATCGTCACGCCACCGACGCAGAAATCGTGGAAGGGGTCTAGGCGGGGGCGACCCGGGTCAATGGGTGACACCCCCGGCCCGGGCAGATAGGTGCGCCATCCATCTGCTCCTGCCGCCCTCGCCGCCGGCCCGAACGCTTCGCTCAGCGAGGGTGGCCCAAGATCCGGCCTACACGTAGGCCCTGTCCATCGCCGCGTCGTGCTCGCGGTTGATACGGAGTGCCTCCTCGATTTCCGGCTTCATCTTGTCGGCGAGCTGCTCCTCCGCGTCGTCCCAGTGCCTCTGGTCCGCGTGGTTGCCGAGATCGCGGGCGGCGTCGCGGAGCTGACGGAGGGCTTCGTGCCGGCCCCAGTAGTAGCCGCATTGCTCGGCGAGCTTGAGGGCCTGTTTGGCGTCGTCGTAGGCCTTTGCCGGCGCGCCGGCCTCGCGGCGCTGCAGCGCGTGCAGGTTGAAGGCATCGCATTGCTTGAGCAGGAAACCGCTGCGGCGGGTGATGCGGAGTGCCTCCTCGCAATCGGCGAGGGCGGATTCGTGGCCGCTGAGAAGGTCGGGGGAGGCGGACTCGGCCGTCCAGGCTCGGGCATGGGTGCGGCGCAGTCGCGCCATGGCCAGCAGTGCGTCCGGGAGATCCTGGCCCTGGTGTGCCTCGTGAAAGGTCGGCAGCGCTCGACCGACCAGCGCGGCGGCGGACTCGGGTGCTTTCGCGGCGAGGTCGAGCTCCCCAAGCAGCAGGTCGCAGCGGGCGAAACCGGCGTCCAGCCATGGCGCTCGGAGATCGGTCGGTTTGACTCGGTGAGCCGTCGGGCGGCCTCCGGCTCGCACAGCCGTAGTCGATGGCGGGCCCAAAGCACCCCGAGGGAGTACAGATTGCGTCCGCCGGGTGACTGCTCGCGGTGAGGGTATTGGCCGCGGCGAAGTCGCGGCTAGCGGCGGCAAGTTCTCCGCCCAGCGAGAGCGGATCGGCGCGATGGGCTCGGGAAAGCCATTCTCCTTCGGTATGGTGCTGCGGCAGGGTGCGCGGGCGACTTGGAGCGCCTCGTTCTTCGCCTTGCTTCGCCGGAGTCGCGGCGACTCGACAGGGCCGTTTTCCTCCATACTGGCATAGTACAGCGCCTCACTTGCGGCCGCGGCAGCCTCCTTTGGGCGCCCCAGCAACAAGAGGGCACCAGAGCGGTTTCGGAAAAGTGACCGAGACGCCGTGCCAGACTCCGTCGGCATGGTCGATCTCGAGGTCCTGCTCATGCAGTCGTCCACGCCCTGCATTTGCCCGGCGGTTCTTCCGTGCAGGGCCACGGGGCCACGAGAGGTTGGTGGCCCTCGCGAGCGTTCTGTATAGTCAGGCTCGGGATGCTCCAAACGCCGTGCCCCCGCGGCGAAATCTACCGTGAGCCGGGAACGAGAGAAGCGCAACAAAGCAGAGGAGTTGGATGCCCAAGGGCATCCAAAGGACACACTCTTCTTGGCCCGTGGTGCGCAAATGGGTGCACAACATCCGTTGTGGGACGACCTGTTTGCCAAGGTCGATGCCAAGATCCGCCGGCGTTTTAGCTCGGCGAAGATCCCGGCGCCCTATGATATGGGCGACTTGGTCGCGATCACCACGGAACTGATCTTCCGCGACCTCGCCAATGTGGAAGTGAGGGACCGTGTGAGCTTTTGGCTGTGGGTACGGCGGATCGCCGACCACGCCTTGGCTGATATGGCGCGGAAGGCGAGGGCCCTCAAGCGAGGGGGCCACGCGTCGGTCCAATCCCTGGATGCCACCAACGACTCCTCTCCCGACTTGCAGGTCGCCGATCGCGACAGCGTCCGCGCGAGCGTGGCCGCGCGCGTTGGTGAAGTGCAGGACGGGGTGCTGCAGTGCCTCCGTGGTATGCCGCCCGTGGCCGCAGAAGTCTTGCGTCTCCGTCTCTTTGAGCATCGCGACTATGCGGAGATCGCCAAACAGGTCGACCGGTATAGCATCGAAACGATCCGTTCGATCTTCATGCGAGGCAGGCAACGCTTGGCCGAGTGCATGCGGGCCAAGGGTTTCGATGACGTTTCCTAGGCGAGCCGGGCCGGACTCCCTGGGCGTGGCTGTGGTCCGCAAGGTCACTGGTTCGTGAACAGCTCGGCGAGCTCGCGGCCGGGCTCACCAAGCGCTCTCAAGCGCGCGAAGCTGTCGTCGGACTTCGCGATGTCGAACAGCTTCCTCGCAGTCGGCTCGAGGCTCGGTTCCTGCTCCGCGGCTCTGCGGGCAAAAAAGTAGCACTCCCAGTGGAAACGATACCAAGGGAGGCTAAATCGCTCCACGCCGCGGCGGAGAGCGTAGGGTCGGAACTCGTTCCAGAGCTTCTGATAGGCCTCCGCCGGGCGCCTCAGGCCGCGCTCGGTGATCCGCCCACCGAGCCGCCCGATGTCCTGCCAACCGCCGAGCGCCAAGCAGATTTGCCGCGTGATGGCGTAGCGCTCTGGCGGCGGCACGGCCGCTTCGGCCCGCGTGAGGGTCTCGTACGCCCGCTCGAAGTGGCGTCGCTGCAGCAGCGCATGGCCGAGAATCGGCAGGACGAAGCGGTCGATGTCGTCCTGCCGGTCGTGGTGTTTGAGCCGCTCGACGATGCTGGTCCCCAGAGATTCGATGCGATCCCAATCTTGCAGCTCTCGGAGGTGCTGCAGCGCGAGGATCGCGAGATGGAACTGTGGGCGCTCTGAGTTCTCGCACGCACCGACGGCCACGTCGATGGCCGCACGCCGGAGCGTGTCGGCGTCCGACGAGGAGCCCGCGGCCGCGATCCGTTCCGCGTAGGCATTGAAGAGCCGTGTGGCCAGGCGATCCGCGGCTACGAACCGTGGGCTCAGAGTGCCGAGGGCGTCGTACTGACGCTTGGCGGCCTCAAGGTCCCCGAGCTCGAGATGCGCTTGTCCCAACATGAAGTGAGCTTCGGCCACGTAGAGCGGCACGTGCGGACCGTAGTCACGGATGAACGCTGCCAGGACAGCCACGACTTCCGACAGTTCTGACTCGTTCGCGTCGTGCGCTAGAGCCGCCTCGAAGGCGAGGCGAGCTCGCATGAACGCGATCTCGCCCTTGGCCCGCTGCCGCGCCTCGGTCACGTCTTCGGGGGCGCGGGGCGGGGATTCGTGATGACGCAGCTCGTCGAGCATGGCCCGGCGGGCTCCAATGTCCCGGTTCTGCCGGGCGATGATCGTGGCGATCCGGGCTTGGGCGGGCCCGTGGCGGGGCTCGCTGGGGCGGATGCGACGGAACGCATCGATCGCGCCAGCGCCGTTGCGCTCGCTCAGCCGTCGGACCGCCTCGTCCCAAAAGAGGTTGCCCGGTGCACCTCCGGCGCCGTTGCGAGCGGCCAGCTGAAGTACCTCATCGGCGAGCGGAGCAAAGAACGGGTCGTCGTTTGATTGCCAGCGCAGCTGGCGCAGAAACAGGGGAAGCAACGCCGCGGCGCGCTCTCGCAGGTGGGGCTCCGCGGTCGCTCCGAATCTCTCCAGCCCGAGCTTGAGGGCGAGGGTCGCCTCGAGCAGGCGTTCTTGCTGCGCAAAGCCGCAGCCGATCACATACCACGCTGCAAACGCCGTGGCATCGTCCGTGTCGCTGGTCGCCGCGAGCGCACGTCGGCACGCCTGGATCGCCAGCCCAGAGCGGTTGGCTGACCAGTGACCCTTGGCGACGTCGAGCCAGAGGTCCGCGGGCGCGGCCGCGCCATTCGCGTCGAGGATGCCTTGCAAAATGCTCTGTGCTCGTGTGCCCAGGGCATCGACAGGGTGGCTGCGACGAAGGAAACGGGCCAGCCCCGAAGCCCGCCTTATGTCTGTGGTCGCGTCGTGCTCAGCCAAGACCCGCGCGTAGGTAAGGTAGAGCGAGTGCCCGTAGCGGCGGTCTTCGCACCCTCGCGACGCGCTGGGAACTTCCAAGTCGATCACCGGCACGCCGAGCGCTGTGAGACTCGCTCGGTACCGCTCAGCGACGGCCACGACCTCGTCCGGCTGGCCGAGCTGATCTCGCGTGGTCGCGAGCAGGTCGTAGGTCGCCTCGAGCACAGCCGCCAACACCTGACGTGCGGATCCGCTACGTGACAGACCGCGATCGCTCAGCTGTTCCTCGAGTTCGCCGATGAACGCACTGCAGTCTGTCACCGCGTCCTCCGGGACCGTGAGGCCACGGATGCGCAGGACGGCAAACTGAGCCAGCTTCCCGGCAATGGTGGCCTCGCCCGCCTCGAAGGCGAGGTCTTCAAGGGCTCGGCACGCACGTTGCCAGAGGTGGCGGCGATTGGTCGCGAGGCAGCGCCCCGCCTCGAGGTAGAGGAGCGCCTGGCCCAGCCGGGCGAGATGATACTGACCCCGCGATGCGAGGTCCTCGCCCTTCGACGGCTGCAGACCGGCAATCACCCCGGCGCACGTTGTCTTGCCTGCGTGGAGGACCAGTTTCGCCTCCGTCGTTGTCTCCTCGCGCAGCGGGTCGTCGGGCCCGGTGGTCAAGATCGTGTCCGCAAGGAACGCGAGATAGTCTCGGAGCCCTTGGGCCCGCCAGCGGCGAGTGCCCAGCGTGACTGCCACCTCGCTTTGGGCCTGGAGCATCGCGGTGGACCGCTTCATGAAGCGGCGGAACCCCGCCTGCTTGGCGGCCCGGGCCGGCTCGGCCTGGGTCGCGAGCAGGCGCAGCTCCAGCTCCAGCTCATCCAGCAACCAGATCTTCGGTCCTTGCCCGTGGCTCGCCCGCACCCGATCGATCTCGGACAGGGCAAGGGGAACGAAGCCGAGTCTCGTCGCCAGGGCTCGGATGAACTCGAGGTCGCGCTGCAGCGCGCTCTGGGCGGTGCCCGACCCTGCCAAAACGAGGCCGAGAGCCGTGGCAACGACAAGGCGATGGGGGAGTGTTGGCATGTCAGTGCCATTTGCGGGGATAGCGGTAGGGCGCTTGCAGCGTCATGGTGAGCAGGGCGGTCGAGTAGACGCGGCCGCCAAACTCGCCCCAGACGCCGACGGGATCCCACGACCCCTCGAAGCTCTTATCGGCGCGCTGCGTCTTCACGACCGCCTTCGTCAGGGCCTTGGACCATTTGCCCCAATAGTCCTTGCCTTTGTACTTGCCCATCTGGTGCAGGGCGTAGGTGGCGTAGTACCAGTAGAAGTGGTCGATGGATCCGTCGTCCTCGTTCCAGACCGGTGGCGTTTTGAGGAGCGTGTCCGCAGCGGCGACCATCACTGGCTGCCGATCGGGAGTCTGTCGCAACCAGAACCGGCACATCAGTCCGACCGCGGTGAGCGCCTCCCCCTTGTCGCGGGGGAAGTTGACCTCGTGGTCGCCTTCCTCGCGATCCGATGACTCCCCTCGCTTGCGATACCCAGCGCGGCCTGACGCGGGATCGGTGACCTGATCAAACCAGACAGCGCAGTAGCCTCGGGTCTGCTCGTTGACCTCGAGCCCGAACTCTTCGGCCGTCGTGTACGCCATCACGCACCAGCCGGTGATCGACGTGTCGTTGTCGTTGCCCTGCGGCTCGTAGCGCCAGACCATGTCTGGGTTGCGGTGCTCCTCGAGGTAGTCGATGCCGCGCTGAGCATAGCGGCGGAGCAGCGTCGACCCGGAGCCGTACGCTTCGACGATTGCGTGCGTCGCGATCGCGTGGTCGTAGATGTAGGCGTGGATACGGTCAGTGCCGAAGCGCCCGTTGTCATGCTGCTGATCGCACAGCCACCGCACGCCGCTAGAGACCTGCGCTCGGTACGGGCCTCGGCTCATTGTCGATCCATCTCCCAGGAACGCGAGCAGCGCCAACCCAGTAATGCCGACGTCGTGCCCGGCGTCACCTGGCCCGTTGCACCGTGCATCCTTGGCGTCGTGCTTCATGAAGCCGTCCGCATCCCAGCGACCATCGGGATCTTGATGCTGGGCGAGCCACTCCAGGCCGAGCTCGATTGCTCGAGCGGGGTCACGGCTCTTCGCGGCCAGCTTTCTGCGGCCGTCGGCCCTGACGGCAAAGTAACCCGGCAACGCCCGCCCGGGATGCAGTGCGGTCTCGAGATCGGCGGGACCAAACGCACCACGTCCGTCCGCGCTCATGCGGAAGCGCGAGGTCAGCTGCCGCAAGAGCGTGAATGCGTCTTCGTCCCAGGCCGGAGCGAGCACCACCTCGAGCTCTGCCGCCCAGAGCTCCGACGCGAGCAACCGCTGGTCTGCTTGCTCGAGAAGTCGCCGGGTGGCGGCCTCGCTCGATGTCGCCTCCTCGAGGCGGCGGCGCGCGTCGCTAACCTCACCCCGTAGAGCATCCGCCTCCGCCGCGAACGCGTGGTTGCGCTGCTGGAGTGCGGCCACCATCTCCTGAAGCTCAACGTTGGAGACTGCCTCGAGGCCCTCTCGACGTCGTTGCAGCGCGCGTTCGGCGACTTCTCGATACCCGCTGCGACATCCGGCGACTTTGCGCCGCAGCGCGTCGAGCTGCAGGAGCGTCATGCGCGCGGGCGCGTTCTCAGCTTCGGCCACGATCTTCCGCGACGCCTCATGCTCGCCGACCAGTGCTTGAATCGTCACTCGGTCGGCGGCGGCGAAGGTCAGGGCGCGCGTGGCGTATTCGTGCAGGTCTTCCTCGCGAATGACCTGGGGTTGCTCGAGGTTTGCGATGATCGACGCGGCAGTGAGCTTGGTGCGCTCCCACAGAAGGTACAGGACCGGGAGCGCGACGACCGCGGCCAAGATCGCCGCTGCCGCGATTCTCCCGGAGTGTCGCTTCGCGGATCGGTAGGCACGCTGGATCGGACCGGTGCGGCGGATCTCGACTGGCTCGCGCCGCAAGTAGCACTCGAGATGAGTCCGTAGACTCTCGACGTCCGCGTAGCGATCTGTCGGATCCTTCTCGATCGCTTTGTGGATGATGGCCTCGAGGTCGCGCCCAACGCTCGCGTTGTAGCGACGGAGGCGATTGGGCTCGTTGTCGCGTACTGATCGGTAGAGCGACTCCATGGTGTCGGAGTCGTATGGCGCTCGCAGCGTCAGCAGCTCGTAGAGCGTCACGCCAAGGGCATAGGCGTCTGCGCCCTCGCCGACGCGTCCAGTGCCGAGCAGCAGCTCCGGGGCGAGGTAGACCGGCGTACCGAGCATGTCGCCGCTGCGGGTCAGGGTCTGCTCGGACGTGACGCGGGCCAGCCCGAAATCGAACACACGCACCTGACCGGACGTGGTGAGCATGATGTTGGAGGACTTGACGTCGCGGTGGAGGATGCCCGCCCGGTGCGAGGCCTCGAGGGCCGATGCGGCCTGTACGCCGATGCGGCATACGGCATCCTCGTAGGATCCCTCCCAGCGGATCGGCTCCGCCACCCCGGCAGCCGCAAACGCGTCAGCGAGATTCTTGGCCGTCAGCTCCGCCGGCGGCTCTCCCGCTCGGTCGAGACCATCGACGATTCGATCCAAGCTGAGGCCGCGCACCAGCTCGGTAGTGAAGAAGGGAGATCCTTCAAACTCGCCGACCTCGAACAGCGGCACGATCGCGGGGTGCTGGAGACGTGCCAGAGCCTTCGCCTCACGCGCGAACCGGGTCTTGATGCCGGCGTCGTCGAGCCAACCGCCACGAAGGATCTTCAGCGCGACCCAGCGATCGAGGTGGTTATCCCAGGCGAGGTAGACGATCCCCATGGCGCCGCGACCCAGCTCGCGGAACAACAGGTAGTGCTGGATCATGCGGAAATGGGATGAAGCGCTGGTCGACCGAAGGCTAAAGCGCTCGATCCATGCCCGAACAGCGTGGCGCAGTGTTGGGTGGTCCTCGACGATCTGGTTGACCGCGAGCCGGCGGATCTTCCCAGCGCCGGCGACAGCGTCGACGAGCCGCAGCTCCACCGTGAGGGGCAATTCCGGTTTGAGGCGGCCCAGCCCAGGCCGTCGCCCGCTGGCGGAGGATAACGGTGGTGATGGCTCAGCAGTTGGCGCGGCGGTCGAGTCGTCGTCCACCAAGCAATCAAGCAACATGCGCTCGAGTGCGTCAGCGTGCTCGGGGTGCTGCCTCATCAGCTCTCGCACGCGCCGCCGCGGATCAGGCGTCTCGTCGATCCACCGCAAGACTCGGGCCTGGAGCTCGTCTGGCAGCGCCTTTCGATTCTCTTTTCCCATGCGCATCGTCCTCTTCGCAGTCAATCGTCGCCGATGCTTGCTGTCCTTGTCCGCTGGGGATGGTAGACGCCGCCGACCACAAGTGAACAGACTGGCGTCGTTGCGGCGTGCTGTCGCCCCGGCGTTCGCGGGTGGTATGCACGGGCCGGCCACACTCAGCCGCGCTGGCGCATTACGCCGCCCGGTGCCGCCTCACTGCGCGGTGGGTGCCCTGACCGGCTGCCGCTCCCGGTTCAGCAGGAGTCCGGCACGGACGGCGGCGACCGCCAGGAACACCGTGCCGCCGTAGATGGCCAGCATGAAGGCGATCTGCAGCGCCGGAGAGCCAGCGGAATTCGATGGTGAGCGACGTCGTCAAGGAAGCCACCTGCCCTCGCCGAGCGCGCGTCTAGTTCAACAAGGACCGCAGCAACTCATCAGTTCGCTGCCGCACCAGCTTTCGGGCAGCGGCCTCGTCGAGCTCTCCCTCGATCTCTAGGTCATCGACGTACGCAGTCGACTTTCCGTGCAGCCAGAGGAAGAGATGACCCGCGGTTCGGGAGCCCACGCCGCCGATCCGCGCGACCTGCTGTCCTTCGAGCTGGCTACAGACCGCGCTGCCGTCGTGCACCACGCGAAAGTGGTACGTCTTATCGGCGAACAGCTTCTCGTCGTTGGCGTGGTCGGAATCCTGCCCCTCGGGGTCCAAGAGGAGGATCCCACCGCCGGTGTCCGCGGCGATGCAGTGACCCAGACCGTCGGCGCAGAACCCGAGAAAGAAGAGCGCTGGACCACCCAACTTCAGGGAGTAGCGGATCTCCAGCGGCGCCCGCAGCGGCAGGCCGAAGCGCCGGGAGACGGCGCCTCGCATCTCGAGGTGCCCGTCTCTGATGTCGACGTGTTCTGCGCGCACTCTTGGTTGCTGCGCGCGCACCATCTCCAAGTCGTCGTGTCCTTCGATCAGATCCCTCCGCTGGTCGGGATCGTCGAAGTCGTAGATCAGCCGCACCCGGCCGTTCGCCAGGTCGTGCACGGCAGCGCCCAGCATCTGGTCGACCTGGCTGAGATCGAAACCACGCTCGCTCAAGAAGCGCGCAAGATCCATCAGGTCGGCGCGCCGCTCCTGCAAGAGCGGGGCGCCTGGATGCTTGCGCAGTAGGCGCACGAGGGTATCTAGTTGCGCCCGCGCCTCCGCGGGACTGGCCGGCTCGCTCAAGTCGGCGATCAGCCCCCAGTCGGGCACTGGATCGGCAGCCAGCCGCTCGGCTATCAGAGCGAGGCCGGGGTGTGTCTCCAGCGAGCCTCCCAACCGGGCCTCGGCGTCGTCCAGGCGTGCCGCCAGGATCTCGAGGCAAGCGAACGCGACCGCCGGTGCCCCTTTGAACAACTGCGCCTCGCGCTTGGCCAGATCGAGCATCACCGCGGAGCGAAACGCTACGAGGGGCGTCGACTCAGTCCGGCTACCGAAGTACAGCGTCACGGTGTCCCCCTCGATCCTTTTCACATAGCGCCCCTTGCCGAAGACCACCAGCCGCGTGTGGGCGTCCTTGGCCTTGCGCAGCGCGACCTCGCGCAGCGAGGCGATGTCGAGCAGAGACTGGTGCACTTCGACGATCCGCGGCCGCGCCGTGTCCGGCGCGATGACCCGCTCGACCGCGGCGGCCGCCCTCTCGAAGTCACCCCGCTCCGCCATTCGAATGGCTCGATCCAGTCGCGCCTGCCAGTGGTGTGGCGACCACTCGAGCCGCGCGTAGTCAAACGCCTTGATTTCGCGGCTGTCGGTTTCGTCCGAGGATTCTGCCGTCGCGGCCGCCCGATTGGCAACCGCGCCGGCGCTGCGCTCCATGGCCCGCGCCGCCTTCCTCCAACCGCGCTCGCGCATCATGGCCGCGAGCCAAGTGCGAAACTCGACATCGAGTGCCGCGATCGGCGAGTCCGGAAACGCCGCGGCGAACGCCTCCGTGTGCGACGTACCGCGCATCAACGCTTCCATGTAGCGGTTGAAGCTCTGGCGATAGCGGGCGTTTTGAGCTCGGTGCAGGAAATAGGTGAACGCCCAGCTCTGCGCATAGAACGCCTCGAGCGCCAGGTTGTCGTTCGCGGCGGCACCGGCCTCCCTGCGGACCCGCGCGACGACATCGCCGTAGCTTTCCGCCGCCGCGAGTTCGGCCAGCGTCGCAAGATAGATCGCGCTGGACCGCTTGCTGACCAGCGACGCGATCCGCTGCAGATGGTGCCCACGCGGCCTGGGGTTGCGGAGGGTGCGCGCGATGTTGCTACTCGAGGACAGGTACTCTGCCAGCCCTTCGCTGAACCACGTGGGGCGCGGCATCTCGCGTCTAGCGGCGTCATTGTCTTGGTGGTACGCGTGCTGCATTGCGTGCACGAGCTCGTGCAGCAGGGCGGCTCGCCGCTCCCGGGGATCGGCGTCCTGATTGAACGAGTCCTCGTACGTGACCGCCAGGTCGAGACCGGGGTTGAAGTGGGCTCGCGTCCAATGCAGCGCCTCCTTCATCGCCTGGGCGTAGTCGGCGTACGCCCCCTTCGAGTTGAGCACGGCGATCCGGAACGAATCGCGGCCGTCCGTGCGCTCGAGGCCCAGTGGCTGGATGTACTCCTGGAGAAAAATGTCGTGGAGCTCACGCAGATGAGGGAAGAACCAGTTGATGATCTTGACGTTGTGCTTCGGATCCGCCTTCGAGGGTTGGTGGAGGACGAAGACGAACTCGTCCCGCTGCTCGATCTCGCAGAGCACCTTCGTAAAGAATGGGTGAGTATCGAGGATCTTCGTCAGGTCGTTTTGTGCCGGTATCGGGGCCGTGGCCCCGAGCAGCGCCCACGCCAGTAAAGCGGCGCGAAGTTCTTCGACCTCTCCGTTGTTTCTTCTGCCCACGTCGCCTCCCGAGAATCATGGTATCACTCTCTTGGAGACACATAGAGCGTAGGCTCGACCATCGCCGTGACGAAGAACTGCAATTTGGTCTACGGTGGCGGGCCAACATGAACGAGGCGCGCGTCGGTGCGCCGCATGGGACCGGGCAGTAGGCGCGTCCCAACGGCATTCCTTCACGCACCCAAATCGCGTCAGCGCCGATGGTCACGTCGGGACCATCCGCACCGAGCGCGGTCGATGCCGGGTCGTGCGACTCGAGGACTCTGGCCAGACTGGCGGCGAATTGGGGACCTGCGACCTGGGAGAGCAGGGCGCTGTGATCTGCCTCTCGGCCGACGGGTCGCGCCTGCTCGTGCACGACCACGCCGGCGACCGGGAGGCCGGCGAGCGATCGAGGACGATGCCCTCGAGCTCGGCGTGGAGCGCGTCGCGGGGAACGCGCAGCTCGGTGTTCACCGCGCCGGCGACGATCGGCGCCGAGTCCAGCGTCAGCAGGGTCTCGCGGTGAATGGCGCGGAGGCGGTAGGCGCGCGCGGACAACCCGCCGACGCGAAAGGCACCGTCGTCCTGCGTCGTCGGGGCGAGCGTCGGTGCCGCGGCGACCAGGTGCTCGCCCCACGCCAGCCCGTCACTGGTCGCGCCGTCGAGCAGGTGGATCTGCCAACCCGCGGCGGGGGCGCCGTCGGCGCCGACGATCCGGCCGCGAATCTCGAGCGGCTCCGGCCCGAGCTCCAGCACAAGGCTGCGGCCCGCGTTGGGGTCGGGATCGAGCCGAGGCCCAAGGCCGTCGATCTGTTCCATCTGCGCGCCCTCGGTGTAGGCCAGCAGTGGGCTGTCGATTTGCCAGTCCTTGTCGGTGAGCCCGAACACCCCGCGCGCATCGGCGGTGGTGCGGTGCCGCCCGAAGGCGACGTGGGCGCCGGGCGCCGCGCGGCCGTCGCGATGCCGCACGACTCCCGTCAGGTCGGGCGGCACGGTCGGGCGGCGGCGCAGAGCGAGCTGCAGCACGCCCGCCCGCGGGCCCAGCGGGTGCTCGCTATCGAAGCCCGCCTTGCGCGCGGTGAGCGCGAGCCCGTCCGTTGGCACGCGCAAGAGCGCAAAGGCGCCATCCGTCGCGGTTTCTACCCGCCACTCGCGCTGGCGCTCGTGGTCATCGAAGTCACGGACCCGCGCGCCAGGGCGAACGGGCGTCCCGTCAGCACAGCGCCTGCCGCCGCCGTCAGCGCGTCGATCCCCTCGGCATGCGAGATCGTCTGCCCCCTGCCGGGCTGCATCAGCATGGTCGAAGTCGACAACGGCTTTCCACGCGCCCGCTGGAACGACCACGTGCAGCAAAAGGCGTCGCTGCGCCCCAAGAAGGGCGCGCCCAGAGCCATGCCCAGTGCGGCGATGGATGCACCCTCGCCGCCCCGGTGGCTGCGTTGGGCCAGCGCGACGCTCAGGGCTTGGTCCATGTTCTGGGGCACGTTCGCCGCCGCCGTGAAACTCGCCAACTACGCCGTGCTCAGCGGCGTGGTCGCAATCGAAGCTCCCAGCGAGCGCGGCGGATCCTGATCGGCGCGCTGCTGATCGCGATCGCCGGTGTGCTGGGCGGTTGCTCGGTCCTCTGGCAATGGTGACGCATGGCGCACTGCCGCGCCGGCGACCACGTGCGCTTGGCCCTCGTGCTCCTCATCCCGGCCATCGGGCCGGCACCGCAGCCTTTCGTGTACGTCAACGGGTAGGAGTGCGGTGTCTGCCGGGCGCGGCAAGGGTGCGCCGTTGCCGGCCAGTGCAGGACCGCCGACACTGCGACCTTGAGTGCATGTTCGGCGCTACGAGAACCGATCGTTCGAAGAGCACGCGCCGGCTTTCAGGTCGAACGCGACGCGCAGCTCGTACAACATACCCGTGCCAATGATCCCGGCTAGCCTCGCGTTGCCAGCTTGCCCGAGCCGATTCGGCTGCGCCAGCAATTCCGTGGGACAGTGATTCGCGGTGAGATCGCCGAAGGAGAACCGCGCGAACGCACCGACATAGGAGCGGCTTGTGCCTTCAAACCCGTGGATCTTGACCTCGCTCAAACGGTCAGGCTCGGCGACCAGACCGTGCCGCCGGGCGAACGGCGCGTTGATCAGCAGCGACGATTCGGCGCCCGTGTCGATCATGAAGCGGTAGCTTCGCCCACCGTCGATCTTGGCCCATACTTCGGGCTGGCCCGATCCGAAACCGAGCCGCATGGACACCGCTTCTGCCGGCGACGCGTAGTTCGTGCGACTCGTCTGCGCCTTCCACTGCCGTTGCTCCCAGCAAATCGCACCCGGCACATCGACGGCACGACGACCCGCACGTCGTCCTCGTCCGCCCGGTCGCAGAGATCGACTTCGCGCGGCGGCACGCCCGGCCCCATGACGAACGAGTACGCCGAGTGGCGCGGCACTTCGTGTCGCTCGAAGCGGCCTTGTGCGTTGTGAGGTGGTGCAGAAAGCCCTCGAGCTTGCCCTGACCTCCGATCATGGTCAGCACCTGCCGAAAGGCCACTCTGATCCCGGCGAGCCGGCGACCGACGGAATCGACCAGGGTCTCGGCGAGTGTGTCGCGGATTGGGTTCTCGGGCACTCGGATGATGGCGTCATTCATCCCGGCGGGTGGCGGTTCGGAGGCCACGCAGACCAGGTCGCAGCGTCGTAGAACCACCCGATACTACCGGCGCGACCGCTGCCGACGGTTCGTTCGAGCTCGAAACTCTGCGGGTGGCGATTTGCTAGCGCCCTCTGTTCACAGGCGGAAGTAGCGGGTCGCGATCGCCGCGGCGTCAATCTGCGGGTTGTAGAACACTTTGTAGCCGCTGTACCAGAGGTCGATCACGTTCGTGAACGTGTCGCCACCGTACCACGGCTTGCGCGCATAGAGGTAGAACGCGTCCCGCGGAGTCCCGCCCTCGTTGAGCACCGGGTAGTCCGTCGGGAGCGCCAAGAACGAGCTAGGGTACTTGATCCAGCTGCTGCCGACGTCTGGGGTGAGCGTGGAATAGAAGGCAATCTTCGCGCTCGCGCCGGCCTCGATCCCCGCGACGTACCAAAGCCCGCTCGAGGTCAAGCCGAGGCGGCCCGAGAACTGGTACGCCGCGAGGTCCCCGGGGGCCCGAATCGGCACCTCCACCGAGAACGTGGGGGTTGCGGCGCGAGGGTTGCTCGAGGACGTCAAGTAGAACGTGTTGGCGGGCTGCGCACCGTCCGCGAAGTTCTTGCTGAGCAGCACGTAGAGCTTGTCAGCCTGCTCGAGGTAGTAGACGTCGGAGTTGTAAATGCTCTGGTTGAGCCCGGCCGTCGCGATCGTCACCTCGTTGCCCGCGGCAAAGGCCCCCTCGATGCTGCTGATGTGGCGAAACAGCACCGCGCAATAGTCGGTCGCCGGCACCCCGAGACAGGTGTGCAGGGAGCAGACGAAGGCCGAGTTCGAGCCCGTTGGGACGACCGTCGAGTAGAGGATTCGATTCGTCTGACTGCCGACTCGAGTCAGAACGGGCGGCGACCAGCTCGTCGCGCCACTCGAGTGGGCCGGCAGATCGGCGCGGGACATGAACTGACTCTGCGGATTTGGGTGGACGTCGGCGGAGTAGGCGAGGATCGCAGAGTTCGACGACTCGTGGTAACCAACACCGAGATAGCCCCGGATCCCTGGATTGCGACCAATCACCGCTTGCTCCTCGAACGTCATCGGCACTCCCTGCGTCACGGGGTTGGTGCTCATGAGGTGGCGAATCCCGCGATCGCTCTCGTATTGATGGACGTAGAAAATGTGCAGGTAATCGTTCTTGTCCATGATCAGCGCGGGAGGCTGATAGACGCCCTGGCCATCATCGAATCCACCGATGTAAGCACCGAGCGTGACCTGACCGGGGCCGCCGGGCAAAGACGTGTCGATGGCGAGCAAGCGCAGGCTCCCCGCGTAAGCTCCTCCGTTGAGGCGCTCCGTCGCGAGCTGCACGCAGTAATTCACGTCCCCCTTGGCCACCATCTTCGGCGCGTTGTGGCCCCAAAGCGGGTTGCCACTGGTGAACAGAGGGGCAAACGAGCCTTGGTTGTAGACGGGGACGTGATGGGACTGACCTCGAGCCGGTCCAGCCAGAGACGCCACCACGACACAGAGCCCAACGAGCCCGAATGCCGCTCGCAGAGTGCACATAGACATCTTCGTTCTCCGTTCGTGTGCCAAATCAAAGGATGCGAAGACGCACGAGACGACTCACGTCCCCGGCGAGTGTGATCGTGTCGACTCGGAGGCCCTGGAAGTACAGCGCCGTGCCCCGCAACGCCGGGTCATTGGGGATCGCGATCGGCACAGTGATGGCTCCTGACGGATCGCCCAAGCCGCTGTAGAGCGTGAACATCGTCGCCGGATCGAGCTCGAGGCTTCCGCAGTACGGCGGGATGACGACCGGCGGCGCCACGCCACCAGAGAAGAAGACCGAGCCGATCTCGGTCGCCGTGACCGGCTGGTCCAGCGTGCTCGTTTGGCCAACGCGGGCGGTCGGCTGAATTCGCAACGGTCGATCGGTCTGCATCGCGAACAGCGTGTTCAGACTGTTCCGCATCGCGATGCGCTTTGCGTCGCGATCCATCGATTGCCCGGAGTAGGCCGACAGCTGTCGGTCCAGCACAACCTCGCCGCCGCCGTCGACCGGCATGAGACAGATTCGGTCGAGCATCAACGTGGCATGATCCCGCCCACTGGCGAGCACCCAACGCTTAGGAGTGGCGGGATTCGCCAGTTGCGTGGGGTGTCCGTATAGCTCCTTGAACTCCTCAAACACACCGTTGGTGTGCAGCTCCAGCGCGCCATTCACTTCGACGGTCTGGAGAGCGAACCGGATCGGGGACTGGTTCTGCAGGCCAAAACTCTGAAGGATGTCCCGGTTCTGCGCGTCATTGACGAAGGTCGCGCCGCGGGAGAGCCACAGCAGGCTGGGACCGCCCGTCGTGAGTCGCTTGTGCTGTTGGCCGACGATGTCGTAGCGCCACAGTTCTTCCGCGACGCTGCTCCCGATCGGCCGCGCGCGCGAGTAGAGCAAGTATCGCTCGGTCGCGTCCACCTCGTACGCCACGAGGGCGTCGGTCGTCGTCAACACGACGTTCTTGGTGGACGATCCGGGCGTCTTCCAAAACAGGTGATTCTGGTTCGTGTTGTCGGTGCCGACGCCGCAATAGGTGCCCTTGAACGGGTAGGCCTGCAGCTTCAGGCCGATCCAGCTCAACTCAACGAGGTCCTGCTGGACCGTGACCGGGGGCAGCGTGGCACGGTAGACCGAGTTGATCCCGTTGAGCAGCGTCGCACTGGTAAAGAACAGTTCCTGCGCCGTGCCGCTGTCGCGCCATGTGACGTCGACCACTTGAAAGGTCCCAAGCAACACCGTCCGCACGGGCGTGGGCTGCGAACCGTCGAACCTGCGGAGCTGAGTTCGAATTCCGGGGCTGACCGTGGGCGCGCCCCACGAGTAGGCGATCCACTCGCCGTCAGGGCTGATCTGCGCAGAGTGGACTGGGGTCTCGTTGGCGGCGTTGATCTGCTGTAGTCCGCGGTTTGGACAGCTTTGCGCGACTGCAGGCGCCACAACCAGAGCGAGCACGAGAGGGAGACGGTTCCGTCGCATGGCGGTTCTCCAAAGGGGTTGAGTTGGAAGTCGCCGCCAAAGCGCCGTCGGAACGCTGCCGTTTCACCTCCATGTCGAAACGCCCACGTCCGGCCGCGGCCCTTGGTTGGCCGCTGTTGCTGTGATCAGCCACGCCGAGCGGCCCGCCGTCCAGCCGCGCCGAGCCGAGGGCGCCGCGCAGCACAAGCCCGCGCCGTGGCGCCCCCCCACCACGCCGGTCACGCGCCGCACGCTGGCCCCGATTCGCGCAACGCCGAAGGAGCACATTCGGTCCCGATCGGGCGGGATACTGGCTGACCCCGCCGACCACTTTCCGCTCTACGCGCTGTCGGACGTGCTGACCGTGCCGTCTCCGCGACGGAAAACCGTGCGCGCCGGCAGCTTGCCCAACCCAGTAGCGTTCATGCCCGGACCACGCCGCGTGGCGGTCGGCGCCCCCTCAGCCTGCCGTCCGCCGCCTGCGTTTGGGCGGGCTGCGCGGCCGCGTCGGGTGCCGCCAAGAAACCTCTGCCCGGGTGGGCAGTGGATTGAGTCTGCCAGCTGACGGCGGCCGCCGGCCCTGCGCGTGCGGGGGTGGTCGCCGATGACCGAAACGTTGCTGGAATGATGTTGCCCCCTCTATCCCGAGCGGCTCTCGTCGAGAGTGCCGGCGAAGAGGTCGCGGCGTCGGCACTCGTGGGCAGAGCTGATGGAGCGGGTGTTTGAAG
Organism: Planctomycetota bacterium; assembly: GCA_039029375.1. Classification (GTDB taxonomy): domain Bacteria; phylum Planctomycetota; class UBA1135; order UBA1135; family UBA2386; genus JBCCGH01. The sequence continues at coordinate 33,917 of JBCCGH010000054.1, forward strand.
CGGACGTGCTGCGATGCCCAGGGTGCGGTGGTGTGCGCAAGGTGTTGGCGTTCGTGATGGAGGAGGCGGCGGTGCGGCGTGTGCTGGCGCACTTGGGCTTGCCCGCAGAGGCGCCAGTGCTGGCGCCGGCCCGGGGGCCGCCCGAACGAGTTGCCGTTTGGGTAGGGGGGGACGTGGGCGTTGGCCAGGGCTGGCGTGGGGTCCGTACCCACCTTGGATCTTGGGGTGGATTGCCTGGGTTCGGTCGCGGTTTGCTCGCTCCGAGATGCCTTGGTTCGGCACTCCGTGCTCACTACACGGATCCACTCCGGGGGGGAGTCAGTTTATGCTGCCTGTGGCGCAAAACCGCCAGATTCACGGCGGCCGCACTGATCTGAATGCGGCGGTTTTTGTCGCGGCACGGTACGTTCGGTACGTTCAGACTCCCGCACCTTGGAGGGTCAGCGATGGAATTGATGAGCAATGAAGAGAACTACGCACTTGATGTGGCGGGATATCTTCATGTCCCGGGAGTGCTGAGTCACCACGAGGTCGCCACGATGAATAAGTTGCTTGATATCGTCGCGGAGAGCGAGGGCATGTTGGCCTGGCCTCGTGAGCACCGAGCGCCGTTCCGCGACTTACTCGTGCACCCCACCTTGGTCTGGTATCTGAATCAGATCATCGGGCCTGGGTTTCGGCTCGATCAGGCCCCTCGGTTGCTAGGGATTAGGGAAGGAGAAACCAGTGCCGCACTCGTCGGTGGCGATGAGCCGAGAAACCCATCTCTGGCCTATTATCAACAGAACGGCAGGCGGTCTTGCCAGTGTGTGAGAGCCATCTGGGCATTGGAAGACGTTGCGGTGGGGGATGGCGGGTTGGTCGTCGTTCGAGCCAGCCACAAGAGCAACGTCGCAGCACCTCGCGATCTGCTCACGGGTGAAGACGACATGGGTTTGGTGGTGCAGCCGGCATTGGGAGCCGGGGATCTACTCCTCCTCGCCGAAACGACGCTTCATGGTGTTCGGCCCTGGACTGGCCCCTCCAAGCGCCTGCTGGCTTACCGGTATGCGGGCCGCGCAATGATCCAGTCGTACCCACCTGGACCGGGAAAGGAGACCGAATCCGGGCCGGAGTGGATCCATGAAGCCTCGCCGGAGCAGAGAGCTGTCGTGTACAGGCCGGGATTCAAGGGATCGAACCCTCCACCCGTACTGAACACGGATGGTGACAAGGTGTGGGTGGAGGAGAGTTCGGAGGTGATCCACCCGTCGATCTACACCCGCGATCCGGATTCAGGGATCGGCGAGAACGAGTTCTTCTTCTGGGACCTCAACGGTTTCTTGATCGTCCGTGGAGTGATGGATGAGGACTGGCTGGCTGCGGCAAACGAGGCGGTGGATCGGTTTCAACACCGCATTGTGATCGGCGACGATACGTCCAGTGGGTCCGTGAGCCAGGCAGGCACGCGCCGCCCTTGGCTGCGCGGGCTGCTGGGCTTACCACGGCATTATGGAGCTCAATTCCGGCGGATGATTGCACACCCTGCAGTCGTGAGTCGACTGAATTGGATGATGGGTAGCGGCTATCGCACGGGTGGGGCGACCTGTTACTGCGCCGTGCGTGGTACGGCAGGGCACTCGCTCCACGATGGAAATGAGCCGATGAAGCCATCCCGTGGGTATTACTTCAAGAATGGGCGGAGCTACTGTGAGACCGTCACGATTGTGTGGCAACTGCGCGATGTCGAGCCGGGGCTCGGCGGGTTTGCGTGCGTGCCCGGGTCTCACAAGACCCAGTATGAGATGCCTCCGGGGATCATGACGTGTGATAAGACCATGGGGTTGGTCTTGCAGCCGACCATGAAGGCGGGCGATGTTCTTTTCTTCATGGATGGCGGCTGTACGCATGGCGCATTGGCATGGAAGAACCCGGTGCCGAGACGCGCGGTGTTGATGAAGTACGAATCGAGACACTCGAATCGGGCCGGCGGCGTTCTCGATCCGCACCAACGGTGGGGCGAGATGGTCGAAGACATGACCGAGGCACAGTTTGCCGTGATGCGGGGCCCCGACCGCGATGCCCGCTATCGCAACGTACCACGCCTGGTCGTCGCAGATGGGCAGGTGTCTGTTTCGTACGATCCACAGGGCGATCCGTATCCGGCGAAGTATCGAAAACCGGGGCAGACCGGGTTCTCTGAGAGCAGCTCTAGCTAGTTTCTGCCGCGCAACAGTTTGGCGATCGAAGCGCTGCCCGCCGTGCCCGCGGCCGGGCGGGCAGGTTCTCGGCCGTTGCGCGCGGTGCCCGCGGCGAGTGACCAGTCCGCATGGACAGCGGGCGAGGCGAGAGAGCGACGATCGGGGCATGGCAGAACCCTGCCGCGGGGTCCGCGTTTCGTCTCGCCTTTCTCCCAAGCCGGCGCCCCAGGGCCTGCGCTGGGTCGCCGCGGCACTTGCGGTCGAGCCGCTTGCCATGATCCTGCAACGGCTAGGAGGTCTCATGCGTCTCACCGTTCTGGCCATCTCGTGGCTTGTGTCGTCGACCCTCTTCACGCAGAAGGTGCCAGACATCCCGATCGATCGCGCGCCGCCCGCGTCGTTCGTCTACGAGCCCTCGCTCGCCGTGGCGGAGGACACGCTCTACGGCGCTTGGGTCTACGGCGCCGCTGGCGGGGGCAACGCCTATCTCAACTGGTCGACGGACGGCGGTGCGACGTGGCAGGCCATCGACCTGCGCATCAACCAGTCCAACGACGGCAGGGCCTCTGGGGCTTCGATCGCCACGGCGGACGGCCTGCTGTGCTTGTTCTACTCGGTGGACTCCGCCGCAAGCCGCAACGGCCAACCCTTGCAGCACGCATGTCAGTCTCAACCCCCGGGGCAACGCGCCTCGCGGCATCGCAACGGCGGGCACCCCACGGGCTAGAGGATACTCGACCGAGCGGAGGTGTCGCCACAGCAACGGTCGCGCTCGGCAACGAAGCACCCATTGCCGCAGTAAAGTCTGTCCCGGTGCGCGATGTGGGCGCGTGGATTCGAAGCTCCGTGCGTTACCACGGCACCTTGCTGCGGGCCGTCCATCCGCCGATCTGGTCGCCCGGCGCGTGCCGGCGCCGCATCGAGGCCGTCGATGAAAGTCCTTGAGGCCTGTCGTTGGCGAGTTCCATAGCGGCGCACCAGGGCCATCCCTTTGGCCGCGATCGCTTGGCTGCGGGCCGCGCCGTCGTCGTCCATCGGCGCGGCCCGCGCCAGCGCATCGGCGCACTGCTAGACTCGGAGGTGATGATGCCCGAGTCCTGCCATGACGCGACGCGCGCTCCCTCGTTCGTCCGATCGCCCGCCTCGACCCAACCGACCGCCCTCGCCGCGCCTCGTCATCGTGTCCTGACCGGGATCCTGGCGAGCATCGCAGCGGCGGTCGTACTCACACCGGACACTTCCGCGCAGGTCACTGGGACGATCAACGAGGACGCCCCCACCGCATCGACCACGGTCGATTTCGACAACGGGTGGAAGCTCGGCCTGGAGTACACCGCGATCCACTACGGCAAGGGGCGGTGGCGGATGCTGCCAGGGCGTGAAAGCCAGCACGCGGAATTCAATGCGATGGCACCGCGCACGGCCATCGGCACCGTGGTGACGAACTGCCACGTCGTCGCGGGGGAGCACATGATCCCACCGGGACGCTTCGACCTGTATTTCATGGTGACCGGCCACGGATGGGAGCTCCACCTACGCAAGCAAGGCGCCGAAGGACAACCGTCGATCCTCTGGCACATGCACCCCGAGACCACGCAGTCGCTGTACAAGCGGCTGCGGTTCTCGCTCGAGCCAGGGGACGAACCCAACTCGGCCATCTTCGGATTCGCCTTCGGCCAGCACGTCCTGACGATGCCACTCGAGTTGCGCTCGGCGAAGTATCCGTACGGCAAGCCCCCCGGGGTCGACGACACCGAGTTGGACCGCGCCGAGCCCTCGAGCCCGAAGCCGGGCCCCGGGAATGCCTCGGCCGACGAAGACGACATCCGGGCGGTGGTTCAGGCGTTCTTCGAGGTGATCGCATCCAAAGACGTGGCCGCCGCCGGTGACCTCGTGCTTGCCGACGGCACCGCGCACTCAGTCCGACGCGATGGTGACAAGCGCGTCGTCGAGGCCTTCAGCTTCGCGCAGTGGCTCGAGCGGCTGCCCACGCTGGAGGCGGAGATGCGCGAGGCGTTCCTCGAACCACCGACGGTCCTGATCGACGGCGACGTCGCCGTGGTCTGGGGCCGCTACGCATTCGACCGCAACGGCACCCGCAGCCACACGGGCATCGACGCATTCACGGTGTTGCGCACCGACCATGGCTGGCGTCTGGCGAGTGCGCTCTACAGCGTGGGGCCCGAGTCGCGCTAGTGGGGACCGGGCGGGCCGGTGGTTGGTCCAGCCGCTGGAAAGCTGGGTGCAACACGGCGCATCCGCGTCGGCGGACTGTCGCGGCGGCGGATACGGCGAGCCCCCGCCCCCGGTGCCCTTGCCCCACTCCCCTTTGCCCCATCCTCTGTGTATACGATCGAAACCGAGTGCTCCCACGGTCGGGAGGCCCTGGATTCACGCGGCAACCCGACGGTCGAGATCGACATTCGTGGGCGCGTGATCGTTGCGCCCGAAGTGAGAAAGCCATGCGTGCCGCGCAAACTTGGCGGTTGCGCGCGAGCGGGGCACAAGGGCTGGAACGGCGCTCCCCGGCGGTCGCTTTCGACGAACAGCGCGGCACCACGGTGTTGTTCGGCGGGTGGTATTGGGCGGAGAAGAACGAGACTTGGGAATGGGACGGCGCGACATGGACACAGCTCTTCCCGTCCCGCCAGCCGTCGGCCCGATCCGGGCACAGCATGGTCTATGACTCGCGACGCGGCGTCATCGTGCTGTTCGGTGGCTACGATGGCTCCTACCGTGGCGAGGCGTTCGAGTGGGACGGCACGACATGGACGAGGCGCGCGGGCGCCGGACCGGGGCCTCGATCGGACGCCGCGATGGCGTTCGATTCGGGGCGAGGAGTCGTGGTCCTGTTTGGCGGCTTCCTCGGCGGCGCAGCGGCCACGAGATGGCGTACGACACGCGTCGCGGCGCATTGGTCGCTTGCTGCGGTGATGGGGTTGGAGCGTTCTTGATGTCGACCGAGACGTGGGAGTATGGCGCCGTGCCACCGATCGAAATGCCGGCGGCCGCGGCGACCACCGAGGGTAGTGCTGGCGTCGACTTCCCGTTCTCGTTTCCGCGCAGCCGTGTGCAGGTTCTGGTGGAAACCCCCGCGCTGTCGCGCACCGAGGCGGCACCCGTGGTCGCGCTCGAGCTGCGGCGTGATCAAGGAACGGCGGCGCTCACCCCGCGAACCGTGGATCTCACGCTCTTGTTCGGTGTGCCTGGCGTGACGGCGCAGGGCATGGGCACCACCATGGCCGCCAACTGGGCTGGCCCGCCGACGGTCGAGTTTCTCGGCAGCCTGTCGTTGCGCGCGCAGCCGGCGGTGGTCGCAGGCCCTGCGCCTTGGAACCTGCGCGTGCCGTTTGGACGCCCTATCTGTGGAATGGGACGGACGACGTACTGTGGGAGCTCCGAGTCGATGACAGCACCGACCTCTCGCCGTATCCGCTCGACGCGTTCGCGCAACCTCCTGCCAGCGGCACTGCGACCGCGTTTGGCGCCGGCTGCGCCGCTCCCAGCGGGCAAGTTCCGGTGTTCGGCGCGCCCGATCCGAGTCAGCTGATTCCCGGCGGGCAGCTCGATGTGCACCTAGGCAGCGCCACGGTTGGGGCCGCGGCGCTCTCGTTCCTTGGCGACAGCCGCACGAGCTGGGCGGGCTCGCCACTCCCGGTCACTTGGCCCGGCACGAGTTGTTCGTTCTACACCAACCATCGGACGAGTGCGGTGCAGGCGGTTGGGCCGGCCGGAACGGCGAGCTGGAGCTGGCCCATTCCGAGCGGCGGTGCGTTCGCGGGAGCAGTGCTCTATGCGCAGTGGGGAGTGCTCGAAGGGGGTGGGTCGTTGCCGCCGTTCACCCTGTCCCAGGCCTACCAGATCAGCGTGGGGGCCGGCGTGCCGCCGCGCTACGAGACGGTGAGCAACACAACGGGTGGGTCGACAGGAGTCAAGTCGACAGGAGTCAAGTCGACGCTGGGTCACCTCGGCATCGCGGCCCGGCTCGTGGTGAACTGATCGGTTGGGCTCCCGGCCGTCGCCATTCCTGCGCGGGCGTGCGCGGGATCCACGTCGCCCGATTGCACCCGGCTAGCCGGCGGCGGAAACTAGTCGTCCGCGGTGGACACCAACCGCAACAACCTAGAACTCGGGTTCCCGAGATCCCCTCGGACCACCCCTTTCCCGGAGCAACAGGATGAGTCCTTCCGTCCCAGCGGCCCTGGTCGCGCTGGCGATTTCAGCCTCGCCGTTCGCGCAGCAAATTGACGAAGCGGCCTGGAAGCCGCACCGCAGCCTCGACGTGCTCTACGCCGGGAAGACGGACGGGCATCGCGAGAAGGTGTTCGGCGAATTCCTGAACATTTGGTTCGACCGGTCGGCGACCATCCCGCTCGAAGACCTGTCGACCGAGACCGCGGCAGACTACGACGTCGTGATCGTCGACTGGATGAGCCGGTACGGCTGCGACGGTTATCCCGAGCGCACAAGGCTAAACAGCGCGCCGGCCAACCTGGACGCCAATTTCACCAAGCCGATCATTGCGATGACCTACGTCGGCACACAGGTGCGTCGTGACTACAAGCTCGACTGGCTTTGACTGTGCCTTCGCAACCGGGCGCACGGGCTGCGTCTCGACCACACGATCTTTCAGTCGCCTCTGCTAGCTGACATCACGCTCGACGCGGAACCGTCCTGGGAGACCGACTTCGACGATCGCGGCACCTGGCTAGTGCAGACCGGAGAACCGGGCAAGACCGTCGACTATGGCGTGGTCTCCGACGGTCACGGGTTCGAGGACTCGCCGGACTGCGAGCGCATCGCCGGTGGCATCAACTCGAAGGGACCGCATGCGGTGGCGATCGGCCGCCAGGCCAACATGCTGCAGTGGGGTTTCTACGCCTCCCCGGACCGCATGACGGACAGTGCCAAGATGGTCTTCCTGAACGCGCTGGTCTACATGCAGCAGTTCGACGGGCACCGGCCGCTGGTCGAGAAGACGATGAGTGGCCGAACTTGGCTGCGTCAGTTCGTCGACTCGATTCGCGGGCTTGACCCCGAGGAAGACAACGAACGGCGATTGAATTACTACCGCGGGCGCTTCCCGGAGTCGGCGATCGAAGTCGCCGGGCTCGACCCGGACGCGCTGGATCGGTGGCTCGACGCCAACTTGGAGTACCTATACGGCGAAGGGCGTCGCGGCTTGAAGCTGGACCAGGACCTTCAGCAGCTCGGCCTGTCGAACCGCAAGCCGGAGTTCCTCGATTGGCTCCACAAGCGACTCACCGGGCACCCGGATGATGCCGTCGCACGGCGGTTGGCGCGGCGCTACCTCTCCGAGGGGATTGGCGACGACCCGACGGCGGCGCTCGCCTGGCTCGAAAGGAACCGAGCCCGGCTCTTCTTCTCCGATCAGGGTGGCTATCGCTGGCGCGTGAACACGATCGGCCAGGCTGCCCCCACCGACGCCTCGACGGCGGCGGAAACCCCGGCGGCGACCGGCGGGACCGGATCCTAGGTGCCTCGACCCTCGCACCATGCGCCACGCCTCGATCGCTGCGGCGTTGACGTGGCCGGCGCAGCGAAGACGTGGCAGCACCCGTGGGGGATGGATCGGCCTGTTCCGCCAGCCTGCCTACTCGCCCAGAGTCAGGCGCAGGCCCGCCCGGGCACATGGGTGACACTCGTTGGTGACGCCCGAGCCGGCTGTGGCTCTCGTGCTTGGATGCCCTAGCACGAGACGGACCCTGTGACCGAGAGATCTAAGTTCGTGGCAGCCGTGGAGAGCGGCCGGGAGAGCATGACGGCGCTGTGCGCGCAGTTCGGGATCAGCCGGAAGACGCACGGCCAAGGCCAGTGCGCTCGGCCGGACCCCGCCGCACTCCTCTGGGTTGCCCAGGTTGCGGGGAGGTGATCCGAACGGGCCAGGGCGTGAGATTGCGGATCAGAGCTCGAAGGTCGTGATCTCCAGCCCCCGAGTTGCTGTGATCCCACCGCTCGGCTCGACGAACAGGAACTGCGCCCCGAAGTTTTGATCGTTCAGGGCAGGCGTGGCCGGGATTGGAAACGGCACGTTGACGTATCCCGACGCGTCGGTCACGACGACCGCCGCGACGACGTGCGGCTCAGGCATGGCGATGATGTTGGTGCACGGTGACTCGCAGTTGGCCCCGAGCATCAAGACGGCTCCACTGGTCGGGGGCGCCTTCTCCGCCTCTAGCGCGAACGCAGGGTTCCCGATATAGGCCGCTCCGACCGCGTAGATCTCGGCACCGCCTGTAGTCGGCGTCGACATCCCGCACCGTTTCGCGCTAGCCTTCGGCTGGAGCACGAGCAAGCCTCGGTCCCAATCGCTAACGTAGATGACGCCGCTGGGCTGCTGGTGGTACACGCCCCAAGCGCCGTGGTTTAGCCCTACCGACGGTCCCGAGTAGGTGTCGTAGAACCCGAGCTCCAGAGCCGGATTGGAGGCAAAGAAGTCGACAACCCGGTAGCCCTCGGTCAAATAGGAGATGTGCGCGACCCGGTCCCTGAGGTTGGCGTGGTGCGGGAACGGCGACCCCGTGGGCGGGGTCACTTTGTAGGTACTGACGTGGACCTCAAGCCCAGGCGTCTCCACATTGAATAGTTTAATGACGCCCCCGAGCGACTCGTTGGCGATCACCGCGTGGGTGCCGTCGCGCGTCGGCCAAACGCTATGGGCCATGTCCTCGTCCTCCAGACGCTGAAGGCAGTTGACGTTGGTCGTGCACGAGAGCTGGAAGCAAGCGCTGCAAAGGAGGTGGCAAAGGGGCCCCGAGCAGGGGCTGCCGCATGGCGCCAGCGGACTGACGTCCAAGAACACGTGGCTCCCGTCTACGAAGGCCGAGCCGTAGAACACGCTCGGCGGTGTTGGGGCGCCTCCCCGGGGCTCGGCCCGGTGCGCGACGCCGTCGTGGATGTAGGTGTCGACGAACGTGTGGCACAGGACCGGACTGGTCGGAGTCGTGATATCTACGACGTGCATCCCCCCCGCCAACCCCTGGTCCGGCCCCATCACGTAGGCGAGCCCGCGCTCCTCATCGATGGTGAGATTGTGGGCCTGGTTCCAACCTTGAGCCCAATGCATGACGGTCGGCACCAAAGGGTCGGTCAGATCAATGATCTGTAGCCCACAATGGGCTTCGCTCACGACGAACGCGTACGATTGGTACATTTTCACGTCACGCCACGTCTCGTTGCTCGCCGGCATCGGTGGCGTGCACGGGGTCGTCGCGGCTGCGCTCGGGATCGGCGAACTCGGGAGCTCGACGGGGTTCATGGGGTCGGTGCAATCAAAAATGTGGGTGCCCCCCAATTTGCTGAGCAGCAAGGCATACTCGCGCGGCGCTGGGGTCGAAGGGTCGCAGTCTTCGACCCCTTGAGTAAACCCCCACACGTCGCTGTACGTGTTGTTGGGGTCGGTGATCGGGCTCCTCTCGCTCAGCAACATGACGTTGCAGCTGGTGCTCGTGACGTCACAGTGGGTGCTGACGTCGGCGCCTTGAGCGAACGCGAGGGCTGTTTGACTCATCACGGCAATGGCTACGACGAGCTTCATGACTACTCCTCTGCTGGACACCTGTCGACCGGCGCGACCAACGCGGCCATGCCGGCGTTTCAGCGTTCATCATAGGCGCGATGCGGATCGCTTCCAGAGTGACGGGTCTTCCCGGCAGGCCGCCGCCGGGCGCGTCTGGTACCCAATGTGCAACGGCCACGGTTGCCCGGGACGCGAAACACAACCAGAGGGCGCCCCAGTGCCACGAACGGACTGACCGGGTCTGAGTAGACTCGGCCTGGCGACCTCGCCTTCGAAGAAGTCGACCTGGGCATCGCGCCCTCGACCGTAAACCAACGGCAGGTAAGCCCTGTCGAGGGGGTCTCCGAGCCGCTGGCGGACCTCTCGCACCACGGCCCGGACTGTCGACGGGGCCGCTGCCAGGCTCTGCTTGCGCAAAAGCTCATGGATCCGAGCGGCCGTCAGCCTCTGCTTGCGAGGGGCTCCCAGCGGTCGCTCGTCTCGCAGCAGCTCCTCGATCGCTGGCCGGATCTTCTCCGCCACTGGCTGCGCCCTCGGCGCCCGCAGCGTGTGCCCCCCCGGCACGGCGCCGCGCAGATAGCTCCGCACCGTGTTCCTGGCGATCCCCATCGACTTCGCGATCGCGCGGATCGACTCCCCCGACGCGTACATCTTCTTACATTCCTGAGCCTGAGCCACCTCGAGCATCCTCACCGCCCTTGCTGAGGTTCTAGACACCCCCAGCTTGGCGGTCTTAGTGCCGGGGTGGGTCAGGTTTCAGCTGGCGGCCTGGGTCAGTTTCAGGATGGCGTCTCCACGTGTATGTGCCGGAGGGGTCCCGGGAACGGCTGGAGAAGCAGTGCCGGTATGCGGCGCGACCGGCGGTGGTGCCGGAGCGGATGAGGCTGAGTGCGGACGGGCGGAAGGTGGTGTATGGATTCAAGCGGCGCTGGCGTGACGGTTCGACGCACCTGGTGCTGGATCCGCTGACGTCGATCGGCCGGTTGGCGGCGTTGGTGCCGCGGCCTCGGGTGAATCTGACGACTTATCACGGGGTGTTCGCGCCGGCCGCGTGTGGGCGGGAGCTGGTGGTGCCGGAGGTGGAGGAGGTGGTAGCAGAAGGTGGTTGTGACGCCGGCCGATCCGAGGGTGAGAGAGTACCGACGAAGAGGTCGCGGCGTCGGTACTCGTGGGCAGAGCTGATGAAGCGAGTTCTTGGAGCGGACGTGCTGCGATGCCCCGGGTGCGGTAGGGTGCGCAATTCGATTGGCGGACAGAGGTTCCGCTGGCATTCCTCCACCGACCGTGATGAGCAGAAGGCGGAGGCGGTCCGCGTAGCCCGAGAGCTTGGGAGTGTGGCCGATCTACCCATTCTTGAATCGGCCAAAAAGAACAGTGTCCGCTCGCGGATTTCTGGTCAGGACCGCCTTGCCTAACACGTACCAAATAATGTGCAGCTGATTGTCAACGCTGAAATCCACGCCATCAACTGAAACGCGGTCCGCGGCGGCGACGTCGCCGGCGATTCGCGAGGTACAGCGCCTCCACGCTACGCCGCTCTTGTACGCCACTGCCACGCCTCCCCCCAACACCGCCACAGCCGCCGCGACCAGCACCCATCGCGGCCTTTTCCGCCGTCGAGCCCGTGTGACGGGCAGACGATCGGCCGCTGACGTCACGCACCCAAACAGTAGCACCTGCAACAAAATGGCACCCCACCTCTGCGCCGCCAAGTCCGCAGACAACGATCGCGGTAAGATGCACGCGATCCCGAGGCCCAAGCCAGTAACCGCTACAGAGAGCAACAGGTCGTTTCGACGATTCCTCTCCCAACTATGGCTGAGCCGCCCAACACGGCGCCTCCATACGGATCTCACCTGAAGCAGGAGGAGCACCAGAGCGATGGCTCCACCCACGAAGTAGGCTTCGCCTGCCGTGCCCAGCAGAGGGAGCCAATGCGAAACCATGACCCACACGCTACCCACAACCACTACCAACCGTAGCGGGCTCCTCAACCGATCGTGACGACAAATCGCATCGAGGCTCGCAGAGACGCATACCAACAGCGCCCCCTGGCCCGAGTGGATCAGAACCAGCAGCGCAAGCACCACCACCTCCAGTCGGTCGCGCTCTAGCCACCGCATCGTCAACCAGGCAGGAATCAACAACAGGAAGACCGAACGTGGAGCGACGCCAAATGGACTGAGCTCGGTGTCCAGGCCGCCGAAACCCTCCAAGAACGTCGAAAGCGCCGGACAACCAAAGTCAACTTTGGGAAGGCCTCCGCCGCTACTCCATATAAGTGTCATGAACACTGCGTGTAAGACCATGCTCCCAGCAAGGCCTCGTCGCCTCCGTCCAGCGTAGCCGAAGGCAAGATAGACACCAATGACTGCGGCCCCGCACAGAAACCAACCCGTGGTCAAGGTATAAGCGACATAATGGGGCAGCTCTTCTTCCATGCGAGACTGGCCGAAACACGTTCGCACCAATGACGCGGACAACGCCCAAATCGCCACCACTGCGGGATAGTCGTTTCGGTGCTCGATCTGCAGCCCAAAATAATGCAGCGCTGCCTCAAAGTGCTCGACCGGCGCCGTCGCGTCGACCAGCTGCTTGCGTATCTCTGATGCGCTTTCACGCATCGAGTCGCGCACTACCCTAGCCTCAACCCAACCTTCTGAATGCGCTCCAGGGCTACTTAAGAAGAAGAAGTAGGCCTCGTCTCCTGAGTAGTGCGCATGATTCCTGATGTAGCTAGCTATCGCCAGACAAAGGCAAACGCCCAGCAACGCAAGCGGACAGGCCTTCTGGGCCTGCAGCAGCCAGGCCCTGCCATGATTGCGCCCTAGACCCACCCAGGCTGCTCGAACTGGCTGTACCAACTTATTTGATAAACTTCCTGAATTGCGTTGATCACACGGCAGTTTAGAGCCCGGTTCTGACGCGGATCTGATGACACCCTAAAAGTCAGCCCGGGATCCCCCTTGAAACCAAAGTCGGCCGGCGGCTGCCCCTCGCGATTCGCGGCGAGGCAATCCACGAAGACAATCCCCCTCGGAACCTCGGGTTTGAACCCCTGAAAACCTAGAACGAAGCCAGCCGACGGGATTTGGTGCAAGGCACTCGCCATAGTAGGCCTGACACCATTATTGATGGCCTGGCAATTGCTAAACTGAATATCGCTCACGTCTACGGGTATGGGGGCGCCCGCGGCAACAGAATCGGGGCCACCAACCCCGAAGCCATTGTAGCAGCCCTCCGCTATACAAGAGTCGACAATCCCTGTACGCGCGGAGTTTGCAATTTTGATACCGGCATTATCAGCGTTTGAAACGTTGACGCCTCGTATGACGAACTGCTCCTGCGGGTCACGCCCGGTAATATCGATGCACTCCCCGCATTGGTCGATCTTTCCGCCGCTGACGCTAAAGTGGCGGCAACCAGCGAACGTGATCCCATCTGTATTCCAGTACTCTTTACGCACAACGCCGAACGGAGGCCTCACAATGCGCCCCAATCGCTCGATCGTTGGTTCAAGTATATCAATCTTTTCCGACCGATCCACTTCTATGCCAGAGGCTTGCTCCCGCGTGGTGCGCGTCACGGTATCGAGAGACCAATGAACGTCGTGAATGTGGGGTCGAATCACTTTCACATTCTCGGAGAACACAATAAATATCCCCACACACTTTCTATCCCCCGTAATCTCAATGTCCTCCAAGATTACGTTTTCGGCGTCTCGAATCTCGATCCCGAAGTTCACGCTGATGTTCCCGAGGGTCGCGTCATTGCCTACGACGACACGAATCCTCCGCAAGCGGATCTGACGAGTTGTCCCGGTCCTCCCACCAGGGCTTCGGGCACCAGGGCGCGTCCTGAGTGTAGAGACATTCACACCCGGATCCGGGTCCCGCTGGATGAACGTTGCGTCTTCCAGATCAAGCCCCTCTGGCATATCGATGTTTCCAGAAACGGAGTAGAAGAGTCCCTCTCCCGTCAACAGCTTGATGCGGCTGAGTCCCAGCCCCACAGATACCGTCGTTGGTGTCAAGTCGCGAAGGGCTGCGCGGATCGCCTGGGTATCGTCCGTCTGCCCGTCCCCCACGGCCCCAAAAGACCGCAGAGTTCGACGCTGATACACGTCTGGGAACCCGAATGGGCGATACGGGTGTACCGGAGGGGCGAGGAGTGGTGGCGCTGAATCCATGATGACCGGGACCGACTGGTATTTGCGTGAGATCATGGCGGTCGGGCAACCGTCGACGGCGGCTACTGCTGGGCTCGCAAGGGAGCCGCCGACACCATGACCGGGATCGGAGAATCAGTTCTCGTGGAAGCTAGCTCAGCCGTTTCGGGTCGGCGGCCTCGAACGGGCGTAGCGCCTGCGAACAGCGCCATTGCGGACAGAGGACTGTGTCGTTTTGCCAGATTTGGGACGGAGATTCTGCTGCCCGCGCACCGGGAGCACTTGCTCGACAACAGGGGCGAGCTTGCCTCGTCACTGCGGGTGGCTTCGTCCACACCTTCGGAGATGGAGGCGCAACAGCAGGGTAGGCGGGCACATCGAGACCTGAGCCATTCGCGCACGCCTGCCCGAGGCTCGTAGCTAGGCGCGACCACAGCAGCCAACCTACTGCGACGAAACCGCGACGTGGGCGTCGAGAACGGCTTTCCCGCTTCCACCAAGCGAGAAGTACAGCCGAACGAGGGATGCTGCGACGGAGGTCTCAGCGTTGAGGAGCTTCCGGCCGATGCCGTCGAGGGTCTGAGCCGTGGGGTCGAGGTTCTGCCAGTTCGTGCCGTCGTTACTCACCTGAGTGTAAATGCTTAGGGCGTTAGTGCCCGAGGTGTAGGCGTAGATCACGAGTTCCGCCTGAACTGCGTTCATCCCCTCAACGGAGACGACCTTGCTGAACTCTGACGTGGGACCATCGGTGCCTGCCGTGTCAAGACAGAGGGCGTCACAGACTTTGTGGATCATGGCGCTGCGTTCCTTGAGATGGACTACTGCTTCGAGATGGCTAGATGGGCGTCCAGGATGACCTTGCCGCTTCCAGCAAGGCTGAAGTAGATGCGGGCGAAGCCAGCTGCTAGCTGGTCAGAGACTCCGAGCACTTCGCGTCCGATGGTCCCGGCCGCGATGGTGCTCGCGGTGCTGTGGTTCTCCCAATTCACACCATCATTACTCACTTGGGTCTGGATGGTGAGCGCCCCTGAACTCGTGTGGGCGTAGATGATGACTTCTGCTTGGACGGCGTTGTAGCCGTTCATCGCCACAACTTGGCTCACATCGCTCGTAAGCCCATCAGTCCCTGCCGTGTCGAGACAGAGAGCATCACACACCTTGTGGTTCACTGTCGTTTCTCCATGCAAAGAGTGTCGTGGGACCATAAGCGCTCAATCGGGCTCGTTCCGGCCACCGCAGCACCCTGGGTGAAATCGCCGCAGAGTCTCTCGCTGACATCATTGTTCAGACACGGCGACGTGGGCGTCGAGAATGGCCTTTCCGGCGCCAGATACCGAGAAGTGGAGCCGGGAAAAGGCGGCTGCAACCGATCCGACGGCCGTAAGCACCTTCCTCCCGATCGCGTTCATGCTCTGGGGCGAGCCCTGGTCGCTCCAATTGGTGCCGTCGTTGCTTACCTGCGTTTGGATGACAACATTTGCCTCTCCCGTTCGCGCGATAAGGATGATCTCCGCCTGGATAGCGTTGTCGCCATCGATGGCGACAACCTGGCTGATCTCCTCGGCAAGTCCATCACCGCCGGCGCTATCAAGACAGAGCGCTTCGCATACTTGGCGTCTCACTCGAGCCTCTCCGTGGGTCTTGGCTTAGGCGCTAGGCCACTTCAGCCGAGGGGCCTGTCGCTCCCTGTAGGACTAGACGATAGCCGCGCCACCCTCTCCGTCAAGCTGAAAGCTGTTGGATCAGGACGCATTGCTCGGGATGCCACCCGGCCGTGCGGATGCCGGCCACAAAGAGGGGCGCCAGAAATTCTGCTGAGCTGGGTTCCGTCGGCTGACAGTGGCCGCTAGCAAGAAAAGGCTCGGTCTCCCCTTTTGGCCAAGCGCCGGGTGAGCAGGGACGGGCGCGGTGGCCTTTGCGCGACGGTGGGGGGAGTATTCGCTGCACGGCGGGGTGTATGTGCCGGCGGGGTCCCGGGAGCGGCTGGAGAAGCTGTGCCGGTATGCGGCGCGACCGGCGGTGGTGCTGGAGCGGATGAGGCTGAGTGTGGACGGGCGGAAGGTGGTGTGTGGATTCAAGCGGCGCAAAGCGTGACGGTTCGACGCGCGTGGTGTTGGATCCGTTGACGTTGATCGGCCGGTTGGCGGCGTCGGTGCCGCGGCAGACGTCGCGCTCGGCGACCTCGACGGCAATGGCGACCTGGACCTGGTGTGCGCCAACTCTGGGCGGAACAAGATCTACGGCAACGAGGGAGCCGGTCGCTTTGACGAGAAGTTCGACTGGCGGCCGTTCCGATCCGAGACCACCGGCGTGGTCACACTGGGTGGCGTGGACGGTGACGGCGATCTCGACCTCGTCGAAGGCGGCCGCTACGGCGCGCCGCTGCGCCTGCTGCTGAACGAGGGGCCGGGCACGACGAACGACGCCCCGGCGGTCCGCCTGCCGAGTGTCAGTGGCTTTGTCTTGAGTCTGGTGTTGGGCGATGTCGACGGCGACGGCGCCCCCGACCTAGCGGTGGGCCGGTTCGATTCGACGACGGCGCAGAGCACGGAGTTCGTGGCTGTCGCGTGATCTCACCCCGCGCGCTCGTCGGCGACGATGGCGTGATTTCCTGAGACACGCGGACGGCGGCGCGCGAACTCGGGCGTGCCGTGCAGTGGGATCCCAACAATGGGGGCCTGGGCCCCGAGCGGTTGCGGCGTGACACTCGCGAATCAAAAACCCTGCGAGGAGCAGAGCTCTATGTGGACGTTGATGTGCGTGCCTCGTGTCGCGGTGATGGTCGTGCATGATCCGGGCTAGCCCCGGCCGTGCCCGGCGGGCGGCAGCCTCGAAATCCAGAAATCCAGTGCCGCCTGCCCCCGCGGCGGCACTGGCGAACACGAACACTCTTTCGGCCTCGTTGTTGCTGCGGTAGTGGACGCAGAGCAGTGCGGCGCTGGCGGAGACTCAGGGCGGGACGTCGTGCGGCGCGATGACGGGCGAGCAGCCGCGCAGGTCCGTCGGGAGATCGCGTGCCGCGCCGAGGATCGGGGTCATGGCGCCGGCGAGCAGCAGGCAGGCAGGCAGGCAGGCAGGCAGGCAGGCAGGCAGGCAGGCAGGCAGGCAGGCAGGCAGGCAGGCAGGCAGGCAGGCAGGCAGGCAGGCAGGCAGGCAGGCAGCGAGAGCCGTGCGGGGAACGAACATGGCGACACCGGTTCCGTGGTGGCCTGAACGGCGTCGTGCGGCCGGGCCGAACGAAGATACATAAGCTCGTGATTTGGTGAGACGCACCTAGTGCGCCAAGCGAACCGACGGCAACGATCTCAAGTGCGCCCAAGCACTGAGCGAGCACGACGCTCGCGATACTTACGTTTCCATTGCCACCTGCGGCAGGAGATCGCATCAATTCTGCAGATGGCCGAAAGGTGCTTCCGTGAGAATCACGCCTCTATGCGTAGTCTTCTTCGTGGCTCTGGGCATCCAGCCATGTGCTCAAATCGTCTTCAAGAGAACGTCACAGGATTGGGTGATCCCCATCGGTCCCGCTTCCAGCGTTCCGCCGACAACCGTTCTCAGTGCCACGCTGTCGCTTGATAGCGCGGAGACGGTCCTCGTGGTCGCCGACGGCTCGATTGATCCACTGGGCAACAAGAGCGAACCTCTGATCTATGTCGGACTTCACTCCTCGCCTTCTCCCCAACCTACCATCGTCACCAACTCGTGCCGTATTCGGTATCTCGACAACCCCGCGTCCCACAGCTTCCAGTGCATCGGTCTTGTTGACCTAACCGCCGGTATCCACACTTTCGTGCTCTACGCACAGGAAACGAGAGCCTGGGGAGGTTTCGAAGTCAATGCGGCGTCGGGACTGGCCATCATCAGGGGGATGGGCGGCCGCTCCACAGAGGCCGTTCTGGGTGCTGACTCAGATCATATCACCTACGCCCAGACCAGGGCGACGTCCTGCTGCCCCGGGGCATTCCATGCTACGGAGTTGCCTACGATGACGGTTCTCTCCAACGCGATGCCGCCTCTCGAGCAGGCTCACACAACCACGCTGGCGTCTGGCAACGTGTATCGTGACGGAGCATCCGGCGACGCCCTGCTTGGCATCTATCAGAACGGCGCCTGTTTCAATACCCACGAAGGCACGTGGGGCATCAACGACCTTTTTGATTTCGCCGAGGTGCAGGCCCCCATCTACGTGCATCGATACGGGCCCTCCCAGCAGGAGGACGTTAGGACGCTTGAGGCGACACGCCTGTTTTTCTGCGGGCAGTGCGTTCCACTGCCAAGCGGGCAGTACTGCCCATCGGCAGCCCCGTCATCGACGGTCTGCAACTGCGTGAACTACAAAGTGGGCGCGGACGCTCGCCTCATCACCGTTGCGAACTCAACAATCTCCGGATCGGCGCCCCTGCTCCATCTCCCCAGTCTTCCCGCGCAACTCGTCCCGTCCGACGCCACTTCATGTTGCCCGATATCGCCGATGTTAGGATCTCCATGGTGCTGGGCTACGAGTACAGGTCAACCCAGTTGCCCCAACGGAGCCATCAACGGCACAGTGCAACCTGTCCCTCTGGCCAGAGCGACGATCACGCTCCCCGGCAACGAGCCGGTCTTCCTTACAGCCAAGGCGAGAATGCAGGCGCATTTCGACCCAGCCGGATCGCTCCACGATAGTGGTGATATCTACCTGTGGATCACCGTCGACGGCCAAGCGCTCGGCACCGTCGGAAAGCAACAGATCAAGTACGTCAACAACGGCTTGGGCTCGGAAAGCGCTCGCGTCATGTGTGCCAGCTTCCCAATGAACTCGGACAGCACACCATCCGCACCAGGACCGCATGAGGTCGTGGTGTGGGCCTGGGCGAATGTCTCTGGTGGGGGCTCGTTCAACCGCCTGGAAGTGTACGAAGACCAAATCCTAGTTTGGTTTAACTAGCCGCCAAACAAGCGGCGTACGACGCTGCACGGGGCCGTGTCGTTTTGTTTGGCGGCGGGGTCCCCGGCATTCGTAGTTCGCAGACTTGGGAGTGGGACGGCACTGCGTGGCGCGACTGAACCGAGGGCGTCCGACCGCCGCTTTGAGTTTCGGTCGTGGGGAGAGCGTGGGGAGTTCCACGGTGCGCCGGAGCCGAGTGGAGAGGAAGTGGAGTGGCTGTGTCGTGCGTTGGGTCAGTGAATCGAGCGTTGGCTGCGCAAGCTGGGGTACCCCCAGGATGGAGACGCCATCCTGAAACTGACCCAGGCCGCCAGCTGAAACCTGACCCACCCCGGCACTGAGACCGCCAAGCTGGGGGTGTCTAGGACCTCAGCAAGGGCGGTGAGGATGCTCGAGGTGGATCAGGTTCAGGAGTGTAA
>JBCCGH010000055.1:0-53146 GCA_039029375.1 Planctomycetota bacterium
CCTTATCCGCGAGACATCGGCGCCGGTCGCAAGGCGGGTCGCCGCAGGCATATTGGTGGATACGGCGAGGACGACCCAACGCTGCGAGCGGCGCTGAGGGCCGTGGATAAGGCCCCAGATTCCTGAATCACACCACTAGCGACGCGTTGCGGGTCACGCTGCAGTAGGCAGCGCGGCCGCAGCCAGCGACTACCAGGTGCGCTTGTTCCAGATCACCCAGTGCAGCATCGACAGAAACTTCGGCGACCGCCAAGGATCGTCGTCCGAGTACTCGCGCGAGCCCCAAGAGCCCCACTTACTGAACGCCGAGGTCGTGTTGTAGTAGACGAAGTCGGTGCCGCCGGACCGCAGCCACTTGCCCAAGTAGCTGAGGTTGATCACGTACATCCACGGGTGGCGGTTGGCGCTGTGGAACAGCGCCTCGAGCTGCGTGTTGTTCTCGGCACCGCCCCAGCCGACCAAGTGCTGGCCACCTTCGTAGGCGACCAACCGCAGCCCGCGCGAACTCGCGTTGTCGCCGTTCTGCCGCGCGGTGTCCATCGACGCGTCGACGTCGCGGAAGCAGTAGGTGAGCACTTGCTCGGTGGTCCAGCTCTGGATCTGGAACTGCGTGGCCGGGTCACCGAGCCCGCCGCCGAAGTAGGGCGCCACGGCCAGCACGTCGGCGCTTTGGTGCGCGTTCTGCCAGTCCATGATCTGCTCGCCCACCCACGGGTTGGCGTTCTGCGACGCGAGCACGCGGACTATCCGGTTGGTGCCGCCAAACTCCTGCTCGAAGATGTCGAAGATGTCGACCGAGCGCTGCGCGTAGTAGCGCATGTGCGCGGTCCAGGGCGACGTCGACAGGCCGAGCCGCAGACCCTCTTGCTGCGCCCACGCGTGCTGCGTGAACAGCGAGTTCCAAACCTCGTTGGAATACTCGACCCAGACCTGGAGGCCTGGCCGCATGCGGTCGCGCACCACGCGGGCGAAGTTGCGGATGTAGTCGTCGCTCGCCATGTGCGGGATGCAGACCCACGGATCCGAGTTGGTCTCGTTGCACAGATCGATCATGTGCTCGAGTGCCACGCCGCCGGGCGCGTCCTGGGTGTAGCTGCTGGGCTTGGTGCGCTCGCTCCACTCGCGGATCGGCGAGTTGTTGGTGCGCTGGAAGTCCATGAAACGCAGCTCGCGGTACCCGGCAACCGACTGCTTGAGGATCGGCAGAAACTCGCTGGTCATCGACAGGTGCCGCTGGTGCACGATGCGGATGTTGCGTAGGTGGTCCGCCGGGTTGGTCCGGACGAGCTTGACGTAGATCCCGGCGTCGCTCGGCGACACGTCGATCTCGATGAGCCCTGGCGACCGCCGCACTTCGCGGGCGTCAAAGCCCAGCTGCAGGTCGCCGTCACCGTCGTAAGTGACGTGGTAGCGGCCGTCGGGGTAGTGCCCCGCCGAGTCGCGGAACATCAGCGTGCCGGCGGCTTGCTCCGAGCGGAGCGAGCGCACCCAGCCGTCGGCGTCGACGTCGAGCGGCTCCGAGGTTTGCCAGACCGAGCTGGTGGTCTTTTGCGACCACCACGGTGCAGCGCGGTTGAACACGTTCACGAAGACCCGCTCGGTGGTCCAGTAGGCCAGCTCCGAGAGGTTGCCGCCCGCCGGCGACGTGCGGTTGAACGTGGTCTGCCCGATGGCCGGTGCGGCCAGGAGGAAGGGAAGCGCGAGCGCGGAAGCGCGCGCGAGAAAGGTGTGCGTCATGGTTGCGAAGTCCGAAGCCCGGTCCTTCCGGGCGCGGTCCGCCAGGCCGTGGCGAGGCCCCGGCTCGGCGAGAGAGCGGAGCAGCATGCTTGGGCTGAGGGGCCTGTTCCAGACGCGCGAGGCCGAGAATCCGGCCGTTCTCAAAAACATTCGACGCTGGAGGAATTCCGCGTTCGCGACTCGGCTAACAAAGGCCTCTCTGTCCTAAGAGGCTCCAAAGGAGGCGATTACGAAAGGCGGCGCACCGCGCACCGATCTCAGTTGCGCCGAACCGCGTTAGATACCTTTGCGCATCCATCGGTCGACGCAGCCCATGAGCGGCGCGCGCCATCCGCGCTGCATCCGGTCGGCGTTGCCCCCCAAGTACATACCGACGGCCGACCACCAGGCGTACCCGCGTGCCCACTCCAGCAGCTTGGCTTCGGCGGGGCCCTCGAGCTCGAGCTTGCCGACTTCGGCTGCGTAGTGCGCGCGGGCCCAGCGCACGTTCTCGCGGAACTTGGTCCACGTCGGCACAAGATGCACGCCGAACAGGTCTTTGAGGTTGGCGTGGTCGCAGTAGATCCGCTTCCCCTCGGCGCGCGGCGTGCGGTTGTGGCTGTGGATGACGGTGCTCGCCGGCTGAAACACGATGCGATAGCCGCCCAAGATGAGGCGCTTGCCGAACGCCACGTCTTCGCCGAAGCGACGCCAGCCGAACGGATGCTGCTCCCAGGCGGTGCGGCGCACGCTACCGGCGACGTTGTCATAAGCGCAGCGCTGCAGCCGCTGCATCGGCTCGAGCTGTTCGAACTCGTCGGCACGCGCCGGCTGCTGGACCGCCGGCTCGGTCTTGCCCGCGGTCCATTCACGCAGACGCCGTGCGATAAAGGGGTTGCAGTCCTCGCGCGGTAGCTGGCGGCAGTACGCCGCGCCGACTTCGGGGTCGGTGTACACGGCGGCCAGGCTCGGCAGCCAAGCGTCATCGGCGGGGATCGCGTCTTGCGTCAGGAGCACGATCACGTCGCCGCTGGTCTTGCCGATCGCCACGTCGCGGGTCGCGCCGTGGTTGAACTCCCGCTTGGGAATCGAGGTCACGGCAAAACCGTGCGCGCGCAGGCAGTCGACGGTGCCGTCCGTCGAGCCGCTATCGACGGCGACGCGCTCGCGTGCGTCGGCGCCAGGCTGTCGCTCGACCGCATCGAGAACCTGCTCCAAGAGCGGCATGCCGTTGAGGGTGGGAATGACGAGGCTCAGCCGCATGGCGGCGGGCGGTGTAGGCGATCCGCGGCGCCGGCGCAACGCAGCACCGAGATCACGAGCGCTGATCCACGGCCCCCGGCCGAATTGCGCTTTGGCGTTCCACACGGAACGGGGCCAGTTCACACTGCAGAGCCTCCGCCGTCGCGACCCGATCTGAGCTCCGTTGCGTATCTTGATGCTGGCGCCGTACTTGCCCCATCCGCCGAGCCACGGTGGACGGATTCGCTCGCGGCTTCTGCTCAGCGGGCTGCAGCAAGTCGGCGACGTGACGCTCGCGGTGCCGCAGATGGCCCTCGCGGATCACGACGTGGCGGCGATCGGCGTGCCGGCCCTGCCGGTGCCGGCCGCGCTCGCCGCGGCGCCCTCGGCGCGGCGCAAGCTCGCCACCTGGGCCCGCGGTCGCTCGGAGGTGCTGGGGCGGCGTTGGGAGCCGGCGTCGCGCGACGCGGTGCGTCAGCTGCTGGGGTCAGGCGTCGATCTACTGGTCTTGGACGGTAGCCACGTGTTGCCAGCGGTGCCGACCGAGGTGACCCAGCCCCGCCTGTTTCACTTGCACAACGTCGAGTCCGCGGTCCTGCGTCGCCCCGACCAGGTGGCGCGGGGACCTGCTGAGCGGGTCGTGCGCTGCATCGAGGGTGGCTTGATGGCGCGGCTCGAGGCCCGCCACGCCGCCGCGGCGCGGCTGTGCCTCACGGTGTCGGCGCTCGACCGCGACCGGCTCCTCGAGCTCTGTCCCTCGGCGATCGTCGACGTGGTCGAAAACGCGATCGATCTCGACGCCCGTCCGCGGCTGCCGCCGTCGGCCAACGTCGACGCGCCCCTGTTGCTGTTCGTCGGTAGCTATGAGTACCCGCCCAACCTCGAAGCCGCCCGCGAGCTGCTCCAACAGCACTTGCCGGTGCTGCGTGCCCGTTGGCCGGACTTGCGGGTGCGGTGCGTCGGCGCCGATCCGGCAGGCGCGGTGCGCGCGCTCGCCGAGACTGCCGGCGCCGAGGCGCCCGGCCGCGTCGACGATCTTGCGGCGCACTACCGCGAGGCCGCAGCGGTCTACGCGCCGTTGCGGTCCGGCGGCGGTACCAGGATCAAGGCGCTCGAGGCGTTCGCCTTTGGCCGCCCATTGCTTGCCACCGCGGTCGCGGTCGAGGCTCTGCCGATCGAAGACGGCGTGCACTACCTGCGTGTCGAGACCGCGGCCGACGGTGTCCAGGCCCTGGCGCGCGTCGTGGCTGGTGAGGTCACACCGCTGGTCGACGCGGCCCGCGAGCTGGTCGAGTGCCGCTTTGGCATGGACGCAGCGGTCGCGCGCGTTGCCGCGCTGGTCCGCCAGCATTTCGACGCGTAACGGGCGCGGGCTTGACGATCGCCGTGTCGCCGAGCGGCGCGTGGGGCGCGGATCAGAGCGCGCCGCGGGCTTCTTGTGACAGGAGGCGCGCGAGCTCGGCGAGGCGCGGGCCCCCGTCGTCGTCCACGCGATGCAGTGGCAGTGCCGGGCGCCACTCCGCCAGGCGCTGGACGTCGGCGTCCGCGGTGCAGGCGACGGCCGAGACGCGTCCCGCTAGCCCAAGCACAAAGCGCTGCCAGCGCCAGCGCTCGACGGCGTCGGCGGGTGGCGCCAACGGCGGCAAGCAGAGGATCGACGGCGCGGCCGCGAGGCCGGTAGGGGCTACGGCGAGCGCGTGGAGGTCGCGCCACACGATCACGTCGTAGTCGACTTCGCGGAGTCGGTCGATGACGGCATCGCGCAGCGTCGCGTCGGCGACGCTGCCCCAGAACTCGCGGGGCACGACACCGAGCAGATCGGTGACCGGGGGCGTGGACCGTTCGGGCGTGTCGAGCTGATGCAGCAACACGTCGGCGCCGGGCGCAGCGGTGGTGCCGGCGGTGCCGAGGGACAGAATGCGGATGGGCCGGTTGGTCGCCGCGCGGCGGTGGCTGGCGACCGAGGACGCCAGGCGCAGCGTCTCGCGGTCGCCACGCCGGGCCTGCGCGCGCAACGCTTGGCGCTCCTTCAGTGCCAATGGCATGCGCGGCACCGCGGCGAGCAGGGCTCGGAACTGGTCGCCCAGCCCAACCGCGGCCTTGCGCTTCGCGTCCTTGAGGGCGTTCCACGGCAGCCACAGAGCGTGCGACCAGACCATGTGTGGGGCGGTGACCGCACGCCAGAAGAACAGCTCGCGGTTGCGTCGTTGCAGGCGGGCCACCGCGGTGTGGCCGAACACGCGACGCGAGGTGCCTTGGTGCACGTGGTGCACGCCGGCCGCCGGTGCAAACAGGACGCGCCAACCGCGGCGCCAGGCGCGGTACGACAGGCTCAAGTCCTCGACGTAGCACGGCTCGTAGAGGTCTTCAAAGCCGCCGAGCGCGGTGAACTTTCGCCGGTCGAAGGCGCTGCTGCCGCCGCCGGCCCAAAGCGCCGGAATCGTTGACTCCGCGTGGATGCCGTCGTTGTCGGCGCGCGACTGCACGAAGTGGAAGGCGCCGCGGCGAAACTCGGCGCGCGTTTTGCCGGTCTCGACCCGCTCGCCGTCCATGTCGATGCGCGCGGTGACGGCAAACACGTCGGGGGGGCCGAACCCCGCGAGCAGCTCGCTCAGAAACCCCGGTTCGACGCGCATGTCGTTGTTGACGAAGACCAGCACGTCGCCCTGTGCGGCCTCGACACCGGCGCGGTTACCCCGGATGAAGAAGCGGTTCTCCGGCAGGGCGATGAGCTTGATGCCGGGGAACTCGTCGCGGACCAGCGCCGCCGACCCGTCGGTGCTGCCATTGTCGACGACCAGGATCTCGTGGTTGCCCGGCGCCGCGGCAACCGTGGCCTGAAGACTCGGCAGCAGCTCGCGCAGGAAGTGCTCGCCCTCGTAGTTGAGGACGATCAGCGACGCGTCGAGCGTCGGCGGGGCCTCGTCTTCAGGCCGATCCGGACGCCGCCGCGTGGCGAGCCAAGGCCATGCCAGCGCGTCGAGCAGGGTCGCGGCGCCGGCCAGCGCGAACCCGTAGACCCACAGCGCCGGCCACAGCAGGACAGCGGCGGCGGGCGTGGGGATCACGCGCTGCCGGCCTCCTTCTTGAGGTCGGCGAGCTCGCGTCGTGCTTGCGCCAGGAGCTCCAGCGCGTGCAGGCCCTGCTCGGCGAGCGCGTCGATGCGCTCGTCCTTGGCGCGCAGCTCGGCGTGCAGGCCGGATGAGTCATGGGCGTCGGCCACAGCACTCTCGATGCGATCGAGCCGCTGCTCGATCGCGACGAGTCGGTCCAGGAGCTCTTGTTGACGGAACACCACTGGCTGCGCAGGTTATCGGCTCGGGAGGCGAAAAGCGGCCATATCTCTCCGCCGTCGCTCGCATCGCGGCGCGTCGCTCATGGAGTGCTGTACGCCTCGCGGAAGCGGTCGTAGTTGGTCGCGATCGAGCCCGGTGGCTCGGGCTTGAGACCGGTGAGCAGGTTCGGCTCCTCGAGGCAGCGGCGTAGGATCGCGGCGAGCGAGCTGGGGTCGTCGCTCTTGAACAGAAAGCCATTGCGACCTTCGTCGATGATCTCCGCCATGCCGCCGAGATCGGCGGCCGCGACGGGTAGTCCGGCCTCGAGAGCCTCGAGAATCACGAACGGTGTGTTCTCATACCACGTGGAAGGAACCACGAGCAGGTCGAGCTCGGCGAGCACGGCGCTCAGTCGGTCGGCGCCATACTCACCCGCGAACGTGATGCGCGGGTCGTCCTGTGCCTTGGCCATCACGCCGCGGATGTAGTCGGCAAACTCGTTCTCGTCCGTGCGACCGTGCAGCGTGAGGGTCAAAGGTCCCGGCACTTGCCGGGCCGCCTCGACCGCGAGGTGGGGGCCCTTCCATGGCGATAGCACGCCGCAGAAGCCGACGCGCAATGGGCTGCGTGGGCGTGCCACGTCGGCTCGGGTCACGCGCCCTGGCTCGAGGCCGTAGGGCACGACGCGGATGCGATCGCGCGGGAAGCCGTTGCGCTCGAACATGGCGGCGAGAAATCGCGACGGCGCAATGACGGCGTCGGCGCGGGCGAGCTGCCGCATCAAGGTGTCTTTGCGCTGCAGCAGAGCGACCAAGCGCCCGGGAGGATGGCCCTGCAGAGTCCGGCGCATCTTGCTCTGCGCAAAGCTCGCCGCGAGCTGCCGGGTTTCTGGAGTGGCCACGAGGTGCTCGAGCTCGGGGCTGTAGCAGGGGACGCAGCCGAGCCCGCCGTCCGGCGGGCCCTCGCACAGGGTGCCGTCGCGGCGCAGCAACGTGAAGCGCGGGCAGACGTACCAGTAGTCCATCAGGTGGACCACGCTGCGGACGCCGACGTCGCGCGCTGCCTCGATCAGGTCCGCGCCGAGCCGTCGCAGGTGAAAGAAGTGGACCGCGTCGGGGGCAAGCTCGCGGAGGATCTGGGCAAAGCGCGCGGCGACGAGCGGGTTCTCGTAGTCGCGGCGGGTCTCATTGGGCTGTATCGCCCACCAATGCCGCAAGCGCAGGACGCGGAAGTCGTCGTAGGGCTTGTCGTGCACGAGCAGTGGCACGCGCGGCCGGTTGAAGTCGGGGTCGAGCGAGAGCACGACGACTTCATCACCGCGGCGCCGTCCCTCGCGGGCAGCTGCCAAGCAGTACTGCTCGGTGCCTGAGTAGCACTCTGGGAAGAACTGGTGGACGACGTAGAGGAGCTTCACGGCTCGCCGCGCCGAAGCGTCATAGGATGTCGCGGTAGGCCACGTTCATTTGCTCGCCGACGACTTCCCAAGAGTAGTGGGTCTGGGTGCGCTCGCGCGCCTTGCGGCCGAGCCGCTCGGCCAGGTCGCGGTCGGCGATCAGCGACCGCAGCGCGGCAATCGCGCCGTCGACGTCGCCCGGCTCGACCAGAATCCCGGTGTCGTCCACGTACTCTGGCGTGCCGCCCGATCGCGTGCTGACGACGGTCGTGCCGCAGGCCATCGCCTCGAGGACGGCGTTGTTGGACGTCGCCAGCTTCAGTGGCAGGAACAGGGCCAGGCAGCGCCGGTTCTCCTCGAGGAGACGCGCGTCCGGGATCCCGGACATGACCTTGGTGTTGCTCAGCCCCTCGAACTGTGCCGCGTGTTCTTTGAACGTGACCACGTGGAAGCGCGCCGACGGCTCGGCCGTCTCCATTGCCCGCGCCGTGGCCACGATCATCTCGATGTCGCGCAGCCATTGGCCGACGACGAGGAATGTCGGATGCTCCCACCGCGGCACCGCCGGGTCGGGGCACCAGTACTTGGTGTCGACGCCGTGTGGCACGTGGTAGATGCGCTTCGCCGGCAGGAACTGCTCGAGGAACGACACCTGCGACTGTGACATGACCACCGCCGCGCTAGCGCCCTTGATGTAGCGCTTGTCTTCGACGTGCGCGTCGAGGAACTCGGGCGGTTGATGGAATGAGCCGACGATCTTGTTGTTCCACCGCAGCCGCCAAAGCGACGTGCAGCGCAGGTCGTTCTCGGCGTAGAGGAAATGGTAGATCGTCCGCTGTGGCACCAGCATGCGCACACAGATCTCGATTTCGCGCCGCAGCGCTGGCCCGCCGTACCATGCCGACCGATAGTACGGCATGTTGCGGATGCGCTTCCACGAGATGCTCTCGGCGAGCTTGTTGGGCAGGCCCTCTTGCACGTAGGCCTCGCCGTTGACGTACTTGGCGAGCTGGTCGTAGCCAGAACACCGCGCGTGGTGGGCGATGTGGTTGTAGATCAGGCGGACGGCCATGGCAGGGTGGGCTTCAACGGCCTGCTAGTGGTGTGTCTCCGAAGTTCGGTGCACAAGTCGGCGAGGAATCTGTGTTGTTCGCAAGGCGCTGTCGCCGCAGGGCTTGTTGGTGGACAAGTTGAGGCGACGCTACGCGGCGAACGGCGCAGAGGGCCGGCGACATATGTGACGAACTTCGGAGACGCAACACTAGATCGGTCATCGGCCGCCGGCGAGTGCGGAGACGAGGGGTCAGCGACCGAAAGGGCGCGGGAGGCTATCGCCGCCCAACCGGGTGGTCAACTCACCCACACTGGTGTTGTGCGCGTTGAGGCTTGAGGGCACCCCGTGGCGTGAGGGGCCTAGCGCTGCGGGTTCCGGCGCCGCTCAATGCCGAGCAGCGTACGGATGCGGCTACGCATCGCGGCGCCCGACGCGTCGGGCGAGTACTCGCTCTCAAAGCGCTCCCCTGCCGCCGTGCCGAGCGTCCGGCGCAGGTCGGCGTCGGTTGCGAGCCGGGCGATGGCCCGCGCCAGGCCGCGCACGTCACTGGGGTCGACGAGTAGGCCCTCCTCCTGATCGCGGATCACCTCTTCGAGGGCGCCGCCGCGGTGGGCGACAATCGGCAGGCCCGCTGCCATCGCTGCGAGAACGGCGACGGCGATCCCTGCCGTGTCCGGCTCGTCGCGGTGTCGATGGAGCGCGACGAGCATCGAGGCCCGCGCGACATGATCGCGCAATGGCGTCGCGTCGTCTTCAGGCGGAGACATCATCAGGTGCTCCAGCCCGTGCTCGGCGAGACGCGCGCCGAGGATGTCGCGCGCCGAGCCCGGGGCGGTCTTCGCCTTGCCTAGCATCTCGACCTCGAGTTCGCTCCCGCCGTCGTGGACCTGCTTGACTGCGTCCGCAAGCTGGACCAGCGCGCCGCGGTGGATCGGCGGCGCGATCAGGGCGCGAGGCGTCGTTTTCGGCACGATCAGTCGCGGCGGCTCCCAGAAGACCGCCGGGGCCTTGATGTTGAGGTGCTGCACCGCGCCGCCCGTGATTTGGAGCACGGTTTCGGCGGTGTTCGCACAATCCACCGTGACGACCGCGGCGTCGCGCAACAGGGCCACTCGTTGCTCGAGATTGCCGTGTGGAGCGCGCGCCTCGCGCCCGGTGATCGTGATTCCGTAGGGCACGTTGAGCAGTGCGGCCGCGCCGCGCGCGATGGAGCCAGAGTCGGCGACGCCGAAGCCGTGCACGTAGCGGGGTCGCAGTGCCGCTCCGGCGCGGGCGAACGCGAGCATACGCGTGAGGAGCTCAGGCGGCGTGCCCACCCAGCGCTGCACGGTCGCGAGGCCTTCGGGGTTCTTCTGCTCCCAGAACGCTAGGTCCTTGGCGGCGCTGGCCTCGTTGGCCGCGTAGCTGCGGGCGCGGCGCATGAGCAACCGCTCCGAAGAGTCGAGCCCGGTTGTGCGGGCGCCGGCTGAGGCCAGGATGCGCACGTCGAGGCCGCCCTCGAGCAAGTGTCGCGATTCCCAAGCGACGTGCCCGCCGCTGGGCGATGGGAACGGGCCCGGCGCGCAGACCAAAACGCGACGCGTGCGCGCCGACGACAGCGGCAAGTAGGCGATGGCGCGGTCGATCGCGATGCGCCCGCGCTCGACCCACTCTGGCGGCTCACTTGGAGTCGCGCGCGGCAGCGGCTCGTCGGGCGCGTCGGGGCCGCGGCGCGTTGGCGCCGGCGCGTGGGTGCGCTCGGCGATCCAGCGACGGCATCGGGCGAGCAGGCGAGAGAGCCAGGCGAAGCGACCGGGCCGGTGGGGCGGTGTCGCGACCGCGTAGGGATGAGGTTTGCCGGTGCGGCGGTGCGCGACCTTGGCCTGGTACTCACGGCGCGCGAGCTCCGCCTGCAGGCGGCGCACCTCGAGCGGTTGGCTGGGTTCGGGCGGGCGGCGCCGGCCGGCGCGTGGGGTCGGCGAGCGCGTCATGGGGCTGACCTCGGTGTCCTCATGCCGAAAAGCGACGAAATCACCACCTTGTTTCGGCTCTCCGCGGTGCGCCGGCACACCCCGGCTGGGAAGGGCCGAAGGCATCGCTGGTTGGCAGGGTCGCCATCGCATCGCGCCAGCGGGTGTCGGCCCCGGGCCGCTGAGTAACCCTCACGGCAGAATCAGGGAACCGTCAGGGAATGGTCTCCGCAGATTGCTGGCGGTGGCCTGCTACAATCCCGCGCGCCTGCTCGTCCCCCGCAAGCTTGCGAGTCAATATGCTGAGAGCTTCCCTGTCGTGCTGCGTCGGTCTGGCGGCGTTGACCGTCTCTTCTTTCGATGCCGCGGCCCAGAGCCGCAACGCATCGCTCATGTCGCGCTTCGATCCGCCCGGTCGGACGTTCAACGACGTCTGGGGCTATGTCAGCCCGACCGG
Organism: Planctomycetota bacterium; assembly: GCA_039029375.1. GTDB lineage: Bacteria > Planctomycetota > UBA1135 > UBA1135 > UBA2386 > JBCCGH01. The sequence continues at coordinate 11,087 of JBCCGH010000055.1, forward strand.
CAAAGAGTACGCGCTGTTGGGAGCGACGGTCGGCACCTACGTCGTCGACTGCTCGGATCCGTCCAACCCGATCGAGCGTGGCTTCTTCCCGGGCCCGAACTCCACGTGGCGTGACATCCGCACCTATCGGGAGTACGCGTACGTCGTGACCGAGGGCGGTGGTGGCGCGCAGATCATCGACCTGAGCGATCCGGACAACCCGGTGTTGGTGCAGACGTGGGGGGCCTCGATCTTCCGCAACGCGCATAACGTCGCGCTCGACACTCAGACCGGCACGCTCTACCCGTGCGGCACGAGCGCCGGCGTGGTGATCGCCGACCTGAGCGCCGACCCGGCCAACCCGACCCTGATCACCACGTGGAGCAACAGCTACGTGCATGACCTGCATGTGCAGGACGGCTACGCGCACCTCGGCGAGATCAGCAACTCGCGCTACGAGATTCTGGACGTGAGCGATCTGTCCTCGATCCAAGGCCTCGGCACGACGCGTGTGAGCTCGGCTCACAACGTCTGGCCGACGCGCGACAACACCCTGGCGGTCGTCACGAGCGAATCGTTCAACCCGGGCGTGACGATCGTGGACATCACCAACAAGCGCTTGCCGAACAACGTCGGCAACTACCGGACCGGCGGGAGTGGCGCGTCGGCGCACAATGCGTTCATCCGCGATCGCGTGATGCACGTCTCGTACTACTCCGAGGGTTATCGCGCCGTCGACCTGACGAACGCCAGCAACCCGGTGGAGGTCGGCTACTACGACACCACCTCGGCGACGAGTGGCTTCTCCGGCGCTTGGGGCTGCTACCCGTTCCAGCCGTCTGGCGCGATCTACGCCAGCGACTTCCAGAACGGCCTGCTCGTGATCAGCTCAAAGGCCGCAGGTTGCCTGTTCGGCGACGGCACGGCCGGCGCTGGCGGCGAGGCCCCGGAAGTCCACACCTACGGTTCGGGCTGGGTCGGCAACTCGCGCTTTGCGGTGCAGATCGAAGGCGCGGCGCCCAGCGCCCAGGTCGCCCTCGTTCTCGGCACGGCCCAGGGCTCGGCGTCGGTGCTCGGCACCGAGGTGCTAGTGGATCTGGCCCAGCCGTTCGCCCTGTTGTCGGGCCAGACGGATGCTTTCGGCAACGCGACCTTCGCGATGCCACTGTCCGACGGCTCGCCGATCGGCACCGTCTACGCCCAATTCTTCGTGCGCGACGCCCAGGGCCCGAACGGCCTGGCTGCGTCGCGTGGCATGAAGTTCGACACCTTCGCGCTCTGATCAAGCGGTCCGTCCGGCGGTTTTGCCGCCGGCACGACATGGCGCCGCTCGGCGGCCTCCGCGAGAGGCTGCTTGCCGCCGGGCCATCCGGCGGTCTAGACTGCGCGCCCTCGCCGGTCGAACGGACGCCGTTTTCGTGCGTTGGCCGGTCGAACCCAATGGAGGCCGAGTGGCGAAAGAGGAATCAATCACGCTAGAAGGCACGGTGGTCGAGGCGTTGCCCAACGCCCGATTCCGCGTGGAAGTCGATAACGGACACCGCATTCTGGCTCACGTCTCGGGCAAGATGCGGAAGTACTACATCCGCATCCTGCCAGGCGATCGCGTCACCGTTGAGGTGTCGCCATACGATTTGACGCGCGGCCGCATCACCTACCGCGAGCGGTAGGCGGGCCGCGATCCTACTTGCCGCGGCCCTCGATGAGGGCCCGCACGCCGCCGAGTTCGATCGCATTGTCGCCGCCTCGGAAGCCTACGAAGCCGGCGAAGTCGTCGCCGAAGTAGTCGGGCTCGATCCGGATCACTTCGAACAGTGTGGCGATGAACTCCTCGTGCTCGCCGGCGCGGTGGGGGTTCACGTACTCCCACACCGTGCCTTTGTCGGGAGTGACCTCAAACGCGCGGCCGGCGACGGATTCGGTGATGAGGGTGTTGCCGTTCGAGAGTCGTTGGCAGGAGCCGAGCCTGTAGGAGCTGAATGGGTTCTCCGGCGTGCTTTTGTAGAGCCAGCGAATCTCCAACGTGTGGGGATCGATCTCCACGACGCGCGAGAAGACGCCGTCCCCCATGTTGTCGAAGATCAGGATGTTGCCGTTCGCCAGAGCGGTCGGCTGGTGCTGATGGCGAGCGATCCCCGGCGCCGCCCACACGACCGTCTCGCGCTCCAGATCGAGCATCGCCACGGTGTGGGTCGTCAGCAGCGACACGAGCACGTTGCCTTTGGCAAACATGGGGTGCAGGTCGACGAGGCTGCCGTCCATCACCTCCAGCGTGTTGGCGTGCAGGACGTCGTGCCCCTTCGGTGCCATCATCAGCGTGGATGCGTACTCCGAGTTCTCGAAGCAGCGGAGGATCGACACGCGCTGCTGCTCTTGGCCTTCCGGCGAGAGCACGACAACTTGGTCGTCGAGGTAGCCGGACAGCAAGAAGAGGGGCGGCCCATCGCGACCCTGCTCGGTGAAGTCGTCGCGCCACTGTCGAATCAGCGTGTAGATCCTGCCGTCTGGCATCACCTGCAAGTCGTGGTGCGCGCGATGTGGGTAGGTCCACAGTAGGTTGGAGTAGCGGTTGAGCTTGATGAGGGCGAAGCCCTCGTAGATGGCCAGGAGGTCGCCGTTGGGGTAGACGTGTGCGCGGCGCCAGAACGTCCTGTGGACGTGGGCTTCCTTGAACGGCAGACCGTCGGGCCAAAGGTGCCCAAACGAACTGCTCCAGGAGTGCAGCACGTTGCCCCGCATGTCCTGCAGCTCGGCGCTCGCCTCGTGGCCCGACACCACGAGGTTGAGGCCCGGGTGCGCCGCGGCTTGGTCGAAGACCGTCACGCGCTCGGTCTCGGGCGCCGTCGTGCTTCCGGCGAGATACGGGAGGTTCGCGAGATCGGCGAGCGCGGGTGGCACCGCGAGTGCGTCGTCTTGCCGGGCCGGCGCTTTGTGCCACATGCCGATGCGCGGTTGCTTTGGCTTGCTCGCCGTGCCCTTGTCGCCTTGCGGCCTCGCGTTAGACCACAGGCCGACGGCCTCGAGCCATGGGATGGGAAACCACCCGTGCGCGCCGGCTTGAAGCCCGTACGTCAGCGCTCCCCCGACCAGGAAGACGGCTGCACCAAATACGAGGAGGTTTCTTCGCATCGACATGTGAAGCAGGCACTAGTGCATCGGCAGGTCGGTGTTTCGCAAGTGAGAACCCGCATCGCCATTCGATCGGAGGCCCGGTGTGTCGTCACTTCGCGGCACCGTGCGGAGATTGTGAGCTCGGGCCGCTCGTCGACGGCGGCTATGTTGAGCTCGCCTCTTCTCGAGCGCACGACTTCTCCGATGCACCACCCATGTTCTGCACCTTGCGACGCATCCTGTTTCTCGTTTCGGGCCTGGTCGCTCCCCTGGCTGGCCAGTCTTCCAACTACATGCTGGCGGTTGGCGGCCAAGGCGCGGTCGGTTGCCAAGGGGCCGGTGGCGCGCCGATTTTGAGCGCCGGTGCTGACGCGAGTGCCACGATCGCGTTCGACTACGACGCGACGACCCATCTACTGACGCTCGACGTTGCCAACTCGTCGCCGGTGGCGGCCGGAGCGTCGAACCCGATTTTGACGGCGTTTGCGATCGTATTGCCCCGCCGCACGGTGAACTCCGTGACGCTGGTGTCGCAGAGTAGTGCCGCCGCCGTCACGCCCGCGTTCACCGCGCGCTTCGATCCCAACATGACGCAGGATCCCTGGGCCGTGGTCGGGTGCCTCGGACGCTTTAGCGTTCTGTTCCAGAACGGTGGAATCGCCGGCGGCATCGCCAACCCCGCGGCGACGCAATACGCCGTGCCGGCGAGTTCGTTGGTCCGCGGCGATGCCCAGTTCGTCCTGCGTCTCGGTGGTCCCGGCGTGGACTTTCTCCAAGCGCGTACCATCGCGCTCGCCTACTCGGCGAATGCCACACTGGCCGCTGCCAACGTGGCCATGGTGTTCGAAGGTGGCGGCCCCTCGGGCAGCGAGCAGGGGATCATTTCCAACCGCGAGTTCGCCAACAGCTGCCAGCCGAACCTCTGGATCACCCGCGAGCCGGTGATCGGGACGCAGATCGCCCTTTGCGTCAGTGGCACGACTCACTGCTGCGGCTGCCTCGCGGGGTCACCGTTCCCCGGGCCGACCGTGGTCGGTCCGCTGACGATCCCGGTGGGCATGCCGCTGGCTTTGGTGCAGACCATCCCGTTTGTGCCTGGTCAGAACACCCAGTGCTTCCCGATGCGCATCCCGGCCCGGGTTGGCCTGGTGGGCCTCGAGGCGTTCGTCATGCACGCGGCGACGTTTGCCGGACCGCCGGGTGCGGCGCCGCTGGAGCTCACGCCGCGCTTGGATCTCACGTTCAGCGACCAGTAGCCAGCGCCAGCTCCTCTCGCGGCAGCCCATCCCGCCGGCGGGGGCGGGCACTTCGGTGGTTTCAGCGGCCGAGCACGACGACCGTGTTGGAGCCACCCAGCGCGAAGTGGTTGGACAAGGCGATCTCCGCCGGCAGGCGACGCGCCGTGTGGGCGACGTAGTCGAGGTCGCACTCGGGGTCGGGGTTGTCGAGGTTGATCGTGGGATAGAGCTCCCCGTCGCGCAGCGTCAGCGCAGTGGCGATCAGCTGCGCCGCGCCCGCGGCGCCCATCATGTGGCCGGTCATCGACTTGAGGGCGGCGATGGCGATCTGCTCGGCGCGTCGGCCAAGCGCGTCTTTGATCGCCCGCGTCTCGACAACATCGTTGAGCTGGGTGGAGGTCCCGTGCGCGCTCACGCAGTCGACGCGATCGGCGTCGATCCGCGCATCCCGCAGGGCTTGCAGAATGGCGTCCGCCTGACCCGCGGCATCGGGCACGGTGATGTGGGACGCGTCGCAGTTCGATGCACTGCCGAGCACGCGAGCGTAGATCGTCGCGCCGCGGGCGCGGGCACGGCCCTCTTCCTCGAGCAGCAGCACCCCCGCGCCTTCCGCCATGACCATTCCGTCGCGGTCGCGGTCGAACGGGCGCGAAGCGGCGGCGGGTGCGTCGTTGCGGGCGGAGAGGGCGCCGAGCTGGCACCAGGAGGCCATCGTCGACTCCCACAGCATCGACTCGGCGCCGCCGGCCAGCGCCACATCGAGGCGGCCACTGCGCACCGCCTCAAACGCTTGCGCGGCGGCCTCAGCCGATGAGACACAGGCGTTGGCGACCGTCACGTTGGGACCGCGCATGCCGTGCTCGATCGCGATTGAGTTGGCGATCGCGTTGGGCATGGCCTTGGGGATCGTGGTCGGCGGCATTCGGCGCCAGCGCTTCGAGAAGAAGCAGTCGTAGGCCGTTTCGAGATCCGGTCCACCGCCGAGGCCGGTGCCGAAGTAGACCCCAGCATTCGTCAGATCGGCCGACTTGGCTGCGAGACCGGCGTCCTGCAACGCCATGCCGCTGGCCGCCAGCGCGTACTGCGCGGCGCGGCAGTGGCGCCGCGGGCGCTGCGTGCTTGACCAGTCCGACAGGGCAAAGTCCTCGACCTGCCCGGCGATTTGCGTGGGGTATTCGGACGGATCGAAGTGGCGGATGCGGTCGACGCCGCTGTGTCCTGACCGAGCCGCGGCCCAAAACGGATCGATCCCCACGCCGATCGGGCTAACGATGCCCATGCCGGTGATGGCAACGGTTCGGGTCATGTTGGCTTAGAGAGATGCTGCGTCGCGGGTGTGCTGGCGCGTGCGGCGAGACGGCTAGGGGAGGTTCCTGCGGCGGCGGCTCGTCTGTCGAGCCTCGCCCCTGCGCTCGCCCGTGTTGCCGAGATCGACGCCCCGCGGGAGCAACGCAAGCAGAATGCAATCCCTTGACGCTGGCACGTCGAGTGTAGCAGGGCCAAGGCTGTGCGCAGCATCCGTGATACGAACGAGGGCTATCGGGGGACGGCATCGATGGGCAGGGCCTGCGCCCGGCCAAGCGCGCTCTCGATCGTCGTGGCGCGCAGCAGCGAGTTCAGGATGGCTTCCTCGGTGGCGTCGGCGACGGCGGCAAAGAATGGGCTCAAACGCGCGTGGGCCAGTTCTTGGGATGTGCCGTCGGCGGTGGAGAACGCGATCGCGTAATCGCCGCTGCCGTTGCCGAACGAGGCCCCGGTACGCGCCATGCCGGCGAAGGACCGGTCTGCCAGGCGCGCTAGGTTGCGCGCCTGCAAAGGCGCGTCGGTGGCGATGACAATCATGCAGGAGCCGTCGCGATCCTCGACCGGAACCGGCGCGGCGTCGCGCCGCGGCGGCGTCGCGGTGATTGCCCGCCCAGCCACCGTGAGCCGGCCGCCGAAGTTGCTCTGGACCAGGACGCCGAGTACGTGGCGACCGACGTGCCGCGAGGATGTGCCGATGCCGCCTTTCCAGCCAAAGCACATGGTGCCCGTGCCGGCGCCGACCGAGCCCTCGGCGACCGGGCCGTCCGATGCCGCGGTCAGCGCCGCGAGGACGTGCCTGGCCTCGACCGGTCGGGCCCGGATGTCGTTGAGGCGGCCGTCGTTGGTCTCGCCGACCACGACGTTCACCGAGCGCACGCCCTCGTTGCCGGGCCGCTCCAGGAGCCAGCCGACAAGCGCGTCGGCGACCTTGCCGACGTTGAGGGTGTTGGTCAGCGCGATGGGGCTCTCGATCTCGCCGAGCTCGACCAGTTGAGTCGAGCCGATGAGCTTGCCAAACCCGTTGGCGACGTGGAGCCCGGCGGGGACTTTGGCGCGGAACGGGTTGTCGCCCGGGGGGAGGACCACGGTCACGCCGGTGCGCACGCGGTCGCCTTCGATGAGGGTGGCGTGGCCGACGCGGACGCCGGCGACGTCGGTGATCGCGTTGTGGCGACCGGGCGGGAACGGCCCGATCATGATGCCCAGGTCGCGCGCCCGGGGGCGCTGTTGCGGCGGTGGCGCGGCGCTCGCGTCGGGCGTCGCGTCGACCGGCAGATCTTGCAGGAACACGGACCAGCCGGTGGTCACGACGTCGGGTTCGGCGTCCCACAGTGCCACCGAGCCTTCCTTCGACCCAGGCCCCAGGCTCAGGCGTCCAGCGTTTCGCAGCTCGGGAACTTGTTCGACCGTGAAGAGGGGCGCCCACGCTTGCGGCGCGTCCGCTGGGGGCGCGTAGGGCGCGGTCAGGATCTGCTGCGACGCCGCGTCGAGTAGGAACAGCGCGCTTCCGTCGCTCGACCACTCGACGCCGGTGAAGTCGGCGCCGGGCTGTACGAATCGATGGGTGGTCCACGACGCGCCGGTCCAGACCCAGATCTCGAGGCACCCCTCGGACCGCGCCGCGTTCGAGCCGCACAGGGCGATGACCGGCTCGGCGCCCGGTACCCACGCCAGGTCGCCGGGTACGTCGATCTGGGTCGGGAGACCTCTGGACCAGTCGTCCCCGGTGGTCAGGTCGAGCGAGTCGAAGCGCCAGCGCACGTCGGGACCATAGAACACGCCACACCCGCCGAACGAACGCGCGGGGCGCTGTCCCGTTGCGGTCGCCGCGACGCACGCCAGCGCCATCAGCGCGCCGGCGATCTGGACGCGTGCCCGGGGGGTAGTGGTGTGATTCAGAAATCTGGGGCATTCCCCGCGGCCCTCAACGCCGTTCGCAGCGTTGGGTCGTCCTCGCCGTATCCACGAATATGCCTGCGGCGACCCGCCTTGCGACCGGCGCCGATACCGCGCGGGTAATGCCCCATCTGTCTGAATCACACCACTAGGTCGCATCAATCACCGTCGTCCTCTCCGCATGTCGATGGAGGCTTCGAACGCCACATGTGGCACAGTAACCGCGATGGCCGGCGGTACGACCAGCAACCACGCGGAGCGCCCCGCGATTGCCTACCTGGACGGTCCGCGGCTCGCGCGTTCGCTTGCCGCGGGCATCGACCGGGTGATCGCGCGGGCCGGGGAGCTCAACCGGATCAACGTCTTCCCGGTCCCCGACGGCGACACGGGGACCAACCTGGCGTTGACCCTAGAAGCGGTGCTCGAACGGCTCGCCGAACGGCCCGGCACCGCCGCCGGCGACGTGCTCGCCGCGGTTGCCGACGCCGCGCTCGACGGCGCCCGCGGCAACTCCGGGGCGATCTTGGCGCAGTTCCTCCAGGGCCTGGCGGACCGCGCCGCCGACGCCGAGCGCCTCGATGCCGCCGCGCTGGCCGAGGGCGTCGAGGCCGGCGCCAGCTTGGCGCGCGAGGCGGTGGCGCAGCCGCAGGAGGGCACGATTCTAACTGTGCTTCGCGACCTGGCGGCGGCGATGCAGAAGTGCGCGCAGGCCGGCCAGCGGGATTGCGCGGTGGTGTTTGAGGTGGGGCGCAAGCGCGCGGTGGTGTCGTTGGCGGAGACGCCGGACCAGTTGCCGGCGCTGCGGCGCGCGGGCGTCGTCGACGCCGGCGCGCAGGGCTTGGTCGACCTGTTGCATGGCATCGCCGACCTGCTGCGCGCCGGCCGAGTTCGCGCTGGGACCGCGCTGGCGGCGCGCCGCGTGACCGTGCCGGCCGCGGCGGCGGCGCCGGCCGCGCACACCGCCGAAGGCGAGCGCTTTCGGTTCTGCACCGAATGCGTGGTCGTCGGCGAGGGCATCGACCGGCGCCGGTTGCGCGAGGCGCTGGCAAGCCGCGGCGACAGTCTGGTGCTCGCCGGCACTGCGACCAAAGCCAAGGTGCACGTGCACACCGACGACCCCGCCGCGGTCTTTGCGCTCGCGCGGGAGTTTGGGACGGTGCGCGGCGAGAAGGCGGACGACATGCACCAGCAGGCGGACGCCGCGACCCGCCGCGCGACCGTGGTCGTCGTGACGGACTCCGCCGCCGACCTACCCGACGCCGAGGCCGAGCGGCTCGACGTGCACGTGGTGCCGTTGCGGATCCAGTTCGGCGCCCGCAGCTACATCGATCGCGTGGGGTTGTCCCACGCCGAGTTCTACCGGCTGTTGGCGACGACGCCCGAGCATCCGCAAACGTCGCAGCCGACGCCCGGCGACTTTCGGCGCACCTACGCGCACCTGCTGTCGCACTTCGAGCACGTCGTGTCGCTGCATCTCAGCGGCAGCGCGAGCGGCACTCTGAACGCGGCGCGCAGTGCCGCGCAGCGAACCGGAGCCGCGGCGCGGCTGCACGTGATCGACACCCGCAACGCATCGTTGGGCCAGGGCATGATCGCGCTGCGCGCGGCCGAGGTGGCGCGCCGCGGCGACGGTGTCGACGCCGTGCTCGCAGCCGTCCAGCGCGCGATCGATGACACCGTGACGTTTGGCGTGGCGGGCGACCTGGCATTCGCGGTCCGCGGTGGGCGTGTCTCGCGGTCGGTGCAGCGTTGGACCGAGCGGTTGCGGTTGACGCCGGTCCTGCGTACGTCGCCGACCGGGCGGATCAAGCCCCGAGGCGTGCTCGTCGGCCGGCGCGACCGGTTGGCGAAGCTCGCCGCCCACGTCACCAGTCGCATCGATCGCGACAAGGCGTGGCGACTCGTGGTCGGCCACGCCCAGTGCGAGGGGGACGCGCGCACGCTGCAGCGGTTGGTCGAGGAGCGGCTTCGGCGCGTCACGACCAGCGCGGTCACCGAGCTGGGGACGGCGTTTGGAACGCACGGGGGTCCGGGCACCTTGGCCGTTGGTTTCCAGGCTGACCCATGAGCGACGCTAGCGACGCGGCGCCCGATCCGGCGGCGGCGCTCGACCCGCTGCAGCCTGCCGAAGACGCGCCGCCGGTGTCGACGCGGCGGTTGCTCGGCCTGGCGCGGCCGTACGTGCGGCCCATCGCGTTGGTGACCGTCTTGCTGCTGCTGGGCAGCTCGATCGGCCTCGCGGTCCCCTGGGTGGCTGGGCGCGTCGTGGATCTGGCGATCGACGGCGGCGCCGCGGCACGCTTGGACCGCGTGGTGCTGGTGCTCTTCGGGCTCTTTGCGGCGCTCGGTCTCCTCGGTTACGCCGAGCACTACTTGCTGCGCGCGACTGGGTCGCGGCTGCTGCGCGATCTACGCGCTCGGTTGTTTTCGCATCTGCTTGATCTGCCGCCGGCCTTCTTCCTGGACCGGCCGATCGGCGAGCTCCTGTCGCGGTTGGGCTCGGACCTAACCGTGATGCAGAGCTCGCTCACGACCAACATCCCCGCCGGCATCCAAGCACTGCTCCGGTTTCTCGGGACTTTGGTCGTGCTGCTGGTGTTGCAGACCAAGCTGACGCTCGTCGCGCTCGGCGTGATTCCGCCCGTGGTGCTGGTGGCCATGATCTACGGCCAGCGGCTCGAGCGCCTCGCCACGCGCGAGCAGGACGCGCTCGCGGGGGCCTCCGGCAAGGCCGAGGAAGCCCTGGCGGGGATCACGACGGTCCAGGCGTTTGTGCGCGAGCCGCGCGAACGGCAGCGCTATCGTGATGGACTCGATGCGTTGTTGAGCGTGCAGTTGCGCAACGCCAACATCGGTGGCGCGTTCAGCGGGCTGGTGACGTTCGCGGGCTTCAGCGCGTTCGCTCTGGTGCTTTGGTACGGTGGTCGCCTGATGCTCGATGGCTCGCTCACACCGGGCGAGCTGACCTCGTTCTTGCTCTATACGTCGAGCATCGCGGTGAGCGTGGGGACGTTGGCCGGGTTGTTTGCGGAGTACAAAGAGCTGCGCGGCGCGAGCGCGCGCATCTTTCATCTGCTCGATACCCAGTCGGAGGTGCGGCCGCCGGCCGAGCCGGTGGCGCTCGATCTTCCCGAGAGCACGCCGGCGGCAGTGCAGTTCGCGGCAGTGACGTATCGCTACGCCGGCCAGGAGGTGGACGCGGTGCAGAACGTCGACGTGCACGTGCGCCCGGGCGAGACGCTTGGGCTGGTGGGGCCCAGCGGCTCGGGCAAGAGCACACTGTTCAATCTGCTGCTCCGTTTTGCCGACCCGACCGAGGGCTCGGTCCGGCTCCACGGCCACGACTTGCGCAGCCTCGATCTCGCGGCGCTGCGCCAGGCGATTGGTGTCGTGCCGCAGGAGATCTTCTTGCTCAGCGGGACCATCGCCGAAAACTTGCGCTACGGCCGGCCCGACGCGTCCGACGACGACGTGCGCGCCGCGGCGGCGGCGGCGGGCGCTGCCGAGTTCGTCGAGCGGCTGCCGAAGGGCTACGACGAGCGCATTGGCCAGCGCGGGCTTCGCTTGTCCGCCGGCCAGCGGCAACGGTTGGCGATTGCGCGGGTGTTGCTCAAGGACCCGGCCGTGCTGTTGCTCGACGAAGCGACCAGCTCGCTGGATCCGGACTCCGAGCACCACGTGCAGCGCGCGCTGGCGGAGCTCACGCGGCGGCGAACGACGCTGGTGATCGCGCACCGCTTGGTGACGGCGCGCCGCGCCGACCGGATCGCGGTGCTCGAGGCTGGCCGCGTCGTCGGCCTGGGGGCACACGAGGAGCTGTTCGCCTCCAGCGCGCTCTACCGCCGCTACTGGGAGTTGCAGTCCCTTGCCGATCGAGGCGTGGAAGGCGTGTGATTTGAGGGGTTTGTGTCGGGTAGATCAGTGGTGAATGATCGCGTGCCACGGGAGAAGGGACGATCATGTGCTCCGATCTCAACGAGAGACTGGCGAACACGCGGGCGCAGCGCGAGTGCGTTGTGGAGTTGGGGAGGGAGATCGCCCGGCTCGAGGCCGAGCTGAAGGCGTCCCGGGCCGAGGCGCGGACCCTCGACCAGCGGTTGGTGCGGCAGCGGGCTCGGGTCCGTGACCTGAGTGGCTGGGGTTGGGCCGGCTGGTTGGCGCCGCGACGTGCTCGGCGCGCGGCGCGGCTGGCCCTGGCGCGAGAAGCTCTGGCTCGCACCGAGCGCGCGCACGAAGTGTGCGCGCGTGCGATGGACCGGTTGAGTACAGAGCTCGACGAGCATCAGGCCGAGCGCGCCGCTTTGGGGGACGTCACCAGCCGGCATCGCGAGCTCATGGCGCAGAAGCTCGCCGCGCTCCATGACCGGTCCGACGTCGCCAGCTCGAGCGTCCGCGACTTGATGCTCCGGATCGAGCAGGCCCAGGCGGACGCCGCGGTCACAGCGCAGGCGATCTCGGCGGCCGACCGTGCGCTCCGCGAGCTCCATCAGCTCGCCGATTTGCTGGATGGGGCACAGAGCTGGGGGTGGCTGGACGCCGTGATGGGTGGCGCCCTGTGGGACGTGGGCAAGTACCGCCGGATTCGGCAGGCACACGCGGCCATTCCGCAGGCCCGCGAGTGCCTGCGCCGGCTGCGCCAGTCGTTGGCCGTCGTGCCGGCGCGTCTCGACTTGGGCGCAGCCTCCAAGCATCTCCGGCGGTCGGCCGTGCGGCTAGAGGTCGGCGCGATGGTGGGCTTTGCCGACCTGGCGGTCGACCAGCTCCTCGTGGACGCGTTGGTGCAGCGCAAGATCTTGCGCGCCCGTGAGCGCACCGACGCCGTCACCGCGCGCGTGCGACGGATCGTCTCGAGTCTACGTCGCGAGCGGAAGCGACTCGCGGAGGAGGCGGCTGAGCTCGAAGCGAAGCGCGATGCCCAACTGGAGATCAGTTAGCAGTTAGCCGTTAGCCGTCCGCGATCGCGACCACGTGGCCCAGCGTGCGAAACACCAGCGTCCCGCTGGCCACGGCGGGCGTGGCCATGCAGATCTCCCCCAGCGGGTTCTGCGCCAGAACCTCGAGCTCAGCCCCGGCCGCGACGGCAAAGACCTCGCCTTCCTCACTGGTGAAGTAGAGCTTGCCGTCGCCGGCCACGGGCGACGCGGAGAAGCCGGTGTCGCCTTCGCCGAGCCGCTGGCGCTTGATGCGTTCGCCGCTCGCAGGATCGACGACGCTGAGGATGCCGTTGGCGGCGCAGAGGTAGATCAGGCCACGGTAGACGATGGGCGTTTGGATGTAGTTGCCGACGCGCGCCTTCAGCCACGCGACGTGCTCACCGGGCTCGGCCTCGCTCGGCAGCGGGAGCGTGCCTTCGGCGGAGCGCTTCACCGCGAACAGTGGCTTGCGCGGATGGCTTGCTTCGATGGGGCGGTGGTTGCTCGTCAGCAGGTAGAGGTCGTCGGTGACAAGAGGTGTGGGAATGGGCAGGCCGCCGCCGCCGGCCATGCGCCAGACCTCGGCGCCGTCTTCGAGCCGATACGCGCCCATGTGCTTGCAACCATTGACCACGACGTGGATGCCGTCGTCGCTCGTGGCCACGCAGGTCGGCGTGGCCCAACCGGTCAGGTCGTCGCGCGAGGTCCGCCAGGCTTGCTCACCGGTCGTCAGATCCCACGCCGCCAGGTAGGGGTCGTTCTTGATGTCGGCTTGGACGATGACGCGGTTGCCGGCGATCACAGGTGAGCTCGCAAAGCCCCACTCTAAGTCGAGGCTGTCGTGTGGCCCGACGTCGAGGTCGCCCACCTCGGCTTGCCAGCGCAAGGTGCCGTCGACGTCGTAGCAGAAGAGACCCTGCGAGCCGAACAGCACGACCACGCTCTCGCCGTCGGTGACCGGCGTGGCGTTGGCGTGGGACGCCTTGGTGTGGCGTTTGAAGCGCGGCACGGCCTTGGCAGCGGTCTGGCGCCAGAGCACGTCGCCGCGCTCGAGGCTCAGGCACCACAGCTCAAAGGAGTGCTCGACCATGTCGTCCGCGGAGTCGCCCGCGCCGTAGAGGCCGATCTTGAGCTCCGGGTCGCCCTCGCTGGGCACGGCCGTGGCGACGAAGATGCGATTGCCCCAGACGATGGGTGACGCGTGGGAGAGGCCGGGCACCGCGGTCCGCCAGCGCACCCCGCGGTCCTCGGCAACGTTCCACTCGCTCGGCAGTGGCGTGCCGTCCCCGACCCCGGAGGCCTGGATCCCGCGGAACTGGGGCCAGTCGGTCCCGGGGCGAGGTGGCTCGGCTTGGGCGGGGAGGACGGCGGCGAGGAGCGGGAGAAGAAGCTGCGAGGCGGGGCGAACGCGCATGGTGGGGGGCCTACGGGAGGGGGCCCCAAGTATGTGCGCGGCGACTCCGAGGCGGTGGGTTTCCTTGGTCGCCGAATGCTCGGCCGGCCCTCTATCGATGGTGGAAACGAGCGGGCCCTCGTGGTCGACCCTGCGGCGTCCCGGTTTGGAGCCACGCTCAGCCACGCGGGGGCCATGCCGATCGGCGAGCGATCGGTCGGCTGGATTCGCCCATCGCGTTTCCGTACGTTGCCGCGACGCCGCGCCCGGCCGCGCGGCCGTTGGTCAGCATGACAGACGAAATCCAACCCCGCGTCGGAGTGGTCATGGGCAGCGCCTCGGACTGGCCGACGTTGCAGCACGCGGTCGCCATGCTGGATCAGCTCGGCGTGCCCAACGAGCGCGCCGTGGTGTCCGCGCATCGCACACCCGAGCGCTTGCGCGACTACGCGCGCAGCGCGATCGATCGCGGCCTCGAGTGCATCATCGCCGGCGCTGGTGGGGCGGCGCACTTGCCGGGCATGCTGGCGGCGTGGACCGTAGTTCCGGTCCTGGGCGTGCCGGTGAAGAGCCGGACGCTGCACGGCGTCGATTCGCTACTGTCCATCGTGCAGATGCCCGGTGGTGTGCCGGTCGCAACGTTTGCCATTGGCGAGGCCGGCGCCAAGAACGCCGGATTGTTCGCCGCGCAAATGCTGGCGGTGTACGACCCGGCTCTGCGGGCGAAGCTGCAGGCCTACCGAGACGAGATCGCCGCTGCCGCGATCGCCGCGGAGCTGAAGTGAGCGGGCCCCTCCCGCCCGGCACCCCGGTCGGCGTGCTCGGCGGCGGTCAGCTCGGCCGCATGTTCGCGCTGGCGGCGCACCGGATGGGGTATCCGGTCGTGGTCTACTCCGACGACGAAGGTCCGCCCGCCAGTCTGGCCGTCGACCGCCACGTGTGCGCGCCCTACGACGACCTCGACCGCGTCGGGGCGTTTGCGCGGGAGGTTGGCGTGGTGACCTTCGAGTTCGAGAACGTCCCGACCGCGACCGCGGCAGCTGCGGCGCGGCACGCGCCCGTCCGGCCACCGGGCGAGCTGCTGCACGCGACCCAGCACCGGTTGCGGGAGAAGCGCGCGCTGCAGAAGCTCGGGCTGCCCGTCGCTGACTTCGCCGAGGTCAGCACCGGTGACCATCTGGCCGCCGCGCGCGCGGCGGTGCCGGGTCCGGGAATCGTCAAGACCGCGGCCTGGGGCTACGACGGCAAGGGGCAGCGGCGCATCGCCGCCGCTGCCGAGCTCGATGCAGCCTGGCGCGAGCTCGACGAGGCGCCCGCCGTGGTCGAGGCGCTGGTGCCGTTCGAGCGCGAGATCTCGGTGATCGGGGCCCGCGGCCTGGGCGGGGAGATCGCCGTCTACGAGCCCTTCGAGAATCGCCACGTCCAGCAGATCCTCGACCTCACGCTGTGGCCGGCGCCGATCGCGCGAGCGACGCGGGACGCCGCGTACGAGATCGCGCGCGTGGTCCTCGAGGGCTTCGACGTGGTGGGTGTGCTGTGCGTGGAGCTCTTTGCGCTGCCTGACGGCGGCCTGGTGGTCAACGAGATCGCGCCGCGGCCCCACAACTCGGGCCACCTCACCATCGATGCGCACGTGACGAGCCAGTTTGAGCAGCAGGTCCGGGCGGTCGCTGGTCTACCACTCGGGTCGGTCGCGCCCACCGCGCCGGCGGCGGCGATGGTCAATCTGCTCGGCGACGTGTGGTCTCGAGGCGAGCCGGCCTGGGCTGAGGCGCTCACCGAGCCGGGCGTGCGGCTGCATCTCTACGGCAAGGACGAGGCGCGACCGGGCCGCAAGATGGGACATTTGACGACGACCGGCGCCGATCGCGCCGCCGCCGCGCAGCTGGCGCTGGCCGCGCGGGAGCGCTTGTCGCGCGGTTCTTAGCCCTTCTCGAGCGGGACCTTGTGGGGCGCGCCTGGCACCTCGCGCACGTAGCGCGGCACCCCGTAGCCCGGCAGCCGTTCCCGCAGCGCGGCGACGATCTCCAGGCCTCGTTCGACCGGCACCTCGAAGTGCTGCGCCCCCGCCACGGGGTCGAGCTGGTGGAGGTAGTAGGGCATGACGCGCACGTCGAGCAGGCGACGCGAGAGCTCGGCGAGCACGTCGGCGTCGTCGTTCACGCCGCGCAGGAGCACGCTTTGGTTCAGCACCGGGACGCCGTGTCGCACGAGCCGCAGCAGCGCCGCGCCACAGGCGTCGTCGATCTCGGCCGGGTGGTTGGCGTGGACCACGACGGTCGGTGCGAGGCGGGTCTCGGTCAGCCACTCGAGGAGCGCTTGGTCCACCCGGTCCGGCACCACGATCGGCAGCCGTGTGTGCAGGCGCAGCCGCCGTAGGTGAGGGATGTCGGCGAGGCGCGTGCTGAGCGCGCGGAGCCAGGCGTCGCTGCGCATCAGTGGATCCCCGCCGCTGAGGATTACTTCCTCGAGGTCCTCGCTGTCGCCGAGGAGCCGCAGGGACGGCTCCCACTCGGCAAGGCCGGCCGGACTCTCGTCGTAGGGGAAGTGGCGGCGAAAGCAGTAGCGGCACGCCACCGCGCAGACCCCGGCGACGATGAGGAGCGCCCGGCCGTGGTACTTGTGCAGCAGCCCCGGGCGGCGTGCGGTCCCGCGTTCGGCCACTGGGTCATCGTGGAAGCCGGGCGGCGGCGGCGCGCACTCCGCTCCCACGGGCAGCACTTGGCGCAGCAGGGGGTCGTCGGGGTCGCGCGCCCGGATCCGTGCCAAGTAGGCCTCGGGCACGACCAGCGGAAAACACTGGGCGGCACGCCGGGCGCCGTCGCGCTGGGCGTCGGGCAGGCCGAGTCGGTCGATCAGCTCGTCGGGATCGCGGATCGCCCGGCGCAGCTGCTCTCGCCAGGCCGGCGTGGTCGGCGGCACGAGCCTCCCGGGGCCGGGGGCATGGGGCGACCGCTTCATGGCCGGCAGAGTCCTCGCGTCCCTTGCGAATCAGGTCTCGACGGAAGCGGCTGGTGTCGCGAGACTACCCGGCAAAGCCTGGAGGCAGTCCGCCTTCCGCGCGCCAGGAGCGCGACGGGCTCAGGCTTGCGAACGAGCAGGGTGACCACAGTGGCATCGTACAGCACCAGTGATTTCAAGAAGGGGCTCAAGGTCCAGATCGAGGGCGAGCCCTACAACATGATCGAAATGGAGTTCATGAAGCCGGGGAAGGGGCAGGCCGTCTATCGGGCCAAGCTCAAGAACCTGCTCAATGGACGCATCCTCGACCGCAGCTACCGCAGCGGTGAGTCGTTGGAGTCGGCCGACGTGGAGGAGCGCACGGTGCAGTACCTCTACCAGGACGGCACCTACTACCACTTCATGGATCCGGACTCCTTTGAGCAGCACGAGATCCCAAAAGAAGGGGTCGGGGACGCCGGCAAGTGGCTCGTGGAAGAGATGCGCTGCGACGTGGTGTTTTGGAATGGCCGCGGCATCACGGTGACGCCGCCAGCGCACGTTGAGCTGACTGTCACCTACACCGAGCCCGGTGCGAAGGGCAACTCGACGGGCAACGTGCAGAAGCCGGCGACGATGTCCAACGGGGTCGAGATCAACGTGCCGGTGTTCATCAACGTCGATGACCTGCTGCGCATCGATACCCGCACCGGCGAGTACATCGAGCGGGTGACCAAGTCGTGACCGCGGCCCGCCATGGACGGCGGGCCTGACGTCGCGATGTTGCGCCGGCGGGCCGAACTGCTCGCCGCGGCGCGCGCGTTTTTTTCGGCGCGCGGCGTGCTCGAGGTCGACACACCGATTCTTGGAGATGGCTTGGTCGTCGAGGCCCATCTGGACGCGATTCCCTGCCAGGTGCGTGCCAGCGCGGCCGGGCCGACGGCGGAGCGGTATTTGCTGACGTCGCCCGAAGGACCGATGAAGCGCCTGCTCGCCGCGGGCTCGGGCCCGATCTATCAGATTGCCCATGCGTTCCGCGACGGCGAGTCCGGCCGAAGGCACTCGCTCGAGTTCTCCCTGCTCGAGTGGTATCGGCCTGGGTTCGACGACCACGCGTTGATGGACGAAGTCGAAGCGCTGGTGCGAGCGCTGGTCCCCTCGATTGCCGCCGCGCCCTTTGCGCGACGCACCTATCGCGAGATCTTCGTCGACGGCGCAGGTATCGATCCGTGGGCGACGACCGTCCGGGAGGTCGTCGCGGCGTGTGTGCGGCTCGGTGTACCCGTGCCGGCGGGGCTCGCGGACGGGACGCTCGACGACGCGCTGGACGTGTTGCTCATCGGTGATCTCGAGCCCCGGCTCGGATTTTCGGTGCCGCTGTTCGTCCATGACTATCCCGCGTCGCAGGCGGCCCTGGCGCAGGTGCGCGTCGATGACGCGACGGGCGATGCGGTCGCGGCACGCTTCGAGCTCTACATCGACGGCGTTGAGCTCGCCAACGGTTACCACGAGCTCGGCGATGCTGCCGAGCAGCGGCGCCGCTTCGCCGAGGCCAACCGCGTGCGGGAAGCGAGTGACCGGCCGGCTCTGCCGATCGACGAAGCGCTGTTGGAGGCTCTGGAGCGCGGGCTACCGCCGTGCGCGGGCGTGGCGTTGGGCGTGGACCGGCTGCTCATGGTCGCGACCGGCGCCGACGACATTCGCGACGTGCGCTTGCGGCTTGATGCCTAGCTGCGGCGCCGCCGTCGACCGCTACGATCCCCAGGCCTACCCATCGAGGACTACCATGGAAGCCATTCAAGCGATCTACCAGCGTCGCGCCGTCAAGCACTTCGATTCCGAGCACCGCCTTACCGAGGAAGAGATCGACAAGCTCCTCCAGGCCGCGATCCAGTCGCCGACCAGCTTCAATATCCAGCACTGGCGGTTCGTGATCGTCAGTGATCCGGAGCTGCGCCAGAAGATCCGCGCCGTCGGCAACGATCAGGCGCAGATGACGGATGCCTCATTGCTGATCGTCATGACGGCCGACGTCAAGGCGTGGCAAAAGGAGCCGGGGCGCTACTGGCGCAATGCACCGCCCCCGGTCGCCGAGTTGCTCGTCAACTGGATGGGCCCGTTCCACGACGGCAACGAGCAGCTGCAGCGCGACGAGGCGATGCGCTCCATTGGCATCGCGATGCAGACCATCATGATCGCCGCGACCGCGATGGGTTATCAGTCCTGCCCGATGATCGGCTTCGAGCACGACAAGGTTGCCGAGCTCATCAAGCTCCCCGCCGACCACGTGATCGGTCCGATGGTCGCGATCGGGCGCGGCACCAAGGACGCGTGGCCGAAGCCTGGCCAGCTCGAGCTCGGCGAAGTGGTGGTGCAGAACCGCTTCTGAGGCGGGCGCACCTGGCGCCACCCGACCCTGAATCGATGTCTTTGCCTGGCACCGGGGCGATTGGCTGCGGCGCTGCTCGGTGGTCCTGGACGTTGGGTCATCGGCGGATCAGCTCGGAATACCTCAGGCGTGGCCGCCTGCTACACTCGGCGATCTGGTGCGCCGACTCCCAACTCGACCCTCCGATACTTCTGCTGAGGCTGAGCGCCGGCAGCTTGAGATCTGGCGTGGCATGTCGGTTGCCGAGAAGCTTCGGCTCGTCGGCGAGCTTTGCGCCAGCGTGCAGCACCTGACGGAAATGGGGCTGCGCGAGCGCTATCCAGACGCCTCAGACGAAGAGATTCGGCTGCGTCGTTTCGCCACGTGGCTGGATCGGCAGATGATGATCCGGTGCTACGGCTGGGATCCCCTTGAGCACTGAGCACGTTCCACAACACGTGCGGATCGCGATCCGCGTCGGCGAGGTGCTCGACGACCTAGGCTTGCCGCACATGGTGTGCGGATCGATCGCGAGCTCAATCCACGGTGAGCCTCGCTCCACGAATGACATCGATTTCGTCGTGGAGTTCGGCGAGGCTGACATCGCTCGGATCGTGTCGGCGCTGGCCGGCGAGTTCTTCGTCGACGCCGAGGCGTTGGCACTGGCAGTTCGCTCCCGGTCGAGCTTCAACGCAGTACACCGGGAGACGGGTGTGAAAGTCGACGTGTTCTCTCTGCGGGAGCGACCCTTCAGCCGACAGGAGCTTTCGCGCCGCTCGAAGAAGGTTGCCGCACCGCCCGATCGCCTGCTCTCGGTCGCGACGCCCGAAGACATGATCCTGACGAAGCTCGAGTGGTTTCGGAAGGGCGGCGAGGTGAGCGATCGGCAGTGGCGCGACGTCTGCGGGCTGCTCAAGCTTCAGGTGGGCAACCTGGACGAGCGGTACTTGGCGGAGTGGGCCCATACCTTGGGCGTTGCAGACCTCCTGGTGCGGGCCCAGCGGGACACCGGGACGTCCGGCCAATCGCCGTAGGCGGCCTCCCGAGGGAGCGTGGCGTCAGTGGGGCGAGCCAAGAGAACCGCGGCCGCCGTGGTCCCCCCGGATATGTGCAACCTCCGGGTCACCCGGTGGCCCAGCCGTTTTTTCTCCGCGGTTGCGGCGAGCCGGGGGGACAGGGAGTGCCATGAACGATGCACCCACCCTCGCCTCTAGCCTCGCGATGCTGCTGACCTGGACTGGCGCGCTGGCCCAGGGGCCCGGTCCGGGGGTGACCCAGGACTGGAGCAAAGTCGAGCAGCGCATCGCCTGGCACGGCACCTGGGAGAGCGGTCTGGCGGCGGCCGAGGCGACGCAGCGCCCGATCCTGCTCATCGCCGCGGCGCCGCATTGCGGGCTTGTGCCCGGCATGTGGTGACCCGGCAAGCAGGAGATGGACAGGAGTTACCTGTCCAACCAAGACGTCGTCGCGGCGTCGCGCGCGTTCGTTTGCGTTCGGCTGCTTACCTACGAGAGTGCCGATGAGGCGAAGGTGCTGCAGCGCCTGTTTCGCGGCCGGCACGGTCTCGAGAACTCGGTGTTCGCCATCCTCGATCCGTCGGGGAAGAAGCGGCTGGTGCGTGCCGGTCGCGGTCCGTCGTGGGCTTTCGACGACGCCGGGGACATGGCCGTGGCGATGCGGCGCATCGCCCGGCGCTACCCCGGCCGCGACCGGCGGACGGGTGTGCCCCTGTTGGCCGATGTGCGCCGCGGCCTCAACGCCGCCCGCGCCGACGCGCAGCAGCTGGTCGTGATTTGCGGCGAGGGCAAGCGGCGCGACGAGCTCGAAGCGGCAGTTGCGGCGCTCGCGTGGTCGGCGCCGTTCATCGGCAAGTTCCTCTACGCGCGGGCCGATGCCGGAACCAACTGGGGTGTGATCGACGGCAGTAAGCGGCGGCCGGAGACCGGGCTCGTCGTGGTGGAGCCGGGCGAGTTCGGCGTGGATGGCGAGGTCGTCGCGGTGATCGAGGGCTCGCCGACCGCTCGGGCCCTACTCGCCGCGAATGCAAAGCACGACGCGGGCGCGGTCGACACGCGCTTGTTGCGGCGCAAGGGGGTCCGTTCTGGGCTCGAGTGGGAGCCCGCGATCCCCGTCACGGATCGGCGCTCGCCGCGACGCTGAGGTGCGACGGTGAGCCAGGTGTGATTCACCCAGATGGGGCAGTCTCCGCGCCGCTCGCCTCCGTACCATGCGCCTATGCCACAGCGGCGTGGACACCTCCTGACCGAGCAGGCCAATCTCGATGCGGCCGAGTTCGACGCAATGAGCCTTGGGGACGCGTTCGACGTGATGGCGGCCGAAGACGCTGGCGTCGCGGCGGCCGTGGCGGGCGCCAAGGAGTCGATCTGCGCTGCCATCGAGCTGGTTGTCGCGGCGTTGCGTGGCCGGGGCCGGTTGCTCTACGTCGGCGCAGGCACGAGCGGCCGGCTGGGCGTGCTCGATGCCTCCGAGTGCCCGCCGACGTTCTGCACCGACCCCGAGCGGATCCAGGCGGCGATCGCGGGCGGCTGGGAGGCGCTGCGGCGCAGCAGCGAGGGGGCGGAGGACGATCCGGCCGGGGGCGCCGCAGCCGTGGTGGAGCGCGAGATTGGTCCGGGCGACGTTGTGGTGGGGATCAGCGCCGGCGGCACCACGCTGTATGTGCACGGCGCGCTGGCCGAGGCGGCGCGACGTGGCGCGCGCACGGTGTTCTTGGCGTGCGTGCCGCGCGAGCAGGTTGCGGATGCGGCGGACGTGTCGATCCGGGTGCCCACCGGTCCCGAGGTGCTCGCCGGGAGCACCCGGCTGAAGGCTGGCACCGCGACGAAGCTGGTGCTCAACATGCTGTCGACCCTCAGCATGGTGCGGCTGGGCAAGGTCTACGGCAATCGAATGGTCGACCTCCACGCGACCGCCAACGCCAAGCTGATCGATCGCGGGCGGCGCATTCTCGAAGACACGTTGGGGCTCGACGAGGCGCGCGCGGCGGCGCTGTTCGAACGGGCTGGCGGCCGGGTCAAGATCGCGCTGGTGATGCACGTCCGCGACCTCGACTGCGATGCCGCCGACGCCGTGCTCGCGGCCTGCGGCGGAGTGGTCCGCGACGCGCTGCAGGGCGGCGATTGAGAGGCGCTCGGCTATCGGCGGCCGCGACAGGCCGCGCCCCAGCCGGCGGTCCACAAGGTCCCGACGACGATCCACCACGGCCAGGCCAGTAGCAGCCGCGGATGGGTTGGGTCGCCGCCGTCCTGCCAGAGCTTCAAAGCGGCGAGGGTGGCCACGCTGGAGAGCATCGCGACCGGCGTCCAACGGTCATCGCCGCGACGGGTGAGCAAGCCCAGGAGGAACACGCCCAGCAGCGCGCCGAAGATGAGTCCGGCCCAGCCGAAGGCATCGACCAGCAGATCGCGTCGGCCCGCGAACGCCAGCGCGATGGCGACCAGCAGCGCTCCGAAGCCCACCGAGAGCCAGCGGCCGGCACGGAGATAGTGGGCGTCGCTGCGGCCTGGGGCCACGTAGGGTCGGTACACGTCGACGACCGCAGTGGACGACAGCGCCCCGAGCGCCGAGTCCAGGCTCGACATGGCGGCGGCGCAGACTCCCGCGAGCAGAAGGCCCCGCAGGCCGTTCCCGGCCGGCACCGCGTGGGCGATGAAGTCAGGAAAGATGCGGTCACGCGCCATTTCGGCGGCTGGTGCCCATGCGCCGGTGCCGCTCCTCGCGAGCACGAACATCATCGCCCCCACGAGCAAGAACAGGCTCGTGACCGGCACGCCGATCAGTGCATTGAACACCAGGGAGCGTCGCGCGCGCCCGGCGTCGGCGCACGTCAGCATGCGCTGGGTGAGGTCTTGGTCGGTGCCGAACGCCGCCGCGTATTGGAAGGCGCCGTAGACGAACAACACCCAGAACGCGCGGTCGGAGTTCCAGTTGAGGTCGCCGGCCAACAGATCGAGTTTGCCCGCATCCCAGGCCGTCTGCAGCCCGTCGCCGACCGGCCCCGGGGTCGTCGTGAACAGGAACACGAGCACCGCCGCGGCGCTGGCCACGAAGACCAGCGCCTGCAGGGCATCGGTCCAGATGATCGCCTTGATGCCACCGGTGGTCGCGTAGAGCACCGCCATCGCCGCGACAGCGAGCAAAGCCCAGTGCAGGGGCCACTGCAGAATCACGCTGATCGCGATGCTCGCCGCGAGCAGTCGCAGCGAGCTACCCAGGATCCGCGAGCCAAAGAACAGCGCCGCCGCGGTCGCTCGTGTGTGTGGCCCGAAGCGTTGGCCCAAGAACTCGTAGACTGTCGTGACGCGCGCCCGGTACAGCGCCGGCAAGAACAGCCACGCGACCACCAGCCGGCCGCAGACGCCACCGAGCACGATGTGCAGGTAGTCGAAGTCCGTGGCGAAGGCCCGGCCGGGGACGCTCACGAACGTGAGCGCGCTGAGCTCGGTCGCGAGGATCGACAGCCCGACGATGGGCCAAGGTTGACGCCGGCCGCCGAGAAAATAATCATCGACGCCGGCTTCCTTGCGGCCGAACCACAGTCCGACGCCGAGGACCGCCGCGAAGTACACCACCAGCACTGCTGCGTCGCGAAACGCCATCGATCGGCGCAGCATGATCCTGCAAGTCGCATGGTGCGAGTATGAATCCGTCCTCCCTTTCGATTGGCATCGACCTCGGCGGCACCCACGTGCGCTTGGGCGTTGTTGATCACGACGGGCGGGTGCTGGCCGATGCGCGCGATGCGACACCGGGTGGGCTCGAGCCGTTGCTGGAGTGGCTCGGTGAGGCGGCCGCGACGGTGGGGGCCGCGGCCGAAGTCGATGGCGGATTGCCTTCGGGGGCGTTGCCCGTGGGTTTGGGTCTCCCGGGTTTGTTCGTCGACGATCGCAGCGGTGTGGTCAGGGCTCACAACTTGCCTTGGCTAGAGGGCGTGCCCCTGGCGGCGCGCGTCGCTGCGGCTCTCGGCGCGCCGCGCGTCGTGCTACAGCCCGATGGGGTCGCCGGCGCCTGGGGCGAGTACCGCGTGCGGGTGCCGCGGCCGCGGCGCTTTGGCTATCTGGCGCTGGGCACCGGCGTGGGCGGCGGCGTCGTGCTCGATGGGGAGATCGTGCGCCATACCAACCACTCCGCCGGCCATCTCGGCATGCTGCCGTGCGACCCTGCCGCGGCGACCGACCCGCGGGCGGGGTCACTCGATGCCATGGCCAGCGGCGCGGCGATCCGGGCCGAGGTTGAGGAGCTCGGTTTCGACGCAGCGCTAGAACGCGCGGCCCAGCGTCTCGCGATCGGCGTGAGCGCGATGGCGCATCTGTATCGGCTTGACACCGTCGTGCTCGGCGGCGGGGCCGTCGAGGCTGCACCGGCGCTCGCCGAGGCCGTGGCCGCGCGCCTTGCTGGTCGGCTGCTGTTGTTAGGCGGACTTTCGATCGAGGCCAGCCGGCTCGGTCGGCATGCGGGTCTCGTCGGCGCCGCGTGGCTGGCGATCTGACGCTACCGACACTTCTCGAACGCTGCCTTGATCTTGTGACCAAGGACCTCGTCCACACCGGCCTCGAACGACTCGCCGAGATGTTCCAAGGTCGGCGGCCTGGTTGAAGAGGCTGGTTGGTCGGGGCGGGCTGGTCGATCCGCGGTTCTTGGCAGGCGTAGCGGGGCCCCGGATCAGGGTCTTTTTGCTGGCTTCGGGGAAGCGCTTCCCGCCACACCGGCGCGTCTTCCGACCCTGACCGCCCCCTGAGGCCGGTTTTTCTCGCTCTAGGAGTGGCCTCTTCTCGTCGAAACACTACGTTACTTGTTCAGTTGTGCAAGTGATGGATCCCTGCGCTCACGACCAGACCCCCGACACTCGATCACCGGCCAAACCGGTGATCGAGCAGGCGGCGCGCTACTTCCGGGCGCTCGGCGACCCGGCGCGGTTGCGCGTCATTTGCGAGCTCGCGGACCGCGAGCTTTGCGTGTCGGAGCTGGCGGAGCTGACGGGCGACACGCTGTCCACCGTCTCACAGCGTTTGCGCGTGCTGCGGGCAGATGGCCTGGTGGTGCGCCGGCGGGACGGCAAGCACATCCACTATGCGCTCAGCGACGGGCACGTCTCGGCGCTGGTCGCGAACGGTATCGAACACGCGACGGAAGAATCCGCGCCAGCCCAAGAGGACGAATAATGAACTGCAACAAGCACGAAGCTCACGATCACCAGCACGGCGCCAGCTGCGGGCACCGGGCCATTCAGCACGATGGCCACGTCGACTACCTGCACGACGGTCACCTTCACCACATCCACGACGATCACGTCGATGAGCACCGCCTCGAGGTTGGCGGCGCGAACCCGGCTAACTGCACGCCGGACCACGCTTGCGCGGGCCACGAGGCCGGCCACGTCCACGGTCCGGACTGTGGCCACGAGGCGGTGCCGCACGGCGATCACACGGACTACCTGGTCGACGGCCACCTGCATCACCCGCACAACGGCCACTGCGACGATCACGGCAAGGTCGCTCTGGCCTGAGGACCACCTCGGCTCCACGTTCAAGCTGAACAACGATCCCTCCGGCGGTCTCCTCTACCACAACACCTCGATCAAGGTGGGCATCCCGCTGCTGCTCAACAGCGGCGGGCGCGTGTCCAATACGACGACGCGCAACAACCTCTTCATCGGCATGAACGGGAACTACGCCTGCGAGAGCCTCGCCATCATGGTTGCGGTTGATTGGTGTCTCGATTCACTCGGCCTTCGTGACGTGGGACGCGCAATCGCCGTTCGGGATTCGTTCGATCTCTAACACAGCGTCGTTCCAGTACGCGCTCTGACGGGCGGGTGCGCTTGCGGCCCAGACTTTAGACCGCCCCCCCCAGGCTCTGGGAACGGCCGCTCGATGAGCAGTCAAACGATGAAGTTCCGGAGTGCGTCGATGTTCGGAGTTGCCACTGATGTTCTCGCCGTCAGCTCTTGGAACTCGCGCGCGAGAGTGCCCATCTCGTCTCGAGCTGCCTTGGCGTGCATGGCAAAGGCGACCTCCGCGAACTTGCTTTGCAGCAGCTGCTTCACGGCCATGACGATTAGGGATTCTGGCAGCCAGTAGAATAGGTTGAGCTGGAAGGGCTGGCGTTTCTTGAAGCCGAGCGCCCTGACCACGCGCCCCCCTTCCTTGGTCGCGCGGACGATCGTTCGAAGCGTGTTCCGGTCCTTCGCGGCCCGGTTGTTGTCGCAGTCGTGCTTGTAGAGAGCGCCGACCAGCGGGGTGACCAGCGCGACGTGATCCTTGAGCCATCCGTCCATGTCCGCGGTGAGATCGACCGGGACCCCGGCGGCTTCGAAGAGAGATTTGACCAACGAGGCTCTCTCACCGTTCCCGCGATCGATCCCGCCGATGGTTACGGGCCTCCGGCTGCCCTTCGGCTTCTCGCGATCTGCGTAGCGGACGACCTGCTCCCGGATCCCCCCTCCCGCACCGGGGAAACCGAAGAGGAGCCTCTCGGCGGGCAGATGCTTCAGGTACTCATCGAAGCCCAGCGCGTTGTTGCCCATGAAGAGGACGTTCTTCGCACCGGGCCTTGCCGCGAGGATCTCGAAGACCGGAAGCAGCTTGTTCTTCCGGATGAGGACGATCACCAAGTCGTACTCGTCGTCGGGCTTCAGGTCTTTCACGACGTTGACCGGCGATGCCCCTTGTTCGCCGGTGACTTCATTCACCAGGACCAGGCCGTTCTTCTGCAGCCAGTCGTGCCTAGCGCCGCGGGCAAGGATGGTCACGTCCGCCCCAGACTGGTGAAACAGGTGGGCGTAGAGAGACCCCAAAGGCCCGGCGCCGAAGAACAGAGTTCTCAAGGTTCGTCCTTGTCTCCTGGTCCCGCCCTAACGAAGCGGCCGATTCATGGCTGCCGTGATCCAGGCAGCGCCGTTTACCGCCCACGGTTGTCCGAACTCGTGCGCCGGGGGCGGATTTCGAGCATTTCTGACTGAACGAGCCGTGCCGCGGA
The DNA here is from genome assembly GCA_039029375.1 of Planctomycetota bacterium. Classification (GTDB taxonomy): domain Bacteria; phylum Planctomycetota; class UBA1135; order UBA1135; family UBA2386; genus JBCCGH01. The sequence continues at coordinate 38,228 of JBCCGH010000055.1, forward strand.
GACTCGGAACTCGCCCGCGGGTCATAGCGATGCCGTTGGCTTCCAGCGACGGAAGGGCACCACTTTGGACAGGGCCGCGTGTTCCCTCAGCATCCGGAGCGGCAGCGCCTCGCCGGAGTCATCGACGGTCATCCTTGTGTGTAGAGACTACGCCCCGGCCGCCCGACCATCGACTCTGTTCGACCCTGCCAACGTCGCCCGTGTACGCATCGCGGTGCCGGGAGCGGGCGCCTTAGTCGGCCGTGCTCCCCGGGGGTGCAGAATCGTTCCGCTTTTTCCGTGACCGCCGTGGCGGATTGCGGGTGTGAGCGACGCATGACCAACGAACGGGTCCTACCCAACGAGAGTGAGTCGCAATGCTAGCCAACCACCCGTCCAGCGCCTTCACGACCACGCCTTTGAGGCTGGGCTCACCGGAGTACGTCGTCCGCAACAGCGGCGACAGCCGGGAGAACGGAGTGTTCGCGGCGCGCGCATTTGATCGCTCGAGTCTCGTCGCCAAGATCTTTGGCTCGATCGTACACGAGCGCAGCTTGCACACGCTGCAGATCGGCGACGGGATCCACCTCTACGATCCCGAGTTCACCGGACTGTTCCTCCACTCCTGTGCACCCAATGTCCGCGTGGACATGCAGCGCTTCGAGGTGCACGCCGTCCTGGACATTGAGTCGGGCGAGCCTCTCTGCATGGACTACTCCAGCACCGAGGACGTCCTGCACCGACAGTTCCCGTGCCTGTGTGGCTCGCGTGCTTGCAGAGGTTGGATCACGGGGTACCGCGAGCCGATCAACCAAGAGGGCGTGCGCTACCTGCAGTCTCGGATGGCCAAGGCTCCGCTGCGGGGCGTGGTGTGACCGGGGTCATGCGCCACGATCCACGACACACTGGCGACTCCGCGCGTGCCTGGTGGGGGAGGGATGACCTCCGCCGCACCGAGGGCCGACTGGAGTTTGCTGGCCGGGATGTCCACGTCCTGGCTCGATCGTTGGGTACTCCGGTGTTTTGCTACAGCGTCGCGCGCATCGAGCAGAACCTGGCGCGCCTGCATCGCGCACTGGATTCCGTTCATCCCCGCTACCGGATCTTCTACGCCATCAAGGCGAACCGCTACGCGCCGCTATTGACGTGGATGAAGTCGTCGGGTCTCTGTGGGCTGGACGTGTGTTCGCCGGCGGAGCTCCTGCACGCACTCGCCGTCGGCTTCCGGCCGGAGGAGATTTCATACACCGCCACCGGTATGGGGCGGGACGAGATCGCCCTGCTGGCTCGCAACCCTGACGTACAGGTGAACTGCGACGGCCTGAACGCCCTGCGCCGTCTCGGCCAGGCGTGTCCGGGGCGCCATATCGGCATTCGGATCAATCCGTCCCAGGGCACCGGCTACGGCGGCGACCCCAAGCTGCGGTATAGCGGTAGGAAGACGACCAAGTTCGGCATCTATCGAGACCAGTTCGACGAGGCGCTCCGTTGCGCCGGCCAGGCTGGGTTGGTCGTGAGCCGCATTCACCTGCACATTGGGTGCGGCTACCTCAATCCCCAATTGGAGGAGTGGGCGGCAGGCCTCGATGCATGCCAGTGGTTCATCGAGCGCGTGCCTGATCTGACAACGGTCAACCTCGGTGGTGGACTCGGCGTACCCCATCGAGAAGAGGACGAACCTCTCGACCTCGACCGGTGGGCCAGCATCGTCGCGGGCTTCGTCGGTGGACGAGACCTGGAGATCAACATCGAGCCCGGGGACTACGTCGTGAAGGACGCGGGCATCCTCGCGGTTGAGGTCAACGCCGTGGAGCGCAAGCAAGGCACGGTCTTTGTGACGGTGAACGCCGGGTTCAACGTTGCGATGGAGCCGGTCTTCTACAACCTGCCGTGCGAGCCGGTCGCGTGTCTTTCGGATCCCAAGTCGGAAGAGAGCCCCGAGGAGCGCGTCACCATCGCCGGTCCGATCAACGAGGCTTTGGATGTATGGGCCGAAGACCGACGTTTTCCCGCCGTCGGCGAGGGCGACATCATCGCCCTGCTGAACGCTGGCGGCTACGCCGCCTCGATGGGCTCGGATCACTGCCTCCGCGGACAGGCAACCGAGACCATCTTGTTCCCCTGATGGAGTCGCCATGACACCTCCACCAACTGCCAATCTCGCGCCGATCCGAACGCCAACGGCCCAACTGGCGCGCCAGGATCTGGATCATGTGTTGCACCCATGGACGGACTTCTCGACGGTCGGCGATGTCGAGCCGATGGTGTTCGTCGGGGGCGAGGGCTACGCCGTAGAAGACGCGGATGGGCAGTGCTATCTGGATGCCATCGGTGGTATGTGGTGCGTCACCTTGGGCCACGGTCGAGCCGAGTTGGCGGAAGCCATGGCACGCCAGGCGAAGCAGCTCGCCTTCTACACTCCGTTTGGATCGATGACGAGCGCGCCCGCGGCGGAGCTGGCCGCCGAGTTGGCGGGACTGACCCCCGGTGACCTCAACCGAGTGCACTTCACGACCGGTGGCTCCACGGCGGTCGACTCAGCGCTGCGGTTCGCGCACTACTACTGGGCCAGCGTCGGCCAGCCCGGACGCAAACACATCATCTCGCGGATCGATGCCTACCACGGCAGCACCTACCTCGCGGCGTCGGTCAGCGGAAAGAGATGCGATCGAACCTACTTTCAGTATGAGAGCGCCTTCGTACACCACCTCAGCTCCCCGAATTCGTACCATCGAGAGAAGGATCAATCGACCGAAGGGTTCTGCGACCAACTGGTCGCTGAGCTCGAGCAGAAGATCCTGGAGCTCGGACCGGAGCGGGTCGCGTGCTTGATTGCCGAGCCCATCTTGGCCTCGGGCGGCGTGATCGTGCCGCCACCCGACTACCACCGCCGGACTTTGGAGGTCTGTCGGCGGTATGGGGTGCTCTACATCTGTGACGAAGTCGTCACCGGCTTCGGTCGGCTGGGGCACTTCTTCGCCGCCGAGCCTCACTTCGGGATCGTGCCCGACATCATCATCACCGCCAAAGGCCTGACCTCCGGCGCGATCCCGCTGGGCGCCTTCATTGTGTCCGACCGGCTCATCGACGCGATCGCGACGAAGGATACTCCCGCCAACAGCGTTTTCACGAATGGCTTCACCTACTCCGGGCACGCGGTCGCTTGCGCCGTGGCTCGGGCCAACATCGCGCTGATGAAGCAGGAGCGCATTTGTGAGCACGTCCGCGACGTCGGGCCCTACTTCATACAACGTCTGAACGAACTCAGGCGATACGACGTGGTGGGGGATGTGCGCGGCGACCACCTCATGGCGTGCATTGTCTGCGATGTCGGCCAACGTGCCCCAATGGCCACCGCACGAGACATTGCTGTGGCGGAGCGGGTCGACGCGCATTGCCAGCAGCGCGGGTTGCTGGTGAGGCCCTACGAGAACCTTTGCATCCTGTCGCCGCCGCTCATCATCGATCGCAGAGGCATTGACGCGATGCTCGACCGGCTGCACGCGTCGATTGAAGCGACCGAGCATGACCTGAAGAGCGGGGCGCTCCAGCTCTAGCAAACCGCCGAAGAGGTCGGCGATGACCGTTTCCGAAGCCGAGGTGGGACATGAAGAACAACGAACGCGTCGTGCGAGACTTTCTCGAGGCTTGGTCACGGCTGGACCACGAAGAACTCGCCACCTACTTCACTGAGGACGGCGTCTACCAGAACATGCCGCTGGCTCCAGCAGTGGGGCGTGACGATGTCAAGGAGCTGATTCGGAGCTTCACGTCGACCTGGACAGGGACCACATGGGAAGTCGTCCATGTCGTCGCGGCCGGCGACCTCGTCTTCGTCGAGCGTGTGGATCGCACGCGCGCTGTCGGTAAGTCGGTCGACCTTCCCTGCGTGGGAGTCTTCGAGTTGCAAGACGGCAAGATCAGATACTGGCGCGACTACTTCGATCTTGATTCGTACGAACGAGCAATGGGCTGAGGGCACTCCTGCGGACGGCTCGCGAGTGAGCGCATTGTCGGCCCCCCCGTGCTATGTTCTGGCCATGGGCGAGCCCCCCAGGACGGGTGATCCGGATCATGGCGCCGACGCCACGCTGATCGTAAGGCGCGTCCTGGACGGCGGCGAAACCGCGGCGGACGAGCTGCGTCTGCCGGTCTGCGACCTCGGGCTCGATGGAGCGCTCGACCAACCCGCGAGGGCCCCTTGGCGTGAACCCCGCTGAGCGCCACGCCCGTTTGGCCGAGGTGTCGCGGCGGTCTGTGATCTGGACCCGAGCGAACGGGAGCAGCGGCTGGATGAGATGTGCGCCGGCGACGACGGCCTTCGCCGCGATGTCAAGTCGATGCTCGCCCACGACGGCGCGGACCACTCGCTGATCGATGCCGGCGAGGCCGGTCGTGCCGTCGACATGTTCGCGGCCGAGCTGCTGCCTGACGATGCGCCGGCGGTGCCAGAGCGCATCGGCCCCTACTCCGTGCGTGGCGTCTTGGGAGCGGGGGGCATGGGCGTGGTGTACCTCGCGGAGCAGAAGAACCGGCAGCACCCCGGCATCGCGCAGATCTTCGAGTCCGGAACCACCTCCGCGCCGGGCGGCGCCGCGACCTACATCGCGATGGAGTTCGTCGACGGTATGTCGATCACGGAGTACGCCGAGAGCGCGCGCTTGGACACCATGGCCCGCGTGCGCCTGATCACGGAGCTGAGCCAGGCCGTCCACCACGCCCACGTGCGCGGCGTCCTCCACCGCGACCTGAAGCCGAGCAACGTGCTCGTGACCGCGGGTGGCCAGGTCAAGGTGATCGACTTCGGCGTCGCGCGCGCCCTCGATGCCGACGACGAGGCGACCCTGGCGACCTTCACCGGCCAGGTGATCGGCACCTTGGCCTACATGAGTCCGGAGCAAGCGCGCGGTGATATCGACGCCGTCGATGCGCGCACCGACGTTTTCGCAAAGAGCGCGTCGGCTGCGTAGTGTAGTTCCGTGTGCTGCCCGTCACCTCATTCCTCGGTGTAGATGCAGGGCAAATTCGCTTGTAGCTCAGATTGCCTGTTCCCCAACATGGTGGTGGTCGGTCTGGTGATGGCGGAAGAGCTGGTTCAGGGGCTGTTGAGCGAACCGTCGAAGCTCCCTAGTGGTCTTCCGCCCAAAGCTTGATGGACAGCAACAACGTCATGTTCGGGCGGGTACTTCAGCGAGCCAGCGTTCTGGGACAGAGATTTCGAGTAGTTCTTTAGCCGCCTCCGCAGGCCGGTGCGCTTCGGTGGAAGCGTCCACGAGCCCAGGGTCCCGTCTTCTCGTCGCGCTGTCGGTGACTTCGAATAGCTGTAAAGGGCCTTTTCGAATCGCTCGCAGGTGTTTCCGCGCAATAAGAGGCTGCAACACTCCAGGATTAGATGCGCGTGCCCCTTCGATTGTCGCGCAATTCCTGGCGTTACTTGAACCTCGTCGTCATCAGCGAGTGTGGTTGTAACGCCAGCAGACTCTGTCATCCCAAGGAGGGCGCGAACGAATTCCGCATCCAGTTCGGAGGTGAGGCGTGTATAAGGGAAGCCTCGGGGTTTGGCGTGATCTCGCTTTGCTGCGCCCAGGCGCTCAAAGCAGCGATCGAACTCTCCAGAGCAGGCATGAGCTATCGCGGCAAGCAGGCTACAGTAAGTTTCTATTGAGTCATCCTCGTCGCCGTTCAACGACGTGATTTCCTCTGAAAGATGCCTTGCCTCTGCTGCGTCTTGGTTTTGATAGTGAGAGAGCGCTAGTAGTGCCAGCCAGCCATTCCTAAAAGGATGGTATGTAGTCAGGTGATGCTTCGCTGATTGATATATTGTCTGGATGTCGTTCGTCTTCTGCCTGAGTCCGGAGGCAAAGGCTAGGGTGGAAAACTCATATGCTGCCGAACTGCGAGACCAGCCTGACTTCGGGAGCGCAGTCATGCATTCGCGAATGCCTTTACTGGCACGCTTGCCGCTACATCTGAGAGTGTTGATGAAAAGCAGCAGCAAATCCTCGGATGCGCTGGCCAAGTTGGGTCTTACGACGGCATCGAGAAGGTCCCACAGAAGGTCGGTCTGTCTTGATTGGACAAGGGCCACCGCCAAGTCGAGAACTTTGTCAAAAGACGATGTTCTTAGGCCGAGCCGAGAAACTGACTCTTCGATGCTGGAGGTGATTTTCGCCAGCGCAGCTTTGGTTATCGTTGCTGGGCGAGAACGCGGATTGGTTCGCCCAGATGCAATGGGAATTACAGTTATTCCGTCGAGATCCGAAGGGAGCTGGACCTTGCGGCTCCGTCCCGCAATGGGTGCCGCAATCAAGGTGCGTTCGAGGCCAATGCCGCTGGCAAAGATGCCGATTTCTAGAACAAGGTTGTCCCGGGGGGCGGAAAGCGTTTTGCCTCGGGTTGTAACTTGATCCTCGGGTGTGAGTAGGAATACGGCGAAATCGAATCTTCGCGGGTCTATCGACTTCAGGAACTGCTCCCCGACACGCGAGAAGACCTCGGCCCAGACGGTAGGATCAGAGAAAGTCTCAAGCTGCAGTCGAAGTCGCTCCGCAGATGGCTGGGCCTCGACTGTCGATCCGATGAAGATGCGGGGCTTACGCATAACAGCACTAGCCCCGGATCCCGGGGGGGGCCTTCAGTAGGGCCTCTGCCAGTTGGGCTACTCCCCCGAGAATGGTGGGGGAGGAAGGATTTGAACCTCCACTCCAGGCTTCACAAGCCCGTAACCTACCGTTGGTTTACCCCCCCACGGGGACCCTACGGAGCATAGTCGTTGACCTCGCCGCCGACAAGTCCTGACGGACTAGCCCTGCAGCGGTTGTGCGAGCCTCAGGCCCGCTCGTCTATGGCGACGTAGACTTCACCGAGAGCAAGAGCGGCATCCGGGATGAAGTTAAGCGCGCTCTTCAGCCGACGAGGGTCCAGTAGACGGCGGCGGTGTCGTTCATCTCAATCGCGGATGGAGAGCTCATATGTAGGGCCCAGCACCATGAATGCTGGGGTCAAGCGAGCAGCAGACATCCAGATATCCGTGCAGTGACGGCGCTTAGACGAGGCTGTGCTGGCCCCGGGCCCAACGGGCTAACCACTTGTGCTAACCCAGAATCCGAGCCCGATCATCGTAACTGGTGGGCAGGGGCGGATTTGAACCGCCGACCCCAGCATTTTCAGCCGGTTCGAGGCCGTTCGCGGAGTGCCCGTTGCGAAGGTCGCGACGCAGTGTAACCCGCTGCGGAACAGGTAGCAACGCGTTGCGGTTGGTTGCACTTGGTCGCGGCCGTTTCGTGCCCGGTCGCGGTCCAAAAGGTCGAATTCGACCTTCTCGCTCGCGATCTTACTCGGTGACGTCGCAGCGCGCGCACGACCACGGGTTGCCCGCTTCTATCACGCTGGTCCCGACCAAGACGACCCCCTTCCAGCCCAGGTCGTCGAGGATCGCGCGCAGCTTGGACTGGTTGGCGCGGCCCGAGAACAACACCGACCAGTAGACCGTCGAGGAGTCGACGACCAGAACCTGACGCGGGTCGACCTGACTCTGCTTCCTCCCGATCGCCCGCTGCAACTGGGTTCCGATCCCCCGCCCGTCAGTCTTGCGGACGGCGACATCCTGCATCCGCCTGTCGCGAGCGAAGTCCTCGTCGACGGCCCGCGTGACCTGGAGTTTCGGTCTCAGCGCCGCACCTGCCGCACCTGCCACACCTGGCGACCTGGTCGACGTCCTCCTTTCGGCCCGGAGCCCTGCTCGGTCTCATACTCGCTTACCGAGACCGCGATCGACCGCTGGTTCAACCACTCGTTGAGTCGCCGTGCGACTTCCTTGCAGTTGTGCTCGTTCTCCGAGTACGGCATCCGCTCCGGGAGCGTGATCACGCTCCCGTCGGTTCCAAACCCGATTGTCTCGCGTGGACCGTCATTGCGACGGGCCTGTCTGAGTCCCTCCACGTCGCACTCGGCGTTCTTGCACGTGAGGTCGAGAGATTCGATGGTGCCTCGGACCACCAGCTGGGAACCGCAGGCGGGGCATTAGATAGGCTGTGGAGCTGTGGCCATGGTCCGGGTCGCGACGGTGATTCCCTCGCCCAGAGCCGCGGAATCCTAGATCTCGCCCGCCGGGATCTCGCTGTCGCGAGTATTGTCGCCTTCGGGAGGGCATCATGCATCTACCTGCTGCGGCGAACGCGGACAGACCTGGAGATCGGTTGGGAGGGGACGAGCCGTCAGGCGCGCCCTCCGCACTCCGCGACAGCGCCGCTGCACGTCCCCGAGCCCGGGTAAAGATCCGGGCCGGACCGTCTGGGGTTCACGTCTTCGATCGACACTCCGGACTGAACTTGCTGCTCGACGAGGTCCGGGTCCGGTCGCATCTTTGGGCTGCCGCGCCACGACAGGTATCGGTAGCGCTGACGAACGCCTGCGACCTCGCCTGCCCATTCTGCTACGCGCCGAAGCATCCCGCCGTGCTGGACGTGGAGACCGTCGCGGCGTGGCTCGATGAGCTGGACGCTGCTGGCTGTCTCGGCGTTGGCTTCGGTGGTGGTGAGCCCACCCTCCACCCGCGCTTCGCGTGGATCTGCCGCTACGCCGCCGAGCGGACAGGTCTCGCTGTGACCTTCACCACGCACGCGCACCGAATCGATGAGGAACTCGTCGATTCACTCAGGTGTGCAGTGCATTTCGTTCGGGTCAGCATGGATGGGGTTGGTCACACGTACTCTTCGTCGCGTGGTCGTCCGTTCGGCGAGTTCCGAAGTCGGCTCGAAACCGTGCGCAAGCTGGCAACGTTCGGAATCAACTTCGTCGTCAATTCGAGTACGCTAGCAGACCTGGACGCGGCCATCAGCTTCGCTCGTGACGTCGGCGCGGCTGAGTTCCTGCTGCTGCCCGAAAGGTCCGTCGCCGGTCGGGGTGGCATCGACGCGAGCTCGGCCCAGGCACTCCGCCAATGGGTTGGCCAATACCGCGGAACGCTCCCGCTGAGCGTCAGCGAAGGCGACGCCGACGGAATGCCTACGTGCTCTCCGCTGGAGGCTGAAGGAGGTCTGCGGGCCTATGTCCACATCGACGCATCGGGCGCCCTCAAGCAAGCCTCCTTTGTACGTGAGGGCGTCAGGATAGGAGCAGACGGAGTGATGCGTGCGCTGGCGAGACTGCAGGACACGGTAGTAAGGCAGGCGCGACAATGAAGATCTGGTATGGCTACGGTTCCGAGCACTCGGCAAACCTCGTGATGATCGGCCACTTCAAGGACGCGGGGGATGCGGCGAAGGCAATGCAGGTGATCGAGTGGCTCACAAACCAGGTGAACGCGGACGTCGAGGCCGGTGCGATCGAAGTCGGTAACCCCGTGCACCGTTTTTCGGATGGCATGCTCGAGCTGCTTGGCAAGGCGCACTTCCACAGTGTTGGCCCCGCCGAGCTCGAGCAGTTCGTCTACGACGTCGATGTCGAGGCTGACGACAGCAAGATCATCATTACTACCGAAGAAATCGACGTCTCGGCCTTCCTGAAGGTCTTGATCGACAAGGGTGCCCGCGTCGAGGTGTACTCCGCGCACGAGTATCCAGGCACGGGGCATGGACGCGGTGGGTGAGTCGAGGTCTTGAGTTCGCGATGTCGCTGGTGCACTGGGAGGTGTTCGAGAAGCTACCGGGAGCGGCAGACGTCAACTTCGAGAAGCTGTGCCGCGCGCTCGTTCGCCGGCACTACGCGCGATACGGCGAGTTTGCTGCGCTCGCTGCTCAGCCCGGGGTCGAGTTTCACCTGAAACTGCATACGGAGTGCTCTCTCGGTGACCCAGGACGGTGGTACGGATGGCAATGCCGCTGGTACGATCTGCCGGGTGGCCGTGCAATCGGGACTGTCCGGCGGAACAAGATCAAGAAGGCGATAAGAACAACGGAGAAGGTACTTCCTGGCGTCACCGATTGGGTGCTGTGGACGCGGCGGCCGTTGACGAAGGGCGACCAGAAGTGGTTCCGAGGTCTTGAGACTTCCATGGAGCTTCATCTCTGGACCGCTGATGAAGTCGAGGAGCATCTCAGCGGTCCCGCAGAGATCTTTCGTGGCACGTACTTTGGCGAGCTCGTCTTCACTCCAGACACTCTTCAGGAGCAGCACGAGCGCGCCGTTGCACCGATCCGGCCACGTTGGCAACCCGAGGTCCACCAGACCATCGATGCGGAACGCGCTCTGCGGCGAATGCTCGGCGAGTCCGAGACATGGGCGCAACTCACGCACGTCGCCGACAGGCTCCAGTCGACCGCCAAGCGAATCGATGCCGACGCCAAGGGCGTCGAGGGCCCGCTGAAGGACGCCGTGACTGATGCGGCGGCGATCGCCCGTAGTTGCGCGTGTGCACTCAAGGACGCGCTGGTCCTACTTCAGCGCGTCGACTTGGAGCTTCTCAGGGATCAGCTCGCCGATTGCCCAGCTCCGCCGGACTTGAGGCTTCGGACGCTTCCTCGGCAGTTGCGGTCCGCACGCAGCCCGGCCGCGCTGACCGTCACGAATGCCCTGAGTGACATACAGCTGGCTATCGACTTGCTGAGAGACGTCGATGAGTCCCTTGGCGTGCGCATGGTTGCCGTCCTCTCCGAAGCTGGGTGCGGCAAGACCCAGCTCGCAGCTCAACTCACCGTTTCAACAGTCGATCGTCCCGCGGGGGTTCTACTACTCGGTAGGGATCTATCCGCTGGTCACAGTCTCGACGACCTCGCTCGACGCGTCGTGCTGCAAGGCAAGCCTGTTGAGACCGCCGAGGCGCTGGTCGCGGCCGTGGACGCTGCTGCACAGCGGGCGCACCGCCGCCTGCCAATCGTCATCGACGGCCTCAATGAGGCTGAGGATCCGAGGGACTGGAGAGCCCTGCTCGCAACGTTGAATGAAGTGCTTCGTCAGTATTCCCACGTGCTCGTGGTGTGTACGGCCCGCACGGCCTTCGCCGACATTGCACTACCAGACGGCCTAGAGCGCGTGAAGGTCGTCGACTTCGAGCGCGACACCCTCGATGCCGTCCGAAAGTACTTCAAGTTCTATCGAATCAACCCCGCGGATGCAGAACTGCCTTGGGAATTGCTCGCCCATCCACTGACGCTCCGCCTCTTCTGCGAGGTCACCAATCCAACGCGCGCGCGCGAGGTCGGAATGGAGGCGATGCCGACATCTCTCACGGCCCTCTTTGACCGATACCTGGAGCAGTGCGCCGAACGAATTGCATCCCTCTCACCCCGGACCCATCCCTACTACGTGCAGGACGTACGCGCGGCTCTCCAACGAATCGGCGAAGCTCTGTGGGAAGAAAGGGCGCGCAGCCTCGGCTGGGACGCGGTCAAGGCTCTCCTCGGCGACGAGGCGCGACCGTGGAACGAGAGCATGGTCCGTGCCCTGGAGGAGGAAGGAGTCTTGCTGCGCGTGCCCGGGGAGACACCGAACGACACTGGTGTCGCCGTGGTCTACGACGCGCTCGGCGGGCACTTGGTCGCGGACGCTGCTCTTCGGAACTGCGGTGGTAGTGGTGTGGCGGGCTGGTTGAACGATCCGGCGACCGCTGCGGCGTTGGCGGGTTCCCAGTCTGAACAGCACCCCCTCGCCACCGACGTCTTCAACGCACTCGTTGGGCTTGTTCCCAAGCATCTGCACGGACGCCAGATGTGGAAGCTCGTTGATGAGCCGATGCGGACGACAGCCCTCCAGCGAGCGGCCGACCTGGAGGGCGCATGCCTGGACGCCGAGACGGTGGCAGAGTTGCGTGAGTTGGTGGCCCGAGCGCCGACCGGCGCACGCGATCTTCTGATCCGGCTGAGGCACACGCGAGGGGCGCCAGGTCATCCGCTCAGCGCAGAGTTCCTCGACGCGGTACTCCGGCCGATGCAAGTCGCGCAGCGTGACCTCCGCTGGACCGAGTGGGTTCGCCTACATCACGAGCACGTGCTTGCTGATCTTGAAGGGCTGGAGCGAAGGTGGCGCAGGACGCCGAGACGGACGACGGCTGACCGCCTGCGCGCCCTTTGGGTCATGTGGACGCTGACCAGCACCGTGCGGAGACTGCGAGACCAGGCGACCCGGGCTCTCTACTGGTATGGACTTGGAGAGCCGAAGGCCCTGTTCGACCTGGCGCTGGATGCGCTGGCGGTCAACGACCCCTACGTCTCCGAGCGAGCGCTTGCTGCGAGCTATGGGGTGGCCATGGCGCACCAGCGTCCGAACGGCGAGTTCGCGCGCTCCCTCGGGAGCTTCCTAGGTGCCCTACGCGACGCAGCCACTGGAACGTCGGCCACGTACCCAACAAGCCACTGGCTCGCGCGGCTGTGCTGCCGAGGGATCGTGACGTTGGCTCTCAAATACCACCCTGCTGCGGTGCCAGAGGAGCTGAAGTCAGAGGGGATCTTGCCCCTCTCGCCTGGTCCAAGAGTCGACCCGATTGAGAAGGACGATCCGCGCGCTAGAGAAGTGGATCGGACGATAGGTATGGACTTCGGCAACTACACCCTGGGGAGGCTCTTCGACGACCGCGGGAACTACGACGACAGTCACGCCGGTCACCAGGCTGCGACGGCCCACGTGCGCGGGACGGTGTGGGCTCTTGGCTGGCGCGCGGCAGAGCTAGGTGCGGTGGACGAGAGGGTCGCGAGCTATCGAGGACGGATGGAGCGTGCCTACACTGAACGCTACGGAAAGAAGTACGGGTGGATCGGCTTTCACACTTACGCAGGAATACTGGAGGATGAGAAAAGGCTTCCGAGTGACGGGCGACTCTCGGACATACACATCGATCCCTCGTTCCCCGAGCCGCCGCCTCCAGTGCCGCTCACGGTCCCAGCTTGGGCCCGCCCGACGCCGAGAGATGACAGGCGATGGGTGCGCCACGGGATCGTCAAGGTTCCCGACGAGATGCTGTGCTGCCCGAAGATCGGAGAGCATCCGGGCCCATGGATCGCGGTCGCCGGCGACTTTGATACCAAGCGGCAGACGCCTGGCCGGCGCGTGTTCGGGCTGTTGACCTGCCTGCTTGTACCCGCGCGTCGGGCGAGGCGCCTTGCCGAGCTGCTCGGGCGAGAGCAGCCCGGCAACCGGTGGTTGCCAGAGCCACCGAGCGACTACTACACGTTTGCTGGGGAGATCCCCTGGCATCCAGACTTCGCTACAAGCCCAGATGAGGATGGCGATGCAAGTCTGTATCGAGGTGCCGTGGAACCCGAACGGGGCGCTCCCATTCCCGTCGAGATCCTTGCACACCGCTATGCGTGGGAGGGCTATCACAGCGAGATGAACGACGCGGGGGGCGTGTTGGTGCCGTCTCGCCCGTTCTCAGAGTCGTTCGACCTCAGAAGTGCAGCGCGTCCATTCGATCAGTTGCTTCCTGATGGGACGATGGCCGCCCTGTCCTTTGCGGCACCTGAAGGATTCGAGGGCCACGTCCTGTACTTGCGCGAGGACTTGGTGCGTCGATACGCACGGCGACAGCGCCTCATCTGGTTCATGTGGGGTGAACGTCAACTCTTCCCGTTTCGGCATGACTGGCCGGACTGGCTCGTGAGTGCCCGGCGGAGCGGAGCGGATACTTGGCGGGTTGTGAGGAGGGGCGAGGAACTCTCTCGTGCGTTCGCCCGGCGCTCGCGGTCGTCCTAGCTCGCCGGGCCCTGTCGGGAGGCGATCGACCAGTGAAAAGTGCGCCCGCCGGGCGTGACCACGGTGCCCGGCGGGCGCGAACGGCCGGTCCGCCCACGAGGTGGCCGGCTTCGCGAGGTCGCGAGGTCTAATTCGTTCAGAGGTCGTCGCGGTTGCGGGACAGCCGCTCGTACATCTCGGTGAAGGTGCCGTCGTCGCGCGCGAAGTAAGCGTCCGGCGCGCCAGGCGAAGCTGGCGTCATCCAGTCAGATGCAAGGAGCTGACCATGTAAACAGTCGACAGAACATGTAGCGGACCGAGCGTGCGTGGCAGCGATGTTGCGTGCGAAGCCTCGGCGAGCGAGATCGTCAGCCGCAGCGAGCAGCGAACCGATGAAGCCTCGTTACTTACAACTTGGGAGCGGCCAACCTCTCGGACCTGGCGAAGCCAGCACGGACGGGGAAGGCGTCGACATGTGCACCCGCCCGGCTCCCCGGGTCACGACGGGCGGCGGATGATCAAGGATGGCGTCGGAACCTGGGAGGCCCTGCTGGCCGGGTTCGTGACCCTTGGTGGCGCGGGAAGACATAACCGCGTCGCTGGTCAGCAGGGATTCGGACGGGCTCATAGTAGCGGTGAGGCCGGGTAACTCCGGAGGAGCGAAGGGGCCCGACTTCCATCGCGCACCTTGAAGAGCAAAGAGATCCGCTTGGGCGCCCAGCGCCCCACTACGGACGAGTGTGAGCACGCACCGAAGTCGCCGCTGAACGACTGGGGCTGCGCGCCAAAAGTCTCGGCGCTAAGAGAGGCGCTCTATCGGAAGGCGAAGAAGGAGCCGAGGTTCCGGTTCTATGCTCTGCATGACCGGATCTACCGGCGCGACGTTCTCGAGGCCGCCTGGCTCCGGGTCGCCCGCAACGGAGGCGCACCTGGGGTGGATGGTGTTCGCATCGCGGACATCAAGAGGCAGGAGGGTGGCGCCGCGAAGCTCGTGGACGAACTCCACGAGGAGCTGCGGACGAAGGCCTACCGGCCTCGAGCGGTGAGACGAACGACGATTCCTAAAGCAGATGGGGGAGAATCTCAAGAGCGTCGTGCTCGAGCGCTATGGCGACGCGATTCGTTTCAACCCGCTGCTGCTGGCCTTCGCAGAGCACTGGCGCTTCGAGCCACGGCCGGTGGCGGTCGCGCGAGGCAATGAGAAGGGCCGGTCCAAGATCGGTCAATTCAAACCGATCTGCGACTTCGACTGGTCCTGGCCGACCAAGATCGACCGCGAGCTGGTCGACGACGTGCTGGCACTGGGATTCGTCGGCGAAGCCGCCAACGTCATCC
>JBCCGH010000056.1:0-53105 GCA_039029375.1 Planctomycetota bacterium
CGTCAGACAGGCGCCAGAGGCGCCTGCCGGCTGATGCCGGCGAGCGACAGACTGCTCGACGGGGCGTCACCCCGCCTCCGCGGTCGGTCGCTCGTCTTCCTTGCCACAGCGATCCTCTCACGCACTGGACGCCAACCCTCGTGCATGATCCGGGCTAGGCAGAATGTGAGTCGCGGAGCCCACTACCGGCGCTCCGGCATAGGCGACTTGCCTCCACGTGGAGCCGTCCCACTCCCACGTGTCCGTGAGGCGCGGGCAAAACGGACAGCCAGGACCCAATCCACCGAAGAGCACGGTCCGGCCACGTGCGGGGTCATAGACCATGCCGAAGTTGTATCGGCTACCCGGACTCGTGGAGCCGCCTGGGGCGGTGGCCGGACTCTTGTCAAGCCACGCACTCCCACCCCACTCCCACGTCCTGGACGCGGACCCGTCGTAGTGGACCAAGACGCCGCGGCGCGCGTCATAGACGATCGGGCCGAGCCCGCGCGGTGCGGTCCCGGTAGTCGCAACCTGTGACCTCGTCACCTGCGCGGCGCTCGAGAGGGCGAGCACCGCCAGCGTGAGGGCTGCGAGGGCGAGACTGCGCGTCGGCATTGCCGCCCCACGGCTACTTCGCCTCGAGGATCTCGATGTCGTAGCCGTTGGGGTCTTTGACGAAGATGTACTTCGACGACGTCTCCGGGCGACTCCGGCGAAACGTCCAGCCCTGCCGCTCGACTTCCTGCACGACCGGTTCAAGGTCGTCGACGTGGAAAGCGAGGTGCCCGAACTGGTTGCCGAGGTCGTAGCTCCGCCCGTCGTGGTTGTGCGTGAGCTCGATGTGGTAGGAGCCCTGGGCATCGGTCAAGAACACCAGGGTCGCCTCGTCGCCGATGGACTTGCGACGCACTTCGCGCAGGCCGAGGAACCCCGTGTAGAAGTCCAGGGTCTTGGCTAGGTCGCTGACCCGGATCATCGTGTGGGCGAGCTTCATAGGTAGCAACATACCCGCGCGCTTGCGATCCGCGGCAACGGCGCGGAGGATCGCCCCTGCATGAGCAAGCCGACCGAGACCGAGGAACGCTGGTGGCGTCGCGTGGTCGGGGACCCGCGACAATTCGATGTGCTCGGCGCCGTGCAGTTCGGCCTGCTGACGATGTTCTTCGGCCTGCGCGAGCAGCATCGCCTGCTCGAGATCGGGTGCGGATCCTTGCGCGCGGGCAAGTTCCTGATCGCCTATCTCGAAGCCGGCCACTACTTCGGCGTGGACCCGGCCAAGCGCAAGATCCACGCCGGGGTCGAGCACGAGTGTGGCGACGATCTGAAGTGGCTCAAGCAGCCGACCTTTGGCTTCCAGTCGGACTACTCGTTTGATGCCTTTGGCGTGACGTTTGACTACGCGCTCGCCTACTCGGTGCTGACGCACGCGCCGCCGGGCGACGTGGTCACGATCTTTGCGAGGGTCGGCGCGACGTTTCATCAGGACTCACTCTTCCTCGGCACGGCGGCGTTCGCCGACGACGAGCAGATCGCCGACCCCGACCAGTGGACTACGGTCCCGATCAACCGCTACTCGCCGCAGCGCTTCGAGGAGGCCGCGGCTTCGGCCGGGCTCCGGCTGCGACGCTTTGCCGGTCCGCGACCCACCGGGCAGGACTGGTTCGTCGCCTACCGCGACGGCAACGAACGCGTCGAGCGGGCCGCCGCCGAAGCCGACAAGGTCGCCTGGGAGCAGGTCGTGCCCAAGACGTCGTTCGTCGCCGCGAAGGGCGCGTCGAAGCAGGCCCCAGGCCGGCGCTAGCGGGTCGCGAGGATCGCGTCGCTGCTCACGGTCGGCAGGCGCGCCTGCACGGGCGCGAGCGCTTCGGTGAGACCGACGAACGCGTGGCTGGCGAGTAGCCGGTCGAGCTTGGGCAGCGTCTTGCTCAGGTTCACGTAGTGCCGAAACCCGCGCACGCCGCCGAGGTCCTGCCGCGGCTGCTCGGGATCAACCTCCCACGGATGGAGATAGACGCAACCCGGCCAACCATCGCGCTCGCTCTGCGCCAGGCCTCGCTCCATGAACCAGCGCGGGAACAGCCGCAGGTAGCCGCCGCCCCCCACCGGTAGACGACGGCCGAGGGTGCGCCACACCAACGGCGGAAACTCCAGCAGCTCGCGGTCGCCGATCTGCAGCCGGTAAGGCCGCTCCGGCGCCGTCGGCACCCCGTAGTCGGGATGCGCGATTGGGAAGATCGAGCTGTCCAGCACGTACCCGCGCGCCGCCAAGGTCCCGACTGCCCAAGCGGTGCGCGACGTGATCGACCAGGTGCAGGCGCGGAACACCGACGGCCGCACGCCCGCGAGCGGCTCGAGGATGGCCTCGGTCCGGGCCAGATCCTCGGCGAAGCCGTCGGGCCCCAGCTCCTGCAGCAGCTTGTGGTCGTAGCCGTGGGAGCCGACCTCGTGCCCGGCCGCGACGACCTCGCGCACCAGCTCTGGCAACCGTTCGGCGATCCAACCGAGGAAGAAGAAGGTGGCCCGCGCGTCGTGCCGCGCCAGGACCTCGAGAATGCGCTTGGTCGCGTCCCCGCAGCGGAGCGCATGCTCGTCCCAGTCGGCGCGGTCGATGACCCCACGCATGTTCAGGACCTGAAACCAGTCCTCGACGTCGATCGAGAGTGCGTGCTGCACGTCAGTGCTCCCCGGCCAGAATGGCCTCGGCAGCGTCGGTGAGACCGCTCAGCAGGACGGCGCACTGTTCTTCCGCCGCGGCCACACCGGCGGCGTCCGCATCGATCCACGACTCGACGCGCAGCAAGAAGCCGCGCTGCGGTTGGCGCAGCAGCGCCGCTGGGACCTGGTCGAGCACGAAACGAGCATAACTGCCGGTCCGCATCGTGCCCGAGCCATAGACGTAGAGGCTCAGGTACTCCCGGTCCTCGCTACGACTGCGAGCCACGATCCGCCCCACTGACACCGCGCCCGCGGCGCCCATGTCGATCGTCGTGCGACCGTCTTCAACGATCGTCATGTCACTGCCTTCGAGGCAGATGCGCGGCGGGTGGAGGCTCTTCCAGTTCTGCTCGTGAAAGACTGCGACCATGTAGAGCACCGCGCCGTCAGCGCCGCGGTACGCGCGCCAGGTCGCGTCCTCGGTGCCCAGCAGCTGCAGGTGGCGCGGGGTTAGGGTGTAGCGCTCGGCCAGGCGATACGCCCCCGCCGCCTCGGGCAACGCCGCGGCGCGGCCCCGTGACACACCCTGCGGTCGATACACGGACAGCACGAGGAGCATCGGCGCCAGGAGCCAGAGCACTCCGGCCGACCGCAGCAGCGCCGGCCCCGTCACCGCGCCGCCCCGCGGGTCAACCAGCGATCGAGCAGCAGCAGCAGCGCGAGATCGAGGATCCAGGCGGCTCCCGTCAAGATGTCGTGGCCTGTCGTCGCGGCGTACTCGACGCCCTGACTCCGTGCCACCACGCAGATGCCGGCGATGCGCAGGACGTTGCTCAGCACCGCGACCGGCAGAGCCGAGGCCAACAGGATCCAACGCCGCGCGCCATGCTGTGGGCCGGTAAAGAACGCCACTCCGTACCCCAGCGTGACCAGTGCGATGAGCGAACGCAATCCACTGCACGGGTCGGCGACGAGCAGCGCGCCGTCGTGCGGCGCGACGTAGACCTCAGCCCCCACGCGTCGCACTGCGACGCCGACGAGGTCGCAAGCCCGCAACGCCATCGTCAACGCGATCTCCTTGAGCTCGAACGCGAGCCGCCCCGTCATGAAGATCGGCATCGGGATCGCGAAGGCGGTGAGCGCAACAATCGGCGCCAGCGAGCGGCCCCGGGCTCTGCCGTAGGCGAGCCACACCGCGCCGAACAGGGTCGGCACGAGGCTCGCCGCGGAGAGCGAGTCGATCATCAAGGCCGCGCCGACCAGATGCAGCAAGAGGCCAGGTCCCAACAACCACCAACCGCGGGGGTCGGGCACGCCCGGCACGGCGCCGAAGGTCCGCCGCCGCCACCAAAGCATCGCGAGCCCCACGCCGACGACGAGCGGTCCGTGGGCATAGTATGAGTCCGGCATCAGCCACCGGTCCCAGATCCAGCGTCCCGTCGCCGCGTATGCCACCAGCAGGGGCAGGAACACCGCGGCTACCTGAGTCACCGCCGCAGCTCCTCGAAGTGCGCGATCACCCGCTTGGCGTTGCCGGCCCAGGTCCAGTCGCGTTCGACCAAAGCGCGCTGGCCGGCCGCGCCGATGGCCGTGGCGCGCGCCGGGTCGGCGACGACCTCGCCAAGCTTGGCAGCGAGCGAGTCGACGCTCCCGCGTTCGAACAGCAAGCCGGTCTCGCCGTCGACGATGCGCTCGCGCAGGTTCGGCTGGTCGGGCGCCAGCGTCACGACACCAGCGGCCAGCGAGTCGAAGAGCTTGAGCGGCGAGGCATACTCGTTGATCGCCGGAATCAGCGCGGCGTCGAAGGCGCAGAGATGAGCGGGCAGTTGATCAGCCGGCACAACGCCCATGGTGTGGAGCCGATCGCCGAGGCGCAAGGCTGCGGCGCGCGCGACGATGTCGGGCAGGGCCGGGCCGGCGCCGAGCATGACCAGGTGGACCCGGCGCAGCTCGGGGCGCGCCATCGCTTCGAGCGCCAAGTCGATCCGGTGCCAGTCACGCACATAGCCGACGAAGCCGAGCAGAAACGCGTCGGCCGGGAACTCGGCGCGGAGCCGTACCGCCGCGTCCCGGGCCGTGGCGCCGTAGCGATCCGGCTCGGCGCCGTTGCTGATCACGTGACAACGCGGCGGCGGCGCGCCGCATTCGATGAGCCGCTGGCGCAGGACTTCGGTCACGGCGAGCACGCCGTCGGCGCCCGCCAGCGCGCGCCGCTCGGTGGCCCGGGCGCGACCGGCGAAGCGCAGCAGGCCCAGCCGCCGCATCTCGTCGCCCATCGGCGAATTCACCTCGAGGAGCAGCGGCACCCCAAGGCGCCGCGCCGCCTTCAGGCCCGAAGCGCAGTGCAGGGCATGGCGCTCGTAGATGAAGTGCGGCTGGAACGATCGCGCCGCCGCCAGCAGGGCACGCACGCCGTGCAGGTCGTAGGCGATCTCCAGGAGCTCGGTGCCCCATCGCGGCAGGCTGAGGCGCTGCCAAAGCCCGGGCTTGGCGGCGGCGCCGGCGGGCGCCGCGACGGCAGGCGCCGGACCGCGGCCCGGGCCTTCGGCATCGGCCTTCGTCACGAGCGCGCACTCCAACACGTCGTGACCCGCCCGCCGCAGCGCCCCGATCAGCTCGCGCACGTGCACCGCCTGGCCGTCGTCGGCGCG
The DNA here is from genome assembly GCA_039029375.1 of Planctomycetota bacterium. Classification (GTDB taxonomy): domain Bacteria; phylum Planctomycetota; class UBA1135; order UBA1135; family UBA2386; genus JBCCGH01. The sequence goes on from JBCCGH010000056.1 coordinate 5,289, forward strand.
GATCCGGTGGTGATAGAGGATCCGGTAGCCGCTCAACGCAGCGTCCCCTGCAGCAGCTCGACCAGGTCACCGATCGGCTGATCCCAGGAGAACTGCTCGGCGTGGGCACGGACGGCGACCCGCTCGGGCGGTGCCGACAGCACTTCGGCCAGGGCCGCCCGCAACGCGGCGACATCGCCCACCGGTACCGCGCGGCCCACCACCGGCGATGCGAGCATCTCGGGCACGGCGCCGACTGCCGAGGCGACGACCGGCAGCCCACAGGCGAGCGCTTCGGTCACGACGTTCGGCCAACCCTCGCGCTCCGAGGGCAACGCCAAGACGTCGCAGGCCTGCATCGCCAGAGCGACGCGGTCCGGCGGCTGCTTGCCGAGCCAGATCAGCCGATCACCGGCGGCGCGCTGCAAGTTGGCCCGGTCGGGGCCGTCGCCGATGAGCACCAGCTGGGCGCCCTCGAGTGGCTCGAGCGCCGCGACGGCGTGGTGGAAGCCCTTGGCCTCGACCAGCCGACCGACCCCGAGCACCAGCTGGCCGGCGGCCGGCAACCCCAGGGCCTCGCGCGCGCGCTTGGGGCTCCCCGGGATGAAGCGCTGCAGATCGACGCCATTGCGCGACAGTCGCACGGCCCCGTCGTCGAGGCCCGCCGCCGCCACGAAGCGCTGGCGCAGCTCCTCGCTCACCGCCTGCAGCGCCGCGGCCTTGCCAGCCAGGCGGCGAATCTGCGCCCGGACCGCCGGGTAGCCCGCCAACAGGTTGATGTCGGTGCCGCGGGCCGTCACCACGACGGGCAAGCCAAGGGCGTGGCCGATCTGCAGCGCCGCCACACCGTCCGGGTACACGTAGTGCGCGTCGATCACCGTGGGGCCGTCGGCCGCCAGGCGCTGAACGAACGGCAACGCCGCTTTGGCCATCCAGTTGGCCTGTCGCCCTGTCGAGAATCCCGGCAGATGGGTGTACTTGGGGTGCCAAACCTCAACACCGTCCACGGTTTCCCGCTCGGGCATGGCGGCGTACGCCGCATAGTCGCCGCGCCGCAGCACCGGTGGGACCTTCGGGACCGGGCACACCACGACCCAATCGAGGCCGCTCGCCGCGGCCACGCGCCGCATCCGCTCGCGCACGAAGAGCCCATGCGTAGGGAACGCCGCCGACGGGAACAGGTTGGTGAAGGTCAGGATCCGGCCGGACACGGTGCTCGTCGACGAAGTTATTGCGCAGCGGGATGTCGAGCCGCTGGCGGCCCGCTCGTCCTTGGACGGGACGGGAAGAGTACCGTCCCACCCCATCCATCCCTTGATCGGAGCGTAAGCATGCCAAAGTACATGTTGATCCTGCGTGGCGAAGAGTCGCCCGAGCCCACCGAGTTCTCTCCAGAGGAAATGCAGGCCATCCTTCGCCAATACGAAGCGTGGGCCGGCGGCCTGGCCCAGCAAGGCCGGCTCCTGGACGGCCAAAAGCTGACCGATGGTGACGGCCGCGTCATGGTCCCGGGGGCCGGCGACGCGGTGTCGGTCAAGGACGGCCCGTTCCAAGAAACCAAAGAGGTCATCGGCGGCTTCTACCTGATCCGCGCCGACAGCTACGACCACGCGGTGAAGCTGTGCCAGGGCCACCCCAACTTCCGGTTTGGTAGCATCGAGGTCCGCGAGATCGACCTCATGGGCCAGCCTGACGACGCATGAGCGAACCCGGGGCCCGGATCGATGCGCTGGTCGAGCCACTGTTTCGCCGCCAATACGGGCGGCTGGTGGCCGGCCTGACGCGCATCTTCGGGCCCGCACGGCTGGACCTGGTCGAGGACGTCGTGCAAGAGTCGCTGTTGCGCGCGATGCGCACCTGGCCGTTCGAGGGCGTGCCCGATCGGCCGGAGCGCTGGTTGGCGACGGTGGCCCGCAACCTGGCCACCGACGCCCTGCGCCACGACGCCACGGCCGCGCAGAAGCAGCGTGAGCTGGCGACGTGGGCCACGGCCGCGGCGGCCGAAGCACCGCCGGACCGGCTGCCAGATGAAGTTGCGGATGACACACTGCGGCTGATCTTCACCACCTGTCACCCCAGCCTGACGCCCGAGACCCGGGTCGCGTTGACGCTGAAGACTTTGTGTGGGTTTGGCGTCTCCGAGGTCGCGGCCGCGCTCCTCGCCCGCGAGGCGACGGTCGCGCAGCGACTGTCGCGGGCCAAGGCACAGCTGCAGCGCAGCGAGATCGACTTCGTCGTGCCGCCGCCGGCGGAGCTCGAGCTGCGGCTGGCCTCCGTGCTCGAGGTGCTCTACCTGCTCTTCAACGAAGGCTACCGCGTGCATCGAGGGCAGGGCCTCGTGCGCCGCGACCTAGTGGCCGAGGCGGTACGGCTGGCCGAGCTCCTCTGCCGCATGCCCGAGACCGATCAGCCGCAGGTCCACGCCCTGCTCGCGCTGATGCGGTTTCTCGGCGCCCGCCTCCCCGCGCGCACCGACGCGTTCGGCGAGCTGCTGACGCTCTCGCACCAGGACCGCGAGCGCTGGGACCGCGACTGGCTGCAGCGCGGGTTCGCGCACTTCGCGCGGTCGATCGCCGGCGACCGGCGCACGGCGTTCCACGTCGAGGCAGCGATCGCCAGCGTCCACGCGGCCGCACCGACCTACGCCGACACCGACTGGGTGGCGGTGCTGCGCCACTACGACGACCTCGTGGCCGAGCAGGACTCGCCCGTCGTGCGGCTCAACCGCGCCGTGGCGTTGGCCAAAGTCCACGGGCTCGACGCCGGACTCGCCGAGCTGGAGCGGCTGGACGACGACCCCAAGCTGCGCCACTACGGCCTGCTCCCGGCGACGCGGGCGCAGCTGCTGTGGAGCCGCGGCGACCCCGACGCCGCGGCCGCGGCCTATCGCGCAGCGCTGGCCCTCGAGTGCTCGGAGCCAGAGCAGCAGTTCTTGCAGGCGCGACTGCGGCGCTGCGAGGCCGGCGATGGGGCACCGGCTTGGTAGCGCCGGGCCCCGGCGGCGACCCACTCACCCGTCGCGGCCAGCGCGGAAGCGGCGGTCAAGTGGTCTGGACGACGGTTGCGTCACGGCACCGGCCCACCGCGTCGAGCTCGTCCGTCCGCAGGCGCAGGCCAAACCAGAGCGCCAGGCCGGCGTGGACGATGATCGCCATCGGATCCGGCTGAAAGCCCGCGCCGAACGGGCACACCGCTACGGCCACGTTTGCCAACCGATCGAGATCAGCGCTCGCCAACAAGATCGCCAGCAGCAGCGGCACGGCACAGAGCCCGAACAGGAGCAACATGAAGTATGGGACGGCTCGCCCCCGATACAGCAACGCGTAGCCCTGCAGCGCCCAACCAAACCAGAGCACCGACAGCCCGGTGCTCGCCGCGCGGCTGAGGCCTGACGCGCCCTGCCCCACGCCTTCGGCGCCCACCGCGACGGCGGCGACGATGCCGGCAAAGCAGGCCACCGGTCGCCAGTTCACCGCGGCGTCGGCCATGGCCGGTTCGCGCTCCTGCCCACGACGGGCAGCGCGCCGCAAGCCACCGGCGTGGGCCCCGGCCGTGGGTGTGACGACGAAGACCAACAGCCAGGCCATGCCCAGCACCACGGCGCTGACGGCGCCGAGTTGGGTCGTCGTTGCCCGCTCGCGGCCGATGACGCCACCCAGTGCCAGCGTCGCAACCGTGCCCAGTAGCAGGCACGCCACCGGTCGCGAGAACAAATGCACGCCATCGCTGCGCAAGCGGCGCACCAGGGCGACCGACAAGAAGGCGAGCACCGGCACCTGGTAGATGAGGGACTGGAAGTAGAGCGGCAGCGGGAGGCCAAAGAACGTCGGCGGCTGCGGGAAGGACGCCGGCAGCTCGCCCTCAGGCCAGCCTCCCGCGGCATCGATCAGCAGCGCGGAGCTGCCTGGGATGGGCGTCAGCAGGCCGGGCAGCGCGGTGCCGAAGTACGCTGCGGGTGCGAGCAGGCACGCGACCACCGCGAAGCCGACACCCCCGCCGGTACCGACCCGCCGCGCGCCAGGGCCGGCGAAGAGCCCGAGGACGGCCGCGAGAGTATGAAACACCCAAGAGCTGAGCAGGGTGAGGCCACAGACCCCCAGCACCGCCAATAGCCCGACTTGGCTCACGCAACCCGCAACCAACGTGAGCGGGAGAATGATGGCGAAACCGAGATACTCCCGAATCGGCGCGCCGAGCACAAAACCCACCGCCTGACTCCGCGCGCTGAGCGGTGACACGCGGTGGAAGTCAAGCATGCCGGACTGGCTGACCTGCGAAGTGGCCGCGCCAACCCGAGCCGTCCCCAGCAGAAGCAGCACGGCCCCTTGCAGAGTTGCGAACCAACGAAAAAAGCTCAGCGCACGATCGGCTGGGCGGCCGGATGACATCGCCACACTCAGGGCGATGAAGGCGCACAGCACGAGAATCACGGTCACGAACGGCACCACGTGCTGGCGGCGGAGGCGCGAGCGCGCGCACATGACCAGGATGGGGTTGTCGCGCAGCACCCCGATCACGACAGCTCCTTCGCGCCTGCGCTGAGGAAGAGCTCTTCGAGCGAAGGCTTCATCCGCGTGAACGACGCGATCTTGACGCCCGCCGCGACCAGCGCGGCCAGCAGCTCGCTGACGTCGTGGGGGGTGCCGCGAAAGGGGACGCGGTACTCACCGGGCCGGCCACCAGCCTCGGCCTCAAGGCCCCGCGAGGCCAGCACGTCGGCGAGCCGCTCCGCACCGTCGACCACGTCGATCGCCACCGCCGACTCGCTCGTCAGCCGCGCGGCCAACTCGTCGACCCGACCGCTGACGACGAGTCGACCTCTCTCCATGACGCCGACGACCGAACAAAACTCGTTCATCTCAGCGAGGATGTGCGACGAGATGAGCACGGCCCGCCCTTGGCTGGCGAGATCGAGGAGGATGTTCCGCAGTGCCATGCGACCATGCGGATCGACGCCACTCGCGGGCTCGTCGAGCAACAGCACGTCGGGTCGCGGCAGCAGCGTCTTGGCCAGCATCAACCGCTGACGCATCCCGCGCGAGAGGGACAGAATCATCGCCTGCCGCTTCTCGACCAGCCCGACGAGCTCCAGCGCCTCGCCGACGCGAGCCGGGCGTTCACGCCGCGGCACGCGGTAGCTCGCCGCGAACAGGTCCAGAAACTCCCAGACCAACAAGTCGTCGTAGAGCGGTGGGAAGTCAGGCATGAAGCCGACGCGGTGGAAGACGGACCGCGCGTCACGCACGTCTTGACCACACAGCTCGATCGTGCCGTAGGTCGGCTCGACGAGCCCGGCCACCGCCCGCATCGTCGATGTCTTGCCGGCTCCGTTAGGGCCGATCAAGCCGAACACTTGGCCGGGACCGATCTCGAGCGTCAGGTCACGCACCGCGCAGACCGTGTCGTAGTCGACACGCAACTCTCGGATCGAGATCATCCCGCCCCGAAGCATGGACGAAGTCGGCGGCGGACGCCAGCGCGGCAGGGCGCGAGCAGCTACCCCCAGCGCTCGAGGAACCGATCCAGCACCGACAAGCCCCACAGCAGGTGGCAGTGATCCTTCACGCCCTGCCGATGTCGCTCCAGCGCTCGGCGCACGGGCGCCACGTCGACGACGGTGGCTAGTCGGTCTTCGTTCAGAGCCTTCTCCAAGGCATCGCCGAGCGGCCCGGCAAACCAGCTCCGCAGCGGCACCTCAAAGCCCTGCTTGCGGCGGCCGGTGGCGATGGGCTCGATCCGGTCGGCAAGCGCGCGGCGCAGGAAGCCCTTGGTCTGGTGCCCGCGCAGCTTGATGGCCGACGGAATGCCGGCCGCGAGCTCGAGAAGGCGGTGGTCAAGGAACGGCGCCCGCACCTCCAGCGACACCGCCATGGACGCCCGGTCGACCTTGGTCAGGATGTCGCCGGGCAGCCAGGTCGCGAAGTCCGCGGCGGCGGCGCGGGACAGGGCGTCCGGGCCGTCGGCGGTCTGGTAGGCCCGGCGGACCGGCCCCAGCGGATCCGGCTCGGCCTCGGCGAACTCGGGTCGCAGGAGTGGCAACACCTCCTCGGGCAGGCAAGCGCTGACCGACCGCGCGTAGGCCTCGGCCGGATCGCGCGCCAGGTTTTCGAGCGTGCGCTTGGCGCGCAGCCAGCGCGGGAGGAAGTCGGCCTTCGGATACATGCCGCCGAAGAAGCCCCACACCCCGAGCGGCAGGCAGCGGCGGACGCCGTTCTCCAGCCAGTCGAAACGGTAGCGGCGGTAGCCGGCGAACGCTTCGTCGCCGCCATCGCCCGACAGCGCGACGGTCACGTGCCGCCGCGCCATGCGACTGACGAAGTACGTGGGCACGGCGCTGCTGTCGGCAAAGGGCTCGTCGAACGTGTCGGCGAACCAGCCGAGCTCCAGCATGTCCCCGATGCGCACGACGTCCTCGTGCAGGTGCGCACCGTAGGCCTCGGCCGCGGTCCGCGCGTAGCCGAGCTCGTCGAAACGACGGTCGTCAAAGCCAATGCCACATGCCACGACCGGGTCGCTGAGCACCCGGCCCATCGACTCCACCACCGCGGAGCTGTCGAGCCCACCCGACAGGAAGGCGCCCAGGGGCACCTCGGAGATCAGCCGGTCGCGCACCGCGCGATCGAGCAGCTGCCGCACTTCTTCCTGCAACTGCTCGTCCGAGTGTGGCGAGGGCGTCGCGAACGACAGGCGCCAGTACTCCTGCACGTCGACCCTGCCGTCGCGACAGGTGAGCGAGTGCCCCGGCGGCAGCTTGGCGATGTCACGATAGATGGTGCCCGGATCCGGCACGTAGCGCAGGCACAGCATCCGACTGACCGCCGCGGGATCCAGGGCTGGCCGCGACCCGCCGCGCGCCCGCAGCGCCTTTAGCTCAGAGGCGAAGGCCAGCGAACCGTCGCGCCACTCGTAGTAGAACGGCTTCTTGCCGACGCGGTCGCGCGCCGCGAACAGCACGTGCTCGCGCTCGTCGACGACGACGAAGGCGAACATGCCCAGCAACCGGCGCGGCAGTTCCTCGCCCCACTCGCGGTAGCCGTGCAGCAGCACCTCGGTGTCGGAGTCGGTGCGAAAGCGATAGCCGGCGGCCTCCAGCTCTTGGCGCAGCTCGCGGTAGTTGTAGATCTCGCCGTTGTAGGTGAGCCACAGCTGCTCACTGCCGTCGTGCATCGGCTGCGCGCCACCAGACAGATCGATGATCGACAGCCGCCGATGGCCGAGGCCATAGCCGGGCCCACAGTGCACGCCGTCGCCGTCCGGGCCCCGATGGCGCAACGCGTCGGCCATACGCTGGATGACCTCGGGCTCCACGCGCTGCCGCCGATCCGCCAAGAACACTCCGGCAATGCCGCACATAACCCCTCCTGCCCTTACCTCGCCCACCGCGGCAGCAGCGGCGCGGCGCCACCGCGCTTCCACCGCACCTCGACTCGCCGCTCGGGGGCGGTGCCGGCCGCCGCGCCGGCCGGCGCCTCGGCGGGACGCACGATCGCCTCACGCTTCGCCACAAAGACCAGACTGCTCACGAGCGCGAACCAGTGGTAGATGAGGTCGAAGTGCCCGCGGTTCAGGAACGTCGCGCCGATCATGAAGCCAAAGGTCGTGGCCTCCATCATCCGCGCGTAGTTCCAGACCCACAGGAGGTCGGCGCGCGACCGGCCCAGACGCCGCAGCCAGCGGCACGACACAAAGACGGATGCCAGCAGGCACAGGTAGGTGAAGAACGCGAGCGAGCCCCCCTCCGCCCACACCTGCAGGTAGGAGTTGTGCGCGACGTAGGCGAAGTCATGCCCCTCGACGAAGTTGTCGGCGTAGCGCGGGTAGTTGTAGCGGAAGTTGCGCAGGCCCACGCCGAAGATCGGGTTGTCCTCGATCATGCGCAAAGCGATCCCCCACGCCTTGATGCGGGCACCTGCCGAAGACTCGGCCGAGCCCTGGGCGATGGTGGCAATGCGGTCGAGGACGTGCTGCGGCGTCGCCAAAAAGAACACCGCAACGCCGAGGATCAGCCCGCCAATCGCCTGCAGGATCTTGCCCGACCGCCACACCATGAACATGACGGTTCCGGCCATGGCCACGAACCCACCGCGGGAGTGCGTGAGGAGCACCGTGACCATGGTGAAGAAGACGCCCGCCAGGGCCGCGCGCTTGATCCAGCGCTTCGTTTCCCCATGCCCCAGGTAGTAGAGCAGTGGGATGTTCATCACTAGGGCGAGCGCGAAGTCGTTGTTGTCTTCGAGCATGCCGCCGGGACCGCGCAGGATGGTGCCGCCGCCGGAGAGAAAGCCCAGGAACCCGTTCTTGAGGCCGTAGAAGCCCAGACTCGCCGCGACCGTCCACAGCAGGATGCGCAGGCGCTGCCTCGTGTCGATCTGCCCGGTGGTGAACAACGCCACCAGGATGATCTTCGTGAACTCGAAGTAGTAGCGCATGACGTAGCCGTCATCGATCGACGCGCTCGCCATGGACAGGCTGATCGTCACGAAGACCGCCAGCAGCAACATCAACAAGGTCCGCGGATCCGGCCGCCAGAACTTGCGCGCCTGTGACTCGTGCACCGCCCAGCCGACCAGCATCACGAGGGCGACGACGAAGCTGAACCGCATCGCGCGGGCGAAGCCCCAGCACAGATCCTGCGGCCGCATGTAGGCGAGCCACGAGAACAGGACGAGCCCTACGAACGGCCGCCGCAACGCCGTGGGGAGGATCCCCATGACGATGGCGAAGACCACGAGATCCCGCACGGCGTGCCCGCCCCTACTCGGTTGGCGCCGCCTGCGGGCTGCCGAGGAGCAGCTCGAGCGTATCGCGCACGACCGGCGGCAAGCTGGTCGGGTCGACGTAGTACAGCGTGATGACGGACAGCATCAGCACCAGGAAGACGCCAGCGGCGACCCCGAACCGCGCCCGGCGGACGGTCTGCTCGCGCCGATCCTCGTCGGTCGTCATGAAGCTGAGGCCGCCCAGGACAGGTACCGGCAACTCACGCTCGACGTCCGACAGGGTCTTGTAGGTGCTTTGCAGGATGTCGATGAGCAACACCAGGCCGATCGCGAAAGCGAGGCCCACCGCGCAGCCCGCCAAGGCCACGAGGGTGATGTTGGGTGTGGTCGGCCGCCGCGGCACGTTCGCGAGCCGGATCTCGTAGGGATCCTCGCGGTCGAGTAGCTCCTGTTCGCGGCGGTAGGAGCGCAGGCTCTTGCCGTACTCGTCGAGCGCACTCTGGTGGGTGTCGCGCTGGCTGATGAGCAGCTGGTACTGCCCCATCACGGCCGGGAGCGCCGCGACCTGGCGCTGCAGGACCTCGAGGCGCTCCTGCGCGGTCTCGATCTTGGCATCGGCACCCGCCAGCTGGGCATCCAGCCGCGATAGGTTCCGCTGCCGTTCGACGAACGCGGGGTTCGGTCGGGGCTTGGGATCGACGCCGAGCAGCTTCTGCGCCTCGAGGAGACGCTCCGAGGCTTCTTCGTAGAGCTGCTGCGTGGTCTCTCGGTCGCGGTGCCCGGGGCGAAACTCCCCCAGCATGGCGGCGTAGCGCGTGACCTGGATCTGCAGCAGCGACAGGCTGCGCTGCTCCGTGTCCGACAGCTTCGACGCATCGGCGGTCACGATCTCCTCCGCCACGAGCGCGATCTCCCCGCGCAACAGCTCGATCTCGGCGGCCAGCTCATCGCGCTCGCCCTGCAGCTCTTCCAGTCGCTTCTCCTGGTCGCCCAGCTGTTGCGACAGCGCGCTGCTGCCGCCCATCGTCGGGCCGCCCAAGTCGAGCGGGTTGATGCCCTCGCTCTCCAGGAGGCTCGCGATCTCCCCCTCCACCGACGCCAACCCACTGTTCTGGATCTGGATCTCCTCGTTGAGCCGCCGCAGCTGGATCAGCGCCTCATGGTTCATCCGCGCGCGGCGCTCCTCGACCCAAGTGGTCACCAGGGAGTTCGCCATCTCGCGGGCCCGGTACCCATCGGTGTCGCGGTACTCGACCGCCACGATCGCGGTCTGCCGGCCCCGGTCGGGGTTGAGGTCGATCACGTTCACCCGGCTGCGGACCAACTCCTCGACGGCGCGGCGCTCGTCCGGGTCGTCCACCAGGGCCTCTGGCCACTTGACCGTCTCGAGCGCGCCCTTGACCGACCACACGATCGTCGCCTGGGCGCTGTCGACCAGGTCCTTCATCGGGTCGTCGCTGCGCTCGTTCGACCCGAGCACCTCGCCCTGAAACTCGATCACCGTCCGCGCGACGTAGTAGCGCGGGATCAGCGATGCCACGAGCCCGCCGACCAGCAGGCCCAGCAGGCTCACGGGGAGGACCTGCCAACGCCGCCGCTTGAGGAGGTCCAGGTAGCGGGCGAACGAGATGGGCGGCAGGTCCAGCTGTGTCATGCTCAGAACCCGAAGACGCGGCGGCCGCCGCCGAAGAATAGGCCCCCGCCCTCGTTCTCGATCAAGAAGTCGTAGCTGGACCGCACCTGGGCGATCCCAAACAGCGCCTGGACCACGACGTTGACCGGCTCGAGCAGCTTCTGGATGAAGCGAGTGATCATGCCGAAGAACGTTGGTGGGATGTACAGGATGTCATTGTCCTGCAAGGCGATGTTGTAGGTCGTCAAACCGGTGAGCACCATCTCCCGGAAGTTGACCTCCACCACCAGCGGGTTCTGCGCGTCGGGGCGAATGAGCTGGACGCGGCCCAAGTTGGCGAGCCGCGTGGTTCCAACCAGCGCGATGGCCTCGAACAGCGTGAGGTCGGCCTTGCTCATCGGCACCCGCCCCTTGGCCACGCTTTCGCCAAAGACGTAGAACGCCTTGCCCGAGTTGACGATGCGGGCGGTCAAGCTGATCGGGGTCGTGTAGATCGCGCCGAGCTGTTCGCGCACCAGCTCCTCGAGCTGCCGTTCGGTCAAGCCGAGGATCGGTACGCGCCCCACGTAGGGGATATGGATGGTGCCGTCGATGCCCACGGTCTGCGGCTGGAGCAGGGTGGCGAGCTGCTCGAGCCCCGGTTGCACCACTTGCGAAGGCTCGAGAAAGAACACCACCGCGTCGCCACCGGCGACGTAGTTCTCCAGGGTGGCCACGCCCTGTGCCCGCGTCCCGAAGCCCTTCTCCACCAACAGCTCGCGGATGCGCTTTTGCTCCACGCCGCCGCACGACGTCACGACCATGGCGACGGCAATCCAAAGGGAGGAGAGCACGGTGGGCATCGACGGGAAGATCTTCAAGCCAGGGGTCCTAAGTCGTTCTGCGGTCGGCGCATCGTAGGCAGCATCCTTTGCAATGCAAAGGGAACACCGAGAAGTCCTCGACCGGGCCCCACCATCCTATCGGGCGAATGGCGCCGCAGCCCTGAGACGGCACGCGCGGGGTTCGGCGCCGATGGCCCGGCTCCAACCGGTCCGGGGCTCAGGGGCTCGGCACTCGCCCCCTCACACGCGGTGCCCGTACTGCCTCTCGTAATAGTCGCGATAGGCGCCGCTGCGCACGCGCTCCCACCAGGCCCGGTTCTCGCGATACCAGGAGACGGTGGCCTCGAGGCTCTGCTCGAACGTGTGGCGTGGCTCCCAGTCCAGCTCGTGGCCGATCTTGGCGACGTCCATGGCGTAGCGCCGGTCGTGACCGGGTCGATCCGTCACGAACTGGATCAGACTCTCGGGCTTGTCGAGGATCCGCAGGATCTGCTTCACCACGTCGATGTTGCCCCGTTCGGCGTTGCCGCCCAGGTTGTAAACCTCGCCGGGCTCGCCCCGATCCATCACCGCGGCGATGCCCTCGCAGTGGTCGGTGACGTAGATCCAGTCGCGGACGTTCTGCCCGTCGCCGTAGACCGGCAGCGGCTGGTCCTCGAGCGCGTTGGCGATCATCAGCGGGATCAGCTTCTCGGGGAACTGATACGGGCCGTAGTTGTTGGAGCACCGCGTGATGACCGCGGGGAAGCCGTGCGTCTGAAACGCCGCCCGCACCAGCATGTCGCTGGCGGCCTTGCTCGCCGAGTAGGGCGAGTTGGGCTGCAACGGCGTGTTCTCGGTAAACAGCCCGGTCGGTCCGAGGCTGCCGTAGACCTCGTCGGTGCTCACGTGCACGAAGCGCTCGACGTTGCCGGCCCGCGACAGATCCAGCAGCACCTGGGTCCCGACGACGTTCGTCTGCACGAACGCCGTGGCATCCAGCACCGAGCGGTCCACGTGGCTCTCGGCGGCGAAATGCACCACGATGTCCGGCCGATGCGCCTCGAACAGCGCCTGCATCTGGGCCTGGTCGACAATGTCGCCGCGCACAAACGTGTAGCGCGGGTTCGCCTCGATCTCGGCGAGGTTTTCCAGGTTGCCGGCGTAGGTCAAGGCATCGAGGTTGACCACGTCGTGGTCACCGCGCTCGAGCAGCAGCCGCACGAAGTTGCTGCCGATGAAACCGGCACCGCCGGTAATCAGAACCGTACTCATCGCCTCAGCTCTCCGTCGCCAAATAGCGATCCAGACCGTCCAGATAGTGTGGCAAACCCTTGCCGCCCCGAACGGCAGCAAGCTTGCTGCAGTCCAACACCGAGTACGCGGGGCGCGCCGCGGGCCGACCCAGCGCGGCCGAGCTCATGGTGTCGACGGTCACGTCGCCCAACCCGGCGCGCGCGAGAATCTGCTGCGCGAACTCATGCCAGGTGCACGAGCCGTCATTGGCCGCGTGATAGACGCCGCCGGGCGCGTCGCTCTGCGCGAGATCGAGCAGCGCCGCCGCCAGATCTAGGGTCAACGTCGGCGACCCCGTCTGGTCGTTGACGACGCGCAGCGGCTCACCGCTCTTGGCCCGCGCCAGGATCGCCTTGGGAAAGTTGCGGCCGCCCGGCCCAAACAACCAGCTGGTGCGCGCGACCGCGAATCCCGGATACTCGAGCACGGCGCGCTCGCCGGCGAGCTTGCTTTGACCATAGACCGACAGTGGCGCGACCGGGTCGTCCTCGCGGTAGGGGCGCGTGCCCTGGCCATCGAAGACGAAGTCGGTGCTCACGTAGACGAGCCTGGCGCGGATCTCGCGGCAGGCTTCGGCGACGCGGGCGGCCCCGCGGCCGTTGATCAGCTCGGCTCGCTCCGGGTCGCCCTCACAGCCGTCGACGTCCGTCCAGGCCGCGCAGTGCAGCACGGCCTTGGGCCGGATCTCAGCCAGCTGACGGTGCACGACGTCGGCGTCCTCAACGGGGAGCTCCGTGTGCGACCGACCAATCGCCGAAAGGCCGCGGCGTTGCGCCTCGGCAAGGACTGCGCGACCCAGCTGTCCGCCTGCGCCGGTTACGAGGTAAGTCATCGGGGCCGGACGACTTTAGCAGAGGAGTCTGCCGAACGAGACCACTACCGGGTGGGCAGATCGAGCAGGTTGGCGCCGCCCTCAGCCACCAGGTGACTGGCGCGCAGCAACGAGTCGAACGTGCCAGCGTCGGTCCACCAGCCGTCGAGCACCTCATACGTCATGGTGCCCGCTTCGATGTAGGCGTTGTTGACATCGGTGATCTCGAGCTCGCCGCGATCGGACGGCCGCAGCTCGCGGCAGATGTCGAACGCCATCGAGTCATACATGTAGATCCCAATGACCGCCAAGTTGCTATCCGGCTCCTTGGGCTTCTCGACGATCCGCTTCACCGTGCCGCCGTCGATCGAGGCAACGCCAAACCGCGCCGGATCCGGGACCTCTTTGACCAAGATCTTCGCCCCGCGTTCCTGGGCCGCGAAGTCGGCCACCGCCTTCTTGATGTTGCCCTCGATGATGTTGTCACCGAGCACGACCGCGAAGCGATCGCCGTCCACGAAGTGCTCGCACAGCTTCAGAGCGTCGGCGATCCCACCCTCGCCGCGTTGGTAGGTGTAGCTCAGGTCCTTGAGCCCGAACTCCTCACCATTGCCCAGCAGCTGCAGAAAGTGCCCGGCGCTGTTGCCACCGGTCACGATCTGGATGTCCGTGATCCCAGCATTCACCAAGCACTGGATCGGGTAGTAGATCATCGGCTTGTCGAACACTGGCAGCAGGTGCTTGTTGGTCACCCGCGTCAGCGGACGGAGCCGGGTCCCGAGCCCGCCGGCGAGAACGACGCCCTTCATGAGTAGGTGCTCCGATACCAGTCGAAGGTTCGCGCGAGGCCCTCACGGAAGGACACCTCGGGCGCGAAGCCAATCAGCTCGCGGGCGCGAGCCACGTCGGCCTGACTGTGCTGCACGTCGCCGGTGCGCGGGGGCGCGTGGAGCGCCTCGACGTTCACTCCAGCGATCTCCACGAGGTGACCCAGTAGGTCGCTCACGCTGTGCCGACCGCCGCAGGCGAGGTTGACCACGTGGCAGCCCTGCAGGTCGGCGTCCATGGCCAACCGGCAGCCGCGCGCGACGTCCGCGACATACGTGAAGTCGCGCGACTGCGAGCCATCCCCGTCGATCCGCGGCCGTACGCCCTCGCCAGCTTTGAGGATCGAGAAACAGAACGCGGCGACGACCCCCGAGTACGGGCTATCCGGCACCTGCCGCGGCCCGAAGACGTTGAAGAACCGGGTCACCACGATCGGCAGGCCGAACACGTGTGAGTAGACGCGGCAGTAGATCTCGCCAGCGAGCTTGGTCGCCGCATAGGGCGAGAGCGGATCTTCGCGCAGCTCTTCGTGCTTGGCCTCGCTTTGATCGTCGCCGTAGGCCGAGGAGGACCCGGCGTAGACCACTTTGCTCCCGGTCTGGCGCGCAGCCTCCAGCACGTTGAGTGTACCGGTCACGTTCTGCTCATGAGATTCGAGCGGCGCCTCGATGCTACGCACGACCGACGGCACGGCGGCGAGGTGGAAGATCCCCGCCACGCCGGCGGCGGCGCGGGTCACGTCGGCCGCCGTCGTCACCGAGCCCTCGACCACGCGCAAGTCGCCGCTGAGGCCCTCGAGGTTCTGACGCTGACCGGTGGAGAAGTTGTCTAGCACCGTGACCGTGTGCCCCTGCTCCAGCAGGTGCGCGGTCAGATGCGAGCCGATGAAGCCGGCGCCGCCCGTCACCAGATAGTGCTTACTCATGGTAGCCTCCCCGCGTCGCGCTCTATCGAGTACCACGCCGCGAACCGCCGCAGTCCTTCGGCCAACTCCACCTTCGGCCGGTAGTCAAGGTCATGGCCAGCGCGAGAGACGTCCGCGTGCGTCCGCGGCACGTCGCCTTGCTGGTCCGGCAGACGGTCCAAGACCGCCTTGCGCCCGAGGGTGTCTTCGAGCATCTCGACTAGCTCTCGCAGCGTGACCGGGGTCGCTCCGCCGAGGTTGTAGATCCGATAGCCATCGGCCCGCTCCAGGGCCGCCACCACTCCATCGACGATATCCTCGACAAAGGTGTAGTCGCGGGCGCTGGTGCCGTCGCCAAAGAAGGGCAGGGGCACCTCACCAACGATGTGTCGGGAGAACTTGTGGATCGCCATCTCCGGCCGCTGCCCCGGCCCATAGACGGTGAAGAAACGGAGGCAAGTGATCGGATGGCCGTACAGGTGGTGGAAAGCGTGACACACCACCTCGCCGGCCTTCTTGCTTGCTGCATATGGCGACACTGGGTGGTCGACCGGGTCGGTCTCGGCAAAGGGCACCTTGACGTTGCCGCCGTACACCGAGGACGAGCTACCGAACACGATGGGCACCGCGGGCCGGTCGCGCAGCGCATCGAGAAGAATCTGCGTGCCGGTCACATTGACCCGCATGTAGCGGACCGGGGCCTCGATCGAGGGGCGCACGCCTGCCAGCGCGCCCAAGTGCACGACCGCGTCGACCTCGGCGGCCGCCCGCTCGACCGACTCGGCCTCGCACAAATCGCCTTCGATCAGCCGAAACCGATCGGCGCCGGTCGCCTTCAGTTCCTCGAGATTCCGCCGCTTGATCGCCGGGTCATAGTAGGGGTCGAGGTTGTCCAGGACGCGCACCTGGCGCCCCTCCGCGAGGAAGCGGCGGCACAGGTGGCTGCCGATGAAGCCGGCGCCCCCGGTGACGAGGATCCGCGCGTACTTGGACACCGCTACTTACCCGCGCCCGCGAGCTGCTTCTTGAAGAACTCGGCCGTGCGCTGGAGCCCCTCTTCGAGCTGGACCTTGGGCTCCCAGCCGAGCACCTTCTTGGCCTTGGAGATGTTGGGACGACGCTGCTTGGGGTCGTCCTCGGGCAACGGCTTCGTCGTGAAGCCCGAGGAGGAACCCGTCGCCTGCAGCACGGCATCACCGAACTCGCGAATCGTCATCTCCCGCGGGTTCCCCAGGTTCACGGGCAACCGCTCATCGCTGTGGAGG
Organism: Planctomycetota bacterium; assembly: GCA_039029375.1. GTDB lineage: Bacteria > Planctomycetota > UBA1135 > UBA1135 > UBA2386 > JBCCGH01. The sequence goes on from JBCCGH010000056.1 coordinate 21,528, forward strand.
AGCCGCAAAATGCCCTCCACCAAATCGTCCACGTAGCAGAAGCTCCGCGTCTGCGAGCCGTCGCCGTAGACCGTCAGCTCCTCACCGCGCAGCGCTTGCCCCATAAAGGAGGGCAACACGCGCCCGTCGTCGAGGCGCATGCGCGGGCCGTACGTGTTGAAGATCCGCACAATGCGCGTATCGACGTTGTGATAGCGCTGGTAGGCCATGGCCATGGCCTCGGCGAAGCGCTTGGCCTCGTCATAGACGCCGCGCGGCCCCACCGGGTTGACGTTGCCCCAGTAGTCTTCGGACTGCGGGTGCTCGAGCGGATCGCCGTAGACTTCGCTCGTGCTCGCCAGCAGCAGCCGCGCCCGCTTCTCCCGGGCGAGCCCCAGCGCCTTGTGCGTGCCGAGACTGCCGACCTTCAGCGTCTGGATCGGTAGCTCCAGGTAATCGATCGGGCTCGCCGGGGACGCGAAGTGCAGGATGTAGCCGAGCGGGCCGGGAACGTGGATGTACTCGGTCACGTCCTGCCGCACGAACTTGAACTTCGACTCGCCGAACAGGTGCTCGATGTTGGCGAGATTGCCGGTGACCAAGTTGTCCATGCAGACAACTTCGTAGTCGTCCGCCAGCAGGCGCTCACACAGGTGTGAACCGATGAAGCCGCCTCCGCCGGTGACCAGGGCGCGTTTCGGTAATGTCATGGTGCTCTTTCAGGGAAGTCGTTGCCGCCCAGCGCATCAAGGCGTAGGACGCCGCCAGCCGGTAGCTGAAACCTCGCGCCGGACCAGCTGACCGCACCTTCGCGATCCGCGCGCACCGTCACCTGACGGCCCTCGCGACCGTCGATGCGGGTCGCGCCTTCCAGACGCAGATCGGGAGAGACGAAGCGCTGCCGCCCGGGCTCGAGCAGCACCTCGACGACGTGCGCTTGCTCGAGGGTCACGTCGCCGACGCGGCCGCTCATCTCAGCAGGGCCCGGCCCGTAGTTGATCAGGCGGCCGCGGCCGCCGCGGCGTTCGAAGTAGAGGTCGCAACGCTGACCGGTGATCGTCGAGCCGTCGGAGAAGGCCACGCGCAACGGGCGGGCGCCGCAGGTGACCCAAAACGACCGAAAGTCGTCGAGGACCAACTCGACCCCGTCGTCGGTCAGGCTGCTGACCAGCAGCAGGGTCGAGCCGACGGAGCGCGCAATCGCGCCATCGTCGAAGACGAGCTGGAACTCGCCGCGGTTGCGCACCTCGACCGAGCTGCCGCTCTCCATGCTGCGAAACTTGTCGAAGTGCGCCAGGGGCACAAACGCCCCCTCGTCCGCGGGGCGGTACCAGACCCGATCCGACGACCGCACCAACACGACGCGGTCGGGACGCGCCCGGCGCTCCGAAGGCTCGAGGCCTCCATCGATCCAAGACGGCCACGCCAGGGGATCCCGCGTCGGGCCGCCCAACACCGGAAACAGTCCTGGCAGTAGATCGCGCGGGTCGCTCGCCGTAGGACCGAACCCCTGCGGATAGCTCGGGTAGCCCGGAAACTGCGGCAACGCGCCGCCAAAGCCCTGAAAGCCGGGCTGCAGACTCTGGCCCGGCACCGTTGGCGCAAAGGGATTGACCGGCCCCTGCGCCCCGCCGCCCGGCGTCTGCGACTGAATCTGGGACCCCCAGCCGCCCTGACCCTGCGCGCTCAGCGGATCCTGACCGCGCGCCCCGGTGGTCGTCCGGCCGAAGTTCGTGACTTGGGCCGACGCCGCGCCGGCCGCCCACAACAGTAGGCACACCCACAAGGCCAGGCCCCGCGCCCGCCGTGTGGCGTGGCTGGCTCGGCTATCGGTCGTCCTCGGAGTCTGCATCGTCGGGGATGGGGTACTGCGGGCCGGTGAACGCCTGCGGCTCCTCGGGCTCGGCCGGCGGCGGACTCGGCCGCGGCAGCTTGCCGGAAAATCCGACGAACTCGATGTCAAAATCGATCTTGGTGCCATCGGCAGGCGTGACCATAGCCGCGAAACGCTCGGCGAGGGCCGTCCGCAGCCGCTGGCTGGCGTCCGGGATGGACACGCCATCTGGGGCCTGAAAGAACGCCCCCACGACCACCCGGCGCTGCCGCTCGGCTTCGACGGTGACGCGAAGCCGCGTCACGACGTCCAGGCTTTCCCCCGCGCTGCGCAGGCCGGCCTCCAAAGCCTCGCGGGCGACCTTGATCACCCCGCCGGCGGCCTGGCTGGGCACGAACTGCAGAGGGGCCTTGGGCCGCCGGCCGTAGACCAAGTAGAGCAGGTCCAGAGCCAGAAGCAGCACCGAGATGACGACGGCCAGCTCGAGAGCGGCATTGTCGCGCACGGCCAGCGTCACGGTGCGCCCCTCTGGGCTCACCGCCCCGAAGAGGCGCGGCCGGACGTAGACCAGGACGACGACCGCAGCGGCGACCAGGCCCAGCAGCCCGTTGACGAGCAGGAGCAGGTTGCGACCGATGCTGCGGATGTCGTGGGCCACGCGCCTGTGGTCACCTGGGACCGAAGTAGCGATCGATGAAGCCGGTGTCGATCTCGCCGTTGGCGAAGTCGGAGTGCTCCAGGATGCGGAGGTGGAGCGGAATCGTCGTCGCGATGCCCTCGACCGTCGTCTCCTCGAGCGCCCGGTGCGCGGCAGCAATGGCTTCGCGACGGGTCGCCCGGTGCACGATCAGCTTGCCGACCATCGAGTCGTAGTGCGGCGGCACGACGTAGCCTTGATAGGCGTGCGAGTCCCAACGGACCCCGGGGCCGGCGGGTGCCACAAACGTGTTGAGGGGGCCGGGCGACGGGGTGAAGTTGCGGTCCGGGTCCTCGGCATTGATGCGGAACTCGATCGCGTGGCCGCGCACCTCCACGTCTTCCTGACGGAAGGAGAGCGGTTCGCCCGCTGCCACCCGGATCATCTCCTTGATGAGATCCACGCCAGTGACTTCCTCGGTCACTGGGTGCTCAACCTGAATGCGGGCGTTGATCTCGATGAAGTAGAAGTTGTGGTCCTGGTCGAGCAGGAACTCAACCGTGCCCGCTGAGTGGTAGTTGGCGGCGCGCGCGAGGCGGATCGCGGCGTCCCCCATCGCCCGCCGAGTGTCCGGATCCAGCACCGGGCACGGGCTCTCCTCGACCAGCTTCTGGTGGCGCCGCTGGAGCGAGCAGTCGCGCTCACCGAGATGCACTAGGTTGCCCTGCTGGTCGCCGATGATCTGAATCTCGACATGCCGCGGCCGCTCGATGTACTTCTCGAGGTAGACCGTCGAGTTCTTGAACGCTCCCTCGGCTTCGGCGCGGGCCGAGTGGTAGCCATTCACCAAGCTGGGGTCGTTGTGCGCGACCCGCATGCCGCGACCGCCACCGCCGGCGGCGGCCTTGATCAGCACCGGGTAGCCGATCTCCCGCCCCACCGACAGGGCTTCGTGCTCGGACTCGACCGGCCCGCCGCTGCCGGGCACGGTGGGCACTTCGGCGCGCCGGGCCAGATCGATCGCCGCGACCTTGTCGCCGACCAGGGCGATGGTCTCCGCGGTTGGACCGATGAACTTGATGTTGCACGACTGGCACACCTCGACGAAGTGCGCGTTCTCCGACAGGAAACCGTAGCCGGGGTGGATCGCCTCGACGTCGGCGATCTCCGCGGCGGCGATCAGGGACGGGATATCGAGGTAGCTGCGCGCGCTGGCCGCGGGGCCGATACAGACGGTCTCGTCGGCGTAACGCAGGTGCAGGGCGCCGCGGTCGGCCTCGGAGTAGACCGCGACGGTGTCGATGCCGAGCTCTTTGGCGGCGCGGGTGATCCGCAGCGCGATCTCGCCGCGATTGGCGATGAGAATGCGGCGAAACATCAGGACCTGATCACGAACAGGGGCTGTCCGTAGTCGACCGGCTCGCCGTTTTGCGCGAGCACTTCCACGACTTCGCCCTCGGTCTCGGCGCGGATCTCATTCATGACCTTCATCGCCTCGATGATGCAGATGACCGAGTCCGGCCCCACGTGATCGCCGACCTTGGCAAACGGCTCAGCGTCCGGCGACGGAGACCGGTAGAAGGTCCCGACCATCGGCGACTGGAACGGCTGGCCACCCGCGTGGCCCACGCCGGCGTCAGCCGCGCCGGCGACGGTCTTGCTCGCGACGTTCGCGCCGACGTCGTTCATCGCCGACATCGCCGGCGCCGAGAATGAAGCGGCTGGCAACGCCAACTGCGGCTGGTCGTCCTTCAGGCGCACGCGCAGCTTGGTGGCGCCGTCTTCGAGCTCGACCTCGACGGCCCCGGCCGAAACCATGACGTCGATCACGCGCTGGATCTGCTCCACTTGCGCATCCATCTTCGGCTGACTCCGACCGGTCGACTTCGGCGCCGAGCGGGCACGACCGCTCGCCGTCTTCTTGGTCTTCTTGGCGGCGCGTCGGGCCGGGGACTTCTTGGCAGACGTTCGTTTCGAGGCCATGTGAACTGTCGGCCGACTGTGGCCGAGCGAAGAGCCGGAAAGAGCTCAGAGGTTCTCCGCGATCTGCACGGCGTTCAAGGCTGCACCCTTGCGGAGCTGGTCGCCGACGAGCCAAAAGGCCAAACCCGGCGCGAACACGCGACTGCGGCGCAGGCGCCCGACCCCGACCTCGTCGCGGCCATGCCGATCGACAGGCTGCGGGCCATCGCCATCCACCACAATGACCCCCGGCGCGCCCGCCAGGGCGGCTCGCGCGGCGTCGACCGACAGGTCCCGCGCGAGCTCGACGGTCACCGACTCGCTGTGGCAGCGCTCGACGGGCACCCGCACGCAGGTCGCGTCGATCGGCAAATCGGGCAGGTCGAGGATCCGCCGCGACTCACGCAGAATCTTGGCCTCTTCGCCGGTCGAGCCCTGGTCGTCGATGGTGCCGATGGCGGCAAACAGGTTGAAGGCGAGCGAATGAGGCAACGCGGCTGCGGTGAAAGCCCGCCCCTCGAGCGCGGCGCGGACGCCGTCGCGCAGCTCTTGCACCGCCCGGTGACCGGCTCCAGACGCCGCCTGGTAGGTCGACACCACCACCCGGGACAAACCCGCCGCGCGGTGCAGTGGCGCCAGCGCCAGCACCAGCAGAATCGTCGAGCAGTTGGGGTTAGCGATCAAACCCGGCGGCTCGGGCCGACGGAGGGTGGCTGCGTTGACCTCCGGCACGACCAGCGGCACATCGGGCTCCTCCCGAAACGCCGAGCTATTGTCGATCACGGTGCAGCCCGCCGCGACGGCCCGCGGCGCCCACTCGCGGGCGACGGCCGCTGGTGTGGCAAAGAAAACGAGATCGAGACCGTCGAACGCGCCCGGCCCGAGGGCCCGGAGCGGCACCGAAGCCCCGCCGTGGGTGATCTCGCCGCCGCCCCGCGAGCCAAACGCCCGCAGCTCGGTGATCGGAAACCGCCGCTCCGTCAGGATGCCCAGCAACTCTTGCCCCACCGCACCGGCGGCGCCCACCAGTCCCAGGCGCGTGGTCACGATGCCTCCGGCCGCCGCCATTCGCCCGAGCGACCGCCGGACTTCAAGAGCAGCTCGACCGAGTGGATCCGGGCGCCGCGATGCAGCGCTTTGGTCATGTCGTAGATCGTGAGCGCGGCCACGTTGGCGGCGCACAGGGCCTCCATCTCGACGCCAGTGGGTCCCACGGTCCGCACCTCGGCACGCACCTCGATCTCGCGGTCGCCGGACGGCTCGAACCGCACCTCGACCCCGGTCAGCGGCAGGGGATGGCAGAGCGGTAGCAGCCGCGCGGTCTCCTTCGCCGCCTGGATCCCGGCGACGCGGGCCACCCCGAGAGCCTCGCCCTTGGGCAGGGCGCCCTCGAGAACGGCACGGCGGACCTCGCTGGTTAGCTCGATGATCGCGCGCGCGATCGCGCGCCTGGCGGTCGACGCCTTCTCGCTGACGTCGACCATGCGCGCGCGGCCCTGCGCGTCGAGGTGCGTCGGCTGCAACGGGGAGTCACCGGCAGTCATACGGGGACTCTAGCGCGTCACCGCGGTGGCCGGCGCCGAGCGGCGCCAAAAAGCGCCGGGGCGCCACGCCAACAGGAACGCCCACGCCAGCCACAGGACCGGGTGCAGGAACCGCGCGCTGTTGTGCGAAGTCAGCCACACCGCGCCGGCCCCGTAGCAAAACAGCAGCCCGCCCAACACGAGCAACGACCGGCGCGTCTCGCGACGCTGGATCAGCACCAACAGCGGCACGCCCAAAAAGAGGAAGGCTACGGCCGCCACGTACGGCTCCATGAAGCGGAAGGCCTGCTTCAGCGGGCTATCGCGCCGCGTATAGCCCGCCAGGGTGCGCGCGTAGTCACGCCGCAGTAGCGTCGCCACGTTCCGCGGCTCCTCGCCGTCGAAACCGAGCTCGCTGTAGATCATCTTGCCGAACCGCGGCGACCAAAAGTCGAGCAGCGTGTTCCAGCCGAGCTGCAGCACGCCCAGCGGATCGCGCAGGACAGTGCGCCGCGCCACGGCGCTGGCCACGCGGTCACCCCGCTCCTCCAGCTCCGCGGCCTTGACCGCGGCCAGAACCTGCCGGTACAGGCCCTCCGGTCGCCATTGTTGAGCAATCCTGTTGCGCCGGTCGTCCACGCCTGGGGTCGCCGCCAACACCGCGGCGCCATCGAGCTCGACCGGGAAATCCTCGGGCCGCACGAGCGGCGCCACGAACGAGATGACGAAGCGCCCCGACTCCTGGTTGTAGGCCCGCACGGCCGGCTCCTCGAGCTCGTACCAGCCCTGCTCCGCGGCGCGCTCGCGGCGCCCGGCGTAGTCGCTCTTGTAGGCCTCGTGGAGTGGCACCATCACCGCCAGCGAGATCGCGAGGTGCAACAGAACCGAACGCCAGCGGGCGCGCGGCGCAAACCTGCCGCTGGGCGCTGTTCCCCCAACGAGCACGGGCAGCACCACGGCGACGGCGAGCACCGACGGCAACGCCGCGGAGCGGATCGCAATGCTGGCGATGCCGACGACGTGCAGCGGCAGCAGCCAAGCCCAGCGACCGCTGCGGACATACTCGAGCGCCAGCACGAGCAGCATCGTGACGCCGGCGAGCGCGCAGGTCTCGGTCATCACGTAGCGGGTCCAAATCATGTGGACCGGCAGGCCGCTAGCGATCACCGCGCCGCCCAGCGCGAGCCGCGGCCCGACCCGCAGGTACTCGCGCAGCACGAACTGCAGGAGCAGCGTCGTGGCGATAAACACGGCGATCTGAAACGCGACGAGCGCGGCGAGATCGCCGACCCGCAACGCCACGGCGCGGATGATCTTGCCGTAGAGGAACGAGCGATCGGCGGGGACATAGCCCTGCGCCGCGTGCAGGTACCCCCCCGAGTCACCAAAGTAGTACTGGACGGCCGGGTCTAGCAGGTAGAGCGCCGCGTGCAGCAGCAGCAGCAGGAACAAGGCGCGACCGTACTCGTGCCGATGCGCGATGGCCCGCTCCAGTAGGAACGGCCGCGGCCGTCGCGCCGGCGGTGCCGCGGCGCCAGCCATTGCCGGGTCGCTCGACTCCTGCGCCACCATCGAAGATCAATCAGGGCGCCGGCCTGGGCACCGCGTCGCGAAATGGGACGGGGTCCTGCCGGACGCAAACAACCGCCGGCCAAAAGGGACGATGCAAAACATAGTGAGTCGCGCTCGCCACGGCCTGGCTAGAGGCTCTTGTGTGCCGTGATCCGAGTTCAGGGTGCCGCTCGCTGCGTGGAGGCCCTTCGGCCGGCCCTCTAGCACCGCGGCGGGTCGGGATCCTCCCACATCGGCGGCGCCCACACCACTAATGTAGACCCGCCGGCACTCCTTCCGATGTCCAGCCAGACACCACCGACCAGGATCCCCGAACCGGCCGAAGCGGCGGTGTCGGCGCATGCCACATCGGGCCGCATCTGGCCCTACGTGCAAATCGCGCGACCGGACCACTGGTTCAAGAACGCGTTCATGCTGCTGGGCGTCGTGCTCGCGTTCTTCTACCGGCCCGACCTCGCCACGCTGGCGAGCTTGCCCACGCTGCTTCTCGCCGTCGCGGTCTCTTGCATCGTGGCGTCGAGCAACTACGTGCTCAACGAGCTCCTCGACGCGCACCGGGACCGCCACCACCCGACCAAGCGCCACCGGCCCGCCGCGGCCGGCCTCATCCAGCCGCGCATTGCCATCGCCGAGTGGCTGGCGCTCGCGGTCCTCGGCATCGGGGCTGGATTTGCCATCAACGTGCCCTTCGGGCTCAGCGCCGCGGCGCTGTGGGTGATGGGCTGTGCCTACAACATCCCCCCGGTGCGCACCAAGGAGGTGCCCTACCTCGACGTGCTGTCAGAGTCGGTCAACAACCCGATCCGCCTCATGCTCGGCTGGAGCTGCCTGATCCCTAGCCAGATCCCGCCGATCTCCTTGCTGCTGTCGTACTGGATGGCCGCCGCGTTCTTCATGGCGACGAAACGCTTCGCCGAATACCGCGAGATCGGTGACAAGGAGGTCGCGGCCGCCTACCGCTCGTCGTTTCGGCACTACGACGACGACCGCCTGCTCGTCAGCATGATGTTCTACGTCACGGCCGGGGCACTCTGCGGTGGCATCTTCCTCGTCCGCTACAAGCTCGAGCTGGTGTTCTCCGTCCCCCTAGTGGCCGGCTTCTTCGCCTACTACCTGCGCCTGGGCCTGAAGCCGGACAGCCCGGTGCAAAACCCGGAGAAGCTGCATCGCGAGCGCGCGTTCCTGGTCTACGGGCTGCTCACCGCCGCGGTGTTCGTCGGGCTCATGTTTGCCGACCTGCCATTCCTGTACGAGTGGGCGCGGGTGCAGCCGGCCGGCGAGTCAAACCTCTGGCACGTCCCGCGTTGAGCCGGCCCGCCCCCGGGCGGGGGGCCCCGGCCGGGCGATCCGGCGCTCGAGGATGCAGAGGCGCAGAAACCCTGGAGGTCCAGTTGCCGCTTCGCGTCCCTGTGACGTATACCTCCGCGAGGTCCGCCGCAGGAGCGGTGCGGCCCGCCCCATGGCGCTGTCGGCCCGGAGCTTGGATCTGGCCGGCGCCGCCGCCGATGCAAGAACGGGCTCTTTGCACCCTGGAGACTTCATGCGACGACACCTGCCGGCACTTCTCGCTCAGACCGTCGGGTTCCTGATCCCCGCCTTCTCGACGATCGTCACAGCGCAGGAGGGGCTCGAGAACCAGGTGGCACGCCTGCTGGAGCGGGCCGATGCGGGAGATCTGGACCGAGTCTGGGAAGTCGGCCGTCAGATCGGCGAGCTGGACGGCCAAGAAGACGCGCTGGCTCGAGCCATCTCGACCCGCCAAGAGCGCGTCGGCCCCAAGGGCCGGCTGGCCGCGGCGCGGGCCCTGCTCGATCTCGCCGAGGGCACCGCCTACGGCAAGCAGATCCTGACCGTCTTGGAACCGCTGTGCCGCGAAGCGCCGGAGGCGGTTCGTGCGGCGGCGGTCGGCATGCTGGGCACGGCGGACGTCTTCAACGAGCGGCTGATCCGCGACGCGCGCACTCTGGTCGAGGAAAACGTGACGTCCGAGCTGGCGCCGCCTCGGGTCCGGGTCGAGGCCTCCAAGAGCCTCTGGAACATCGGCAGCGAGAAGCAGCGCAGCGTGGCCCGGGCAACGTTGCGGCAGTTCCTTCGCTCCAGCGATCGCGACCTGCAGATCCAGGGCGCGCTGGCGCTGGCGGAGATCAACGTCGATTCCTCGGGCGCGGCCTGGGACGTGCTGCGGGACATCCAAGACGAGCCGACGGCAGAAGGCCGGCTGGCGCGCACCTACCTGCGCCTCGACGCCGATCGTCGCCACTTCGAGCACCTGCTACAGCGCGGTCTCGAGCGCCAACTGTCCGGTGACGGCAGCGGCCGCTTCGACAAGCTCGGCGAGATCATCGCGCGCGTGCGCGCGCAGCATCCCCGCGGCGACGAGCTGAGCGACGAGTTCATGGTCGACTCGGCTGCAAAGGGCATCCTACGCGCCCTCGATCGCCACTCGGCGTTCTTCACGTCGGACGAGTACAAGGACTTCTTCTTCGACCTGAACCGGGAGTACGGCGGGATCGGCGCGTTCGTCAACTTCGACAAGGACGACGTGTTCTCGATCGTGCGGCCGATCTACTCGGGCCCGGCCTACCGCGCTGGCCTGCGGTCGGGCGACAAGATCCTCGAGATCGACGGCTGGCCCACCGAGGGGCGCACCTCGGAGGAGATCATCGCCAAGCTCAAGGGCAAGCCCGACACGCCGGTGCAAGTCAAGATCTACCGGCTCGGGATGGAAGAGCCGGAAGAGGTCGCGGTGGTCCGCGAGCAAATCCAGGTGCCGTCGGTCAACGCCGAGGTCATCCCCGGCAACGTCGGCTACGTCGAGCTCATCACGTTCGGCAGCAACACCGCAGAGGAGCTACGCAAGACGCTACTGGACTTCAAGCGCCAGGGCGTCAACGGCGTCGTGCTCGACATCCGCAGCAACACCGGCGGGTACCTCACGGCAGCGCGCGAGATCGTCGAGCAGTTTGTCGAGGGCGAGAAGCGGGTCGTCTACACGAAGACGCGCCAGGGCATCGTGGAGGACTTCGCAACCCGCGATGTCGCCGTGATTCCGGACACGCCGCTGGTCGTCCTCATCAACGGGTTCTCGGCGTCGGCTTCGGAGATCGTGGCGGGCGCGCTCCAGGACTACGGCCGCGCCAAGGTCGTCGGCAAGCGCAGCTACGGCAAGGGCAGCGTGCAGACCCTCATCCCGCTGCGCAGCGAGCAGGGCGAAGCCTATCGGGACCAGAACGACAACGGCATGCGCGACGATTGGGAGCCGTTCGAAGACGCCAACGACAACGGCCAATACGACGTCGGCCCGCGCATGAAGCTCACGGTAGCGCGCTACTACCTGCCGAGCGGCCGCACGCCGGACAAGGATTACGACGAGACCGGCAAGCTCGTCGACCCCGACTGGGGCATCGTGCCGGACCACGACCTCGAGATCTTCGAATGGGAGCCGGCGGACGCGTGGATGGGCCAAGCGCTCCGGCCACTTCTCAAGGACGGCCTCTTCTTGAAGTACGTCAAGGAGCGCCTTGAGGAGCACCGCGAGCTGTTCATCGAGCTCGCGCAGGGCGATGGCGGCGACGTCTCGCGCTACCCGGACTTCGAGGACTTCTACGCGAGCCTGGATACCAAGCTGCCGCGTGAGGAAGTCCGCCGTTGGATCCGCTTCCGAGTCCGCGACTTGGTGGCCGATCTGCGCGGCAAGGCGTTCCCCGGGTCGCGCCGCATGGGCGACTACCAGGAGGACGCGCAGCTCCAGGAAGCGGTTCGCTTGGTCCTCGAGGAAGCTGGGCAGAGCATCCACGAGATCGCCGCCTTCAAAGGTGTCCTAAAGATCGCCAAGGCGGACGACGCTCCGGCCAAGGACGGCGTCAAGAAGAACTGACGCCAAGGCGGGCCGGCGTCAACACCGCCCGCCCGGCTGGCCGATAGGGATCAGGGGCGCCGGACCGCCGCGGGGCGGGGCTCGCGCCCCGTGACCCGTGCCCATCTGCCGCCGTGCAGGCCTTCATCGCGCGCCAGCCAATCTTCAACACCAAGGCGGAAGTCTGTGCGTACGAGCTGTTGTTCCGCGACGGCCTGCGCAACGCCTTCCCCGTGGGCATGGACCCGGATCTCGCATCGAGCCGGGTGATCGCCGACAGCCTCTTCTTGATCGGCCTCGAGGAGATGGCCGTCGGCAAACCCGCCTTCATCAACGTCACGAAGGATCTGCTGCTCGCGGACTACGTGACCATGCTGCCACCCGATCGCGTCGTGATCGAGGTGCTGGAGACGGTCGAGCCGACGCCGGACGTGATCGCCGCCTGTCGCCGCCTCAAGGGCGGCGGCTATCGCATCGCGCTCGACGACTTCGTCTACGACCCGGCCTATGAGCCGCTCCTCGAGCTCGCCGATGTGGTCAAGGTCGACTTCCGCGCAACGCCGCCCGATGAGCTCGCGCTGCTGGCTCAACGCGCCGCGCGTCACGGCGCCGCGACGCTCGCCGAGAAGGTTGAGACGGGCGCGGAGTTCGAGACAGCCGTGGCGAAGGGGTACACCTTCTTCCAGGGGTATTTCTTCAGCAAGCCCGTCGTCGTGGCCCACAACGCGGTGCCGGAGTTCAAGCTGCATTACCTCGAGCTGCTGCGCGAGCTCAACCGCGGCGAGCTCGACCTCGACCGCTTGGACGACCTGATCAAGCGCGAGCTCTCCTTGTCCTACAAGCTGCTCCGCTACGTCAACTCACCGCTGTTCGGGCTGAGCAACGATGTCGAGTCTATTCGCCACGCGATGATCGTGTTAGGCGACCGGCCGCTGCGCCGCTGGATCTCGTTCGTGGCGGTGTCGTGCATGGGCGAGGACAAGCCGCAGGAGCTCATGGTCATGGCGCTGGTGCGGGCCAAGTTCTGTGAGGAGCTTGCCAAGAGCACCGGTCTCGGGAACCGCGGCGAGGAGCTCTTTCTGATGGGCATGTTCTCGCTGCTCGACGCGATCATCGATCGCCCGCTCATCGAGCTGCTGGACGACCTGCCGATTGGTGACGCGATCAAGTCGGCGCTGTGCCAGGAGCGCAACCGCTTCCGCGACATCCTCGATCTCGTCATCGCGTACGAACGCGGCGCTTGGGCGGATGTCGAGCGGCTGAGCGACGGCCTGACCGACGACGCCCCGCGCGCCTACGTCGACGCCATCAGCTGGGCGCACGAGAGCTTCTCGGACTGAGCCCACCCGTCGGAGTCTGCGGACGGGACCTCTCCCACGGGCCCCACCGTAGAGCGGCTCGGCCCGCCGGGAGTCGGCCTGCCGTCGTGGACCTGCAACCAAGCCTGGGCCAAGGCCCCCGGCCCACCTAAGATCCACCGCTCGTTTCGACACCGAGCGGCTCATGAGCGAACCAGCGACCGTCCCCCCCGCCGACAAGTCCATGGACGAGCTCGTGGCGCTGTGCAAGCGGCGCGGGTTCATCTTCCCGGCCAGCGAAGTCTACGGCGGCATCAATGGCTTCTGGGACTACGGTCCGCTCGGCACCGACCTGAAGAACAACCTGCGGGACGCGTGGTGGAATGACCTCGTCCGGTCCCCGCCCGCCGGTCCAGACGGCCAGCCGCTGAGCCTGGTGGGCCTGGACTCGTCGATCATCCAGAACCCGCGGGTATGGGAGGCGTCGGGCCACGTCGGCGGCTTCAACGACCCGATGCAGACGTGCCGGCAGTGCAAGAAGCTGTTTCGTGCCGACCACGTGCCCGACATGCTTAGCGAATCCGACTGGCCCAAGGCGGCCGCCGATGCCGCCGGGGTCGATCCAGCCGGAACGGAGCTGACGCCTGACGTCGACGGCCTGCGCAAGTGGGCCCAGCGCAAAGCCAAGAAGGTCGCTCCGGGCCTCGCCCTGGTGCGCGACCCAGACAACGTGCTCACCGCCATGGGATCGTCGCTCGGCTCGTTCGCGGGACTGTTGGCGGCTCTGGCGACGCCGCCGGGCGAGGAAGCGGCGACGCCGTGCCCCGCATGCGGTGGTGACCTGACGGCGCCGCGGCAGTTCAACCTGATGTTCGAGACCTTCGTCGGCGCGGTGCGCAACGAAGACGCCAGGGCCTATCTGCGCCCCGAAACGGCACAGGGCATCTTCCTCAACTACCGCAACGTCCTCGACACCATGCGGGTGAAGGTGCCGTTCGGCATTGCGCAGATCGGCAAGGCATTTCGCAACGAGGTTACCCCGCGCAACTTCATCTTCCGCTCGCGCGAGTTCGAGCAGATGGAGGTCGAGTGGTTCTGCCACCCGAACGACGCGCAGACCTGGTACGAGTTCTGGTGCGCGCATCGCCGCGAATGGTGGCAGGGGCTCGGTCTATCGGCGGAGAATCTCTATCTGCGCTCACACGACGCCGACGAACTGGCCCACTACGCCAAGGACGGCTGCGGCACGTATGACATCGAGTATCGCTTCCCGTTCACCGCGCCTGGCTACGGCGAGCTCGAGGGCGTGGCGCATCGCAGCGACTTCGACCTGCGCCAACACCAAGAGCACTCGGGCACGAAGATGGAGTACTTCGACCAGGAGCGCAACGAGCGCTACATCCCGCACGTGATCGAGCCGTCGGCTGGCCTCAGCCGCGGTGTGCTGGCGCTGCTCTGCGAAGCCTTCACGCCAGACCCAGAGCGCCCGAGCAAGGTCTACATGCGCTTCCACCCCCGCGTGGCGCCCATCCAGGCCGCGGTGTTCCCGCTGGTCAACAAAGACGGCATGCCGGAGGTCGCGGCGAAGCTCTACAACGACTTGCGGGGCACGTGGAAGACCCAACTCGACGTCAAGCAGACGATCGGCAAGCGATACGCGCGTATGGACGAAGCCGGCACGCCCTTCTGCTTCACCATCGACGGTGACACGCTGCAGGACCAAACCGTCACGGTGCGGCACCGCGATTCGCTGCAGCAGGAACGAATTGGTATCGACCGAGTCCGCGAGTTCCTCACCGAGCGGCTCTGAGCCACGACGGCCGCGGCGTCAGCGACGAATGACGCCGCCAACGACGGGAGAAACCGCGAAGGGTGCGGCAACGCCGCTGATGCCCTGCAGCCAGACCGACTGGTCGTAGAGCGCCGGGTCGTTCGGCAGAACCGTGCCAAACGCGAAGGACCCGACGCTGTCCAACACACCCGCACCAACGGACAACCAAGGCGGCGCCACGTCCAGCGAATGCGCAAGCAACCCCGTCCCCGGCAGCTGAGCCAGATCGACGCCGGCCAGCAGCAGCAGCGGCTCCCCCGCGTCGCCGTCAAAGCTGGCAGTGAGCCACTGGCCGAGACGCAGAGTGCCGACCTGAGCCAACCGCCGTCCGGCGTGCACGCCCAGCAGCTTGGCATTGAAGGTCACGGGCCCAATCGAGGCGGGGCCGGGCGAGAAGCCGAGGCCACCCTCGACGCCCGAACGGGCCAGCTCGATGGGCGCCGCGCCGGCATTGACGATGCCCGCGCCCCCCACCGAGCCAAAGCCCCCGGTGATGCTGGTGCCACTCAGCCAAGCGCGCGAGCCAGCATCGGCGAACAAGCCGATCCCGCCGGTGCCCACTCCGGTGTCACCGCCCAACATGATGCAGCCGCTCGCACGAAGCTCCGACAGCTGCAGCATGGTCCCCATGGGCGCCGCAAAGCCACCGAACAGGCGCGATGAGGCCGCATGGATCTTGGCATTGGTGGCCCAGACCGCGATGCCACCGCTGTTGCTCTCCACCCACGTGCGCAGGAGGTGCAGGTCGGTGAGCTCGGCACGCAGCGCCACCTGGATCACGCCGGGCGTCGCCAGGGACCCGGCCTTGATCCGGCAGTCTTCCATCATGACCACGCCGCCGCGCACCACCACGCCGTCGACGCCTCCGGAAGAGCTCGACGCCTCGATGAACTCCAAGCCGATGAGGTCGACGCGCTCCCCCGGCTCCAGATCGATCAACACCGGTCGCTCTGGATCGGTGAGGCCGATCGTGGTGATCGCCGTGTAGCTCGCGTTCCACCCAATGATCGATAGCGACTTGTCCACCTGGAAGCTCGGCCAAGGTGTGACGCCGAACCGCACCAAGACGATGTCGCCCGGCGCCGCGGCGTCGACCGCGGCCTGGATGTCCGGGAAGTCATCCGGAACCACGTGGTGAGCCTGCGCCGGCAGCAGGGGCGCGATCAACGCCACGACAAGCGCGGCCGCGGACGAGAGCATCGGAACGGTCATGGGGGGATCCTCGCGGGGCAGGAGGAGGAGCATGGCTCAGAACCCGTCGCGTCGACGTGCGGGCTCTGAGGCCTCTGCGGGATCTCGACCAACTGCAACTGCGGGTCCATGGCGCCGCCGCTCCCCGCGACGCATGCCAGAGGGGCGCTCCGAGGGCCGAGCCTCTCTCGAAGTGTCAGGACCGAACGCCGCGCGACAGCGCCGCCAGAGGCGACGCCCCGTCAAACTGTTGATGTTGTGACGGGCTCGGCGCGGACCGCGGGCGGTTTGGGCCGCCCCTGGGCCGCGCCGCCATTGTCGGCGGGGTGTCCGGTTCTCGAACGTCGAGTGTCGCGGAGTCAGTCTCCAAGAGCCCGCTCTCGGAGACTGCCCACAACGGGTCGGGCCCGGGCCGGCCGCCGCGAGGCGGCCAATCTTCGCCTCAGTCGCCGATCGCGGCGGCGACCAGGCAGCCCTTGGCCACCGAGGTCAGCGGCTCCTCGGCGCGGAAGATCCGGCCGATCGGGATCGGGAAGTCGATCTTTGCGAACTCGTCGCGGAACACCTCGATGAAGCCGCCGATCATCGACGTCCCGCCGGCGCAGGCGATGTCGGTCGGCTCGCTGAACGTCGGCATGTTGTCGCCGTGCTCGAAGCGATGCTTGATGTTCTGGAGGAGGTAGCTGATCAGGTTCCGGTAGTAGATCGAGATCGCTTCCTCTTCGCGGTTCTTCGGATCGCGAATGTCGCCCGCACGCTCCTTCAGCATGGTGGCCTTCGAGTTCCGGATCCCGAGGACGTTGGCGACGTTCTTGTCGATCCAGTCGCCACCGCGCGCCACCGAGAACGACAGGCACGGGATCGACTTGTAGCTCACGCAGGCGTTGGCCATGCCACCGCCGAACGAGATGCCAATGCCGGTGAAGTCGCTCTCGGCGAGCTCGCTGAACACCACCGCGTGCGCCTCGTTGATGGCCTTCGCGGTGTAGCCCATCTTCCCGAGCATGCTGTCGAACAGACCCTGGTGGTAGACAATGTTGTTGTCCACGTCCAAGGACTCGGCCGGCACCGAGAAGTAGCAGTTCTCGCCGGGCGCCCCGGGGTCACCGAGCACCTTCTGGATGATCAGCTTGATCATCGGCAAGGCGTCGACCTCGCTCGGGCTGATCAGGCCGTCGGACATCGGTCGGCGCGTTTCCTTGCCGAACACGTTGGCCAGCTCGAAGGCGGCCTCGCCGATGACGACGAGCTTGCCGTTGTGCACCACGTAGGGCACCTTCAGCTTGGTCAGCATGTTCTTGGAGTAGACGTCGCTGTTGATGTCCAAGAACGCATTGCGCTCGACCATCACCGTCACGCCGCCGCTCGAGTTCTGCACGGCGGCGGCCAAGTTGGCCGTGCCAATGTCCAAACCCTTGCCCAACGCCGTCGTGGTCGAGCCGCCCGTGGAAGTGGCCGCGGTCGCGGCCGAACCAGGGTCCATCGGACCCGGGCTCTGGTTGTGATCGTCGGTTTGCATTGTTGTCGCTCTTCTCCGCAGCTGGGGTCGACCGGTCGCGGCGGGCCGTCGATCAGCCATCCCCCTTTAGTTTCTTCAAACGCTCCAGGTTGGCGGCGATGCCATTGCCCTGGGTCTTCTTCGCCTGCACTTCGCTCATGTTCGATTCCAGCGGCTTGTCATGCTCGCTGGCGAACAGACCGTCGAAGTTCACGTCGCCGCCGTCGACCGCCGTGCTGACCCCGATCTTGCGGCCGAACTTGTCGAGCCGCTCGTTGATCGAGCCAGTGAGCTTGTCGAGCATCGCGGTGAGCGCCGCCGGGTCCTGGCCCGGCTCACCACCCTCCGCACCAGTGCGGCGGCTGCCGTCCTGCGCGAGCATGCCGGCTTTGAGCTCGGCCACCTCGGTCATCAGCAGCATGATCAAATCGGAGCTCACCGCGGGCTTGCCACCCTGGGCTGGCGGAGCGGTCCCCGGGCCTTGGGGTGGCGCGCCTTGTGGTGGCGGGGCCTCCGCGTTGGCAGTTTGGGCCGTCGCGGGGGTCGCGCTCGTCGGCGGAGCCGTGGTTGCTGCCTCGGGCGACGGCGCCGAAGTTGGCAGCGCCCCGGACGTCGGAGTGGTGGGCATGCTGGGAGTCGGGCTGGGCGACGGCGCGGGCTGCACCGCCGCGGGCTGCGGCGGCGAGCCAGGCGCAGCCGCTGCCGGCGGCGGCGCCGAGGCAGCCGGCGTCGCAGGGCTTGCCGGGACCGCAGTCGGCGGCGGTGTGGCCGCGGCCGGAGTGGGTGACGAGGTGGGTGTCACCGGTGTCGGCGCCGTGTGGCCAAGGCCGCCCGCCAAAGCCGCGGGTGCGCTTTGCACATAGGTCCTGGGCCGCATCCCGTCGACTCTCGGACTTGGAGCCGGGGCCGCACTCGGTGCAGGGCTCGCACTCGGGGCAGGGCTCGCACTCGGGGCAGGGCTCGCACTCGGCGCAGGGCTCGCACTAGGGGCAGGGGCCGCGGCGGGTGCCGTCGGCGCCGGAGCCGGCGCCACGCTGCGCTGCGAGAGCCGGGCGAGCTCCTGCCGCAGGCGATCGCACTCCGCCTTCACCGAGGCGAGTTCGGCCTCCAAGCGAGCCACTCGCGCGGCGTGCTCCTGGGCAGAGCCCGCCGCCTGCGCCAATTGGCCGCGCAGGGCGTCACGTTCGGACTGCGCCGCCGTGACCTGGCTGACTTGCTGCTCGAGGGCGGACGTGTGGTCCCGCTCCGCCTGCTCCTGCCGTGCCGACAGCAGCATCCGCTCCGAGTTGAACGCTTGTACTTCGGTGCGCAGCCGCTCGAGTTCGCTGGTTTCCTTCTCGGTCCAGCGGATCCTCTGATCGTACTCGGCGCGCAGACGCGCAGCTTCTTCCGCGCGCTCGCGCTCGGCGGTCTCCGCCCGCGCCTGCAGCTCCGCGTATGTCGCCTCGGCCTGCTCCGCGCGTTGGCGTAGCGGCTCAGCCTGAGTGCGCAGCAGCTCCGCCTCACCGCGTACTTGCATGACCTCGCCGCGCAGGGGCTCGACTTGGGCGGTCAGTTCCGCGACCTGCGCGCGCAGCGCAGGCAACTCGGCCCCCTCGACACGTCCAACCTCGAGCTGCTGCTGCAGGCGAGTTTGCTCCAGACGGAAGCGCTCGAGCTCGGTCTGGTGCTCGGCGCGGGCGCCCTCCAGCCGCGTCACGAGGGCGTCGCGCTCCTCCGTCACCTCGGCCAGGGAAGCCTCTAGGTCGCCGATGCGGGCGGTGCTCGAGCCACTGTCTCCGGCGGCTCGGCTCACCTGCTCGCTGAGGACGTCGCGCTCATTGCGCAGCGCGTCCGCAGTCGCCTTCAGCTCGCTGCATTCGTTGCGCAGGCGCTCGAGCTCGTCGTCGGCACGCTTGGCGGCCTCCAACTCCTGCTCGCGCTCGCGCATGATGCCTTTGAACTCCTGCTGACTGCGCGCGACGAGGAGATCGACCTCCTCGCGCGACATCAGGCCGGAGCCCTCGATGGCCTTCTGCACGGCCTCCTGAAGCATCTGGGCGATGTGCTCGGCGCGGATCACCTTGACGAGCCGGCGCCCCTGGCTTTTCAGGTCGTCCAGACTTGTCGTCTTGGACCTGGCGGCGAGGGCCTCTTTGACCTCGAGGATTGAGTCCATACCTTGTCGCCCCAGCGATCGGCGCAGGGGGCAAGGGAACTTCGGTCCGCAGGCTCGGGGGACTTGAGAGGCCGCGCGCGCGGCATCGAATCCCCGACACGGCGCTCGCCGACCGAGGCCGGAGCGCCGCTTTTGCGGACAGGGACCGTGCCCCTGGCAGGGACGCGCATGGCCGAAACCAGCGCGACCTTGGCGACACCCACCGCCGACCGCAGCACGACGCGATCCGCGGCGGGAGGGCGCTGTCTCAGAACGGGATGTCGCCGTAGTCGACTTGCTCGGCGGGTCCGCCGCCGCCGCCGCCGCCGCCGCCACCACCGCCCGCGCCGCGGCCCGGGGCCGCCGAACGACCGCCACCGGGAGCACCCTCGCCGCCGCCGCGACCACCGACAAACTGGAAGTTCTCGACGACGACCTCCAGCTTGCTGCGCTTGCCGCCGTCCTGCGCCTCCCAGGTGGAGAACTCCAGGCGCCCCTCCACGAAGAGCGGACTGCCCTTGGTGAGATACTGGTTCAGCACCTCAGCCTGCCGCCCCCACGCGGTCAGATCCACGAAGCACGTGCTCTCGCGCGTCTCCCCGTTGGCCGTGAACTTGCGATTGATGGCCATCCCGAGCTTGGCGACCGCCGTCCCGCCCTGCGTGTAGCGGAGGTCGATGTCTCGGGTCAGGTTGCCCATCAGGAAGACCTTGTTGAAGTTCGCCATTACGTCCCGCCCAGGTGTTTGGTGACCGGCGAACGATCGTAGCCGCGGCCGCGGCTGGTTTGTATGTTCCGACCCACGGATTCGGCGCGCTGGCGCGCCCCGCGGCCGGTGCCGCGCGGCTTCCAACGCGACGGGCGCGAACTGGGAGACTCTATGTCGATGGGCAATGAACGGCGCGGCGCTCCGCGAGCGGAAGCCAGCCTCCCGCTCCGGCTGTCGCCGGACGCAACCGCGCAGCCGGCGACGCTGCGCAACCTCTCCACCACCGGACTCTGCTGTGACTCCCCGGTGCCGCTCGACGAGATGGCACTGATGGGGATCCAGCTCGAGCTGTCCAGCCAGGCCCACGACATCAAGGGTGTCGTGGTGCGCTGCGACAAGCACGATGGTGCGGTGGGCTACGAGGTCGCGATCTACTTCACCGAGGTGGCGCCGGCGACGCGCAAGGCGATCGGCGACTTCGTCGTGAAACGGCTCGAGGCCGTCTAGTGACTAACGACTGAGGACGATGGGACGGGGCGAAGGAGCGCCCGGGTCCCCTCGAGCGCCAGCGGCTCCCTCGGCTCGGCTCCCTCGGCTCGGCTTCGGGGGCAAGGGAGGGGTCCTGCACGGGGACTGGGCACGGGGACTGGGCACTGGGACTGGGCGCGGGGACTGGGCGCGGGGGCTGGGCCGCGGCTCCGGGCGGCGGGGTGGGCGCTGGTCGGCTAGCGGGCTCGAGCTAGGAGGTAGCGCGGCTGGCCGGCGAGGTCTGGGCGCAGCTCGACGTCGTCGAGAAAGGGGGCTTGGCGCAAGAGCTCCTCGGCGGGGGTCGCGGCTTCGACGCCGGTCTCGAAAATCAGCCAGGCCTGGGGCGCGAGCCGCGAGGGTGCGTCGGCGAGGACTTCGCGGTAGGCCGAAGCGGGATCGCCGGGGGCTGCAAAGAGGGCTTCCGCCGGCTCGAAGGCGCGGACTTCCGGTTCGACGAGGTCGTCGCGGGAGGGGTCGATGTAGGGCGGATTGCACAACACGACGTCGAACGGCGGCCCGGTCAGAGGCTCCCACCAGGAGCCTTCGAGGACGTGCACGCGCTCGGCCACGCCATGCCGCTCGGCGTTGCGACGCGCCAGAGCAGCGGCCTCGGGGGAGCGCTCGGTCGCGGTCATCGCGACGTCGGGGCGCCGCAGCGCCAACGCGATGGCAATGGCACCGCTCCCGGTGCCGAGGTCGGCGCAGCGGCCGCCCTGCGGACAACGCTCTGCCGCCAGCTCGACCAGCTCCTCGGTCTCGGGCCGCGGCACGAGCACGGCCGGCGTGACGTGGAAGGTCAGGCCGCAGAAGTCCCACTCTTCGAGCAGGTAGGCGACCGGGACGCCACGGCCGCGCTCGCCGACCAGGGGGCGCAGCCGGACGCGCTCAGCCTCCGACATCGGCCGGTCGTGCAGCATGTAGAGCTCCAGTCGCGAAACGTCGAGGACGTGCGCCGTCAGCAACTCGGCGGAGAGACGCGGTGCATCGACCGAGCGTTCCGCGAGGTAGCGCTCGGCGGCGCGCACCACCGCCATGACCGTGTCGGCGGACGTGGCCCCACCCGCTCCGCTCAGCCTTTGCGGCGCTGCGGGGCGCCCTTGCGCCGCTCGGCTTTCTGTTCCTTGATCTTCTTGGCGCCGCCGACGATGCCCATCACAAAGAAGAACTCGGCGAGGACGGCGCCGACGAACACGACGAGGCGCCCGGGCCCGTAGTAGCGCAGGAACTCGCCGATCTGGTCGCCGGGCTGCAGCACGGTGCCGAGGCTGCTAAAGAACTCGCCCCAGCTCTCGATCGACGCGTCGGGACCAACCCGCTGGACCCACCCATTCACGGCGCTGCCGGGGTTGAACGCATAGAGCATGTCAAACACGCCGAGCAACAGCGGGAAGAACGCGAGCGCCACCCAGCGCAGCAGCCCCTTGATCATGCGGCCCTGATGGATCGAGGCCCACGCGCTCCAGATCAGGCCCAGCGCGATGAGCAAGCAGATCGCGCCGCGGACCGTCTTGTAGCCCACCATCGACAGCTGCGGCCCGAACGGCATCAGGCAGCCGATGGCCATCACCAGGCCGGCGAACAGGAAGCGGTAGTACTCTTTGTCGGCCACCGGGTTGTAAGCCGGGGCCGGGGCGCCGCCGGCGACGGCGACCACGGTCATGGCCGGCGGTCTCTCGGGGGCGGTCGGAGTCTCCGCGAGTGGCTCGAGCTCCTCCAGATGTGGCATGTCGCCGGAGTCGGTCATCGATCTTCTCCAAGGGTTCGGACAGGGCCGAGGGCAGCCCCGCACTGGTGCGCGACGTCGGGCGGAGCCGGCGGCGCACTGGCTGGTGTCGGGCGAAGGTGTACCGACACCGCCGGGCGGTTGCACGACTCGTTTGCGCTCGAGCAGCGGTCTGGCGGGGAATGCGGTTGGTGGCCGCTGACCGGTGGACAGAGGGTGGCCGCGGCCAGGCGGCGCAAGCGTCAGAGCTCCTCGATCCGCTGCCGCCGGTCTGCGGCGAGGAGAGCGGCGAGCACTGGCTCGAGGCGCCCCTCCACGACCTGATCCAGGGTGTAGTTCTGCTGGATGCGGTGGTCGGTGACTCGGTTCTGTGGAAAGTTGTAGGTGCGAATACGGGCGCTGCGATCGCCGGAACCGACCTGCGCCTTTCGCTCCGCGGCGCGCTCCTGATCCACCTTGGCTTGCTGCTGCTCGTAAAGTCGACTCCGCAGCAGCTTCAGCGCCTTCGTCCGGTTCTTGTGCTGACTGCGCTCCTCCTGGCAGAACACCACAAGGCCACTGGGCTTGTGCGTCAGCCGAACCGCAGAAGCGACCTTGTTGACGTTCTGCCCGCCCGGCCCCGACGACGTCACGGCCTGCATCTCTAGGTCGCTGTCTTTGATTTCGACCTCGACCTCCTCGGCCTCCGCCAACACCGCGACCGTTGCGGCCGACGTGTGCACACGACCCTGCGATTCCGTCGCCGGCACGCGCTGCACGCGGTGCCCGCCGCTCTCAAAGCGCAGGTACTTGAACACGTCCTCGCCAGACACCGAGAACACGACCTCTTTGCAGCCGTCCATCTCGGATCGGGACATCGACATCAGGTCGATCTTCCAGCCGCGGCTCTCGCAGTAACGGGTGTACATCGCCAACAGGTCGCGGGACCAAAGCGCCGCCTCTTCGCCGCCAGTACCGGCCCGGATCTCCACGATCGCATTCCGGGTGCCCTGGCTCGCTTCGGCGAGGAGGTCGTCGATCAACTGATCCGCCAACTCGGCAGAACGAGACTCCAGCTCGGGGAGTTCAGATTCCGCCAATTCCCGCAGCTCGGGATCGCCGTCCGGCCCGAGCAGGCCCCGATGCTCTTCCAGCTGATCGAGCACCGAGCGGTACGTCTGGTAGCGCTCGACCTTGCGCCGCAGCATCCCCAGCTCGCGTTGCGTCTTGGCCATACGCTCAGGCTGGCTCAGCACCGCAGGATCGGCGCTCAGCACAGTGAGCTCGTCGAGCCGCGCGACCATACGGTCGAGCTTGGCGACGATGCGCGGCGGCAGCGGCTCGGCCATCAGCGGGCCCGGGGGGCCCCTTAGCTCTCGGCTTCGCCGCCCTTACGCTTGGCGTAGCGCCGGCGGAACTTGTCGACGCGACCCGCCGTGTCCACGAACTTCTGGTTGCCGGTGTAGAAGGGGTGGCAGGCCGAGCAGATGTCTACCTTCACCTCTGAGCGAATGCTGCGCGTCTCGAACGTGTTGCCACACGCACAGGTCACCTTGCAGAGAGCGTAGTTGGGATGGATGCCGGACTTCATGATAAGGTCGCGCTGCGGAGCCCAGCAGTGTAGTGCAAAGTCTCAGGCGATAAAGCTCCTTTTCGGTCGCCGCGACACCACCGTTCCTTCGCCGCCACACGACCGCGGTGACGGCGTCATCGCTGCCACTTGAGAAGCCGCTCCACATCGATCCGCCGCGCGTCCATGCCGATCGGCACGAGCTGGCAGGCGGCGAGACCGCGGCCGCCGGACAGCTCGGCACACAGCCGCAGCAACACGGCCCGATCGCCGGGGTCGAGGGTCGCGAGCGCGCGCGCGGAGGGGAGCACGATGCCCGCCGCCAGCCACCGCTCGCGCGGTGCCGCCGCGGCAGGCCGGGGCCGAAGGAGCCGCAGCTCACCATCCGCCCGCAGTGTCACGACGGGCGCCGCCAAAACCGGCAGATCGCGCTCGGCCGCGGCGAGATAGATCAACCAAGCACCCGGCCCCTCGATCGCCGCCCACACCTCTGGCGACCTGGCGCCAGCGATCGGCGCCGATCGAGCCGCGCTGGCAGCCGCGGCGCCACTGCCGAGGAAGAGCACCGTGCGATCCAAGGCAAACAGCAACATGGCCGCGGCGCCCAGCGCCAGCGCCAGCTTGCCGGCGAGGCGCTCTGGGATCACGGGGCCTGCCCCGTCGCGGCGACGAGCAGCTCACGCAGCGAGAGCACCGGCAAGCCGATGACGGTCTCTCGGTCGCCCGCCACCAGGCTCATGAACCAGCACTCTGCATCCTGGATCCCGTAGGCCCCGGCCTTGCCGCGCCAAGCCTCCGTGGCCAAGAACGCCGTCAGTGCCGCTTCGCTGACCGCGTCGCAGCGGACTCGAGCCGACTCAAGGCGTTCGTGCAGGACCTGCTCCGGATGGGAACGCAGCGCCAGCGCCGTGTGCACGACGTGCTCACGGCCGCTGAGACGCTGCAGCATCGCGCGCGCATGCGCGGCGTCGCGCGGCTTGCCGAGCTCCACACCGTCAACCTCGACCACGGTGTCGACCCCGAGGACCCAGCTCGAGTCCGCCGCCGACGTCGCCCCGAGGGCGGGGATGTGGGCCCCCACCGCCTTGCTCCGCGCCCGCTGGCCGGCGAGCTCGGGAGGGGCGCCGCTGCCCTCGGGCTCGGGGCCTGGCGGCACCAGCTCGAACGTCAAGCCGGCCTCCAGGAGAAGCGCTCGTCGTCGCGGCGATGTCGAAGCGAGATAGAGCATCGGCGAGCACGCCGCAGCAGCTCGCCATGATGCCGGCGCGGCGGGCGCGTCGCCAACCCTCTCTCGGCCACGCGTGGTGACCGGCGGATCGGCGGCGCTACTTCTTGGCCGTGGCGAGCCGCCCGACCCAACAGGCCGGTGACAGCTCGGGCTCGAGAATCACCTTGCCGTCCTCGCGGTCGGCGCCGACCCGCAGCGGCAAGTGCCCGTAGGGCTGCAGCAGCTGCCGCAGCTCGGAAAAGAAGCCCTCGACGTGCGGGGCCTTCGGGTCAAACCCGAGCCGCTGCTGCACGCGCACGGTCGAGCGCGCTGCGAAGATGCACTCTTCGAACGACAGCAGATGGACCAGGAAGCGGGCCACATTGGGCGTCAACGCCGGCACGCGCATGAAGAAATGCTGGCGCTCGGTGACCGTGGCCTCGCGCAGGTAGTCCAGCGAGACCGAGTTCTGGTCGTTGTAGACCTGGGCCACGGCCTCGCGCACGGCCGTGCAACGCTCGAACAAGTCTGGCAGACCGAGATCCGCCAGCAGCTCGGCCGCTTGGAACGCCTCGGTGACGCGAAACTCGTTGCGGTCGACAAAGCTCCCTTCGATCCGCCGCACCGCCTCCTGGCCGTAGCCGGACGCCACTCCTTCGGCAAAGAAGAAGTGTTCCATCGCGTACACCAAGTCCGTGCCGTGCGGCTCGGCCGGCGGCTCGAGAAACTTCAGCCCCGCCTCGACGGCCTGCAACACGGTTTTGCAGTTCGCCGCCGTCGGCTCCAGGAGCGCTCGCGGGTCGGGCGCTGCGGACGACTCGGGCTTGCGCGCCTTCTTCTTCGCGGCCACCACCCTCAGCTCGCGCCCTCAGCCGGCGGCGCGGCCGCGCCGCCCTTGGCCTTCTTGCCCTTGCGACGAGGCGGCGAGAACGGCTTGGCCTTGGCTTTGCGCTTCTTCGTCGGCTTCTTGCGAGCCTTGGTCGGGAGCTCGATGCCCGCGCGGCGCATCAAGCTGCGCGCCGTCTCCGACGGCTGCGCCCCCACCGAGATCCAGTAGCTCACCCGCTCGGCGTTGAGCTTCACCTGCTCGGCCTCTTTCTTCTCCTTGGGCAGGTAGTAGCCCAGGGTCTCGATGACGCGACCATCGCGCGGCCATCTCGAGTCAGCAGCGCAGAGCCGGTAGGTGGGGTGGTTGAGGCGACCGAAGCGCTTGAGGCGCAGCTTGACGACCAAGGCCGAGTCTCCAGGTGGCGGTGGGTTTGGGGGCCGCCGCAGCGGCAAAAGGGGCGAAGCTTATACCCGGTCGAGGGCGAGAAAACGCCCTTGGAGGGCGGAAAAACGCGAGCTCCAGCGCGCCAGGGGATCGGTCTACGGGCGACGCTCCGCGGCCAACAGGCGCTCGAGCGCGGCCCACACCGTATCCACTTCGATCTCCGTCATACACCGATGGTGTCCCAACGGACACTCCTTGCGCTGACAGGGCGAGCAGTCGAGATCACGCCGCAACACCTCCTGGCGTTCAAGGGCGTAATCGGTGTAGCGGCGATCGGTCGGCCCGATCAGGCAAACCACCGGCACGCCGAGCGCCACCGCGATGTGCCGTGGGCCCGAATCCGTCGTCAGGAGCGCTTCGGCACGGGCGACCATCGGCTTGGTCATGCCCACCGGTAGGACGGGGTCGATCGCCGCCAGGGCGCCGGCGTCACGTGCGATCGCCCGCACCAGCTCCACCTCGGCCGGGCCGGCCAGCAGCACCGCGCGCCCGCCGCGCGCCTCCTGAAATCGGCGCGCCACCGCCGCGAACCGCATCGGGTCCCAGAGCTTGCTACCGCCATACGAGGCCCCGGCGTTGATCGCCAGGACCGGCTGCTCCGGGGCAACCCCCCGGGCGGCGAACCACGCATCGCATTCGGCTTGCTCGGCCCGCGTCACGGTCAGCTGCGTGCGCCCGGGTCCCGGCGGCAGCTCGAGCCGGTCCAGCAGAGCGTCGTAGTAGGCCGGCATGGGCTCGGGGATCCGTCGCGGCCCCCGCCGACTCCACCATGGTCGGCCCGCCGCCGCTCGGAGCCCGACGTTGAGCAGTCCTGGGCGCCCTTGGCGGTAACCCGCGCGCCGGGGCACGCCCGCCAGAAAAGGGACCAGCGCCGATTCGAGCGAATTCGGCAACACGATGGCCAGGTCGAACCGGCCCCGGCGCACCTCGCTCGCCTGCCGCCAAAGCCCCGCCGCGCTGCCGGCTTTGGGGCTGTCCCACAGCGCGTCGAACCAAGACGTGCCATCGAGCAACGTGCGCAGATAGGGGCGCAGCGCGCCGACCACGTGGGCGTCGGGGAACGCGGCGCGGATCCTGGCAAACGCGCTTGTGGCCATCACCAGGTCGCCAACCCAGTTCGGCGCTCGGACAAAAACGCGCTGCGCAGTCACGCCGGAAAGCTTGCTCCCGGCGCCCCTGAATCGCAACGCGTCACACCGTACAAGCAACACGGCTGGCAGGATTGCGCTCCCTTGCTATCGTGGGGACGACCCCAAAGGAGTCGGGTCCGTCTCGCCGATGCCCTCAGAAGCCGTCCTGCACCGTCTTGCTGCCGAGTTTGATGACCCGGCCGAGGCGATCGCCGCTGTTGTTTCCCTTCTCGAGTCCGGTGCTCCGTCTCAGTTCATCGCCAGGTTTCGTCGCGACGAGACCAGCGATCTGAGCGAGGAGCGCGTCGGACAAATCGAGGAGCGCCTACATTTCTTGCAGGACCTCGAGGCCCGCAAGGAATCGATCCTCCAACAAGCCACGGAGCGCGGGTCAGACACCGAAACGCTGCGCGAAACACTGGAGACGACGTACGACCAGGATCTCCTGGACGACATCTACCAGTCGTTTCGGCCGCGGCGCCGCACCGCCGGGGTCCAAGCCGAGGAGCGTGGTCTCGGGCCACTTGCCGAGGCCGTGCACCATCGGCAGCTCGGCGACCGCTCGCTGCAGGAGGTGGCGACCGACTACATCTCGACTGAGCACGAGCTGCCCACCGCGGAGGCCGTGCTCGAGGCCACCGGATTCGCGCTCGCGGAGCGCTACGCCGCCAACGCGCAGCTTCGGGCGGAGGTCCGCGATGAGCTGTCGCGCGGCGTTCTGTCGGCCACGGCGACCGCGCCGAACCGCAAGGGAGCGCAACGCTACAAGGACTTCTTCAACTTCGAGGAAGAGGTCCGGCGCATCAATGCGTCGCGCATGCTCGCCCTGCGTCGGGCCGAACGCGAGGGCATCATCAAGATCGAGCTGCGCCTGCCAGAGGGACGCGCACGGGAGATCTTCCGCCGCCACTTCGCGCCGGATCTAGAGCTGGGCTCGCAGCTGCTCGCGTACCTCGACCTGGTCTTTGAGCACGCCTACGAGCACCTGGTGCGCCCGGCGTGCGAGGCCGACATCCGCCGGCGCTTCAAGGAAAAGGCCGATCGGGAAACGGTGCGGACGTTCAGTCGCTCACTGCGCTCCCAGCTGCTCGCCCCGCCACTAGGGCACAAGCGCGCGATGGCCCTGCGCGCCTCGAGCCGCACGATCTGGCTGGTCGTGCTCAACGAGGATGGCTCCGTCGCCGCCCACGAGACCCTGCACCTGGAAGGCGGCCGCGACAAAGCCCAGGACGCCAAGGGCAAGCGCAAGTCGAAGACCGACCCCGCGGCAGCTGGGGACGCGGCCACGCCCGCGGGCGATGCCGAGACGCCCCCCGCCCCGGCAGAATCGCCGGCGGCCATAGAGTCCACGCCGGCGGAATCCACGCCGGCGGAATCCACGCCAGCGGAGTCCGCGCCGGCCGCAGGACCGGCCGAGGCCCCGACCTCGGCGCCCGCCGCCGAGGCAATGACCACGACCACCCCGCCGGCCGCGGCAGAACCACCCGCGCCGACGGCCGAGACCGCGGTCCCGCCCGCAGCGCCGCCCGCCGAGGCCGCGGCCGGCGCTGGCAGCGGGCTCGCCGCGACGCCCTCCCCGGAGCCGGCGCCCGAAGCAGTGACGCCCACGACCGCGCCCGCCCAGACCGCCACCGACGGCGACGCCGCGCCGGCGGCGACGCCGAGCGAAGCCGCGACGACGGAAGGCTCCGGAGACACCGCGGGGCCGAGCACGCCCGCCGCAGCGAACGGTGCCAGCGCCGACTCGAACGCCGACGACCGCACGCCGCCGACGAAGCACCACACCCGCGAAGAGGCGGTCGAGCGGATCGCTGCCATGATCCGCGAGCTGGCGCCCGCCGCGATCGCGATCCCACACGGCCGCCGCCAGGACATCAGCGAGAAGATCCTGCGTCAGGTCGTGGAGCGACTTGAGCGCCGGCCGCTCGCGGTGCCCGTGGACGAGGCGACTTCGGCGATCTACGCGACCAGCGCTGCGGGCCGCAAGGCGTTCCCGCAGGCCGAGGTCGGGATCCGCACCGCGATCAGCCTGGCGCGCCGACTGCAAGACCCCTTGTTGGAGTTGATCGCCAAGGACCCCCGGGACCTCGGCCTCGGCCAGTCCCTCGGCGACGTCCACCAGGGCATGCTGGGCCGGCATCTCGAGCTGGCGGTCGCGTCCTGCCTGGCGGGGGTCGGCGTCGACCTCAACCGCGCCGACGCCGACGCGCTGGCCCGACTGCCGGGGCTAAACCGCGAGCAGGCGCGCGCCATCGTCGAGTTCCGCCGCAAGAACGGTGGCTTCCGGAATCTCGAGCAGCTCAAGGAAGTCGACGGTGTCGACGAGGCAACGCACCGCCACGTCGCCGGCTTCCTGCGCATTAGCGGCGGCGACGAGGAGCTCGACGGCACCGCGGTTCATCCGGAGAACTACGAGCTGGCGCGGCAGGTCGCCGCGCAGCTTGGACGCCCGATCACCGACGTGCTCGGCACCGACCTCCGCAGCGTCGACATTCAGCCGCTGCTGTCCGCCACTGTCGGCCGCAAGCGCGTGCTCGACGTGCTGGACGGGCTCAGCCACCACGGCCGGGACCCGCGCGGACAGCTGTCAGACTGGACCAATGAGGGCGTCACGAAGCTCGCCGACCTGCAGGTCGACATGCAGCTCCGCGGCCGCGTGACGAACGTGACCGAGTTCGGTGCGTTCATCGATCTCGGGGTCGGCCAGGATGGCCTGATCCACGTGTCGCAGATCCCGCCGGGACGCATGCGGCACCCCGACCGAATGCTCCGGGTTGGCGAAGTCGTCTCGGTCTTCGTGCTGAAGGTCGACCCAGAGAGCAAGCGGATCAGCCTGAGCATGCACCGCCCGCGGCATCTCAGCGAGGGCCGCCAGCCGACGCTCGGCGAACGCATGCAGGGCGGCGGCCGCGGCAACCGCGGGCGGCGACGCGGCCAAGAAGACCAGGTCATGACCCGGGCCGCTCGCGCCCCAGACGGTCGACGCGGCGATCGACGCGGGCCCCGCCGCGCGCCCGGCGGTGGCGGGGGCGGCAGTGGATTCGGCGGGCGCGGCGGCGGCCGGCGGGACGAGGCTCCACGACGCCGCGGTGGGCCGAGAGTGATTACCGTCGAAAGCGACAAGCAGGTCGAGGAGAGCCTCGGCCACAAGGGCGAAATCCGCTCGTTGTCCGGTTTGCGACAGCTGCTCACCGGTCCGGAGCCCAGCAATAAGACCGAAGACAGCGGCGCCGCGGAGAGCTGAAGCGGCCCCGAGGGCGGACCTAGCGCCGCCCCCTTGCCATCGGCCCCAGCCGCCAGGCAATCTTCCTGGACCACTGCCTGACGGCGCCCCGTCCGAACCCCGATGCCCCAGGCAGCGATCGCCGGCCCTTGCGCCTGCGCTCCCAGCTCGGGTAAAACTCAGGAGCGCACGAGCTCCTCGGGGCGGCTTTCGGCAGTCCCTGTCCACTTGCTCGTCCCTTTCCCTGTTCCAAGAAGTTCTGAAAGGTCCATAGCTTCCATGCGCAACACACTTCTCTGCGCCCTGGCTGTGTCCGTGCTGGGTGTCTCAGCAGCAGCCCAGGTCCCCCCAGCCCTCGTGTACCAGGACACCTCGTTCCTGCCACCGCGTCCGGGCTACGAAACCGCCCTGAACCCGATGACGGGCTTCGGCGGCTCCGCGAGCTCTGCTCTCCAGCAGATCGAGACCCGCAACCACACGACCCCGGGCACCTTCCGCCTGGCGACCACCGTCCAGGACCCGCAGGGCTCGTTCCCGGGTCTCGCGGGCGGCTCTGACGTCCTCGAGTCCATCTGGGACCCGGCCGGCTTGCTCGGCCCCGCTGGCGTCAACAACACCAACCGCGCCGCGGTCTTCAACTCGACCCAGGCCGAGTTCGCGTTCTCGATCACGCACGACGGCCTCGTCGGCGCCTGCGACCGCCTCTTCCGGCCGCAGTTCCAGACCCGTGCGAACCCGACCGTCGCCTTCGCGAGCCCGACCCGTCTGGTCTCGGGTATGCCGGGCATCATGGCCATGGGCACCGCCGGCGCTGGCTTCGTCGACACCGCGCTCTGCCAGATCAACGGCCAGCTCTGCTGGGCGTACGTCGATCCTAACGGCGACATCGGCACCAGCGATTTCGACCCGACCGGCGAC
>JBCCGH010000057.1:0-51831 GCA_039029375.1 Planctomycetota bacterium
CGCGAACTCGGGACAACCACGGGGGTGGGCCGGCCGGCGAAGCCGGCCGTCGCGGCTATCCAAGTGGTGTTATTCAGACAGATGGGGCCTTAACCGCGAGGTACCGGCGCCGGTCGCAAGGCGGGTCGCCGCAGGCATATTCGTGGATACGGCGAGGACGACCCAACGCTGCGAACGGCGTTGAGGGCCGCGGAGAATGCCCCAGATTTCTGAATCACACCACTAGGTCCACCAGTCCCGTGCACGCTCTCCTCCTCACCGCGTTGGCCGCCGCCACCCTTGCTCTGAACGGCCAGGGTCAGGCCCAGCTGTCCGCCCTCGGCGACGTGCGGCCGCGGCTGCCAGGCCGCCCGGGGTCCGGTCTCGGTGCGGCCATCGCCGAGCTCGATGGCCGGCCGGGCCTCGACCTCGTGCGCCTGACGAGCGAAGGACTCGAGGTGTTGGGGCAGGAGCCCAACGGTGCGTTTGTGCGGCGCTCGGCGCCGCTGGCGCTGCCGATTCCCGGCGCCTCCCGGGTGGTGTCGCTGGAGGTCGTGCACAGCATCGGCCGCGCGTTGCCCGGCGTCGTGGTCGGACTCTCGGGCTCGGACAGTCTATTGGTGCTCAACGATGGCAGCGGGCAGCTGTCCCAGAGTCTCGCCTCGCCCTTTGTCCGGCCCAGCGGGTTCTCCGGGGCGACGAGCCAGGTGTTGGTCGGCGACGTGGACGGCGGCGGCGACGACGTCATCGTGCTTCACGACGGCGCCGCGCCACAGCTCTTCTCGCAGGGCCCGGCCGGATTTCAGCTGACGTCCGGATTGCCGGGCACGCTGCTGCCGCAAGCGCCGGGCGGGCGGTTGACCGACGTCGACGGCGATCGCGATCTCGATCTGTTGTTGGTCCAACGCGCTTCGCCGTCACGCGCCCCTGTCCTCTTGCGCAACCGGGGCAACGGGGTGTTCGATCCCGTCCCGGGCGCGTTCGCCGGCTGGGTTAGCTTTGCCGTGGGTGCGCTGCAGACCGGCGACGTCGACGGCGATGGTGCCGACGACCTGGTCCTGGCGCCGACCGGCGCGGGCCGGCTGCGCGTCCTGCTCAACGACGGCACCGGCATGTTCGCCGCGGCTACGGTGCAGCCGGGCTTCGGCGTCGACGCGGTGGCGGACCTGCTCGTCGCCCCGTTGGACGGCACTGGGTCTGCCGATCTGGCGGTGCTGCAGCAGGACGGAGCGCTGCTGGTGAGCCCCGGCGCCGCCGGCGTGTTTGCCGGGGTCGCGCAGCGGTTGGGGCCGCCGCCGCGCGCACGCCTGTTGGCCGCGGATCTCGAAGGGGACGGCGACCTGGATCTCTATACCCTTGGCGTCGAGACCGAGGACCGCCTCCTGCTTGGCAATGGTGTGGGCCGCTGGTTCGACACCGCGTCGGTCACGACGCCGCTGGGGCCACAGCCGGCTGCGGCTGCCCTCGCGTTGGTCGATCTGACCGGTGAAGGTGATCCCGACGTGGCCGGTTTCTCGGCCAACGGCACGCCGATCGAGCTGATCAACGATGGGTCGGCGCGCTTCGCCGCGCTTCCGGGTCGATTGCCGGCGCTTGGTGGCGCCCAGGTGCGAGACGTCCAGCGGATCTCGGTCTCGCAGCCCCGGGCGGAGGAGCTGGCGGTGTTGGCGTCCCCGCCGGGCGGCGCCGCCAGTTTGCGCATCCTGGTGCGGCGGGGTGCCGTGCTTGTGGACGACACCGCCACGCGATTGCCGGGCCCGACGCTGAGCCCCGGGATCGTCGCCTTCGTCGCGGGTTCGGCCCGGTCGCTCCTGACGTCGTCGTCGGGGAGCGACGTCATCGTCGTCGATGACGTCGGCGCGATGCACTTGCTGGTGAACAGCGGCGGCGTGCTCGTCCCCGCGCCCGGTGCGTTCAGCGGCACGTTCGTCGCCGGGGCCACCAAGGTCCTGCTTGGCGACATCGACGACGACCGGCTGCCGGACGTCGTAGTGCTGCGCGTGTTCGGAGCGCCGGTTGTGCTGCGGGGCAATGGTCGCGGCGACTTCGCTGCGGTGGCGCAGCCCAGCCTGGGATCGACCCCCGCCGCGGCCGGTGTGGCCGCCGACTTCGATGGCGATGGCCAGGCCGATCTGCTGCTGCGGTCGTCGCCGCCGGCGGCGACTCTGAGCTTCTTGCGGGGTCAGGGCGGGGCGCGGTTCGCCCCCGCACCCATGCCGTTGGCCGGCTTGCCGGCCGATCCGTCGGCCCTGCTGCTGCTACCGGACCGCTTCGGCCCGGCGCTGCTGGTGGGCTCGGCCGCGAGCGCCGACGTGCTCGTGCGTCGTCGGCCGGCCGGCGGCTATGGAGCCCCTGTCGCGTTGGCGCCGCGAGGCAGCCGGGCCACCGTGGGCTTCCTCGGCGGTGATTTGGACATCGACGGTGACGAGGACGTGGTGGTCGTGCGGCGCGGCCACTTGCCCCAAGTCCGGCTGAACGGTGAGCTGCAGCTGGCGGCGGTCGGCGGCGTGACGCAGATCGGCCGGCCGGCGGTCGTGCGACAGGCGTCGCGGCGGAGCGGCGTGGGAGTGCTGCTCGCCGGCGCTCAAGCGCGGTTTCCGCTGGCGCCGTATGGACTGCTGCGGCTCAACCCCGTGGGCCTC
Source organism: Planctomycetota bacterium (assembly GCA_039029375.1). Taxonomy (GTDB): domain Bacteria; phylum Planctomycetota; class UBA1135; order UBA1135; family UBA2386; genus JBCCGH01. The sequence continues at coordinate 2,622 of JBCCGH010000057.1, forward strand.
GTGTCCGTCACGCCCCTGCCGGTGGGCGCGGCGCCCGGCGCCGTCGACCTCTCGATCCCAACCCTGCCGGGCTTGCCCGTCGCCACGGCGGCGCTGCAGGTGGCGTTCTTGGACACCGTGGCGGGGGCGATTCGATTGAGCAATCTGGAGCGCCTGCAGCTGATCGACTTTTGACCGATCCGGGTCCGGGTGGGTCGAGACCGATCGAGGGGGGACAGGGGGTTCGCGGCGCGGGGTACCCCGGTGAACGGCGTTCCTTTACCGATCTCGGGCTGCGGCCCGGCGACGGCACGGCGTAGTCTCCGGGGCATGAAGGCGTCGATTTTGCTCGTGGGGCTCGGCGGCATTTGCTGCTCGGGGCTGCTCGCTCAGGCAGTGGATCGTCCGCCTGCCGGCGTGCTTTCGGCCGAATTCGAGGAGCGTATCGGCGAGGTCGTGACCGGCACGATCCTGCGCGTCGAGGGTGACGCCCACATCATCGACCTGGGTCGCAATGTGGAAGGCATCCTGCCGCAGGCCGAGAAGGCGCGTGGCGAGAGCTACAACACCGGCGCTCGGATCCGCGTGATGGTGCTCGAGGTCAAAGAAGACGAGGCGCGCGCGCGGGTGATCTTAACGCGGGCGCACAAGGACCTGGTCCGAGCGCTATTCAGGCTCGAGGTGCCGGAGATCGCCGCGGGCTCCGTCGAGATCCGCGGGATCGAGCGGGAGCCCGGCGACCGGACCAAGGTGGCGGTTCACTCCAGTGACGATCAGCTCGACAGCGTCGGCGTCTGCCTCGGCGAGCGCGGCACCCGGGTCAAGTCGATCATCGACGAGCTCAATGGCGAGCGCATTGACATCATCCGCTGGAGCCAGGATCCCGAGGTGTTGATCACCAACGCCCTGCGACCGGTGGAGGCCTCGTACATCAAGCTCGACGCGCGCAGCCGCGAGGCCCTCGTTCTCGTCGACGAGGACCAGCCGCCCCCGGCCAATGGTGACGATGAACAGAATGTCCGGTTGGCGAGCCGCTTGACCGGGTGGGAGATCAACATCACGACTCGAGCCGAGCTCGACCAGGTCGATGTCCGTGATCCTCTTCGCGAGCTGCAGGTCGCGGCCATCGAGCAGTCCCAAGAGTCCGTTCCGAGGGTGTTCTGGTTCGGCGACCAAGGTGGGGCGAGTGTCTATTCGACGAGCACCAATCACAGCAATCGCCTGGTTCCGGCGGTGCTGTACTCGGGGGTCGATGGCTTGCGCTCGCTCACCGCGCGCCGCGGCGTCGATTTGCAGCAGCGTGGCAGCGGTGGTCAGCCGCAGCGCGTCGATCATCTCGACCAGACGCAGCTTCACGTCATGCTCGGTGATGCGGTCACGCTAGGCGCCAAGCGGATCATCGTCCTGCTGTTGGACGGCTGCGATTGGCAGACCTACGCCGCCGCTTCGGTGGCGAAGTCTGGTACCTGGGATCCCGAGGGGTACGGCACTGGCTTGGCTTGGTTCGATGCGTCGTTCCCCGGCGTGGCGCGGTCGATGGCGCCGGTGATCACCTCACCCCTGCGCGGACCGCGACGACCCGGTGGCTACGACCCCGCCCGAGGTGGTCGCTTTCCGTGGTCGACGCAGGACGCGACGTACCTGCGCTACGATGACCCGAGTCGCCCGCGCGGTGACGGTCCGCGGCCCCACGCCGTGGCTGACTCAGCGGCGACGGCGACGTCGATCTTCTCCGGCGTCAAGACGACGAACGGTCGTGTCAACACTCTCGCCGACGGCACCGCGGTCGAGCCGCTCGGTCGGGTGTTGCAGCGCCGCGGCTTTGCGGTCGCCACGGTGACCGACGTGCCGTTTGATCACGCGTCGCCCGCGGCGGTCTACGGCAGCTGCAAGAGCCGCAGCGAGTACGCGGCCACGCTGGGGCCGCAGATGCTCGGGCTGCGCGAGTGGCCGGGGCCCGACGTGGTGTTGGGTTACGGCTTTGCTCATCCAGAGCAGCGCTACCTGAGCGACGCCGATCTGGAGCAAGTCCAGTCGGCGCAGTCGTTTCAGGTGGTGACGTCACAGCGCGATGACGACGACCGGCGTCGCTTGGCCGATGCTGCTGCCGCCGTCGCCCAGGCGCGCCGCCGCGGGTTTCGACTCGGGGCGAAGCTGTTTGGTTTCTTCGGGACGCCGGCGTTGGATCACGCTCCATACCGCACCGCGGACGGGCGCTACGACCCCACGCCGGGGATCGCCCGCGGCGGCGGCGTGGCCGCCCCAGAGTCCTACGGCGAGCTCGAGCGCGACCACCTGCCGCGCTTGGTCGATCTGGCTCGCGCCGCGATGACGGTGCTCGACGGAGTGCCGGAGCAGCCGTTCTTGCTGTCGCTCGAAGCCGGACTCGTCGATTGGGCCCTCCACGGCAACAACGTCGATCATGCGATCGGTGAGGTGCTCTCGGCCGAAGAGGTCTTCGACGCGGTTACCGCGTGGGTGAGCGCCCACGGCTGGTGGCACGAGACCGTGCTCTTGGTCACCAGCGACCACGGGCACCTGATGTACGTCGACCTGCCGGCCCTGCGCGATATGTGCGCAGCCGGTCGTTGAGCGCGTGTGACTCACCAAGAGTCACGCTGCGCCCTGCGCTGCCGTCGGCAGCGCACCAGTCGAACAAGTGACAGGCTCGGCGGCGGCCCCGCGCGGAGCGGGGCTGCGGACGATCAGAAGTCCATGTCGTCCATGTCGCCCATGTCGCCGCCGCCCTTCTTCTTCTTGTCGGGCACCGTCGAAACCAGCGCTTCGGTCGTCAGCAGCAGCGTCGCCACCGACGCGGCGTTTTGCAGCGCGGTGCAGACGACCTTGGCGGGATCAATCACGCCGGCCTTGATCAGGTCTTCGTAGTCGCTGGAGGCGGCGTTGTAGCCGAAGGCCGCGCCTTTGCCGTCCTTGACGTTCTGAACCACGATCGAGCCTTCGGTGCCGGCGTTGTGGGCGATCTGGCGCAGAGGCGCTTCGAGGGCGCGACGCACGATGCCGGCGCCAATCGTCTCATCGCCCTTGAGCTTCAGGCCATCGATGATGGCCTGACCGCTCAGCAGCGAGACACCGCCACCCGGTAGGATGCCTTCTTCGACCGCTGCACGGGTCGCGTGAAGCGCGTCCTCGACACGGGCCTTCTTCTCCTTCATCTCCGACTCGGTCGCCGCGCCAACCATGATCTCGGCGACGCCGCCGGAGAGCTTGGCGAGCCGCTCTTGCAGCTTCTCGCGGTCGTAGTCGGAGGTGGTGTTATCGATCTCAGCCTTGATCTGGCTGATCCGGCCCTGGACGTCGGACGTCTTGCCCGCGCCTTCGATGACCGTGGTGTCGTCCTTCGTAACGACGATCTTCTTGGCCGAGCCGAGGTCGGCCGTGGTGACCGACTCGAGCGAGATGCCGAGATCTTCGAAGATCGCCTTGCCGCCGGTCAGGACCGCGATGTCCTGCATCATGGCCTTGCGGCGATCGCCGAAGCCCGGCGCCTTGACGGCGCAGCACTTGAAGACACCGCGCAGCTTGTTGACGACCAGCGTGGCCAAAGCCTCGCCCTCGATGTCCTCGGCGATGATCAGGAGTGGGCGGCCGGACTGCGCGATCTTCTCGAGCAGCGGCAGCATGTCCTTGATGGAGCTGATCTTCTTCTCATGGACGAGGATCCACGGGTTCTCCAGCGTGCACTCCATGCGATCGACGTCGGTCACGAAGTGCGGCGACAAGAAGCCCTTGTCGAACTGCATGCCTTCGACCCACTCGACGTGAGTGTCGAGGCTCTTGCCTTCCTCGACCGTGATCACACCGTCGTTGCCGACCCGCTCCATCGCGTCCGCGAGGATCGAGCCGATCTCGGCGTCATTGTTGGCGGCGATCGCGCCGACCTTGCCGATGTCTTCCTTGCCCTTCACCTTGGTGGCGCGCTTGGAGAGATCGGTGACGATCGCGGCCACGGCCTTCTCGATGCCGCGCTTGAGGCTCACCGGGTTGGCGCCGGCGGTCACATTGCGCAGCCCCTCTTCAAAGATGGCCTCGGCGAGGACCGTTGCGGTCGTCGTCCCGTCGCCCGCGACGTCCGAGGTCTTGGATGCGACCTCTTTGACGAGCTGGGCGCCCATGTTCTCGTACTTGCCCTCGAGCTCGATCTCCTTGGCCACTGTGACGCCGTCCTTGGTGACGGTCGGGCTGCCAAAGGACTTCTCGATGATCACGTTGCGGCCGCGAGGCCCCAGCGTGACCTTGACGGCGCGCGCGAGCTGCCGGACCCCGTCACGGATGCGCTCCCGAGCTTCCTGATCGTAGGCGATCTTCTTAACTGCCATTGCTTTCGTCTCCTTGGTGGCTTCGCCCGGAAGCTCAGTCGATCACAGCGAGGATTTCGTCCTCGCTCAGGATGATGTACTCCTCGCCCTCGATCTTGACTTCCGATCCGGCGTAGGAGGAGAAGAGGACGCGGTCCTTGGCCTTGACGGTCATTGCCGCACGCTCGCCACTGTCGAGCAGCTTGCCCGGCCCCACCGACATGACGGTGCCTTCGCGGGGCTTTTCCTTGGCGGAGTCGGGAAGAATGATCCCGCCCGCGGTCTTGTCGTCGGCTTCGAGCCGGCGCACCAGCAGGCGGTCGCCCAGGGGGGTAATCGTGACGGTCTTGGTCTTGGCCATGGCTATGTCTCTACCTCGCAGCTCCAGGGGTCCCGGGGGACGTTTCACTCACAGCGGAATGGAAGGGAATGTGGACTCAGCGGCCGCCGGCGCCGAAGTGGTGTTGGATCAGCAGATCCATCGATTGGCGCAGGTGGATCAAGTCCAAAGGCTTGTGTAGGAACCGGAACACGCCGCGCCGCATCGCCAAACGCGTCTCCGCCGTGCTGGCTTCGCCCGACATCATGATCGAGGGCAGCGTTCGGCCCTCGCTCGACAGCAGGCGCAGCACCTCCAGGCCGGACAGACCGGGGAGATGTAGGTCCAACAAGGAGAAGTCGGGTTGGTGTTGCCGGGCGAGCTCCACAGCTTCGATTCCAGATCCGGCCGCGTGCACAGACCATCCCTGCTCCACCAACAGCTCTGCTAGGCAGCGCCGCAGCGGGTCGTCATCCTCCGCGAGCAACACCGAGAAGCGTCTGGGCATTTCGAAGACAGGGTCGGTCTAAGGCCGGACGCAGCGCGTTAGCAACCACCGTGCCGTCTTGTGTCAGCGACGCAAGTCCCTCGACGGCGGCACCTTAGAGCTGCCGGTGGGCATCAGGCTGGCTGTCACGCTGTCAGCCTGACGCGCGGGCCGCCCTGCCAAGCTGGCATTCGGGCGGCTGGCGCAGGGTCCTTACCCCTCGCTCTCTTCCTCTTCGCCGTCCTCGTCGAAGTCGTCGTCGTCGAAGTCGTCGTCCAGGTCGTCATCATCGACCTCGAAGTCGTCATCGCCCTCCGACCAGTCGTCATCGCTGTCGATGTCGTCGTCGTCGTCGTCATCGCCGCCGCCACCGTCACCGTCATCGCCCTCCTCCCAAGAGGCGAGAACGCGGTCCCAGTCGGCAACCTCGATCGGGGCGTTGCAGACCATGCACGAACTGTCGTTGTCGCGAAGCTCTTCGAGCTCGTCTGCATCGCGGTACAGCTTGCCGCATTCGGGACAGCGGATGACTTTGCCCATGGGACTCCAGGCGTTTGGGTCGAGCGGGAGGTGCGAGACCCCGCCGCAGCATGCATAGCACGGTCGTCGGCCCGCGTGAAGGGCCCATTCGAACGGTCTGGCGGCCTTTCAGCGACGGAACTTGGGGTGCCCTGGGCGCCGAGCCGAAGAGGGGGAAGAGTGGGAAGGACCAACTACGCCATCCTGGCCATGGGCTTTGCGAGCGTGCTGGTGCTGAGCATGCTCATGAAGGCCTTCTTACAGGCCGCGGAAGGGCACAAGCGGTTGCCGCTGCTTGACGAGATCACCGCCACGTTTGGCGAGCGTCTCGAGGCGCGGACCGCAGTGCATCTGGAGACCATCGACGACGATCGCTGGCGCGCTGTGGTGACGATCCATCCGCATCTAGGGGTGGGTGAGGAACGCCTGTCGACGGAGATCGGCGAGTTCGTTTGGCGCCGGCTCAACGGCACCAAGCCGCTCGATGCGGTCGAAGTCGTCTGCCACTCGTGGGCGCGCGAAGATCCCATGACGTTTCAGGTCGCACAGCCTTACATCAGCCGGCCCAGCGGCCCGCACGGGCTCGTTCCGGGGACGCGACCCGCGAAGGAGGGGCCCGCCGGAGCCACCCCGAAGCAGGCGCCGACGACGTCCAGACCGGCGGCCCCGGCACCCGCGGGGACGAGCCCCGCAGTGCCAACCCCGGCAACGCCACGGCCGGCGCAGCCCGCGCCCGCGGCACCAACGCCCGGGCAAGCGACGACACCGCCCGCGCCGCCGCGCCCCAAGCGCTAACATCGCCGCCATGGCGTTGCCGACGGTCCGTGCTGGATCGGCGGGCCGGCGCGATGGGACGGCTCGACGGCGGGGCGTTCTCTGATGCTCGGCGCGACGAGCGTGGCATTGCTCGCGGCGCTGGCGCAGCCTCCGGCGCTCGGCGCGATCGTGGTGGACAATCCCACCGACCTGCCGCGCGAAGCGATCGTGCAGGTTTCGCTGCCGCTGCATCGCGGCGTCGATCCAGGCAGCGAGGTGATCGTCGCCGGCGAACGCGTGCCGGCCGTCCCGCTGCTGCGACGGCGCGACGGCTCGATCGCCGTGGTGCAGCTGCACGTTCCGGTCCGCGTGGCGGCGCGCGCGTCGCGAGAGCTCGTCGTGTTGGCTGCCGGCGTGGGTGACCCGCCGGCGCACCCTGACACGGCCAGCCCCGAAGCCTGGCACTTGCAGGGTGAGTTGCCGCTGCATTGCGAGTTGGAGGACGGGTGGGGACGCGTATGGACCGCGGCGCTGCACCCCGACGCGGAGCTGGCGCCGACCAGCTCGCGGCTGGTGCGAACGAGGCGGTACCGCGGCCTGTTTCGGCGCGGTGCGGCCGTATTCCTCGGCGTTGTCGCGCACGTCACTGCCTGGCGCGGCTCGCGGCGCGGTGAGCTCACGATCGTGCTGGACAATCGCGCCCATCCGGACGCGGTGGGACCGGTGCTGGGGCCCGTGCGCTTTCGCCGGTTCGCGCTGATCAGCACCGCTGACGAACTGCGCTTTCGACCCCGATTTGCCACGCTGAATGTGTTGCGCGCCCCGACGCCGCGCGACGGCGGCGGGTTTCGCCAGGACTTGCTGGGCCCGGCGGACGCGCTTTACCTCGGCGATCGCACGGCCAAGGCCTTTCGCTTCGATCTGGTCGCGGCGCATGGCGGCGCGTCGGCGGCAACCCGCGCCGCGGCCCGCGCCGCCGACGCGCCGCTGCTCGCCTGGCCGACCCTGGCCCATGTGCGTGCCACGAGCGAGTTTGGAGCGCATGGTGGCCCGGCGCCCGCGGGCCCGGATCACAGCCATCTGCGCTGGCTCGCCTGGCAACGCCGCGGCGATTTCGGCCCGTTCGGCGGTCACGGCGACTCCAAGCGCGCGGCCGCCCAGGGCTCGGCCCGCAACGGGCCGAGCGGGCTCCACGACCTGCTGCGCTGGCGGTCCGCGGCGCTGCGCGACGTCGCCGAGACCATGGTGCTGCAGCAAGCGCTGCGACCCACCCCCGGAACCACGCCGCGGCGACCGGAGGAGCTCGCGGCGTTTCGGCAGGGCCTGTCGCCGAAGGCCATGCGGCACCCGCACGGCTTCACCCCACTCGACTACGAGCATTTCTCGGTCGATCTGCTGCACGACTGGTATTGGTTGACGGGTGACCCGTTCGCCCGCGACGAGCTGCGTCGCGCTGGGCTAGGGCTACGGCGAGTCGTCGAGGCGGCGCCGTTCGCGACGAGCCGCGGGGAGGGCTGGTGCCTGCAAGCGGCAGTGCTCATCGCGCGCGCCACCGACGATTGGGCGCTGGTGGCGGACCTGCACCGGCGGTTTGCCGAACAGGTGCGGCCGCTGCTGCGCGACCCGCCGAGCGCGGTCGTCCTCTCACAGCCGGCGCATCCGGACGCGTTCGGGCCGGCGGAGTCCTTTGACGCCCCGTGGCAGCAGGCCGCCCTGGTGCATGGCCTCCACGCCGCTTGGCGCGCGACGGGCGACGCAACGCTCGCCGCGGATGCTCTCCGCACGGCCCGTGCCATGGCCGGTCCGGGTTGGCTCGAAGGTGTTGGGCCCAAATCGCTGGTCAGCGCCCTCGATCCAGGTCGATACACCATGCCAATGGGCTTTGACGCGTTGTCAGGGACCGCGCTGATCCAGGTCGGCGCTTTTGTGCTCGCCTCGGAGATGACCGATGACCAAGGCGAGGCCGACTGGCTGATGCGACGTGCCAAGACGATTGCCGACGCGCAGGGCAGCGTTTCGAACCGCTGGTTGCAGCTCTATCTCGATCGCCGCGCGGGGGATCGATGACCACCGCGATCGTCTACGCCTTTGCCGTTCAGCAGGGTTTGGCAGCGCCGAGCGGCGCGGCGCCACTCACGGTGCTGGGTCGCCAGCTGCCGCGGCTGGTGGTGCAGCTGCTCAACGGTCGCGGTGACCGCGGGCTGCGCTTCTTCCCGTTCATCGGTCGCGACAACGGGGCTCGGCGGTTCCTGGAGCTGGAGGAAGTGCTGGCGCCGGACTCGCTGTTGCAGCTGCATGGGCAGAAGCCTGTGCCGCAGATTGTCGCCGACGGCCGCATCCAGGAATCCGGGCTGCGGCTGCGGATCCTGGACGGCGAGAGCGGGCGTGCCAGGTTCGACCAGGAAGTGCCGTTTGATCCGAGCGACCCGTTGCCCTCGGTATCGCGGGTGATGTTCGAGCTCGCGGGCGTGTTGGGTTGGACCGGGGCACCGCCGCCGGTCACCGACCTGCAGCATGACGCCCTGACGGCCTACTGGGTGGCGCGGGACGAGCTGCTGCGCCTCGAGGGCGATCTCGTCGTACACGATGAACTCGGCGCGCTGCGTGCATCGCGCCAGGCGTTCGCGCTGGCTCCGGAGAGCCGTGAAGTACGCGATGTCTTGCTCGACGTCAGCGGCCGCCTCCTCAGCCGCGGCGCCGCGGTCACCGAAGTGATCGCAGCCCTGCAGGCCGCGTGCGAGACGGTCGATGTGCCGGCGTTGGACGCCGGCGCCAAGGTCTCGTTTCTGGATGGGGCCGTCGCGGTGCTGGCGTCGGGCGGCCAGGCCCGCGCAGCGGCTGGCGTGTCTCGTCGCCTCGCCCAGCTGCAGCCGTCCCACCCGGAAGCAGCGGCCCGCGCCGCCGCGTTCGCGTTCGACGAGGGCGAGCTCTCGTCCGCCAAGGCGCTGCTCGATGCCGCGATCGCGGCCGGCAACAGCAGCCCCGTCGTGCTGGCGCAGCTGGTCCTCGTCGAGGAGCAGGCCGGCAACAGCGAGCGGCGCGCCGAGCTGGCGGCGCAGCTGTGCGAGCGTCCTGATCTCAACCCGCCGACGGCGCGCGTGTGCGTGGCTTGGCTGTTGGAGCAGAGGCGCAACGCGGAGGCGCTCGAGATTCTGGACGACGTGATTGCGCGGCATCCCAACCACGCCGGGGTGCTGTTCGATCGCGGCCGCGCGCTGTTGTTGGCCGATCGGGCGGCCGACGCCGTCGCCGCGCTCGAGGCCTGCCTCCGGCAGGCGCCCGCCGTCGCCCTAAAGCGCGAGGCACAGCGCTGTTTGGCGTTGGCTCGCGTGCCCGGCGCGCTCGGGGCGATCCGCGCCGTGGATGAGGCGCTCGCCGAGGGCCAGCTCTCGCTGGCGCTGAAGCGTTCGCGGCAGCTCTGTCGGCAGGCGCCCAACCTCGCCGAGGCCTGGGTCCAGCTGGGGTCGGTGCGACAGGAGCTGGGGCAGCCGCGTCGGGCCGAGCGGGCGCTGCGGCGCGCGATCGCCGTCGCGCCACAGAACGGCGAGGCCTACAACCGGCTCGGGATCCTGCTGGTCGGTCGCGGTTGCCACGAGGAAGGGCACGAGCTGCTGACCCAAGCCGCCTCGCTGCTGCCGCAGGACTCGTCGGTGTGGATTCACCTCGCCCAGGCTTGCCATTTCTTGGGTCTGCACGACGAAGGTCGCCACGCGCTGACCGAAGCCCAGCGTCACGGCGCCGAAGCGGCGACCGTCGAAGAAGTGCGTCGCACGTTCTTCTGAATCGCGGCAACCCTCGACCGGCCGCGCGCGATCGCCGAGAATCGGCCCGCGCGCACCATGCGGCTCTACGACATCTCCGAACCCATCTCGCCGGCCACCGCGGTGTTCCCCGGCGACACTCCGTTCTCGCGGGAATGGGTGATGCGTCTCGACGCCGGCGCGTCCTGCAACGTCTCGACCGTGACGATGTCGGTGCACTGCGGTACCCACGCGGACGCGCCGCTGCACTTCGTGGCGGATGGCGCCGACTCCGCCTCTTGGTCGCTGGACCCCTACCTGGGCCGTTGCCGTGTGGTCCACCTCTCCGGCCACGGCGAGCCACCGCTGCTGCGTCCCGAGGACCTGACCGGCGAGCGGCTCACGGGCGTGGAGCGGTTGCTGGTCCGCACCAGCGCGAGCCACGATCCGACGACGTTCGACGCCGGGTTCACGGCGCTGGGTCCGGCTGCCGCCGAGGCCCTGGTCGCGGCCGGCGTGCGGCTCATCGGCATCGACACGCCGAGTATGGACCACGCGACTTCGCAAGAGCTGCCCGCGCACCACGTCCTCGCCCGCGGCGGCGTCGCCATCTTGGAGAACCTCGATCTGAGCACCGTGCCGCCGGGCGAGTACGAGCTGATCGCGTTGCCGTTGCGCATCGTTGGCTCGGATTCGTCGCCCGTGCGCGCCGTGCTCCGGGAGCTGAGCGCATGACCGACAAACAGGCCATCAATCCGAGTGAGCTGGCACCCCCGATTGGCTTTGCGCACGGCTGGGTCGTGGACGGCGGCGGCGTCCGTACTTTGTACCTCGCCGGCCAATGCGGCCACGACGCGGCGGGCGCGATCACCGCGCCCGGGGACCTTGCCGCGCAGCTCGACCGGGCGCTGGAGAACATCGGCCTCATCCTGCGTGACGCCGAGATGAGCTTTGCGGACGTCGTCCAGTTGAACTTCTATGTCTGCAGCCGCGATGACTACGCGCTGGCTCGCGCCGAGTTCGGTCGCGTCTGGCGCCGGCACTGCGGCCGGCACTATCCGGCCATGGCGATGGTCACGGTGGTGTCACTCTTCGATCCGCAAGCGCTGATCGAGGTGCAGGGCATTGCCGCCAGAGGCCGGGCGTGAACCGGTGTTGGCTGGCGCTGGCCTTGCTGCTCCTGGGCGTCGCGTGTCGCAGCACTGCGGATCCTCGGTCCGGCGCGGTGGACGCCGTGGGCGTCGAGACCCCGATCACGGTCTTGGACCATGGCTGGGTGCGGTTCGAAGGTGAGCGCCGACCGGTCGAGTTCTTCCTACTGCAGATGCGACGCCGCGTGCGCGCGGCAGAAGGCGTGGGCCCCGAGGGCCTACCTTTGGTCCGCGTGATGATCGGCGAGGGGGCGCCGGGTGTGACGGCGCAGTGGCTCGACTGGCTCGGCACCGAGCTCTACAAGGCCGGCGTCCAGCGGATCGTCCTGGGCGGCGGTGGCGCATGAGCCTGCCGCGACCGTGCGAGCTGGTGGTGTTCGACGTCGATGGGACGTTGCAGAACACGTTTCAGTGGTGGCCCCGCGTGCTGCGCGCGGGCATCGCTCGCTTTGCGGCCCAGTGCGGCGTCGTGATCGACCCGCCGAATGACGCCGCGGCGTGCGCGGTGGTGGGCCTGCGCGATGCCCAGGTTTGGGGACCGTTCCTTCCCGAGTCGCTCCGTCATCGTTGGGAGGACCTGCGCCAGACCGTGGTGCCGCTCGAGGTCGAGGAGCTCAGCGCGGGTCGCGACTACCTGTTTCCGGGGGTGCGGGACCTGCTCGGCCACCTGCGGCACCTCGGCGTCAAGATCGCGCTCGCCAGCAACTGTCGGTCGGGCTACTTCGCCGCGGTGTGCGACGGTCAGGGGTTGGGGGCGTTGTCAGATTGGCAGTTTTGCCTCGATTCACGAGGTGGCTGCAGCAAATCGGACATGGTGCGCTTTGCCCTCGAGGCGGCCGGCGCGCCGGCTGGAGCGGTGATGGTGGGTGATCGCGACAGCGACCAGGAGGCCGCGACGGCGGCTGGGGTCCCGTTCGTGTGGCGCGTGAATGACCGCATGGCCCTCCCGGCACCGCCCGACGCTCGTTGGCACGGCGATCCCGGCGAGCTCCTACACCTGCTGGGCCTTCCTCGAATATCCTAGGAAGCCTGCCGCATCCGCTCGGCAAGCTGCTGGAGTGCCCATGCTGTCGACTTTGCTCGCGATCAGAGGGTCCGAATTGCCACTGCCCGTCGCCATTATCGGAACCGTGTTCTTCTTCATCTACCTGATGACGCGCACGACCGCACGCGAGCGTGAGTCCAAGCGGCGGATCGAGCTGGTGGAGAAGGCGCTGTCGCACGGCCATATCGACGAGGCGACGAAGCGCGAGATGCTGGCCGCCGTGACCGGGCAACGCGACGCCACGGGCCGGATCTCACCGACGATGGCCGCGGGATGGGTCGGGCTGTTTGTCGGATTGGGTCTGACGGCGGCCGCCCTGATCGGGGCCGGCGATGCGCGGGACCTGTGGCTCCCAGCGGTGATGACCACGGCGATCAGCTTTGGCGTCATCTCTTTGCCTTTGGCGCAGCGCGAGCTGCAGGACCGGCGCGATGTGCGTCAAACTGGCGGCGAGCGTCACGCGCGGCCGTAGCGATCTCGGAGAACGGCGATGCGAGAAGAAGAAGCGTTTGTGGTGGGCCTGAGTGTGGTGGCGGCGACGGTCGTCGTGGGCATGTTCCTACGCGCTCGGGCTGCCGAGCGAGCGCGCCGCCTCGATCTGGTGGAGAAGGCCCTGAACCAACCGACGTTGGACAACGCGACCAAACAGCAGGTGGCGCAACTCCTGACGCCATCGTTTTGGGGCCGCTGGTTCTCCCCACGGCTCCTGGTGGGGGCGGGGTGGCTCGGCCTCTTCGTCGCCGCCGGCTGCCTTTTGTCCGGTGAGCGGGACCCCGAGCGGGCTGGGCCCATCATCGGCCTGGCCAGCTTTGCCGTCCTGACGCTGCCGTTCGCCATGCGCGAACTGGAAACGCGGCGGCCCGAGGCCACGGCCCGGCGCTGAGGGTGTGTGATCCCGCCCTAGGCGGGGCACGGGCGAGGACGCGCGCTACACTGGCGCGTCTGCCGCGTTCGCTGTTCGCGGCCGTGGCCCATGACTGCTTCCGACCGACACACCGACATCTTTGAGAGCATCGTGCGCGTGCGGCGCGAGGGAATCCCCGCGGCGCTCGCGACGATCGTTGGCACGCGCGGCTCTACTCCTGGCCGCGAGGCGATGCGCCTCCTGGTGCTCGAGGACGGCACGTTTCTCGGCACCGTCGGGGGTGGTTGCCTCGAAGCCGAGGTGTACGAGGCGGCGCGCGAAGTCCTCCGTGATGAGGCGCCGCGCACCCTGCAGTTTCGTTTGACGGAGTTCGAGTCGCCCGATTCCGGGCTCTTGTGTGGGGGCGAGGTGACGATCTTTGTCGAGCCGGTAACGACACCGGCGCTGTGGATCTTCGGCGGTGGCCACGTCAGCAAGGCGCTCACGAGCGTCGCGGCCATGGCTGGGTTTCGCGTGACGGTGTGCGACGATCGCGAGAACTACGCTAGCTCGACGCGGTTTCCCGACGCCGCGGCAACGGTGGCGGAGCCCTACCGCGACGCAGCGGCGGCCATGCCGATCCGGGCCAACACCTACGTGGTGATCGTGACCCGCGGGCACAAAGAGGACGGTGTCGTCTTGGCGGCGCTGGCCGCGAGGGCCGCCGCCGGCGAGCGCCTCAAGTTCCTTGGGATGATTGGCAGCAAGGTGAAGCGCGGGGTGCTGTTCCGGCACCTGCGCGCCGAGGGGGTCGATGAGGCCTTCCTCGAGTCGGTGCGTTCGCCGGTCGGGCTGTGTCTCGGTGCGCGGACGCACGAGGAAATCGCCGTGGCGGTCGTCGGCGAGCTCATCAGCGTGCGCCGCACGGGTGAGGACGCGGCGGTGGCCTGGCGCGACCGGAAGAAGCGCGGCCCGCGCGCCTCGGAGCCCGGTGAAGCCCCTCCCGATAGCCGCGAGTCCGCCTGAACCTGTTGGCGCGAGCCACGTTGTGAGTGACGGGAATCTGCCGCGTTGCCCCTGGCGCGCTTCGCTGGCATGATCCGCGCCCCCGAAATTCGAGCCTCCCGCAGCCCCAACGCCGCTTCTCGGCATGAACAGACTCAGCCTCAGCCTTCTCATTGCCAGCTGTGCCGCACCCCTGACCGCGCAAAAGGACCACATCGTGTGGACCGATGGCACGATCACCCGCGACTGCCGCATCACCGACTTCACCTGGCGGGAGGTCAAGTTCACCGACCAGGGTCGGTCGGAGGCCAAGCCCGCCGACGCGGTGGCGCGGCTGCACGTGGAGAAGGTGCAGAACGCCTTTAAGCGTGCCCTCGCCGCGACCTCAAAGGACGACAAGTACCTCGAGTTCCGCCGCCAGGCCGAGAAGCTGAGCAAGTCGGATCCGTTCCTCGCCCAGTTCGGCTACGTCGAGGCATCGCGCCTCCTGGTACAAAACGGCCAGCTGGGCGAAGCCTTCGCGCTCCTCGAGAAGATGGAGAGCGAGCTGCCCGACGCCGGTCTGCGGCCCGAGGTCTACCGGATCAAGATGGATGTCCAGCTGGCGCGCGGCGATGCGGCGAGCGCCAAGGTGGTCGCCAAGAAGTACGCGGATACCGCGCTGCAGCAGGGTTGGCCCGACGGGTTTGTGCACGAGGCGGAGTACTTCAGCATCATGGCGCGCGCCGCCGCCGAAGAGCTAGATGCGGGCGGGCGTCGTGCGGAGATGGAAACCCTGCTCGGCAAGACGGACGGTTCGTTTCCGTCGGTCGCCGACCGCGCCCGGGTTCAGCTGGCCAATGCCGCGCGCGACGGGGGTCGTGTCGACGAAGCGCTCGAAGCCTACGAGCAGGTTCTGAACAAGGCTGGTGTCGATGAGGGGACGCGCGCCGAGGCACTGATTGGGCAGGGGCACGCGCACCTCAAGCAGGGCGATCCCTCGAACACCGAACCGTACCGAGAGGCCATGCTCGCGTTCCTGCGGGTCTACCTCGAGACCGAGTCTGCGCCCGCGGAGCGCAAGGCTGAAGCGCTTCACTTCGCGGCGGAGGCCTGCGACAAGTGGCGCGGCCCCGATGCCGGGCAGATGGCGCGACGCCTCCGAGGGTTCTTGCGCCGCGACTATGCCGAGACCAGCTGGGCCAGTCGCCGCTAGTGGGGTGCTTCGAAAGTTCGGTGCATATGTCGGTGAGGCATCTGTGTTGTTCGCAAGGCGCTGTCGCCGCAGGGCTTGTCGGTGGACAAGTTGAGGCGACGCAACGCCACGAACGGCGCCGAGGGCCAGCGACATATGTGGCGGACTTTTGAATCGCCCCACTAGACCAGCTCTGGGCCCTCGCAGGGCTCGTGTGATGCTCTCCCGAGTGGCCGACGGGTTGTGGTGTTGTGTGACGTGAAGCACACCGGGGGCGACCTGGCCGCTGATGCGTCGAGAGGGCCGCCGCGGTTTCGTCGGCAGCTCGTGTGGTGGACCGGCAACGCGTTGTTGCGCGGCTGTTTTCGGCTCTCGGTTGAGCAGTCACCAAAGCTCGCGGGACCGTATGTCGTCGCCGCCAATCACACGTCGTTTCTCGATCCGCTGTTGTTGTCGGCGGCGCAGCGGCGCTGGGTCTGCTACATGATGAACGAAGCCGTCTACCGCAGCACGCGGTTCGGCTGGTTCTATCGCTTCGCCGGGGCTATTCCCGTCTCGCTGTGGGGAAGCAATCGTGCCGCCGTGCGGGCGGCGCGCGCGGCTCTGGATCGCGGCGAGGTCGTGGGCGTCTTTCCAGAGGGCGGGCTGAGCCGCGATGGTCTGCCCTACTTGGGGCAGCCTGGCGCCGTGTCGCTCGTGCTCTCCGCCGGAGTGCCCATCGTGCCCGCCGGCATCATTGACGCGCATCATGCGCTGCCCGCGGACGGTGGGTGGCCTAGGTTCCATCGCGTGCGTGTGCGTTTCGGTGCGCCCATTCAGCCGGAGGAGCTGGCGCCGAGCTCGACCCACCGCAAGAAGCGGCTGGCCGTCGCGACGGAGCGTCTGATGGAGGAGATCGCGGCGCTGACTGGCCATTTGCCGCGGGCCACCGAGCTCGCGACGCTGCGAGCCCGCGGGGCCGAGCCGCGACCGCAAAGCCCCTCGCGCTGAGGGCTGAGCACGCGCGCGGTCGGCCGTGCTTGCGCGTGACCGCGCCGCGGCTGCGCCCGCCCGCGGCCGCGGCGTCGCCGGCAATCTGAGAAATCCTGCGCAGAACACACGGGGCCGTTCCTCCACCTGTGCCGCTACATGGCGGCTCGACCACGGAAGAACGGCATGGACACCGAAACCGAAACTGCTTCGACGACCGCGCTGCGGCTGGCTCGGCGCCTCGTAATGCGCTGGCGCGATCCCATCACTCGCGCCGGGGCTGATGATCTGGCGCAGGAGACGGCCATCGAGGTGTGGCGTCGGCTGGCGACCTTGCGGCGCCGCGAGAGCCTGGAGGGCTTTGTGCGTACGGTCTGCCGCCGGCGTCGCTCCCGCAGTTTGGCCGACCAGCTGCGTCGGTCGGTGGAGAGCCTCGACGCTGACGAGGAGCGGGCGCGGCAGATTGCGGCTCCGCGCCGCGGCTCGCCCACCCTGTCGGTGGCGGGTCGCGCGGTACCGCTGGATTGGTGTCTGGGCGAGCTCGACGGTGCGCTCGCGTCGTTGGGGGTGCTCAACATGCAGCTGCTGCGCAGCTACTACGAGGGCTTCAGCTGTCGCGAGCTCGCCGAGCGCTATCGCTTGCCCGAGCGCGTCGTCAAGGTGCGCCTGTACCGCTGCCGTCGTCGAGTCCGCACGGTGCTGGAGCGTCGTTCGCATGCGTGTGCGGCCGGCGCACCCCTTTCCTGATCCCTTGATTGACTGGAGAGAAATCGTGACAGCAGCAGTTTTGTCTTTGCTTCAAACCCGAGCGACGAACGCGGTCCGCGATCGCCGTCGGTGGTCGACGCTGGCACTCTTGGCGCTATGCCTCGGCTGGTCGGGCAACCGGGCGACCGCCCAGGCGGTGGAGGCGAGCGCGACCCCGACGAGCGCCGTCGATGTGACGGCGGCGCTCAAGAGCGCGT
The DNA here is from genome assembly GCA_039029375.1 of Planctomycetota bacterium. GTDB lineage: Bacteria > Planctomycetota > UBA1135 > UBA1135 > UBA2386 > JBCCGH01. Next base: position 19,891 of record JBCCGH010000057.1, read on the forward strand.
CGGCGCAGGTGGCCGCGACGAAAGGGCTGGCCGGTGCCGAGCGTCAGGCGGCATTGATCAGCGCCGCGTCGGTCTACGAGCAGATCGTGGAGACGCACGCTGACAACGCGATCGCTTGCGCCGAGGCCTGGTTTCGGCTCGGCGAGCTTCGGCGTCGCCTGACCAAGCTCGGCGAGGCCGAGCGAGCGTACGCCCAGGCCGTCGCGTTGGACGCGGGCCGGTTTGGGGAGCGCGGCTGGTTTGGCGTCGCCCAGATGCAGCGCCGACAAGAGCGCTGGGATGACGCGATCGCCAGCTACCGCAAGGCTGCCGCAGTGCGCGGCACGACCGCGCGGGCCCACCAGGCGCGGGCCTGGATGGGCCGCTGCCTGCAGCGGAAGGGCGATCTCGGTGGCGCGGTTGCGGCGTTTGAGCAGGCGTTGGAGCTGACGACGACGCCCAAGCGCATCCTCGAGCTGTGTAACCTGCTGGCGAAGACCAGGCTCGCGCAGGGAGATCTCGACGGTGCGGAGCAGGTGCTCTCGCGCGCCGAGGCGGCCGTCCCTGCGACTGGGCCAGACGCGCCGAAGCTGCGCGCCGCGCTGGACAAGATGTCGGCTCGCAAGGCGCTGCAGCGTGCGCGCGACAAGGCCACCGGCGCGGTCGAGGATGCGGTGGATGTCGAAACGAGCCGCGCCGCTGGATCGGGCGGCGCGCTGCCTCTCGTCTACTTGGTCCCGACGCCGTAGTAGGTGAAGCCAACCTCGCGCATGCGCGAGGGCTGGAAGATGTTCCGGCCGTCGAAGAGGACCGGCGTGCGTAGCAGTCGCTTGACCTCCTCGACGTCGACCTGGCGGAACTCGTTCCACTCGGTGACGAGGACGAGGGCATCGGCGCCCTCGAGCGCGGCCATCGCGCTCGGGGCCAGGCGCAGCGAGTCATCGAAGTAGCGCCGCGCCTCTTCCATGGCCTCAGGGTCGAACGCCGCGACCGATGCTCCTGACTCGAGGAGGGATGCCACGAGTTTGACGCTGGGCGCCTCGCGCATGTCGTCGGTCTTCGGCTTGAAGGCCAAGCCCCAGACGGCGAAGTGCTTCCCTGCGAGTGCGTCCTTGCCGAAGTGCTTGCAGATCTTGTCGAACAGCACGCTCTTCTGCGCCTGGTTGACGTCTTCGACCGCTTCGATGATCCGCGGGGAGTAGCCGTGCTCCGTCGCCGTGCGCACCAGGGCGCGCACGTCCTTGGGGACGCAAGAGCCGCCGTAGCCGATGCCGGCAAACAAGAAGGGGAAGCCGATGCGCGAGTCCGTGGCGATGCCTTTGCGCACCTCGTTGACGTCGGCGCCGACGCGCTCGCAGATCTGCGCCATCTCGTTCATGAACGAGATGCGCGTCGCCAGCATTGCGTTGGCCGCGTACTTGGTCATCTCCGCCGAGGCGGTGTCCATGACCAGGATCGGCTTGCCGGTGCGGACGAACGGCGCGTACAGCTCCTGCATGACCTTGGTGGCACGGTCGCTGTTGCTCCCGATCACGACGCGGTCGGGCATCATGAAGTCGTCGATCGCGGCCCCTTCCTTGAGGAACTCAGGGTTGCTGACCACGTCGCATTCGAGCTGCGTGCGCTTCGCGACCGCGTTCCGGACCTTCTCGGCGGTGCCGACGGGCACGGTGCTCTTGTTGACGACGACCTTGTAGTCCTCCATCGCCGTGCCGATCGCGTCGGCGACCGCGAGCACGTGCGAGAGGTCGGCGCTGCCGTCTTCGCCGGGCGGCGTGCCCACGGCGATGAAGCAGACGCGCGCCTTCTTCACCGCATCCTCGAGATCGTTGGTGAAGAACAGCCGACCTTCGTCGGCGTTGCGGGTGATGAGCTCCTCGAGGCCGGGCTCGTAGATCGGGATCTTCCCGTTGTTGAGGCCCTTGATCTTCTCGCGGTCAACGTCGACGCAGGTGACGCGATTGCCGGTTTCGGCGAAGCAGGTGCCAACCACGAGACCGACATAACCGGTCCCGACTACGCAGATATTCATCGTGTCGATTCGGTGAAAAGGCCGCCTCGACCGCAGGGTCACTGAGGCGCGGTTCGCGGCATAGGGTGCCGGGCCCGGGGGCCTCGAGGCGAACCGGCGGCGCGTGAGCCGTGGGCGAGGGCAATCGGCTGGATTCAGGGAAGCCTAGCCCGCCGGGAGGGGTCAGGACGGTAGCTGGCTGGCTCATTTGGCGCAACTCCGCGTCGCGGCCGGTCGGAAGGTCTTCTCCCCGCTCTGGGGCGGGGCCCATCTCACGGCTACGATCGGGACCATGCGATGGGGCCTTGTGCTGCCGCTGTTGATCCTGCCGAGCTGTGCTTTGGGGAGGGTCACCCATGACCTCGACCACGAGGCACCGCCGCCCGAGTTTGGTCGTCCTGCCTGGGTCCGGACCTCGGCGCGCATCGGTGCCTTCCTCGGGGGGGTTGGAGGTGCGGTGCTGTCCGTGGCCGCGCTTCCCGTGACCTACCCGGTCTCGCTCCTCGCCGATGAGCCGCTTGGTTACGCCAAGGAGGAGTTCTTGTTCGCGCCCATGACCGGCACCGCGTCGCTCGGTCATTTCCTGTTCGGGGCGCCCCCGGACATGCTCCACTTCGTGTTCTACCGCGCCTGGGTCGAGGGCCCGCGGCCGTACGACTACGAGTACGTACCGATGGCGCCGACGCCGCCCCCGCCGGCTTTGACCCCGCCGCCGGGGGATGCCGGGGCGCCAGATCCGGAGACGCCGCCGCCCGAGGCCCCCGGTCAGCCGGTCCCCAATGAGGCGGGCGCCGCCACCGTCCCGGAGCTCGGCGGCGCGCGTGGTACGGTGGAGATGGGCGAGGGAGGCGAAACCCCGGCTCCCGCGGGCGAGGCTGTCGAGAACCCGCCCCCGATGGAAGAGCCGCCACCGAAGCAGTGACCGCGTCGGCCCGGTCGCGTCGCCGGGTTCGCTACTTGCCGGCGCGCGTGGCGGGGTTGCGCAGATCGACCCGTACGAGCGACGTGCGTCCTTGCTCCACGCGAGCGCTGACGCGGTGGGTGCGGCCATTGCCGAGGACGAACACGACCTCGCACGGGCCAGGCGGCATCGCCTCGGTCAGTGCGTGGCCGACGGCGGTGCCGTGCGCGGCGGTCGTTCGTTGGGTCGTCGCCGCGTAGGTGCGCGCGCCGGAGCCGCCGACGTGGGGCCGCTCGAGGTGGATCCTGGCAAAGCCACCGATGGCCTCGAGCTGTAGCGAGCCACCTCGCTGAATCGAGGCGATCGCGTCGGTCGTGTGTCCGGACACGATGTCGATCACGAGGTCGGCCGCGCACCAGAGATCGCGGCCGGGCTTTGGGGTCGGGCGTACGATGAGCCGGTGCCGGCCTGGCGGGAGGTCGATGGGTTCGGTCGTCGCGGGCCACGCCTGGTGTCGGAGGTGACCCTCGGGTGTCTCGACGGTGACCCGGTAGTCGTCGACAGCGGCGCCGTCGGGCCCGATCACGACGAGTCGGAGCGCGCCGTCCGGCTCGGGCGGTTGCACCTGCAACGTCAGCTGGGCCCGTGCGCGACCGGGCTCGACGCGCCAGACCTCTTCGGTGCTGCGGCCACCGGTGTCGCGCGCCGCCAGCACGACGGTCGTGTCGTGTGGCAGGAGCAGATCGATCGCGGCGCCCTGGAGCGGGACGGTGCGGCTGGGGCCGCGCCGCAGGACGGCGGCGCCCGATCCCGTCGGCAGCCCCTCTGCCTCGGGCCCCGAGCCGCGCCAGTGGAGCTTGCCGCGCGCCGCGAACGACCCGTCTTGGTGGCGCACCGCGACCGAGAGCAGTTGGCACGGCAGCCGTAGCTCGGCGGCGGCTGGTGTCGTGTCGAAGAGCTCCTCGTGCGTGACGCCGAGGTCATCGGCGAGGCCGAGCGCGTAGCGGCCCGGCGCCAGCCCCGCCATCCTGAACTTTCCCTCGGCGTCAGTCGAGACGGCGGCGTTGCGCGTCGGGCGCACGCCGGCGTCGCTCATCTCGAGGAAGCGATGGTCCGATCCTATGGATGGGTCCTCGGCCCGGGCGTAGACCACGCGTGCCTGAGCCAGCGCGGTCCCGTCGCTGAGGGTCACGCGACCCTGGAGCGTGCCCAGGGTTCGCAACTCGACATCCCCAACGGCCACATCGCGGTCCGCGATGGCGCCGAGCGCCAGGTCGGCCACACCGGCCGTGGCCGCGTGGGCAATCAGGTGATAGTCCCCCGGATCGGTGATCGGCAGCGAGAAGCGGCCCAGCGCGTCGGTGCGCGGGCTGGCGTAGATGGCGATGCGCGCTGGATCCTCGGTGGCGTGGAGCGCGACGTTGGCGTCAGGCACCGGCGACCCCGCGGCGTCCACGACGCGGCCTTGCACGGTAGCGCCGTGTTCGAGCCACAGATCCTGCTTGAGGGTGCGTGACGCCGTGGCCTCGAGCAGCGCCGTGGCGCGAATGCGGACGGCGCGTGGGCGATAGCCGGGCTGCACGGCGCGTAGCCAAAGCTCGGCGTTGCGGCCCTGGGCGTCATTGCTCTCGCTGTTGTGCGATGGCCACGTGTCCAATGGGAGCGAGTAGCTGCCATCCTGGCGGGAGCGGGCCGCCGTCAGGCGCTCGATCTCGCCGCCGCGGCGGACTTCTGCGTGGATCGTGGCGTTGGTCAGTGGCACCCGCTCGCGCCGTTCCCGCCAGGGAGCGAGTTCGCAGATCGAGCCCTCGATCCGCCATTGATCCCCGGCTCGCACCCGCGCTCGTCCCTGGATGGTGTGGCGCGGTACCGGTCCGGGCGGAAGGCTCGTCGAGGCGGGTTCGGGAGCTGGGTGGCTGACGCGGTCGGCGACCGGCGGCGCGGGGTTGGCGGCTGGGCGCGTTGCAAACCAGAGCAGCAGCGCGGCCAGCGTCGCCAACAACACGGCGGCGGCCACCGCGGGTCCGCCAGGGCGTGTTGGTCGATGTTCGGCAGTGCGCCTCGCCACTTGGTCGAGAATAGCCGATGCGACTGCGCCGGCCTGTGGCTCCGGCCGCGAGGCTGGCACCGCGGGGACGGGCGCCACTACAATCGACGGCCCGGGCGAGTAGCTCAGTTGGTTAGAGCGCCTGCTTTACACGCAGGATGTCGGCGGTTCGAGTCCGTCCTCGCCCACCACCCGGGGCTCGCCGGTCGATGCAGGTTGGCTGGCGGAAACGCGCGAACTGGTGGATTCGAGGCTTTCGCGGGCCCGAGATGCGCGGGGGGCTGTGGCGACGGCCGACTGATTTGTGTAACGCCCCACTGGAAGGCCGGACCTCTAGAGGTCGCGGTCGCGCCAGTCGCCTTCGCGCTCGTAGGTCTCGCCGTCGTCGCCTTGGACGCGGCCGGCCAGGCTGATCGCCAGGGCCAGCATCTTGGCCACCGCCGCCTTGGTGGGATTGGTGGTGTAGACGTTGCCCTCGTACCAGTCGAACCAGCCAGCTTCCGAGGCGGCTGCGGTCGCCCAACTGGCGGCGAAGGGGCCATTGCCCGGATCGGGGCTAAGTTCAGGGTCCTCCCGAACGAGCTCCAGCCACTCCTGCGACGGAATTTCGCGGCCGTCGTTCTCGGCCCAATCGGTCGCGCGGGTGATGTGAAGGTCGTAACCCATGAGCTGACTTTCGGCTGCGCCTGGCGGTCGACACGCGTTACGCCGCCGGCGGAGATCAGCGTCGCGCGATGGCGCCGCAGTCTATGGCATGGCGGAGGATCGAGTGAACGAAGAAAACCGCCCGCAACACATCAACTTGGCATCAGACCCAGACGCGCCGCGGATTCTCGCCCCGCCGCGCGCTCGAAGTTCGACTTGTTCCGCGAGTGCAGCCACGCTTCGTGGGGCGTGATGTGGCGCTGCTTCATCAAGTCACGCAGCGCGTCGTCCATGGTCTGCATGCCGTAGTTGCGACCACTCTGGATGTTGTTTGGGATGTCCTGGGTCTTGCCTTCGCGAATCAGGTTCGCGACCGCCGGTGTGATCTTGAGGATCTCCACCGCGGGCAGGCGACCGTGGCTCTCGCTGCGGTTCACCAGCACTTGGCAAACGACGCCCGCCAGACATTGGGAGAGCATGGTCCGCACCTGTGGCTGCTCTTCGTGTGGGAAGACGTCAATGATGCGGTCGACCGAGTCCGAGGCGCTATTGGTGTGCAACGTGGCAAAGACCAACGTGCCCAATTCGGCTGCGACCAGCGCCTGCCGGATGCTGGGGAGGTCGCGGAGCTCGCCAATCAGGAGGACATCGGGGTCCTGGCGCGTGCTGTCCACGATGCCTGTCTCGAAGTCGACGATGTCGTAGTGCATCCCCCGCTGGTGGATGATCGCCTTCTTCGGCTCGTGCAAATACTCGATCGGGTCTTCGAGCGTAATGATGTGCTTGCGGTAGTTCTCGTTGATGACGTCGATCAAGGCCGCCAGCGTCGATGTCTTGCCGGAGCCGGATGACCCGGTCACGAGCACCAGGCCGCGGTGCAAGTGCGCGAACGTCGCCAGCTCTTCCGGGAGACCGAGCTGCTTGAGCGTCGGCACCTGCGAGGGAATGCGGCGAAAGACGGCTGCGGGGCCCCACCAGTCCTGGAAGTAGTTACAGCGGAAGCGTCCGATGTTCGGGTTGCCGTAGGCAAAGTCGAGCTCTCGGGTCTCCGCGTAGTGGCGCTCCTGTTCCGGGCTGAGGATCTCCGTCGTCAGCCGCTCCAGGTCTTCCCAGGCGAGCGCCCCAGTGTCACCGTCCTCGATCAGGTCGCCGTCGATGCGATAACGCGGTCGGACGCCGACTTTGAGGTGGAGGTCGGAGGCGCCCTCCGTCGTCATCTTGTGCAGTAGTTCGTCAATCTGTGCCATCTTGGGTCGCCTCGCTCAGACGGGGGCCATGAAGCGTTCCTTCTCGGCGGCGCGCAGCAGCGCTTCCTCGATGGGAACCTTGCGCTGCCTGACCAGGCGATGCAGAGCGTCGTCCATCGTCTGCGAGCCACTGGCCTGGTTCATTTGCATCACCATCGGGATTTGCCACTCGCGTCCCTCGCGGATCAGGTTCGAGATCGCCGGGTTCACGACCATGACTTCAGCGGCAAGGCTGCGGCCCTCGCCGTCGACGTGCGGGATGAGCTCTTGGCAGATCACCGCGCGCAGCACGCCGGCGATCATGGTCCGGACGTGTTGGCGTTTCTGCTGCGGGAACTGGTCGATGATGCGCACCACGGTGTTGTGGGCAGTGCGCGTATGCAACGTGCCAAAGACTAGGTGCCCGGTCTCCGCGGCGGTGAGCGCCACGGCCATCGTCTCTGGATCACGCATCTCGCCGACCACGAGAATGTCGGGATCTTCGCGGAGTGCCGCCCGCAACGCGTCGGGGTACGACAGCGTGTGCGAGTTGATCTCGCGTTGGGTGACGAGCGCCTTGTCGCTGCGGTGCACCTGCTCGACTGGATCTTCGAGCGTGATGACGTGGGCGCGGCGACTGCGGTTGATGAGGTCGATGAGCGACGCCAGCGTCGTCGTCTTGCCGGACGCGGTCGTTCCGGTGATGAGCACCAGGCCCGACTTGAACTCGGAGAACGTCTTCACCACCTCGGGAAGGCCGAGGTCCTCGAAGGGCAGGATGCTGTCCGGCAGGACGCGGAACACCGCGCCGATCCCGCCGAGGTGGCGAAACACGTTGACCCGAAACCGGCCGACCCCGGGAATCGAGATGCCGGTGTCCAGTGACTTCCGCTCGAAGTAGGTCGCCATCTGCTCGCGCGTGAGCAGCGAGAAGATCAGGTTGCGGCACTGGCGGAACGGCAGAGGCTTCACCGGGAGGTCGACCAACCGCCCGTGCAGGCGGACGGCCGGTGAGCTGCCCGACGTCAGGTAGAAGTCGGAGACACCGAGTTGCTTGATCGCCTCGAGGAACTCGTACGAGCTGGCGTTCTCGAGCATGCGGGCGAGCTCTCGCTCGCCCACGGTGAGCTTGCAGCGCTGGGTGTCGAGCTCCTTGCGCTGGGCCGTGAGCACCGTGTCGATGACGCCTTGCTCGAGGAGGCCGCGCTGCACGATGATTTCGCCCAGCGGCATCCGCGGATCCATCTGCTCCTGGATCTTCAGGCAGCGGTCCAGCTCCTCCTGCGTCAGCAGGTGGAAGTTGACCAAGATCTCGCCGAGCAGCATCTGTTCCATGGTGATCCCGTACGGACTGCGGGAGCTTCGCGTCGCTCCGATCCGTTGCTGTTGTCGGCCAGCGGACCGGCTGTGGTTTTGGCCGAGCCGGGATTTCCGGTGGCTCGGTCAGGCGTTGCTGCGGGGCGATGCGCCCGACAGACTGCTCCAGCCATGCCAGATTGGGTCCTACACCTCGGCGCGACGAGAGCGTTGGCTCGCCCCTTTGATCGCTGGGAGCCCCGCTGGCTGCTGCTGGGAGCGGTCCTGCCCGATGTCGTGCCGCGCCTGGTCGCGGCCGCGATGGATGAAGTGCCGCCCCTGCAGCGCTATGGCACGCTCGAGTTCGGCGTCTATCTCGGCCTGTTGCACACGCCCTTCTGTGTCGCGTTCCTCGTTGGCGCGCTGGCCGCCGTTGCGAGGCGGCCTGGCGCGGCGGCCGCGGGGTTGGGCTTTGGGGCAGGGCTGCATTTCGTCCTCGACGTGATGCAGCACTACTGGGGCAGCGGCACGTGCCTGTGGTTCCCGTTCGCGTTCCAGCAGGTGACGTGGAGTGTGGCGTGGTACGACAGTCCACCCGTCTACGCGTTGGTCGGACTGAGCGCTGTGTACATGGTGTGGTCATTGTGGCGCGGGCGAATGCCGCGCGATTGGCCGTTCGCGGCCAGTGGACGCCGCGCGATGTTGTTGGTCGCCGGGCTCTCGGTCTTTGCCTTGACCCCTTTGGTGTGCCTGGAGCGTGCGATTGCCGCCAATGTCGGCAGCAGCCGATTTGCCCGTCACCCCGAGGATTACGAAGGGCGGCAGATCGCGATTGCGGTCGCCACCGTCGATACGGCGTCCCAGGGGCTCGTCATGATCGACAAGGCGGATCACAAGTTCGCGGTCGACTGGTCCGGTCGCGAGCCGGTCCGGACCGGGGCCCGCATCTCGGTCCGCGGTCTGTGGCGTGACGCGAGGCTGTGGCCAGACGGTGTCTTCATTCACGACTACCGCATCAAGAAGGCGGCGTCCCTGATCGGCTTGGTCATGCTGCTTTGTGTTTGGTGGCCCAGCCTCCGACAGGTGATCAATGCGCGGGGTCGTGGCGTCCGATCCAGAAAGCGGCTCGGAAAGTGAGGAAGTCGGATGCGAATCGCTCTTCTCGTCGCGGCGCTTGCTGCGCCTGCGGCCGCGCAGTGCTACGAAGTCCCGGATGACACCCCTGACGCGGGGGAGTGCAACTCGGTCCCGTTTGGCCGCGACCGCGGTGATCCCCTGTGGTCGAACCAGCGCTATCAGTCGCTGATTACCAAGGTCGAGCTCGGCGGCGTCGACCAGCTGATCACCGGTTTGCAGTTTGCGCCCTGTAGCGCCACTTCGGCGTCGGGCACCTATCAGATCGATCGACTGGTGATCGTGATGGATCACCGGCGGGGCGCGCTGGGCACATTGTTCGCCGACAATCTGTCGCCAGCGGCGATGACGGTGCTCGATGTGTCCAGTCACGAATGGCCGGTCACCGGCGGCGCCTGGCATGAGATCGGCCTGCAGCGCTCGTTCAAGTACGAGAACGCGAAGGGCGATCTCGTGCTCGACGTAACCGCCTATGGCACTGGCTTGCTGCCCGGCGCCTCGCTGCAGTGGGGCATGCGCCGGCACGACGGCCGGCAGCGGGTGTACGACTTCGGCTGGACCACAAGTCCGCCCGACGATGCTCGCTTCGTCGACAACTACGCCGCGAAGGTCCGTGTTTGCGCGTCTTTCCCCGACGTGGCGATGTTCGGTCGTGGCTGCCCAGCCGGCCCGGGTACGCCCGCGACTCCGGCTCTCGCGCTGAGCGCGATCGGCAGCAGCGGACTGGGCGGCTCGCTGAGCCTGAGCATCGGCAACGTCCCGCCCGGCTCGGCCGCGGCGTTCGTCGTTGGGTTTAGCAACAGCCCGCCGGCGCCGGTCGAGCTCAGTGGGTTTGGCGCGCCGGGGTGCCGTTGGTACATCCACCCGTTCCTGGCGATCCCGGTCCCGTCGCTCGCGCTTCAGTTCACGATCCCGTCCGTGTCGCGCCTGGAGGGCGCGGTGTTCTACACCCAGGCGTTGGCGGTCGGAGTGATGCCGGCGGTGCAGGTCAGCGACTACGCCCGCGCCGTGATCGGGACCTGACGGCCGCTGGTCGGCGCGGTTGCCGCGCCCTACGCTGCGGGCCACGATGGGTGTCCCCGCCGACCGGTTGGCCGCCGCGCTCGCCGCGGGCTACGAGGCCTTCGAAGAAGGGGCTTGGGGCGTCGCGTCGGCGCAGGCCGCGGCGGCCGAGCAGGCTTGGCGCGACGCGGGTTCCGTTGCCGACCCGGCCGACGGCTGCGAGGCGGCTCTGCTGAGTGCGCAGGTCGCGGCGGCGCACGGCGATGACGCGGCGGCGTTTGAGCACCTGCGCGAGGCGGCGGTGCGCGACCCCGGCGCCTCGTCGGTCCGGCTGGTCGAGGCGCGTCTCCGTATGGAGCGCTGGGAGCTCGAGCGGGCCGGCGAGCTGCTGGCGACGTGCGATGTCGACGAGCTAGGGGCTGAGCTGATCTACGAGCGCGCGGTGGTGGCTGAGCTACGGGGGGAGCAAGGGCGGGCGGACCAGCTCTATCGCGATGCCGAGCGGGCCGATCCCGAGGGTTTCCCGGCGCCGGTGCGGATGGCCGACGGCGAGGCGCTGGCCCTGCTCAAGGAGCTCGTCGCAATGTTGCCGGCCGACGTCCGCGCCACCCTTGCGAACGTGCGGATCGATCTCTTGGACGTGCCCGACGCCGCGATTGACGGGAGTCCGGATACCGATCCGCTCGTGCTCGGTCTCTACCATGGCACGCCGATCACCGACGAGCTGGACCGCGGGATCGGGCTCCCCGACACGGTGCGCATCTTCAAGCGCAACATCGAGCGGCTGGCGGCGGATCGAGGCGAGCTCGTCGAGCAGCTGAGGATCACTCTCCTGCATGAGATCGGCCATCACCTCGGCTGGGACGAAGACGAGGTCGCGGACCACGGACTCGCCTAGTGTTGTGTGTCGGAAGTTGGTTGCGTAAGTCGGCGAGCCATGTGTGCCGCTCGCAAGGCGCTGTCGACGCAGGGCTTGTTGGTGGACAAGTCGAGGAGACGCAACGCCGCGAGCGGCGCAAAGGGCGGTCGACATATGTGACGAACTTCCGACACGCAACACTAGGCGGGATTCCCCAGAAGGTCCGGCCAAAAAGCCATTCACGCAGCGAGCGGCGCCCTGAAATCGAATCTCGGCACACGAGAGCCTCGCTGGATCCACCGATCCAGCTGCGTTCTCGTGCACCGACCTTCGAGCCCAGGACACCACCCGCCACGCCAAGCGCTTTCTTGCCGGACCTCTGGGTCCCTCCCAACCGGCGCTGCCGCAGCGCTTTGCGGCGCGCGCGGAAACAGGCAGCGACTCGCGAGCGTGCGCCCCCAAGCGTGGTGCGGCTCGCTACCATGGGCGTGCCACTGGCTCCTTTCCGGGATCGCGCGCCATGAAACACCTCGTCTTCGTCGTCGCCGCCGCCGCGAGCACACTTGCGGCTCAGCGGGTGCCCACGGCCTTTGTCAACTTCGAGAGTCCGCAGACCCATCCGTTGGCGATCTCCGCCGACGGCAGCCGGCTGCTCGCGGTGAACACGCCCGACAACCGCCTGGCGGTGTTCTCGCTCCTCAATCGCGACCGCCCGTCGCTGCTGGGCGAGATCCCAGTCGGACTCGAGCCAGTGTCCGTGACGCCGCGCACCGCGGACGAGGTGTGGGTGGTCAACCGCGTCTCGGATTCGGTCAGCGTGGTCTCGCTGTCGCGTCGCGCGGTCATCGCGACAATCCGCGTCAAGGATGAGCCCGCCGACGTCGCGTTCGCTGGCTCGCCGGAGCGCGCCTTTGTCACCGTGTCGGGATCGCGCGAAGTGCGCGTCTTCGATCCGGTCTCGCACGCCCTGCTGGCGACGATCCCGGTCTTCGGTGAAGAGCCTCGGGCGCTGGCGAGCAGCCGCGACGGCAGCAAGGTGTGGGTCGCGGTGCAGCGCTCGGGCAACGGCACGACGGTCCTCGCTGAGGATCAGGCGCCGCCGCCGCCGGCACCGACCAACCCGGAGCTGCCGCCGGCGCCGCAGCAGAGCTTGATCGTCGACGCGAGCGATCCGACCTGGCAGCCGACCCACGGCATCACGCTTCCCGACTACGACGTCTTTGAGCTCGACGCCGCGGGGATGAGCATCGCCCGGCGCTTCTCGGGCGTGGGTACGACCCTGTTCAACATGGCGGAGCACCCGACGAGCGGTGATTTGTGGGTCGCCAACTCCGAGGCGCGCAACCTCGTGCGCTTCGAGCCCAGCTTGCGCGGCCACGTCGTGGATTCGCGGCTGACGCGGATCACCACGGGTGCTGCCCCGGCCATGACGTTCTTCGACCTCAATCCGGGCATCGACTACTCGGTGTTGCCGAACCCCGCGGCCACGGCTTCGGCGCTCGCGCAGCCCACCGACGTGGTGTTCGCGCCGGACGGCTCGGCGCTGTGGGTCGCGGCCTTCGGCACGGATCGCGTCGCCTCGGTCAACAGCGCCGGTGCGGTGACCGGTTTCGTCGAGCTTGGCGCCCCGGGCGCCACCGCAGACCCGAGGCAGAAGCGCGGGCCACGCGGTTTGGCGATCTCGTCCGATGGCGCGCGGCTCTACGTGCTCAACCGCCTGACCTCGACCCTCGCGGTCATCGATACGGCGGCGCGGTCGCTCGTGCTGGAGCAGTCGCTCGGCTACGACCCGACCCCGACCGTGGTGCGCGAGGGCCGCGGGTTCCTCTACGACGCCAAGCTGGCGGGGAACGGCACGGCGTCGTGCGCCGCCTGCCACATCGACTCGGAGATCGATGGGATCGGCTGGGACCTCGGCGATCCGGGTGGCGAGATGAAGGTGTTCCAGGCGCAGCAGATGCACCCGATGAAGGGGCCGATGACCACGCAGACGTTGCGCGGGCTCACCGACAACACCCGGCCGTTCCACTGGCGCGGGGATCGCGACGAGCTGCAGGACTTCAACCCGGCGTTCGACACGCTGCTCGGCGGGCCGGAGCTGGCGATGGCGGACATGGATGCCTACGCCGACTTCATCAAGACGCTCGCCTTTCCGCCCAACCCGAACCAGCAGCTGGATCGGACGTTTAGCACCGCGCCGGCCGGTGAGAGCGCCCAGGAGGGCTTCAACTTCTACACGACGCGGCGCTTCCTCGGCGGTGTCGTGCGTTGCGTCGATTGCCACAGTCTGCCGACAGGCACCAACGGCCTGATCATCCAGGCGTCGCTGCTCGAGGAACAGCAGAGCTTCAAGGTGCCGCAGCTGCGCAATATCTACAAGCGGCAGAATCGCACTCCCGAAGGCGGCATGAGCATGTCGGGCTTCGGCTTGCTGCATGACGGCTCGGTCAACAACGTCTTCGATCTGCTGACGAAGCCGGTGTTCCAAAGCCTCTCGTTCCAGCCGGTGAACAAGCGCAGGCTCGAGCGCTACATGCTCGAGTTCGATACCGGCATGGCGCCGACCGTGGGCTTCACGGTCGACCTTCGGCAAGCCACGGTTGGTGACCCCCAGGTGGTGGCCGACTCCGACTTGCTGGTCCAGCAGGCGCAGCTCGGCAACATCGACGTGGTGGCCAAGGGCACCTACCAGGGTGCCGAGCGGAGCTTTGCTTGGTTTGGCGGCACGCTGTTCTTGCCGGACACCGCCGGCGTCCCGTTGGCGACGCTCGACGCGCTTCGCAGTGCTGCCGCGGCGGGGAACGCCGACCTGGCGCTGATGGGCGTGCCGCTGGGCTCCGGCCGACGCATCGGCATCGACCGAGACCTCGACGGCGTGCTCGATGGCGATGAGCGGCCGGTGACCTACGGACAAGCCTCGCCGCCGTGCGCCACGCCGGTGGCCCTGCGCGCCAACTCGCCCGCATTCTTGGGTAACGACGTGTTTGGCGTGGTCGCCGACGGCGCCCCGCCGAGCGCCTTGGGCGTTCTGTTGGTCGGTGGCGCCAGCGCCGCCTTGCCGTTCGGCGGCCTGACGGTGCTCGTGGACCCGGTTGGCCTGGCGACGCTGCCCCTGCCGACCGACGCTTCCGGTACCGGGATCGCCGCGCTACCTATTCCGTCGGCGCCGGGTCTGGCTGGCGGCTCGATCTTCACCCAGGCTGCCTTCGGTGCACCGTGCAGCCCGATCGGGGTCGCCTTGTCCAGCGGCCTGCAGATCACCATCGACTGAGCTGAGCGCGGCGCCGTTGGCGGGCCGGCTGAATCAACCGGCTCGCCGCGCGTCTCGCGCCCCGGTCGATCGGGACCGAGAGTCTGGGCCGTCCGGTCCGGCAGCCGATGAGGCTAATGCGCCCTGCACACTAGAATCCGGGGCGCCCCTTCTCGGCTCGTCTTGATGTTGCCACGAATCGGTTGCTTGGCCGGCGCGCTCGCGCTGGGCGTCGTCTCCAGCGCGGTCCTGCCTGGTCAAAGGCCCAGCGATGCCGGGTTGGAGCACTACGAGAAGCGCGTGCGACCGCTCCTCGCCGACCACTGCTACCACTGCCACGGCGCGGGGCGGCAGCGTTCGGAGCTCCGGTTGGATTCGCGGGCCTCCATTCTCGCCGGCGGGACCCGCGGGCCGGCCGTGGTGCCCGGCGATCCGGACGCCAGCCTGCTCATCCAGGCCGTGCGCCGTACGCATGTCGATCTGCGGATGCCGCCGAAGCGGCGCTTGCCCGAGCGCTTGGTCACCGAGCTTGAGGCGTGGGTGGCGATGGGGGCGCCGGGCCCCGAAGACCGGCCGGCGCGGCGCGGGTTCGACCTTGAGGCCCGGCGCCGAGAGCAATGGGCGTTCCAGCCAGTGCGAGATCCGACGCCCCCCGCGGTCCGCGGCGCTTGGCCATCGGGCGATCTCGATCGGTTCGTGCTCGCGCGGCTGAATGCTGCGGGGCTCCACCCGGCGCCGCGCGCGACGCCCAACGTGTTGGTTCGGCGGGCGTTCTTCGACACGATCGGTTTGCCGCCGTCGCCAACCGATGTCGAGGAGCTGCTCCGGGGAGACCTGGCCGCGGGCTGGCCGGCGCTGGTCGATCGCCTCCTCGCCTCACCGCACTTCGGCGAGGCGTGGGGACGCCACTGGCTCGACGTCGTCCGCTATGCGGAGTCGCGCGGCCACGAGTACGACTTCACGATTCCCAACGCGTGGCAGTACCGCGACTTCGTGATCCGGGCTCTCAACGCGGACGTGCCCTACGATCAGTTCGTCGCGGAGCACGTCGCCGGTGATCTTCTGCCCGAGCCACGGCGGCACCCGGAGCGCGGCTTCAACGAGTCGGTGCTCGGGACGGGCGTCTGGTACCTAGGCGAAGAGGTACATTCGCCGGTCGATACCCGCCTCGACGAAGCAGAGCGGATCGACAACAAGGTCGACGTTTTCTCCAAGGCGTTCTTGGGGCTGACCGTGGCGTGTGCCCGCTGTCACGACCACAAATTCGACCCGATCTCGGCGCGGGACTACTACGGCCTGTCGGGCTACTTCCTCAGTTCCGGCTATCGCCAGGTGCGCTTCGAGAGCATGCCCGGCAACGCCGACGTCGCCCAAGCCCTCGACGAGCACGAGCGGTGGGAAGGGCGTCCTCTCGTTCGCGCGATGGCGGACGCGATGCAAAGCGGGGCGGCGCAGGCCGACGCCTACCTGGGCGCGGCGCTGGCCGTGCTGCGCGCTGGGCCCCACCCGGCAGCGGCGGCGGGCGCCAGGGCTGGTTCGATGGCCGTCGTGTTCGAGGACTTCGAGTCGACACCGCTTGAAGGCTGGCAGGTCGCCGGCACCGCGTTCGGACGGGCCGGTCAGGTGGCCGTGGCGGAGCTGCCCGAGCACCTGCTCGTGGCCGAGGCTGTCGGCGCCGGGCTCGCGCATAGCCACGGTGCCGTGCCCCGCGGTACGTCGCGCGAGCGCGACCGGCACGTCGGCACGCTCACCAGCCCCGAGTTCACGGTCGAGCACGATTTCATTCACTTCCTCATCGGCGGCGGCAAGCACCCCCGCCTTGCCTGCGTGAACTTGGTCGTGGACGGCGTCGTCGTGCGCACGGCGACCGGCGAGAACGCGGTCGAGCTGAAGCCAGCTCGCTTCGACGTGCGACCCTGGCGCGGGCGGCGGGCGCGCCTGCAGGTCGTGGATCGAGTGCATGGCGCATGGGGTCATGTCGGCGTCGATCACATCGTGTTTAGCGACGACGCGGACGGCTCGTCGTTTCGCGCCATTTTACGGCGACCGCAGGAGGCCGCCGCGTGGTTCGTGCGCGCCGCCGAGATCGCCGCGCGGCGTGGGCTCGACGCCCCACGGCTGGCGCAGTGGGTCGACGAGGTACAACGGGCTGACGCGAGTCCGGCGCATCCGCTGCACGCGTTCGCCCTGCTTGCAGAGCGCGGTCGTCGCCGCGCGGTCGACGCTCTCCGCCCCATGACGACCCCGGCCACCGGCGCCGCCGCGGACGCCGATGTGGTGCTCGACTACGCCGGTGTCCAGCCGGAGCAGTGGATCCAGGACGGCGTTGCGTTCGGCGCTGGGCCTGTTCAGATCGGCGCTCCCAAGTTCACCAATGACGTTGGAACGCCCATTGGCGGGGTGCAGGTCGTCGGCGCAGCGCGCAGCGATCCCGTCTGGGACGCGCTGTCGCTCGATCCCGAAGCCGAGAAGGAATCCGCCAAGATCCCTTGGGTGCAGTCCGGGCGGACGCTGCGGACACCGACGTTCGTGCTCCGTGAGCCGAAGCTGCTGTACCGGGTCGCGGGGTCGGGCCACGCGCTGGTGCTCGTCGATTCGCATCGGATGCTCAGCAACCCGCTCCACTTGGAGACCCTCAAGTCTTGGTACGGGGAGCGTGAGTTCCAGTGGATCGAGCACGACCTTGAGCCATACGTGGGACATCGCGTGTGGATCGAGTTCACGCCTGGCGCGCGCGAGACCGGTGGTGGCCCCTTCGCCGTCGCTATGGTCGCGCAAGGTCGTGAGCCGCCGCCGGAGCCGGCAACGCATTGGCCCGGGATCGCGAGTGAGGCGGCGGCGCGTGGCGAGGCAGCGGTGGCGACCGCGTTTCGGGATCGGCTGGTAGCGGCGTTGGACCGATTCGGTGCGGCGACGCTCCATGCGGCGCCAGACGCTGCGGAGTTGAGTGCCTGGGTCGACTGGCTTGTTCGTCGGCGCAATCTCGTGGTCACCGAAGACACTGCATGGGGTCGAGTCGCTGCGGCAGGTCGGGCCTTTGCACGTCGGCGAGCTGAGCTGACCGCGTCGATCGAGCGGTTCTCGTCGACGGCCCCGGCCATGCTGGACGGCAGCGGCGTCGACGAACACGTCCTCGTGCGCGGCAATCACCGAGCGTTGGGCGGCGTCGTACCGCGGCGCAACCTCGAAGCGCTGGGGGGAACCGCCGTCGGCTCGGCGTCAGGCAGCGGGCGCCTCGAACTGGCGCGGCAGCTCACCGCTGGCGACAACCCGCTGGTGGCGCGCGTGTTGGTCAACCGGGTGTGGCAGCATTTGCTCGGCCGTGGGCTGGTTGCCTCGGTCGATAACTTTGGCGCTCTGGGCGAGCCGTGCTCGCACCCTGAGCTGCTCGACTGGCTCACCTCACGGTTTGTCGCTGAGGGGTGGTCGATCAAGAACCTGATTCGCCGCATCCTGCTGTCGGAGACGTATCGGATGTCGGCCACGGTCGACCCGGCCTCGGTCGAAACCGATCCGCAGAATGTCTTGCTGCATCGGCATCCGCCGCGGCGGCTCCCGGCCGAGATGCTGCGCGATGCGATCTTGACAGTGTCGGGCCGCCTCGACCCCACGCCGTTCGGGCCGAGTGTACCGGTGCATCTGACTGAGTTCGTGCAAGGTCGCGGCCGGCCGGACAGCGGGCCCCTGGATGGTGACGGCCGGCGCAGTGTGTACCTCGCGGTGCGTCGCAACTTCCTGTCGCCGTTCTTCCTGGCCTTTGACTTCCCAATCCCGTTCACCTCACGGGGGCGGCGCGGCAGTACCAACGTGCCGGGTCAAGCCCTCGCCCTGCTCAACGATCCGTTCGTGCGCGAGCAGGCCGGCGTCTGGGCGGAACGGCTCCTGCACGAGCACGAGGGCGATGCGACCCGGCTCCGGGAGGCCTATCTAAGAGCGTTTGCGCGATCGCCGTCCGCGGCCGAGCAGCGTGCGGGACTTGACTTCTTGGCGGAGCGTCGGCAGTTGGGCGAGGGCGATGACGTGGCAGTATGGGCCGATCTCTGCCACGTGCTCTTCAACGTGAAGGAGTTCTCCTATGTCTGGTGAACCGCCGCGCGATGGCCGGGTTCTCGATCACCGGGGGGCGCCGCCGCTGACCCGCCGCGAGATGTTGCAGCGATGCGCCAACGGGTTCGGCGCAATGGCGCTCACCGCGCTGACGGGAGAACGTGCCTACGCGATCGGGCTGGGACGCGGCGCCACGCCGCACCATGCGGCTCGAGCGCGCAACGTCATCTTCCTCTACATGGACGGCGGCCCGTCACAGGTCGACACGTTCGATCCAAAGCCGCGGCTCGACCGCGAGCACGGCACCCCGATCAAGATGGACGTCCCGCCGACGCAGTTCGACGACGTGGGCGACGTCCTGCGGTCGCCCTGGGCGTTTCGGGAGGGCGGTGAGAGCGGGATTCCGGTCAGTGACCTGTTTCCGCACGTGCGCTCCTGCGCGGATGAGCTCGCGGTGATTCGTTCGATGCACTCGAAGTTCCCCGAGCACACCAACGCGAACTACTTCCTGCATACAGGCCATGGTCAGCAGGGCCGACCGAGCCTGGGGTCGTGGATTCAGTACGGCCTGGGCAGCCCGTCGCGCGACTTGCCCGGCTTTATCGTGCTCGACGGCGGCCTGATTCCGCCGGGCGGCCTAGACAACTTCAACAGCGGCTTCTTGCCGGCGACCTTCCAAGGCTCGGTGTTTCGGGGTCGGGGCGAGCCCGTTGCCAACGTGGCGCCCGGCGAGTCATCGCGCGGGCTGCAGCGCCGCAAGCTAGACCTGCTGGCGCAGCTCGAGCGCGCGGGGCAAGCACACCACGGTTCCGACCCGGCGATCGAAGCGGCCATCGAGAACTACGAGCTCGCGTTCAGGATGCAGGCCGCGGTGCCGGAGTTGGTGGATCTGCGCGGCGAGTCACCGGCGACGCGGCGCCTCTATGGCTTGGAGGCGCCCTACAAGCACACGCGCACCTACGGCACACTGTGTCTGCTCGCTCGACGACTGGTTGAGCGCGGGGTGCGGTTTGTCGAGCTCACTTGCCCCGACGTTGGCGCCGACCGTTGGGATCAGCATTCCGGGCTGCAACGTGGTCATTTTCGCAACGCCACGGCGGTGGATCAGCCGATCGCCGCACTGCTCACCGATCTGCGATCTCGCGGCTTGCTCGAGTCCACGATCGTCGTGTGGGGCGGTGAGTTCGGCCGCACGCCAATGGCCCAGGGCAGTGACGGCCGGGACCACAACCCCTTCGGCTTCTCGATGTGGCTCGCCGGTGCCGGTGTCAAGGGCGGCACGATCCATGGTGCGACCGACGACTACGGCTACTTTGCAGTGCAGGACAAGGTGGAGGTGCACGATCTCCACGCCACCATCCTGCACTTGCTCGGTGTGGATCACGAGCGACTGACCTATCGGTTCGGCGGCCGCGACATGCGGCTCACCGACGTACACGGTGACGTCGTCCGGGCTGTCTTGGCCTGATTCATCGCCAGCACCCGGCGCCGCGGAGTGGTCATCCGGGTCCTGGGCCCGTCTGTCGTTGTTGGCTCTCGCAGCACCTGGGCCCACCGTGTTGTCGCAGTTTGAGGCGCGACGCGTGGCGGCGATGTGATGGCGTCTTCATGGTTTCGTGGGGGGGGCGTCGCGCTGGTGTTGCGTCAAGGTGCTGCTGAGCCGGACCCGATAGCAGGCAGAGGGGGAATCTCGAATGTCTGCACCGTCTGAGCGCCCGGCGGGCTCTTGCAACCGCGCCCCGTGAGCTTGCCTCCGGTCTCGTGATCACCTTCCGTACCTACATACCCGAGGAAGCCCTCCAGTCGCTGACAACGCGAGTGGATGCTTTCAACCGCAGCGCCTCTCTGCTGGGTTGCCTCGCGTCGACGATGGCGGAAACCGGGCAGACGCGGGAGGTCCGCGCACGGGATCAGCTGGGGCATGCGCGGGATCTTCTGCTCGTCGAGGTCGAGCTGGAGGTCCCAGATCCGCGCTACGGCGAATCGGTTGCCGTCGGCGTGCGAGCCTCTAGTGGTGACGTCGAGGTGTTCCTCGGACAGTCCGTGCCGTCCACGCTCCGCGATCGACCCGTGGTCTGTGAGCACTGTGGTGACGCACAGCCTCGCGAACGGGTCTATCTGTTCCGCGATTGTGACCAGCGCGTCGTGCAGGTGGCGGCCGAGTGCGTCACGACTTGGGTCGGGCCACAGCGCGACGACACGCTGGCGGTGCTCGACCACTCGGCGCGCCTCAGCCACGCCCTCGATGGTCTGGCCCTGGACTCGGAGGCCGACCCGTCCAAGCAGAAGGCAGAGGCCACCGAGTTTCCCACGGTGCCGTGGTACACGCGGCCGCTGCAGACCCTGCTGTTCGCGGTTCCGGTCATCGTGGGGATCACGGTTTGGCTCACGGCACCCTCGCTGAGCAACCCAGAAGCGCCGCGGATGTCCGCGGCCCGCAAGTCCGAGCGTGCTCTGGGACCAAGTCGTCGCGACTTGGCCTGGCTCTCGCCGGGTGGCGGCGGGGGCGGCAGCGCCGCTTCGATGTCGCCGGAGCTCGCGGCGCAGATCAACTTGGCGTCGTCCCTGCGCGACTTTGGCCGGTCGCCGACCCAGCCGCTGCGGAATCGTGTCGTCGAGTCGTTCGTCGAGCGGATCGATGAGATGAAGCCGTCGCTCTTGGCGATCTTGGCGGAAGAGCACCACCCGCTCATCCTCGAGGCGATCGCCGTGTCGGGGCGGGCTGGGCTCACGGAGGCTGGACCCCTGCTGTCGAAGCTGGCGCGGTCCACCCGTCCCGCGGTGCGGGCGGCCGCGGTGCGAGCTGGCGGCATGCTGAACGCCTGGTGGTCCGAGGAGGTCGAGGCGTTTTTGAGCGACCCGGAATCCAAGGTGGTCGCGGCCACCTTGGGAGCGCTTGCAGGGCGTGGCCACCAGAGCGCGTCGAGCGTCATTCCTATGCTCGGCCACCCGGATCGCACGGTGCGCCTCGCGGCGGTGGCGGCGTTCCCGATGGACGCCGGCGAGACCGACATTCTGTCCCTCTGTCAGTTCGCTCGGACTTGCAGCGGCGCCGAAGCGCGCCGCGCGGCCGCACTGGCGCTCGGCGAGCCGATCCCCACGCTGCCCAGTGAAGTGTGTCTCCTGGAGCTCCTGCAGGATGACGTCGCCGCCGTGCGGGACGCTGCCTTGCGCTCCATGGCCAAGCACGTGGCCCGACCCAAGGCGACTGCGCCCGAGCGCGAGGCCGTCCACCAGGTGCTGCTAGCGCTCGCCGCCAACGAAGAGCGGGCGATGCGCGAGCGGGCGATGGCGCTCATCGCGTTGGAGCGCCGCCGCGACGTGCCGGTGCGTGGCGTGAAACGGCTCGCCCCTCGGCTGCACCCAGCGTTGCAGGCCTTGGCCGCTCGTTGCCTGGTCGTGGCCGGAGATCGGGACGGGGTGGCGCTGGCCATTGGGTTGCTCGACGCGGCCAAGCTGCGCGGCGAACACGACGTCGACGAGATCAACTTCGCCATCGCCGAGGCGCGGGCGCTGCTTGTCGAGCTGGCGGACGAGGACTTCGGACCCGAGCGCGATGCCTGGATTCGGTGGTTCGATGGGACCGAGTACTTTGGTCGGGGCGCGCTCCGGCGTCAGGCGGAGGCGTTCTGGTGATGTGCGGACCGTGCAACGACCTCGCCCAACAGGTGAGACCCCCGATGACGGCGTCGCGTGATGGCGAGGGCGGCTTCTCGCTCGTCGAGGCATCGGTGGTCATCTCCGTCATGGTGATCGGCGTGCTCGGCCTGCTGTCGGCGATGGTGAGTGCCCAGATGCTGTCGCGCACCACTCGCGAGATGGACGAGGCGAGCATGGCGTTGGTGGAGGCGGTCGAGGTCTTCCGCTCCGACTGTTCGGACGACTTTGATGGCGCCGTCGACGCCGTGATCTCTGGCGGTGCGTTGTTTCCGCCGGGGCCTGGCCGCAATACCCGCCTTTGGCGCACCGTCGTCAGCGACGAGACGGCGATCTCGCCGCCCATCGATCTTAATGGCGACGGTGACTTGCTGGATACGGCGGTCGCAGTGGCCGACGCCGACGCCGCGGTTGTCGTGTTCAAGATCACCTGGCGTGGCGCCCGCGGCGCTCGCGAAGTGGAGTACACCGTGGTTGTTTCGCGCCCCGGGGGCACGCCGTGATCGCCAAGCCAACGCACCCGACAACGACGTCGATGGCTGGTGGTTTCACCCTCCTCGAACTGATGGTCAGCATGTTGGTGTTGGTGGGGGTCCTCAGCGCGGTCTACGGGACGCTCACATCCAGCCATCGCACCTACGAGCGGGTCAACGCCAACATGGAGCTCGGGGATGGTGTCCGTGGCTTGGTCTGGCGGCTCAACGAGGATCTGATGTCGCTGAGCCGGCGGGGTGAGGACATCAACGGCAACGGCGTCATGGACACCGGCGAGGACGTCAACAGCAACGGCCGCTTCGATGCCGACTGGAGCGTCGCGGCGAGCGAGATCACCTTCAACAAGCTGCTCGGTGATGGGACCTACTCGTTGCCGGTGACTTATCGCCTGGTCGGCGAGACCGTTGAGCGCGTCGAGGTGATCCCCGATGGTGGCGGGTTCGTAACGCGCAGCCGCGTGCTCGAGAAGTCCGCGACATCATTCGTGGTCACCGAGGTCGGCAACAAGATTCAGATCTCGGTGGCGCTGCGAAAGACTGGCCAGCAGGGCCTTGCCCAAGTGCAGACCCGCACGCTCAGCGTCGTGCCACGGAACTGACGGAGACGAACATGGTGTGGTTCATTGTGGAGCGGTCTCGCCACGCCGCGGCGCCCTCGTCGGGCAGAGCCGAGGAAGGCGCGCACCCTGCTGGCGGTAGTGCGATGCTGGTCCTGCTCTTTGCGATGGTTGTGATCGCCGGGCTGTCGACCATGATCGTCGCCCGTGGCACGACCGGTCACGACTCGTCGCAACGGGCGACGATGCGCGCACGGCTGCTGCAGACGGCCGAGTCGGGGTTGGCCTTCAACCTCGTGTCGATGCAACGAGATCCGCTGTACGCGGTCAAAGACATCGCCGGGTTCACGCACGATGCAACGGATGAGTCCTACGTCTCTCCGCCGCTTGTCCTCGACTCGGCCTTCAGCAGAACGAAGCAGACGTTCACGCTGCGGTTGCAGTACCTCATGTCCGCCACGTTGGGTGGTCGCGTTCCGGTCACCTTTGCCGACCGCGCCAACCCCGTGGAGCTATGGGATCAGATCAAGGTCATCTGCAGCGCTGATGATTCGCGGGTGACGCGGCGCATTGTGTCGTGGTACGAGGAGGCGGCGCCGATACGCGGCGTGGTGATGTCGGACATGCTGGCGATCGGGCCCAGTACCGGCACCGACAAGACCGCCGCGAAAGACGGTCACCTCTGCTTTGGTGGCGGAGGGCTGACACCGCCGGCCACGGGGATCAGTGTGTTTGGGAATCTCGTCGCGAACGGCGACATCAAGTGGTTCCCGGACGTGGTGTCGACGAGCTATGACCTCGACGCGATTTCAGCGCTCACCTACCTGAACGCATTCGCCGGGACCATCGAGCCGTCGCTTGGTGGCACACTGGACGAGCTGCCTGACTACACGGCAATGGCGGCTCCGGTGCAGCTGTTCGACTTCGATCGCTTCGAGGCGGCGGCGCGGGGGGGTGCGGGTCGGGTCTATGACTACGGCGACTTTGATACCTTCCTCGCCGACGTCGCCGCCGCCAATCAGGGCATCGGCGATCCGCTCGAGGGGATTATCGTCGTCTACATCGAGGATGCTACGGTCCCGGTGGCGCCGGCGTGGCACGCCGGCGGCATCAACGTGAAGGGCACGCTCGTCTGGCGGTTTGAGCCGGCCGTGTTGCCGCATCGCCAGGTCGAGATGAACTGCCCGGTCTCGATCAATGCGGCCAACCTGTCGGGCGTCACCTGGTCTGATCCAGCGACGTTTGCGACGGGCTATCCGCCGGTCTTCACCACGACGACGCCCAAGCCGTGGGAAGTCGACATCAGCGCCACGACCGTGAACGGTCGCGGGCCGTTTGCGAACTTCAGTGCCAACGACGACTTCCCGGCGATCATGTTCGATCACGCGGTGGTCGACCTCCACGGCCCGGCCAACATCTGCGGCGTCGTCTACACGCCGTCGCTCCTCGAAGTCGAGTTCCGCACCACGGCCTACACCGCGGTGGATCACGATGGGGATGCTCTCGCGGATACCTGGGCGATGTACCCGGTGGGTGGCAGTATCGGCCTGAGGCAGTACATCAACGGTGCGGTCTATGCCGGTGGCGGGGCGCTCTTTCGCACCGAGGTCGCGAACTCGCACATCGTGCTCAACTATGACCTGCAGACCGTGGACAACCTGCCCTACGTCGGCCTGGGTCCAGTCCGCGAGCTTCAGCGCACCGGATTCGCCATCATCGAGTAGCGACTTGTGGCGCTTGCGGCGGGTCGAGCTCGGCCTCGGTCCCGCCGATGCGCGCGGCGCGATGGCCGTAGCGCTGGAGCCTCGCGATGATGCCGTCGGGACCAATCAGCCGATCCGCCGGCAAAGCGAAGAAGTGCACCCGGTCGGCGGCACGTTCGACGCGCTCGCGAATGCGCTTGGCGAGGTGCTCGTTGCGCGTCTCGCGCAGGCGTCGGCGGACCCGCGCCCGGACCGTGGCGTCGGCCTCGGCCTCCGAGAGCTCGCAGGAGAGGTCGAGCAGAGCCGCGTCGCGGCCACTGCAGTAGGCTTCGATCAGGTCCTCGCGCGCGCTGTGACCTTCGCGCTCACAGCGCTCGAGGCAGTGCATGGTGCCAGCCAGCAGAGCGAGCTGCTCGGGCTCGCTCAGCCCGTCGAAGACCCCGGCCTGGTCGGTCACCGAGGCAAGCCCGCCATAGGCCTTGTCGGCGTCGTGCGCCATGCGCGCGATGTGGTGCGAGGGGAGCTCGTCGGCCTCTAGCGCGGCGTCGTAGGACACTAGAAGCTGTGCTGCCGCCCAGGGCTTGAGGGGCTCGACTTGCTCCATCGGCACGGAGTGCTCGTAGACCCACGTCTCGACGCGCAGGCGTAGCTCCTCCGGCAGGAGCTCGATGAGGTTGTCGCCGCTCCGGAGCGCGGAGGCCCTTGCCATGGCGACGGTGGCGGAGTCGCCAACCTCGACTTCGGTGTAGACGGCGTCGGCGCGGCTCAGGGCCTCCCGGGCGGGCGCCGGTAGGACCGTCACGCGCTCGTCCGGCACGTCCAGCAGCCCGAAGAGGTAGTACTCGGTGCCGCTGCCCTGCACGCGCCAGAGGTAGGGACCGCCGCTCGGCGGCGGTGGCTCACTGCAGCTGGCGGCGAGCAAGGGGGGCACCATCAGGAGCCATCGCGCGCGGCGCGAGAGCCGTTCGGCTCGCTTCATGTGAGAATGTCGGCAAAGCGCGAAGGCTGGGTTGACCCATCCCGGCGCCTTCCCGATCGCCTCGGGGGGCCGGTCACTTGGTGCCCGGTGGCTCGTCCTCGAGGTGCACGCCGAGGCCGTCGGCGATGCGGTTGGCATAGGCGTAGTAGGCGACCACTTCACAGATCGCCAGGATCTCACTGTCGGCAAAACCGGCAGTCCGCAGGGCGGCAATGTCGTCTTTCTGCATGGTTGCCGGGCTCTGCGTCAGTTTGACCGCGTAGTCGAGCATCGCCGTCCGCCGGGGCGACAGCCCAGCGGCGCGCCAGTCCGCGTCGATCCGGGCCAGCAGGGTGTCGTCCTTGAGTAGTCGGCGCAGACCGCGCCGATGGTGGGTCACTCAATACTGACAACCGTTCTCGCGACTCACCACCAGCGCGATCAGCTCACGCTCGACCTTGCGCAGACCCGGGGTGCTCCGCATGACGGCGCGGTACAGTTCGAAGTGCGCGCGCAGGCCGGCGGGGTGCAGCGAGTGCACCTGCATGATGTGGTCGACCCCGCCGTGTCCGGGGTCCTTGACCTGATCGTAGAGCGAGGCCAGGTGCTCGTTCGCCTCTCGGGGCGGGACCGACTCGATCCAGGATGGCTCAAACGTTGATCCCATGGGCAGTTCGGCGGCCTCCAGGGTCCGCAGGGGGCGATTGCAGCGCGGTGTTGCCGCCCGCGCAAGGGCGGCCTGAGGGCGTGGAGCTGGGGTCGGTCGGCGGCCGTACCCGTGGTGCCATGGAAGCTTTCGTCGTCGCGGCACGGAAACCCCGAGGCGATGGTCGATCGAAGCAAAGACGGGTTTGGCCCCGCTGCGGTCCAACCATGAGCGCGCCGCTAACGTAGCAAGGCCGCCTCCCTCGTCCCCTCCCCCAACGAGACCCCATGAAGCCAACGAAGCTGCCGCTCTGGGCGGCGTTCGCGTGTGTGCTGGCCCCGTGCTTGACCGCGCAAAGCGAGAAGAGCGAGAAGAACGACGACGCCTGGGTCGACGCGTTTCAGTGGAGCTGCATCGGCCCGGCCAACATGGGCGGCCGGATCGTCGCCCTTGCCATCAACGAGCAGGACCCCTCCAACTACTGGGTGGCCACTGCCTCGGGCGGGCTGCTGAAGACGACCAACAACGGTGTCACCTTTGAGCACCAGTTCGATCGAGAGGCCGTGGTCTCGATCGGTGACGTCGCCGTCGCGCCGTCCGACCCCAACGTGCTGTGGCTCGGGACCGGCGAGGGCAACCCGCGTAACTCGGTCTCGTACGGCAACGGCATCTATCGTTCCGCGGATGGCGGTGCGACGTGGGAACACGTCGGCCTGGAGAAGTCGTTCCAGATCGGGCGGATCGCCGTGCATCCCGAGGACCCCGATGTGGCCTACGTCGGCGCCCTGGGCCGGCTCTACGGTCCGAACGAAGAGCGTGGTCTCTACAAGACAACGGACGCCGGCGAGAGTTGGGAGCGCGTGCTGTTCGTCGACGAGAACACCGGCGTCATCGACGTGCAGATGCACCCGGAGGACCCGGACACGCTGTTGGTGGCGACCTACGAGCGGCGACGCGACGGGTTCGACGGCAACGCACCGGCCACGAAGTTTGGTGCCGGCAGCGGTCTGTGGCGCACCAAGGACGGCGGCCAGACGTTCGAGAAGCTGACCAAGGGTCTGCCGACGGCGACGCTGGGCCGCATCGGCCTGGACTACTATCGCGCCAACCCCGACGTGGTCTATGCGGTCATCGAGACGGAGCTCATCGGCAAGGCGCAGGACGGCGCTGGCTGGGCTGGACTCGTCGCGAGCGATGGCGAGACTTCGGCGCGCATCTCACGGCTGGCCGAGGACGGCCCTGCCGCGGACGCGGGGTTGGCGGAAGGTGATTTGGTCGTCGCGGTCGACGGCACGAGCGTCGTCACCGGCCGGCAGATGATGGAGCAGATGCTGAATCGCAAGGTCGGCGAGCAGGTGGAGCTGCAGGTCGCGCGAAGGGGCGAGGTCGAGACCGTGACGGTTACGCTGGGCGAGGCGCCCGAGCCCAAGGAAGACGAGGACGAAGACGATCCGCGCGCGCGGTTCGCGCGCCGGTCGATGGCGCCGGAGACGCCGTTTAGCTCCGGCCTCGGGGGTCAGGTGGCGAACGCGCAGGACTTCCAGGGACCCGGCGGGCACGAGCATGGCGGGGTGTTTCGCTCTGACGACGGCGGCACAACTTGGCAGCGCATCAACAGCCTGAATCCGCGGCCGATGTATTTCAGCCAGTTGCGCGTCGACCCCAGCGACAACAACTTCATCTACGTGTTGGGGATCCGCGCCGCGCGTTCGACGGACGGCGGCAAGACGTTCACCTCCGACGCCAGCAACGGCGTGCACGCCGATCAGCATGCCCTTTGGATCGACCCGCGCGATGGCCGCCACATGATCCTTGGCACCGACGGCGGTCTCTACGTGACGTGGGATCGCAGCGCCCAATGGGAGCACTTGAACCACCTCGCGCTGGGGCAGTTCTACCACGTAGCGGTCGGCCCACGGCGCGCCGGAGAGTACTGGGTCTACGGCGGCTTGCAGGACAATGGCACCTGGGGTGCTCCGCGCCGCAGCAAACGTGGCGCCGGTCCGATCAACGAGGATTGGCTACGAGTCGGCGGTGGCGACGGGTTCTTGGTGCAGATCGACGAGGAGGATCCCGATCAGATCTACTACGAGAGCCAGAACGGCGGCACCATGCGCACGCACCTCCGCACGATGCGCTCGGCTCGCATTCGGCCGCCTCGCGGCAAGCGCGGCACGCGCTATCGGTTCAACTGGCGGACGCCGTTCATCCTTTCGCACCACAACTCGCGGATCTACTACAACGCCGGGAACCATGTCTTCCGGTCCCTGGATCGGGGTGATGACCTAAAGGTGATCTCACCGGAGATCACGCGCGGCGATCGCGGCAGCGCCACGGCCCTGGCGGAGTCGCCGCACGACGCCGACGTGCTCTACGTCGGCACCGACGATGGTGCGCTGTGGATGACCAAGAACGGTGGGGCCGACTGGATCGATCTCTGGCCGCTCGATCCGGAGCCGGCCGAGTCGATCGCGGCGGGCACCGTCGTGGCGACCGCGGCAGCCGTGGGCGGGCCGCGTGAGTCCGAGCCGCCATCAGCGGCCGAAGGCGCGAGTTTGGCCGACCTGGTGCCAGGGCCGCGCTGGGTGAGCTCGATCGAGGTTTCGCGGTCGGAGCCGAGCCGGGTCTACCTCACGCTCGATGCCCATCGGTCCGACGACGACGACCCGTACGTCTTCGTCTCTGAGGACTACGGCGCGACCTGGCGGTCTCTGCGCGGCAATCTCCCCTGGGGCTCGACGCGCGTCATTCGCGAGGACTTGGCGAGCCCCGATCTGCTCTGGCTGGGGACCGAGTTTGGGCTGTGGGTCTCGCTTGACCGCGGTGAGCGCTGGGTGCGCTTTCACGGCAACTTGCCGACCGTCGCGGTGCACGAGGTGGCGCAGCACGCCTCCTCCGGCGATGTCGTCCTCGGGACCCACGGGCGCAGCCTCTGGGTGGTGGATGCGACGGCGCTGCGGCAGCTCGGTGACGGCGCGCTCGAGGAGCGCGCGCGCCTCTACGAACCGCGCTCGGTGATGCGCTGGCGGCGGCTCCATAGCCGCGGCTCGTCCGGTGGGGCGCAGCGCTACGTCGGCGCCGGCTCGCGGGCCGAAGCGTCGATCTACTACTCGCTGGGCCGGCGGGCTCAGAGCGTCGCGCTCTCCATCCGCGACGCGTCCGGCAAGACCGTGCGTGAGCTGGAGGCGAGCCGCGAGGCGGGCCTGCACCGGGTCGCCTGGGACCTCCGGGCGCGGCCGCTCGGCGGCGCTTCACCCGCGCCTGGGCGCTTCCGCGGCCGCCGTGCGCAGTCCGTCGGAGTGGGTACTTACACGGTGGTGCTCGAAGTCGACGGTGAGGTGCTGCAGGAGAGCCTGGTGCTCGAGCTCGAGGGGCTCGAGCCCGCCGGCGGCAGGTAAGCAAGTGGCCGCGCGTCGCGTTCGCCGCTAAGACAGGCGCCGTGCGCGCGGTCGCTTACCTGTTGCTGGTGTCTGGAGTCGGCCTCGCGGCGGCGGCGCTGCTGGCCGACGTGATCGGCCAGGGCGATGGAGCCTTTGGCACGCGCCAGCGCGTGGCGCTGGCCCTGGCAGGGCTCGCGGTGGCCGCCGGCACATTCATGCTGTCCGCGCGACTCCGGGCCTGGTGGCGGTCAGCGGCACCGATTCGCCCTGGCCAGTGCGTGCTCCTCGGGATCGCGGCTGGTTTTGCCGTCGGCTTCGTCGAGGTCGGGCACATGCTCGGCATCAAGAAGGGCCTCGAAGGGATCCTGTTGCGGCAGCCCCTCGCGTTCATGTGGATGGCGCCCCTCTGCTACGCCATGACGCTTGGGTTGGTGGGCGCGGTGTTCGCGTTCATCGCGCGGCTCGCTCCGAGCGCCGTCCACCTGCCTGCGGTCGTGTTCGCCTTTGCCTTGATTGGCTTGTGGAGCCAGAGCTTGTTGCACCCGCGGCTCGGGCCGCTGGGCCTGCTCGTCTTGTGCATCGGGATCGCTGCTGCACTCGCGCGCGCGGCTGCCGCACGACCGACGCTGGTGCTCAGCACCGCGCGCCGCTGCTTGCCGTGGCTGGCTGCGGCCTGCGCGTTGACCGCTGTTGGGGTAGGCGTCGCCGAATGGCGCACGGAGTCGATCGCGCGGGAGGAGCTGCCACCGCCCGTCGACGCCGATCCAGTCAACGTGGTGTTGATCGTGCTCGACACCGTGCGCGGTGACCATTTTCGCATGGCGGGCTACGACCGGGACACCGCGCCCAAGATCGACGACCTCGCCAGGCGCGGCGTGACTTTCCCCAACGCCATCTCGACTGCGCCCTGGACCTTGCCGTCGCACGCGTCGATGTTCACCGGTCACTATGGCCACAAGCTGAGTGCAGATTGGCTGGACCCGCTCGACGACGAGCATGAGACGCTCGCTGAGTTCTTCGCCGCGAAGGGCTACATCACCGGCGGCTTCGTCGGCAATCTCGTCTACTGCTTGGCCGAGCAGGGCCTGGGTCGTGGCTTCTCGCGCTACGACGATTTCTTGGTCACCCCCGCCACGTTCGTCGGCAGCACGGCGCTGGGGCGCTGGCTGCCCGGTGAGAAGTTCACGCGCCGGTTCATCAACGGCAACACGGCGGAGACCGTGGCGGACCGCTTCTTGGACTGGCTGCCCGTGGGCGAAGGGCGGCCGTTCTTCGCGTTCCTCAACTTCGTCGATGCGCACGCGTTCTACGAGTGCCCCGACAAACATGCGAGCATCTGGTCGCCGTGGAGCGACATCGTGTTCCAGTGGTATCGACGGCGCAACTGGACACCGGAACAGATGCAAAAGCAGGTCGATGCCTACGACGGCTGCATCCACTACATCGACGCGCAGGTCGGCAGGATCGCCGAGCGCTTGCTGGCCGAGCGCCTGCTCAACAACACCCTCATCGTGATCACCTCGGATCATGGTGAGCTGTTTGGCGAGCACGATCTGACCGATCACGGCAACAGCCTCTACCGACCGCTGCTGCACGTGCCACTCGTGTTTCATCTGCCGAATCGGTGGCCCGACCGCGCTGCCGTGGAGGAACGCGTGTCGCTGCGCGATCTGGCGGCAACGATCGCCACCATCGCTGGCTTCGCCGACCACCCGTTCCCGGGTACCTCGCTATCGCACTACTGGCGTGCCGACGGTGCGTCTCCGGCACCGCCGTCGCCGCTGCTGTCGGAGGTCACCGGGAGCATCCGCCGGCCGGAGTGGGAGCCGGCGTCGCGCGGCGATATGAAGTCGCTGATGGCCGATGGCTGGCAGTACATCCTCAACGGCGACGGCCAGGAGGAGCTGTACGACCTGTCGCGCGCCCCGGGCGAGGAGGAGGACCGCGCGAACGCGGAGCCGGAACAGCTGGACAAGCTGCGCCGGCGGCTGCAGCAACACTAATTCGTCAACACTAGTGTTGCGTGTCGGAAGTTCGTCACATATGTCGACGGCCCTCTGCGCCGCTCGCGGCGTTGCGTCTCCTCGACTTGTCCACCAACAAGCCCTGCGTCGACAGCGCCTTGCGAGCGGCACACATGGCTCGCCGA
>JBCCGH010000058.1:0-49125 GCA_039029375.1 Planctomycetota bacterium
CGAGAATCCTGCTGTGTGCGGCGGGACCCGTGTTCGGGCACGCAAACGGGCACGGGCTCGTTCACGTGCGGGTACGGGGAACGCAAGCCCGGTCGGCGATTCTGCCGCCATGTCCGCCAACGCCTACCCAACGGCCCCAGGCTTCGAGGTTCGTCTACTTCGACCCGCAGAAACTGCATGAGGTTTTCCAACAGCCCGCTAGCCGGCCCGCGACCGGAAACGCCGGGGCGACGAGGGGCGCGTGGACTGGGTCGTCACCGCCTAAGCGGGCGGTGATCGCACCAGCTGAAACGCGATCTCGATGCCCAGATAGGCACCGAGCAGCGCGTAGTTGATCATCAGCGCGACGTGCAGGACGTCGCGCATCATGCGACCGCGGCGCCACAGCTCGAGGCCCATCCCTAGCAGCAGTGCGTTGGCAAAGAACGCGGGGAAGGTGAGCCGCGACTGAAAGAATGACCACGCGTCGTGATTCAGGCCCCACGTGGTCACGACCGCAAAGTGCAGCAGCATCACGCCAATAACCCACAGTGTCATCAAGCGCCGGCGGCTGCCAGCCGTGTCGTCGCGCCACAGCGCGCGCAGCGAGCGATTGCGCCAGAACGCTGCGATGCAGCTGATCAGCATGAGCAGAGTGGGAACAACCGCCGCCGCGTAGATCAGGCGCGGCAACAGCGAGAACCGCGGGCTGTGCGTCGCGTTGAACCCTGATTCGTCGGAGATGTGTGAGTACCAGTACGTGCCGTAGTACAGCAGCGGCAACGACTGCTGTGTGTGCTCGGACGCCGGCATGCCCTCGGGAGGCAGCACCCACGGCCAACGCACCAGCTTGGCCACGTTGACATCGACTAGCGACGAGATGCCCTGGTAGGTGCCGCCCTGGCGCTCGATGTATTCGAGGTCCAGGTACGAGTTGTCGGCGATCGGGACGCCGTACTCGATGAGGTTGGCAAAGTACTTGTAGCCGCCGATCACCACAGTGATCACGCCCCAGATCACCAAGTTGCGCAGCTGGCGACGCCCGTTGTCCAGTCGATGCGCCCCCGCCGCCAGCAGGAGCGGTGGAATGCTGACCAAGAACGCATTGAACGTGCCTTTCGTCAGCATGCCCAGCCCAGTGGCGATCGCCAGGGCAACCAGTCCGCGCGTTGAGGGCGTGATCAAGTAGCGGTAGCCCAGCAGGAAGATCGCGGTCCCCAGCGGATAGGCCAAGGCGTCGTTGGAGATGAACAGGCCGAAGATGACGAACTGCGGCAGCAGCACCGCCAGCGCCAGGGCGTGGAGCCGTCCACCGTAGGACTGGAGCAGACCGGCACCGGTGATGAGCCGGTACAGCATCCACAAGTTCGCCAACGACAGCACCAGCGACAGGCCCTGCGCGAGCTTGTCGGAACCCAGCATCGCCAGCGGCGCGGTGAGTAGGTAGTAGAGCGGTGCCTGAAACGAGAGGAACGACTCGCTGGCGTTGGGAAACCGCCCGTGCTCCGCCAGGAACAACACGACCTGGTAGTGCGGGTCGTTGTTGTGCGGCCACAGCGTCGCGTAGGCCAACACGCGCAGGCCTAGACCGACGAGGAGGACGAGCCGCAAAGTGCGAACCTCATCCGCCAACACCGCCGCCAGCGGGCGTCGCGCCAAGATCAGCAAGATGCCACCCACCGCGACCGCGATGCGCGCCCCCAACAGGGTCCGCGTCACGCTCGGGTCGACCGGGTTGCCGCGATTGAGCAGCGGCAGCAGCAGACTGCCGGCCGCGGCGAGGGCCAAGACGCACGCGGTCACTCCCAGCGCGCCAATGAGCCGAGCGATGCGTGGGGCGGCGTCCATGAGCCGCCTCTATTTCCGCAACCCGAAGCCAATCATGAAGATCGGCCGGAGGATGCGCCACCAGTCCACGATCGGCCGCATCTTGGTGATGCCGAGCTTCTTGGGCGGGTAGATCTTTGTGGCGGGGACCTCGCGGTGCTTGAACCCCAGCTTGAGCACCTTCATCAGCAAGTAGACCTCGAGCTCGTAGGCATCGAGCCACGACTGTGAGAGGTCCATGCGTGGGTCGCTCAGGATCGAGACGCGGATCCCGCGAAAGCCGTTCGTGCTCTCCGTGATGCGCTTGCCGCACACGAGCCCCAACAGCCACGGGTGCAGCCGCGTCGCCATCTTGCGATAGAACGGCATATCACCGCCGTAATTGCCCCCGTCCAAGAAGCGCGAGCCAATCACGAAGTCGCAGCCCTCGTCGGCAATCGGGTCCAGCAGCCGCGGAATCTGCTCGGGCGAGTCTTTGTTGTTTCCGGCGAGCAGGACCACCACGTCGAACTCGCCAGCTTGGGCCTCTTGGAAGCCCGCGCGAATGGCATAGCCCACACCCTTGACCGCGCCCAAGCTCAACACGCGAGCGCCCTGCTCGGTGGCGACCCGTGCCGTGCCGTCGTCCGAGCCGTCGTCGACCACCAGAACCTCGTCGACGATGTCGCGCGGCACACGCGCCACCACCGCCCCGATTTTTGACTCCTCGTTGTAGGCCGGGGCGACAGCCAGGACGCGAAGACCTTTGTACATACGTTTTGGATCAGCAGCCCGACGGCCGACCCGGCGACCCGCAGGTCCTGCCGGTGATGGTGGAAAGCCGGTGATGGGTGGAAAGCCGGTGATGGGTGGAAAGAAGGTGCGCGTACTCTACCTGCCGCCTGGCGCGGGCCGCCCTGCTCTTTCGCCATCCGGGAAGCCGCCGTCGCCGCCGCCTAGGAGCGCCATGCCAGGGGCCTGTCCTTCGGGCGCGGGCGGCTTCGCGTACGTCAGGGCCGCGTGCTGGCCTCGTGCGAAACGTCAGCCAAACGCCAGTCGATGACCAGTCCCTTGCCGACCCCCTCGGCCACACGCGCCCCATAGAGCCGCTCGACGAGATACATCGCCGGGTCGTACGACTTGGCACCGCCAGCACCCGTGATCGCGGGCCCGTCGACGACGAAGCTGAGGCCCTCGTGTACCTCGAGGTGCGGATAGCGCTGCCGCAGCGCGGGGATGTCCGCTGGGAACGTCGTGCACACGACGTCGTCGAGCAGGCCGGCCTCGGCGAGTAGGAAGGCGCCATCACAAACCGAGAGCAGCCACTGCGCCCGCCGGCCGCGGTCGGTCAACCAGCGAATCAGTCGCTGATCGTCGAGGTCGCTGTCCATGTTGTGCTCGGCACTCGGCACGACCAACACGTCGATGGGCGGCGCCTCGTCGAGCGCATAGTCCACCGCGATCCGCAGGCCCTCGAACGTCGTGACCGGGTCTTTGGTGCGCCCTACCGCGAAGACGCGCATGCCCGGCTGCGTGTGGAAGACGGTGTGATGAAACACGTCCCAGGGCGCCATCAGCTCGGAGTTGTAGACCCCGTCGAGCACCAAGAACCCGACCTGCAGCGGCGCGGCTGCGGCGCCGACCAGCCGGGCGTCGGGCACAGGCTCGGCCCGTTCCGGAGCCGCGGCGCAACCGCCGAGGAGAAGCAAGACGCACGCCCGTGCGGAAGCCCAACGCATCGCGGCACGATAACCCCGTCACCCGGTATGGTCCCAGGCCCGCGGCACAGCGGCCTGCTGCCAACCCCGCCGCAGGCGCCAATCGGGGCCGCTCGCCATCGACCCGCGCGGCGCGACCGCTCGCGCCGGGCCACGCGCGCTTGGAGATCCCCGGTGCGGCAGCTCTCCACCACCGTCGCGAATCGCATTCGGGTGATGAACTTCGCGGCCCGCGCGGGGCCGGGTGATCTTCACCGAACGGGAATGGTTGGCGGCGCCGTCGA
The DNA here is from genome assembly GCA_039029375.1 of Planctomycetota bacterium. GTDB lineage: Bacteria > Planctomycetota > UBA1135 > UBA1135 > UBA2386 > JBCCGH01. Next base: position 3,788 of record JBCCGH010000058.1, read on the forward strand.
GTGGTACGACGGTCATTGCCATGCGAGTACCCAACCGTCTGCTCCTCGCGGTCGCCGTCGCCGGCACCGCCTCGTTCGCTCTCGGACAATCCGTCGAGCGTCAGTTCTCGGTCGATCAAACCGGCGCGGAGGTCCGCGTCGTCCGTGACGGCGGCTCCGTCACCGCTGAAGTCAGCCGCGACCAGGGCACGACTTGGCGTTCGCTCGGAACCCTCGACCCGGTCATCCGCACGCAGTTCGCGACGTTCGATCCGCTGCTGCGCGCGCCGGTCACGCCGTCGCTCGTCACCGCCGCCGACGATAGCCGCCTGTTCGTCGTGCAGTTCGCCACGCCGATCATCGACGAGTATCGCCAAGTGCTGCGGCAGAGCGGCGCCGACGTGCAGTCGTTCGTCCCACCGCAGTCCTACCTTGTGCGCGCGGACCGCAGCGCCACCGAGACCCTGACCGCCCTGCCCTTCGTGCGCTGGGTTGGCGACTACCACCCGGCGTTCCGTCTGGAGCCGGCCATCCTCAACGACTTGGTCAGCGGGGCGCTCGATGGCGCAGTTCGCTACAACGTCCTGCTCGTCGACCGCCGCGCTGATGACGCGGCGCTGGAGCGCGACATCGCTCGTGTGGGCGGCACGGTGGACTCACCGGCGCTGGGTGGCGGCCTCCTCACCGCAACCCTCAACGTCGGCCAACTGCTCCAGATCGCGCAGCTGGACACCGTCCTTTGGATCGACCGCTGGACCGCACCAGAAGTCGACATGGACAACGCCTTGGTCCAGTCGGGCGCCGACGTCCTCCATGGATTGGGAACGCCGATCGACGGCAAGGGCATGACGGGCCACGTCTACGAGGGCGTGCAGTCCAACCACCCCGAGTTTGCCGCGCAGGCCCCCTACCGCGTGGCGCCACAGGTGCTCGTGCAGGGCGGCTCCGACTCTCACGGCACCAACACGGCCGGCGAGATCTACGCCCGCGGCGTACACCCGACCAACCCGAGCTTCCGCGGCGGCGTGCCGTTCGCGCAGATGTGGTTCACGTTCTTGGGCGCCGGGAACCGCTACGACATCTACCGCCAAATCGTGGATCCGACCGGCTCCATCCGCGGCGAGAGCTCGACTGCGTCGTGGGGCGGCAGCCGCACCACGCAGTACAACTCGACCTCTGCGGCGATGGACACGGCGATCTTCGATCACGACCTGTTCGTGACGCAGAGCCAGAGCAACGCCGGTGCTCAGCCGTCGCGCCCCGAAGCGTGGTCGAAGAACGTCGCCAGCGTCGGCGGCTTCCTGCACCGCAACAACACCAACCCGGCGGACGATTGCTGGTGCTCGACGGGCAGCATTGGCCCGGCCTCGGACGGCCGCATCGGCGTGACGTTCAGCGCTTACTACGACTCGATCCTCACCACCGCGACCGGCTCGGGCTACTCGTCGTCCTTTGGTGGCACGTCCGGCGCCACGCCGATGGTGAACGGCTTTGGCCAGCTCGCCATCCAGCTATTCACCGAGGGCCTGCTCGGCTATCCCGGTGTCACGTGGCAGCAGCGCTTCGACGCCAAGCCGCACTTCACGACGACCAAGGCGTTGGTCATGGCCACCACCCGCCAGGTCCCCTACGCCGCGGCGACGCGCGTCCAGCAGGGCTGGGGCTTCCCCACGCCGGGCGATCTCTATGCCGATCGCGACAAGATGCTGGTCATCGACGAAGACGACGCGACCTTGTCCGGCCCGTCCCGCGACGTCCTCGCGCAGGGCCAGTCGCGCGCCTACTTCGTCTACGTCCCGAGCGGCACACCGGAGTTCCGCGCGGCCATGACCTACGCCGACCCGGCCGGCAACCCGAGCGTCCAGTCGCAGCACCGCGTCAACGACCTCGACCTCGAGGCGGTGTCGCCCAGTGGCGCGCGCTACGCCGGCAACATCGGCCTGCGCACCGGCCCGGCCAGCACGCCCAGCGCCGCGGGTCGCGAGGACCGGGACACCGAGGAGATGGTGATTGTGCCGAACCCAGACGCCGGCCTGTGGCTCATTCGCGTCACGGTGCGGCAAGTGGTCATGGACGGGCACCCCGAGACCGGGGCCATGGACGCCGACTACTCGCTGGTCGTGCGCGGTATCGGCGGCGGCCGCGACACCTCGGGCTTGGTGGCGGACCTCCTGTCCTCCTCGCCCGGTGATCTGCGCCTGTCGCTCAGCAACGTTCCCAGCGGCTGGACGACCGGCCGCACGTTCTTCTCGTTGGACGGCTCGCGCATCGCCTCGACGGGCAACTGGTTCGGTCTGGAGTTCGATCTCCTGGCCTACCTGAGCTTCCTCTTCCCGGCCCAGGCGGGCAGCGTGTTCTCGTTCACCAACACCGGCAGCGCCAGCCAGTTCCCGCTGGCCCCGTTCGCCTTCTCCGCGTCGGCGGCCTCCGGGCTGAGTGGCCGATCGATGGACGCCGTCGTCGTGCTCTATGACGCGAGCGGCGACGTGGTGGCCGTCTCCAACGTCGACCGCGTCCAGGTGCAATGAGCGCAACCGTCAGCGCGCTGGCGTGAGTCGAGCTTCTCGACGCTCGCCGGCGCGCAATGACGGCAGCACGATCGCGCGCGACGCGCGGTCACGCTCGTGCACCGTCACGAGCAGTGCCACGCCCGCGGCAACGCAAACGACCGCCGTGGCCCCCGCCTCGTCGAGGTGGAACCTCACCGTGACCGGCGGCGTATGGAGCGACCACGCCGCGCCTCGGGGGTCGACGTGGCACTGGACGGAGCCGCGAAGCGGCACGTCGCCGCGCAGCGTGAGCACGCCCGTCGGCGGCAGTCGCACCACCAATTCGGACGCGCCACCGATCTGGCGGGCCGAGGGCTCCGCTCCAGGGATCGCCGCTCGGACGAGGTGATCGGCCGCGCCGCCGGGCAACGTCTGGACGTGCTCGAGCCGCCACACGCCGTCACGATCGGTCCGCCCTCGCCGCCGGACGACGTCGCCCGCGTGCAGCTCCAGCGGCGTGCCGATCGAGGCCCGCCCGACCCGGTCGAGCACACGCACCGCGAGCGAACAGTCGCGCTGCAGGGACAGCTCCGTCACCGCGACGCGCGCGTCGGCCCCCACGCGGCAGACGCCGAACAGCGGCTGGCCCGCGGCGTCGCGCGCCCGCGCGACGACCAGGAGGCCGGCCGCTTCGCGGGGGAGCTCGACCGTCCCGTCGCCGCGGCTCCAAGCGCTGACGCAACCCTCAAGCTGGCGCCACAGAGCAGCCGGGGACGTCGCTTGCGCCGCGACCGACAGGTCGAGGTGGGCGACCTCTGCAGCCGCCACCGGCTCACGCGTCGCGTCGACCACGCGGACCCGGGCCATGGCGGGCCACGTGGCCGGCACCGCGCGCGTGACCCGCCGCGGCGCCGCCGCGTCCGCCGGCCCGGCGGTCCCGGGATCTGCAGGGAGCCGCGCCGCGGTCTCGGCATCGACGTTCGGCGCATCACGCGCCCCCGGCAACGGAGGGCTGGCCTTGGGCCAGGAACGCGACAAGACCCCAAACGTAGCCGCCACCACCAGCACGGCCGCCAGACCGCCCAGGACCCACCAACGCACGCCCACGCTTCTTCGTCGACACGCCGGCAGACCGAGGTTGACCGGTGCCGCCACGACGCGCCCCCGCAACCATCGCAATTCGCCGCGCGCGAGGACGGCGACTGGTGTGGAGTCTCTAGACTCGAGCTCGTGGTCAACGAGCACTTCTACCCCGATCTCGAGCCGTTCGCGCACGGCGAGCTCCCCGTGGACGCCCCGCACGTTCTCTACTGGGAGCAGTGTGGCCTACCGGACGGCGAGCCGATGCTCTTCGTACATGGTGGCCCTGGTGCGGGTTCCACCGCCACGGACCGCCGGTTCTTTGACCCCAGCCACTTTCGCATCGTGCTGTTCGATCAACGCGGCTGTGGCCGATCGCGACCGATCGGGGAGCTGTCGGGGAACACGACGGGTCACCTGATCGCCGACATCGAGCGCCTGCGGGAGCACCTCGCCATTGACGCCTGGCACGTGTTCGGCGGTTCCTGGGGCAGCACCCTGTCGCTCGCGTACGCGCAAGAGCATCCCGAGCGTTGCCGGTCGCTCACCTTGCGCGGCATTTGGCTGCTGCGGCACGAGGAAACCGACTGGTGGCTCTACGGCATGCGGTTGATCCAGCCCGAGCGCTGGCAGGAGTTCTCGGAGCACATCCCAGCGGCGGAACGCGGCGATCTGCTCGAAAGCTATTGGCGGCTGTTCAACAGCGACGACCGCGCCAAAGCCCTCGCGGCGGCCCGCCAGTGGGCGCGCTACGAGGGGGCGAGTTGCACCCTGCGACCAAATCCGGAGTTCCTGGCGCACTTCGAGGAGCCGGACGTCGCGTGGGCCGTCGCCCGGCTCGAGGCGCACTACCTCCGCAACGTGCGCTTCGACCCCGACGATCAGCTGCTGCGCCGCGTCGATCGCTTGCGGTCGATTCCCGCGTTCATCGTCCACGGACGCTACGACATCATCTGTCCCGTCAAGTCAGCCGTGGACCTCCACCGGGCGTGGCCCGAGTCCTCGCTGGTCATCGTCGACGACGCCGGGCATTCCTCGCATGAGCCCGGCATCTCAGCCCAGCTGGTCGCGGCGACCGACCGCATTCGCGATGGCGGTTCGCCGCTTCTGGCAACGACGTAACACGGTCAGCCCAGAAAACCGCGGTGCTCAGGCCGCGAGCCACTGCCACAGGATCACGATCCCGAGCAAGAGCGCGGGCAGCGTGCCGAGTCCCACGATCCTCGCCGGTCCTGACAAGTCGAGGCGGTGGCGCCAGGTGTGCACGGCCAGTATGAGCCCGGCCAGCCCGGCCAGGCCAAGCCCGATCATCCATACGCCGATCGCATCAGCCAGGGAGTCGATGCCCCGCTGTTTCTCGACCAGGAACCGGGGCGCAACGAAGGCCCCGAGCACCAGCAGAACCACCACGGCGGCACCCGCGTAGACCGGCCCGTCGCGTCCGCGTGGCTCGCTCATGCCCACAAGGCGAGGCTACGCCCGCCCCAGGCCGACCAACACGCGGCGCAGAGCGAGGTAATGAAAGAAGGCGGGCTCGTCGCGGCTGAGTTTCGGCATGAGGTCATTCGTCTCGCGCGGGTCCGTCCAGAGGTCGTAGAGCTCCATCCGACCGCGAAAGTCGATCAGCTTGAAGCGATGGTTGCGCACGGCGCGCTCGTGAGCGGCGTAGGGGCCTGGTGGCGCGGCGTTGCGACCGAACTTCTCAGCGTAGTTATACGTCCGAGTCCAGCTCGACCAACCTTGCAGCACCCCCACCAGACTCTCGCCATCCACGCCGCCGGGCACGTGGCCGGTCGCGACCTCCACCACCGTGGCGTGCAGGTCGACGACATTCACGAGGTCGGTCCGCACCGTGTCCCATTGCCCAGCCTCGACAACGCGACCCGCGACGATCATCGGCACGTTCACGCCACCGTCGTACAGCGAGCCCTTGGCGTGGCCGGCCGGATAGTAGCCGGTCGTCTGGCTGACGCCCGCGGGGGTGCCGTTGTCGCCGACCAGAATCACCGTCGTGTGCTCCCACCACAGCGGGCCGAGCTGCGCCAAGAGCTCACCGATCTTCGTATCCAGTGCCTCGAGCGCGGCGAGGTAGCAGTCGCGGTTGCGCGGGGTGCACACGGCGCATTCGGCACCAGAGAGCACGTCTTGTAGCCGCTGTGGTGGCACGTGGCCGAGCTCGTAGGGCGCCTGCGGCGCCACCAACCCAAAGACGGGAGCGCCAAACGGCTGCGCCGCCAACCAACCGCGAGCGGCGTCGATCACGGCGGCGGGCATGTAGATCTGCGTGGCCACCGCCGACGGCACGCAGCCGCTCGCACCGCTGGCCACGATGTCGGTGCGCGTCCAATCGCAGTAGTTCACGCCTTCCGCGGCGGCGCAACCGGAGGCGACGTGCGTGCTACACGGCGTGCCGTTGATGGGCACCTGCCACAGCGTGCCGGAGAAGAAGTCGTAGCCATGGCTGCACGGGGCCGCCGGATCGACGGGCGTTGCCGTGCTCTTGTCCTCCATGTGCCACTTGCCGAACGCCGCCGTCGCGTAGCCTGGCAGCCGCGTCGGCAACTCGCCCCCCGCCGGCAGAGAGTAGTCGGGACAGGATGCACAGCAGTCGCGGCGCGAGGCGCACCCGCTGCCGCAGCAACCGGCTTCCATGACGGCGCCGATTCCCGTGCGAAACGCGTAGCGTCCGGTGTGGATTGCCACGCGCGTCGGCGAGCAGAGCGGGTTGGCCCAGGCGTTGGCGAAACGCACCCCGCGCGCCGCCAGAGCATCGATGTTGGGAGTGTCGAAGCGCGGCGGAAACGCGACCGCGGGCGGTGCGAACAAGCGCAGCTGGTCGACGCCAACGTCGTCGGCCAGGATCAGCAAGACGTTGCCCCCGATGGTGGGCCGCGACGGCCCAAGCGCAAACCCGGGGCCCACCGGGGAAACGCTGGGCGGGGCGTCGAAGCCGGAGGCGCCGGTGGCTTGCGCCGCGACAGGGAGAACGACAGCCATGGCCCATGCCACGGCGAGAAACGAGAAGGTGGAGGCGCGCATGAACTCCGGCCTCGGTGGAAAGGCCGCGAATCGAGGGGATTGATCCCACGATAGAGGGCCAACCGCGGAATCGCACCCGAATGCGGCCCGATCCCCCGTTGGCATCGCCATGATCGAAATTCTGTCGAGCGAAATAGATGGAAGCTCGGAATCCGCCGGCGATTGCGCGCTGCTCAACCAACCACGCGCACCCCCCTGCTCGCGTCCCCGGACCCATCATGCAACGAATCCTTGCCGCGGCCAGCGCTGCCGCCCTGCTTTGCGCGCCGCTGCTCGCGCAGCCGACGACGCCGGACCGCCTTATCGGCCTCACCACCGGCGGCCCCGTGGTCACCCCCCAGGTCTCCCGGCAGCAGCTCTGCCAGACGCCGAGCCTGGTCTGCCCGACGGGCATCGCGTCGCCCAGCGGCCACGCCGGCGGCGCCGCCTACAACGCGCTCAACGCATCCATATGGGTCACCCAGGGGACGCGCATGGAGGAGCGCCGGATCGCCGACTGCCAGCTGATCTGCTCGACCCCGGCCAACCTCACGCTCGGGGCCGGCTCGGTCGCCACGGGCCTGGCCATCTGCGAATCCCGATTCCAGATGCTGCAGTTGGAGTCGGTGCTCGGGAACGCGGCGGTCAGCGTCCGCCACATTCGCTCCTGCCCGCCGCAGGTCATCTCGGTCTGCTCCTTCAACCTACCCTCGCCGCGACACCTGGCCGGCGCGGTCGCCGTCGACGATCGCAACGGTCGCGTCTTCTACGCCACTTCCGTCTTTGGCGGGCTGGTCTCCCCCCAGAACACCGTCCTCGTCGCCCGGCTCGATGACCCGTGCAACATTCTCTGCCGGTTCACCGTCGACAGCTGCGACGCGACCACGCGGTTGGGCGCCATCGTCGGTGCAGCGTACGACGCCTGCAGCGGCGCGCTCTACTTCACGGATGGCACCAACACGACCTGCATGCGCGAGCCGTCGCCCGCCACGACGCCGTGCTCGTTCCGGTCCGTGCGATGCTGCCCGACGGGCGGCCTGCTGACTTGGCACGGTCTCGACATCGAGCCGGCGCACCCGCGCACGGTCGGCAGCAGCTGCATCGGTCGCAACTGCCCCAACTGCCCCAACCAGGCACTGGTCGCCAACGGCGATCCCTCGGTCGGCAACCCGGGCTTCTCCATCAGCGGCGAGAACCTCCCCGCCGGCATGATCTTCGTGCTCGGCGTGAGCCCCGGTCGCTGCCAGGTGCCAGGGCTGCCGTTCTCCTGCGGCCGCTACGTACTTGGGCCGCGCGCGATCTTCCTACCGGCCAGCATGGTCGGAGGCATGCGCTGCGACGGCCAAGTCCTCACGTCACTGCCCATCCCGAAGGACTACTCGCTGTGCGGTCTGTCGCTGTGCGCGCAGGGCTTCGTCGTCTGCCGCACCCCGATCGGCAACGGCATCTCGGTGCTGAACGCGCTCGACGTCACCGTGAGCGGCTGACCGTCGCGCGGGGACGGCGGAATAGCCACACCCTCAACCGCCCTCACCCGGCATCGCTTCGACGAGCTCCCGCAGATCGTCGAAGCGCAGCAGCCGATCGATCGGCGGCCGCTCGAGGTCGGCACGCTGCACGTTGCCTTCGCGCACAGCCTGCAGCGCCCACACGTGCGCGGCCTCGGGATCGCCGCTAGCAAGCTCGACGCGCGCGAGAAGCAGCCAGGCGTGACCCAAGCGAACCTGGTCGAGGCCGCGTGACGCGAGCTCTCGCGCGCGACGGTGCCGCGCACACGCTTGCCGGGCGAGTTCTCGCGCCCGATCGGGGCGACCCTGGCGCAGCTCGATCTCCGCCCACATGTGATAGAAAGGCCCGACCTGTAACTCCGCCGAGAAGAGCGGCTCCGGGCCGTCGACCAACGAGGTCCACAGCGCCTCCGCGCGCTCCATGGGCGGCCCACACCGCTCGGCCGCGCCAGCCTCGTCAAACCGAAACGCCAGGGTCGAGTGCAGCATCGCCAGCTGCTTGCTGAGCTCCGGCAGCGGCGCCAGCCGGTCGAGGTCACGTTCGCCGCGCGCGATGGCGGCCTCCAGCAGCTCAATCGAGCCATCCAAGTCGTCTTCCATCCACACGATCTCAGCCCAGCGGAACGCCATCCGCGCGGCCTCGGTCGCGTAGCTCGGGCGCAGCGCAAACGCGTCGCTGAGTCCGCGCAGGGTCTCGGTCGCCTGGCGCGCATGGTCCGCGCCCGACTCTAGATCACCACGCAACGCCTCGACGTGGGCCCAAGAGCCGAGCGCTTGGCCGACGTGAAACTCAGCGCGTGGGTCCGCGCCCGCCGCGTCAAGATGCTGACGACGGAGCTCAATCGCTCGCACGAACAGCGGCGCGTAGTCGGCCGAAGGATCATGGAAGCCGGAGGAATACGCCACGAACTCGAGGACGTCCGCGAACAGGTTGCGGAGCTCTGGGGTATCGCGGTCGGCGAGCAGCGCCTCGTAGCGATTCACCGACTCGCGGCCGGCAGCGATCGCGGCGTTGGCGTCACGCGCCTGCAAATGCGCGTCGCCGAGCTTGTACCACGCCCGCGCAGCTCGTGCCCGCCGCCACACCGCGCCGGCATCTGGTGCGTCCGGCGTTTCGAGCTCGGCGATCACGGCCTCGGCGAGTTCTACCGCGCCCGCCAGGTTGTCGATGTCGATCAACGCGGCGACCAGCCCCAGCCTAGCTCCCGCGCGCAGGTCGCCGAGTTTGGCCGTCCTGGCGTCGAGGCGCGCGGCGGCCTCCACGGCCGCCTGCGCCGCCGCCAAGGCAGCCTCCTTGTCGCCCAGCTCCCGGTGCAGCTCGGACAGGCGGAGCTGAGTGCGGACCACGCGCTCGGTCAGGTCGGCGCGGCCGACCGCGCGCGCCAGCAGTCGCTCGTACATCTTGCGCGTGCTCTCGAGCATTCGCCGCCGCACCAGGTCGCCGCCCGGCGTGCGCGCCAGCTCGGCGTCGGTCGCGTGCGCCAGCAGCTCGTCGACCGAAGCGATGGCGTCGGCCATCCCATCCTCCGCCCGCCGACGCTGCTCGGCCTCGGCCTCGTAGGCCAAGTTGAGCCGCGCCCGCGCCGACTCGGACAGGATCGCGTAGGCCAGTGGAGCGCCGATCGCGACAGCCGCCGAGAACGCCAAGCCCGTCGCCTTTGCCGGCTCGCGCTGCATCCAACGCCGCAGCCGCAACCAAGCTCCGGGCCGCCGGGCGCGGATGGGCTCGCGGCGCAGGACGCGGGTCAGGTCCTCTGACAGCGCCACCATGCTGGGGTAGCGTCGCGCCGGATCCGGATCCATCGCCGTCAGGCAGATCGTCTCGACGTCCCAAGGCACCGCGGTATTGAGCCGATCGATGGCAACCGGGCTCGCCTCGAGCACGCGCACCCGAATGCGCTCGGCGCTCTCCGCCCAGTAGGCCGGCTGCAGAGTGAGCATCTCGTAGAGCGTCACCCCTAGCCCATAGATATCGGTGGCAGGCCCCACGGCGCGCGGCTCGCCGCGAATCTGCTCCGGCGCCATGTAGGGCAACGAGCCGATCATCGCGCCGCTACGCGTCAAGCGGACGTCGCCTTCGGAGAGCGCCAGCCCAAAGTCCAACAGACGCACGCGCCCGCTGCCAGAGACCATGACGTTGGACGGCTTGATGTCGCGGTGCAGCACACCGCGCTCGTGCGCGTGCGCTATCGCCCCCGCGATCTGCGCCGCCACCGCGACGCAGGCGTCGACCCAGGAGCTCGGCAGCGGCGTATCGGGCGGTGGCGTATCGGTCCTCGCGGAGCTCCCAGCCAACCCCGCCACGCGGAGCAAGTCGGTGCCGGCGAGCCGCTCCGGGCGCCGGCTGCGCACCGCCTCGAGCACCTGGTCGAGGCTCGCACCGGTCACGTACTCCATGGCGAAGAACGGGACCCCGGCCTCCTCGCCCACCATGTAGACCGGGGCGATGCCGGAGTGATCGAGGCGTGCGATCGCTTCGACCTCGCGCCGAAAACGCTCGCGGGCGGCGGGAAAGTAGAGGTGCTCGGGATGAACGAGCTTGAGCGCCACACGGCGACCGAGACTCTCTTGCTCGGCGAGATAGACGACGCCCATCCCGCCGCTGCCAATCCGCGACAACAGCCGAAACTCGCCCAGCCGCTCCGGGATCGTCGCCGCGCCGTCCTCGAGAAGCCCGCTGTCGGTCAACACACGCAGGCGCTTGCGCACGGCATCCGCGTGCTCGGGATGCTGGCGCAGGATCTCCTCCACCGCCGCGTCGCCGCCCTGCTCGAGCGCGTCGAGACAGGTCTCCGTGAGGCGAATCACCGCCTCGGCGGTCGTCTGAGCGTCGCCCACAGGACGTGCACAGTAGTCCGGCGGCAGGGCCAAGCCAACGCGCCCCCCGCCCCGCCCCCACCACGGGCCCATCCTCCGCGCCGCCCACCCGGCCCGCGCGCCGGGGTCTAGCCGAGCTTGTCGGCGATCGTGTCGCCGATCGCCTGCAGGCTGTCGAGGTACTCGGGCGAGACTTCGTGGGCCGCGAACTCCACCTTGAAGTTCTCTTCGAGGAACGACACGAGCTTGATCGTGCTGATCGAGTCGAGCACCCCGCCGGTGATCAGCGGCGTGTCGTCGTTGAGGATCGCGTCGGGTTCGTCCTGCAGAAATTCCCGCAGGATGTAGTCGCGGACGGTCTGGCGAATGCTCTCTTTGTCCATGGCGGTCTCTCGTGAAGGCCCCGGCCACGGCCGCCGGCGCACTGGGCGGCGGAGCATAGCCGCCCTCCCGCGCCCGTCCACGCTGCGACGGCCCGGCGCCGCCCGCGGCCGAGGCACGGGCCGATTCAGCGGCCCGGTCAGTGGCCCGGTCAGCGGCCCAGGGGCACCGCCGCCTCGAGCAGCCTCTGCGCCCGCTCCCGCACGCCCGAAGCGCCGTTGGTGGCGAGGTTGGAGACCACGCGGCGCAGCTCCTGGTGCGTCGCCAAGTAGTCGGGCGCCTCCGCCACGCAGGCGTCGAGGGCGGTGAGCGCCGCCGTAGCATCGCCCTGAGCCAGATGCAACCGCGCCCGGCCGGAGTGCAGCCGCACGATGAGCTGACCGCGGCCATCCCGCCGCGCCGTCGCCGCCGCCTGCAGCGCTGCCGCGGCGCGATCGAGCTCCCCGGCTTCGCGGTAGATCGCAGCGAGCGCAATCCACGCCCCCATCAGGCCCGGGTCGAGCGCGACCGCGCGCTCGTAGTAGTGCTGCGCCAGCCCCATCTCATCGACGACCGCGTGGTCCGCCGCCGCCTCGCGCAACAAGCGCACCGAGCGCGGGTGATCATGGACTTCCCGCGAGACCAACGTCGCGTTGTCCCGCCACGCCGCGTTGTGGTCGACGAGCACGTGCAGCGACATGCCGAGCCACACGCCGAGCGCAACCAGCGCCGGCCCCCGCAGCGCCTCGCGCTGAGTTAGTTTCGCCGCGGCCCACGCCACGAGCAGAGCCCCGCCAAAGCTCGGCGTGTAGTAGGTCCGTTCGCCAAACAGCATGAAGCATGCGAACGGGATATTGCTGACAATGAACGAGAAGCCGAGGAAGCACGCCGTGGCCAAGAACAGCAACGGGTGCCGCCGCGCGACGATCAACCCTCCCACCAAGAGGCCGCCGATCGCCGCGCCCCCGACCAGTGCAAAGAAGACCTCCGGCTGGCCAAAGCCCGTCACGATCGGGAACTGCGCCGGCCCGTAGTCGATCGCCAAGTCGTAGGGCAGCAGCGTGAGCAAGAGCCCGTAGCCCCACATCATCAGACCCGTCAGCGCCCGCGTGACAAAGCCGGCGTGCAGCAGCGGGTTCGCGACGACGTCGACCGCGGGATCGACCGTGCCCGGCAAGTGCGCAATCATGCGCGCGCGCAATGCCAGGAACGCCAGCGCCGGGAGCAGCACGACCGCCGCTTCGCTGGCGCGGTCGCGCCAGCCGACGGACGTCGGCGCCGCCGCGGCGGGCGGATGGGCCCAGCCGCGCACTAGGAAGCACAGTGGCGTGAATGCCACCCAGGCGAGCGCGCTCTCCTTGCTACAAAAGGCGCCGAACAGCAGCGCACAGGCCGCCAACCGCAGCAGCCCACGCCCCGGTCCGGCGACGCCCCGCGCGCGCAGTAGCAACAAGAACGCGCCCGCGGCACCGGCAAAGCCCAGTAGCTCGGCGCGACCGACCACGCTCGTCACCGCCTCGCTGTGGATGGCGTGCAGCCCAAAGACCGCCGTCCCCAGGAGCGCCGGGACCCACCGCGCCCCGACCGCGCGCAGCAGACAGAACGCGAGCCACGTCGCCAGCACGTGCAGCGCCACGTTGATCGCGTGCGCCACCTGCGGGTGATCGCCGACGACGGCGTAGCGCAGCGCAAACGACAACGTCGTCAGCGGCCGATAGGTAAAGCCCACCGGCGTGACGTGCGGCCAGTAGTGGTTGCTGAAGTACTCACCGATCGGCCGCAGCTCGGCCACCAGCGGGTGCGCGTGCTGACCGTTGCTCCCCATCGCCGCCAGCCGGTCGTCCCAGCAGAAGTCGTAGTGCAGCGTCGGCGCATAGGCTGCAAAGGTCACCAACAGAATCGCGGCGAGCCAGACGCGCAGCAGGCGGGGCGAGGGTTCGGTCATCGGCGGGAGGGGGCACTGTTGCATCGTCCAACAGCGCCAGTCAGCTCAACTCGGCTGCCGACCGCGGTAGAGTGCGCCCCCATGCAGCACGCGTTCGCCCGGTTCCTCGTCGCCGCCGCCCCGCTACTCACGATCGATGTGCCGGCCCAGGACGCGCCGCCCAAGTCGGCGCCGGAGCTGAAGCGCCTCGGGGCCTTCGCCGGCACTTGGCACGGCGAAGGCACCGTGGTCATGCAGGCCGGGCTGCCCCCCGCGAAGTGGAGCGGGACCTGGCACTGCGAGTGGGTGCTCGGCGGCTTCTGGCTGCGGACCGATGCGGCCTTTCACTTCCAGGGCATGGGCGACATGCGGATCCGCGAGTACCTGGGCTGGGACACCGAGAACGGCCGCTACGTTCTGCTGTCGGTGAACAACATGGGTGAGGGCTCGCTGACCACCCCACACATCGAGGACGACGGCGGCATCGTGCAGATGCTCGCCTTCGAGCGCGACGGCCAACCACAGTGCGAGCGCGTGGCCACGCGTCGCGACGGCGATGGCTGGACCGTGACCAGCGTCTTCCTGGGTGTCGAGGGCGCGGCCGAGGAACGCTTTCGCGGCCGCTTGGAACCGGGTGAGGAGCGACCGGGGCCGCTCGCCGAGGCGGGTCCCCTGTTCCCCGCGGACCAGATGCCGGGGCATGCGGACATGGCCAAGCTCGCGCGCCTCGCGGGCCGCTACGCGTTCGAGGGCGAGGTGGTCACCGAGCCCGGCAAGCCGCCCATGAAGATCCGGGGGGAAGAGACCTTCACCAAGCTCTTTGGTGGCTCGATCATCCACGCCGTCGGCAAGGCCCATCCCGGGGGCATGGAGTTTGGCGTTGAGACCCAAGCGTTCTACGCGTGGAACGCGCGCGAGCGCTGTTTCTCCACGCTGTATGTGAACAGCATGGGCGACGTCGGCGAATGGCACACCCGGTTTGCCGACGACGACGCGCTGGTCTCGGTCTTTGCCGGGTGGTACCGCGGCGCGCCGACCACGCGGCGCTTCGTGATGGACCTCGATGACCAGGGTCGGCCGACAACCGGCGCGAGCCACCTCTGCTCGGGGACGGATGCACCCGCGCCGGATTACAAGGGCGTCTACCGGCGGGTGGAATGACCTGACGGCGCGGGCGCGAGGGCTCTGGCCACACGTCGACCGTGGCGGGCGCGTGACCAGCGAGGCCGGGTACCGTCGTTGGTGACAGCGCGGCCCCGCGGCGCGACTTCGGCGGCGCGTCCCGCGCCGACCTCCGCCGCGCCTAATCCCCGCCGGGCACGAGCGGACCTCGGGCAAGGCGGAAGCCCAGGTTCTCGAACCGGACGTCGGGCGCGTCCGCGCCGCGGAACGCCGCCCGCAGGCCGCGGGCGACGCTGTTCCACGAGCCACCGCGCGCGACACGCACCGAGCCCTGGCGGGAAACGGGGTCGCGAGCCCCTTCGACGTAGGCCTGCATCCCGTACTGATCCGCCTCACCGTCGAAGTCCACGAGGTCCTCGCACCACTCGTGCACATTCCCCAGCATGTCGTGCAATCCCAGCGCGTTCGGCTCTTTGAGCGCCACCGGCTGTGGCTGGCCCTGACTGTTCGGCTTATACCAGCCAATGCGATCGAGCACCGTCAGCGCTTCGTCTGCCTCCGGACCGACGTCCCCGGCGAAGGTCGCACCGGACGTGCCGGCCCGGCAAGCCCGCTCCCACTCGGCCTCGGTGGGGAGCCGAAACTCGGAGTCTCCGAGAGACTCACGTAGGCGCGCCAAAAAACCCTGCACATCGTCCCAGCTCACGGACTCGACTGGACGGCGGTCGTCGTCTGGGAAACGGCTAGGGTTGCCTTCCATCAAGGCGTGCCAGAGGGCCTGAGTGCACGGCGTGTCGCCGAGCCAGTAGCCGCGCGTGATCTCGACCACATGCGGCAGCTCGTCGGTCCAGCGCCCCGGCTCGTCCTCGGGCGACCCCATCCGAAACCGGCCGGGAGGGACCCAGCGCAGACGCTGGCCCGCGCCTCCGACCCGCAAGGTGACAAACACGCCAAAGCGGTCCTCACCCCACTCCGTGGCCCAGTGCGGCGGCCGACCGGCGACGAGCGGGTGCTCGACCGCGCTGGAGCCGCGCTCAAGAGCCGACACGAGCCTGACCCAAGGCGGGCGCGCCGGTGAGCTTTTGCAGTCCATCCAGACCCCGCGCGCGGCGCGGACGCGACTCACACACCGGCGCCCCTTTGCTGTTCGCCACCGGACCAACGCCGGCGGACCGGACACGGATCGGGTCAGAAACGGGTCGTCCAACCCGCTCGTGCGCTCGGGCAAGGCGGAAGCCCAGGTTCTCGTTCCGGTCGTCGGGCGCGTTCGCGTTGCGGAACGCCGCTCGCAGGTTGCGGGCGTCGTTGTTCCACGAGCCACCGCGCACGACACGCTTCGAGCCCTTGAGACCCGTGACCATGGCTCAACTATATCTCTGGAGGCGCATGACGCAGCAGGTCAGCCCGCCGGAAGTTCCGCGCATCAGCGTGCTGCGTGGTCGCCCAAGCACTCGCGTAGCCAGCCTGAAGCTCACCTGCCTCGATCCACCCCTCGCGAAAAGAGAGCTCCCAACGCTGCCGTGCCGCTACGTAGCGGCGACAGCGGCGGCGCGAGAGCCGCAGCGTTCCACGCCGGATCCGGAACCCGCAGAAGCTGAGGCCCGCCGCACTCCGCTGGAGCCGAACCTTCGGTCTAAGCCGCAATGCCAGCGAGGTACCGACGTAGGCGGAGACACGGTTTAAGGCGTCGACCGCCTCCCGTCGACTGGAACACCACCAGACGAGGTCGTCCATGTACCGCACCATGCCGCGGACTCGGAGTTCCTCCGACAAGAGACGATCCAGGCCCCCAAGGTAGCTGTTGGCAAAGTACTGCGAGGTCAACGCTCCAATCGGCAAGCCGCGCTGCGGCTCGGATTCGTAGCCCGAGAGAACCCTGCCACACAGCGCCAAAACGCTGCCCTTGAGGCGCCGTTCCAAGACCTCCCGCAGCACGCCGTGGTGAACCGAGTCAAAGAACCGCACCACGTCGGTTTGGATGAGCCACGGGTGGCGACGCAGTAGGTCTTGCGCGCGCTGCACGGCCGCCAAAGTGCCCTTGCCGGGGCGACAAGCGTAGGTGTCGTCAACCAGCGCGCGATCCAAAGCCGGCCCGATCTTGGCGGCCAAAGCGTGGTGGAGCACGCGATCTCGAAAAGCCGGAGCATGAATCGTCCGACGCTTGGGGTCGTGGATCATGAACGTCTGATAGGTCCCCAGTGGTCCCGAGCCATCGAGGATGTCTTCGCGAAGACGCCGCAGCTCGAGGCGCAGCTGCCGCTCGAAACGCATCACCTCGGGACGGTCGCGCTTGCCGCGTGCCGCACGCCAAAAGGCGGCGGCGAGATGGTCCCAACCCGCCACGTCCTCAAGGGTCACTCGGGTCCGCTTCCCCATCTTCACCGTTCCTCTTCTCGTGGTCCGACCTCGCCTCTCGCAGCAAGGACAAGAAGGGCGCGCCATACTTCTTGAGCCGGCTCGGCCCGATCCCAGGAATCGAACCCATTGCGGCTTCCGAGCGCACGCGACGCGTCACGAGCATCGCCAGCTGCTCGTTGGTGAACAGCGCGTACGGCGGCACACCCTCTTGCTCCGACAGTTCCTTGCGGAGTTCGCGCAGCCGGGCGTAGACCGCGAAGTCCGGTCCCGACAGCTCCTCACGGTAGTCAATCTTGTTCTTGCGACGCACCGATGCGGCACGATCCGCGGCCTCCGTGTACGACACGCAGAACACCCACACGCCAGCGACGCCGGCACCGGTGAACGATCGTTCGACCTGCAAGACCCGGTGGCTCGCCAAGAACTCATTGAGCTCGGCTGCGGCACCCTCCGGAGCCTGAACTGGGACGGCGAAGAACGCGAACCGCATCTCAGCCTCGATCTCGGCTGGCTTTGGGCGCCGCTCCGGCGGCGCGTCCCGCGCCGCGCTTCGCAGCGCCCCCTGCACGGCGCACGACCGGACCTCGGGCAAGGCGGAAGCCCAGGCTCTCGTTCCGGACGCCGGGCGCGACCGCGTGGCGGAACGCCGCCCGCAGGAAGCGGGCGACGTCGCGCCACGAGCCACCGCGCACGACACGCTCCGAGCCCTCGAGCGAGACGGGGTTGGCGACCCCGTCTACGTAGGAGTCGGTGACCACCGCGTTGCCGTCGAACTCGGCCCGATCCACGCACCACTCCAGCACGCTGCCCAGCGTGTCGTACAAACCCCACGGGTTGGGCAACTTCTCCGCCACAGGATGCGGCGATCCCCCGCTGTTCGCCTCGTACCATCCGATCCGGTCCAATCGCTTGAGCTGCGCCGGCTCGCCGGCCTCCAAATCGCCCACGTACGTCGCGGTGGCCGTCCCCGCGCGACAGGCGTACTCCCACTCGGCCTCGGTCGGCAAGCGAAACTGGTCCTCAACGCTCGCCAGCGGGAGGCGGGCGAGAAACTCCTCCACCTCCTCAAAGCTCACGCCTCGCACCGGATGTTGCGGGCCATCCGCGTGCTCCGGCTGAGCCTCAAGGACGGCCTCCCACAGCGCTTGCGTGCACGGGGTCTCGGCAAACCACCAGCCATCGGTCAACCCAACTCCGTGCGGGACCTCGTCCTCCCACCGCCCCAACTGCGACTCCGGGGAGCCCATGATGAAGCGACCCGGCGGGATCCACCGCATCCGCTGGACGACGCCACGGACTTCAAGATCCGCCCACGCGCCGAACTCGTCCCGCCCATGCGCGACGGCCCAATCGGGCTTGGGGGCGGCGCAGACCCGCCAGCGGCCCCGATCCGTCCAGAGGTCGAGGGTCAGCGGGGATCCCCGCGCGACTTCGGCGGCGCGTCCCGCGCCGACCTCCGCCGCGCCTTGCTCCGGCGCACCCTGACCTCGGGCAAGGCGGAAGCCCAGGAACTCGCACCGGCCGTCGGGCGCGTTCGCGTCGCGGAACGCCGCCCGCAGGTTGCGGGCGACGCCGTCCCACGAGCCACCGCGCACGACACGCCTCGAGCCCTCGAGACCGACGGGGTCGATGACCTCGGCGCGGTCGGTTGGAGGGTGACGACTGCTGACGACCCTGTCACGACACCATTCGTGCACGTTGCCCAGCATGTCGTGCAGTCCGAGCGGGTTGGCGTTCTTGGCCGCCACGGGCTGTGTCTGGTCGGCATTCCCGGAGAACCACGCGATGGGATCCAGCACGCGTCGCGCCGTCTCTTCATCAAAGTCTCCCGCGTAGGTCGCCGCTCGGGTCCCAGCCCGACACGCGAACTCCCACTCAGCTTCGGTCGGCAGGCGAAACCCATCTTCGGCATCGACTCCCCCGCCCAGCGCGCGCAGAAACCGCTCCACGTCCTCAAAGCTGACCTGCTCGACGGGTCGCGTCGCCCCCGCGTAGCCACTGGGGTGGTCGCCCAACACGGCGGTCCAAAGCGCCTGCGTGCAGGGGGTCTCCGCCAACCAATACCCCCGCGTGATGACCACATCGTGCAAGACCTCATCGTCGAATCGCCCCCATTCCGATGCGGGCGAGCCCATTGCGAACCGCCCCGGCGGCACCCAGCGAAACCGCTGCACGACGCCACCAACCGAGAGCGCAACCCACCGACCGTAGCCGTCCTCGCCGGCATCGCTCGACCAGCCCGGCGCCCAGGCCGCGTCCTCGACCGCGTCGGGGAGATCGATGCCGGCCTCGTCACCGTCAAAGAGCCGAAATTGGCGCGCATGGCGCCCCGACCCGCGGACCGTCACGACCGGGCGTCGCATCTCGAGGTGCGCCCAGGGACTGCCGGCACCACCGGCGCCCCGCGTCAGCCGCAATTGCACGCCGACTTGGCTCGCGGCCCAACGCGTCACCGCGCGATGGGCTGACGGCTCGAGGTCGCCAGGGTGGACGCCAGGCGGCGGCGTGGACTCGGGATCGTGCGAGGCCCCGACCTTCCACATCGCGACCCGAACGGGGCCAATCTCGGGGTGCTCGTACGCGAGATCGGCCGTCCGCGTCGCGACCCGACACAGCCAGGCGTGGCGCGCGCTCATCGACTCGGCCGGTCCACGGCCGGCGTCGGCGCACAGGGCCTGCAGGAGCTCCTTGGCGGTCTCGACTGCAGCATCGGCAACGACCCCGCGCTGCACAGCCGCCACATCCAGCACCTCCTCGGCGTGAATCTCACGTGACAGCGGCGCGTGCCACCTCGCGATCGCCTCGACCACTCGCTGCGCGACTCCCGGGTCCTGCTCCGCCCACCGCCCCCAGCGCTCCAAATGACGCTTGCGAACGTCTGCACGGACCGCCAGTGCGACCGCCGTCGCGGCCTGCACGGACTCGTGCCGCCAGGCGGCGACCTCGGTCTGTGTGTCCACGAGGTCCGCGGGCAGCTGGTGCCGCACGGACCGCAGCAGCCCGGGCTCGATCCGCACTGCGGGTGCCAGCCAGGTCAGTAGCCGCTCGGCACGCGCCGCGTCCGCCTCCGCCGCCGATGCGGCGCGCGCCGGACGATCCCAGAGCATGGCGCGCCAGGACTCACACGAAGCGGCCCAGCGACCCTTGGGGCACGGCACCAGAGCGTGCAGCCGGTGACCGGCGCGGCGGAGCCGGCGCCCGAGTGCTTGCCACCGGACGACTTCGTCAGCGCCCGCGTAGCTGCCGAGGTCGCTCAGCGCCAGCCAGGGCACCCCGGGATCGGGCGCCGTCTCCGTCTCGCGGCCCCGGCTGACGCGGCGGAGCTCGAACGCATCGGGCCCTGGCAACGGCAGCCAAACCTCCACGCCATGCGGGCCGAGCCAGCGACGCAGCTCGACGTAGAGCGTGTCCTGATCCTGCCAGAACGGAATGAGCCGCCTGCTGCGATCCACGATCAACGCCACTCGACCGGGTCGCGTGCGACGCACGGCCCGCGGGAGTCGGTGCACCTCGCGCCCGCGCGCTAGCTGATCGACCAAGCGCGGGATGTCCACCAAACCGGTCACCGCTGCATCCCGCAGGCGTGAGAACAGCAACGCACGCAGCCGCGGCCACGGCAGCAACGGCGGCCACACGGGGTAGCGGTCGGCTGCCGGGGTGAGATCGGGCGCCCGCATCTCGGGCCGCCCCGCTCGCTCGTTCGGCGGATCGTCGTCGGGATCCGCCAACGCCTCAAACTCGACGACGCGCCAGATCGGCACGGACGCCATGGCGGGCAGGCCGAGGTCGGGCTCGGCAAGCGGCAGATCGAGTCGGCCTTGCGGCACCGCGTCGGGGATCGTTGGCTCGATCTCGGGCTCAGACTCGGGTGGCTCGGGACGGTCCACGACGTGCATCCCGAGAGCACCGGCGACCCAAGCCATGCCCGCCCCTCCGTCGGAAGCCCACGCGTGCAGCAACTCCGCGCGCCAAGACCGGGCACGCGAAACGGCACGTCGGACGGGCGGCGTCACGCGCCCGCCTCGTCCTTGGCCCGCTCGGCTGGGTACGTCACCTGCTCGCGCGGGTGCTTGCGGAACGTGAAGCGTCCTAGCTCACGGAGCAGATCCGCCCGCTTGGCCTTGGTCGGCGCGAGCGCGACCAGCGCTCGCAAGAGGTCCAAGTACTCGGCCTGTCCCGGCGGGGATAGGCCGGCGTCGCGCACGACGCTGCGGTCTTCCCACAGCATCTCCGCCGCGGCGCGACGCGCCTGGTGATCTACCTTGGGGCAGTGCAGGGCCCCGCGCTCCGCCAAGAGGGTCACAAAGGCTTCGCGCTCGTTGGGCAGCTCGAGACGCAGCACCAGGCACCGGCGCAAGAACGCGTCGGGCAGAGCACGCTCTTCGTTGGTCGTGACGATGACGAGCGGCGCTCGGTCCGCGCTCATGCACACGGGCTTTGGCTGCCCGTACGGCACGAACTGGCCATCCCCGAGAGCTTCGAGCAGCCCGTTCGGCACGTCGGCGTCCGCTTTGTCGATCTCGTCGATCAGCAGAATGGCGCCGCGGTCGGCGTCGGCCCCTGGGTACTGCTGCGGCTCGGGCGCTCGATCTGACGCGGACGCCCAATCGAACGCCCACCACAACGGCCCTGGTGTGACGAACTCGGACTCCGCCATCTCGGCATCGACGTCGATCGGGTCGCCTTGCGTCATGCGCGGCCCGATGGACTGGGCACGCGCGAGCCGGGCGACCGAGTCATAGCGCCACAACAAGTCCGAGGGCTCCGTCCGCCCGGTCACCACGTGCGTGACCAGGACGCGCGACGTCGCCACGGACACCGCGTGCGCGAGCTGACTCTTGCCCGTCCCCGGCTCACCGCGCACCAGCAGCGGGCGGCGTGACGCGTGCGCGGCGCGGACCGCGAGGATCGAATCGCGGTCAAACACGTGGACGCGCTCGGGCACCGCGCCGAGAGGCGGGAGCTTCAAGTCCTCGCCTGGCGAGACGTGGGAGAGAAAATCAGCGCTGCTCATGGTCGAGACCGTCCTTCCGCTGGTTCAGTCGATCCCGCAGTTTGTCCTGCATGCCCACCACCGGCCCGACGAACTCGTCCAGCTCCTGTCGCAGGCGCTCTGGATCGCCCGACAGGCTATAGACTCCGAGGGAAGGCAGCGAACGCGCGACCATGCCAAGTGCTTGGCGAAGCTCCCTTTTCTCGTCGACGGGCCGCGGGCTCGTCTCGAGAAGGTAGCGCTGTGCCGGCCCTTGGCTCAGCCGCATTCCAAAGTAGGCAACGGCGCGCTCGTTGCCGGGGTCATCCAGGGGTCGGGACCGATCGAGCGGGTGATCGGTAGGAAGCGGCGCAGTCACGTCGACGATGAGATCGATCGCCATTTGATCGACCGTCGATCCCGTCTCCGGGACTTGATCCACCAGGTGGACATCTCGGCCCACCGGCTCGCCGGCGACCTCCGCGGGCGACTTGAGCATCGGCAAACGAAGCCTGTCCCGGGCAACCTGAGGCTCTGCCGTCAGCGGTGTCGTAGCCGACAGTTGGCGAATGCCGTCGCCCAAGGTGACGACATACACTGGGAGTCTCGCAGCGACGATGCACGCGGCCACGTTGAGCAAGCGCTGGCCGTCCGTGGCGAGCTCTGGGCGAGGCGCGGTGGGGAGCCAACGATCAAAAGCGCGAGCCAGCTTCGCGAGGGCGTGCTGGTCCTGCAGCAACCGCTCCGCAAGTTGATCCTCGGACGCGATTTCGAATTCTGCGCTGAGCTCTCGGCGAGCGCATTCGGACTGCGGTAGACACTCCCGGAGCTTCGCCCTAATCGGCCCTTCCACCGCCGAGACGGCGACTTCGTTTGCGAACCCGGGCGCCTGGAGCAATGCCGCGACCGGTACGACCTCCACACAACACCGAGACGCCACGGGTTTGGTGATCACCGCAACGACGGCGCCGTCACGAAAGACCGGAGCTCCGGCTAGGCCGGCCCACTCCCGCGGCGAACCGGGCTGGTGCTGCGACGGGACGTCCAACGAGATCCGCGTGCCGCCGGACGGCACGTCACTGGCATCGCCGGCAATGGCCACATCCGGGGCCCCCACGGCGTGCGGGCCCACCGCCGAACGGCCGAATCCCAGCGCGTCCCACGGACCTTCCAAAGCCTCCGCGGACAGGAGCGCAGGGATCGACTCCGCGGCATCCGGAAGGCGGAGCAGGACGACATCGAGCCCATCTTGGCCCCGCCAAACCACGTCTCGCAGCGACGCCTCCGCCATCTCGCCCGAGGCGAGGCGAATCTCGACCGTTCCTTCCACAGCCGTACCGATCAGCCGCTTGGACGTCATCACGATGCGCGGTGCGACCAGACATCCGGTGCCGGCGACGCGCTTCGTCGCGCGGGGCGCGATCACACGCACGCAGCAACGACCGTCAGCGGGTCTGGTTTGCCGCGGTGCCGATCCTGGTGTGCGCCCCGTGGTTCCAGCAGGACGTGCCGACGACGGCACCAGCTCCTCGAGGACCTTTTCCAAACGCCCAACCGCTTCGGTCAGGAGCACGTCTTGGTTGCCCGTGGCGAGGGGCTTCTGCAGGTCGTTGAGGCCGTGCAACTCGCCGAGGACCAGGCCACTGGCATGCTGCGCCGGCCACTTCTTGCCCACCTCTGGCGACGGCCGCAGAAAGAGAGGCATCAGCCGCAGGCGTCCGCCGGCAACCCCGTCCACCAGCAGGGGGGCCTCGTCCTTCGTGATGAACGGGGAAGAGAAGAAGTCTTGCGACACGCCGACGATGGCGAGCCTCGCACGACGGATCGCCTCCTTGATCTCGGGCACGAAACGGTCGCCAGCCCGAAGATCGTTTCGATCCCACCAGACCTCGATGACGCCGCGTCGTTCCAGCGGGTCGAGAAACTTCAGCAACGCCTGGATGAGGTCGCGGTCCGCCGACGCGTAGCTCAAGAAGACAGGGACGCCCACGTTTGAATCACTCTCCTCGCCGACCCGAGCCAAGTGGGTCGCGTGGCCCGGGGGCGGCGACGCCTGCTCTTCCCGCGGGCCCACCGACGACTCACAACGACAGTGGCCGCCGTGATGTTTAGCGATTGACGGCCCTTGCGTCGCGCCCCCGACCGGCAATCTCCGAGAGACCGGCGCCCGCTCCCGCGGGGATGCGGCGGTTCGGCCTGGGCGTGCCGCCCCCACCCTCAACTCGGCAGCGGCAGCCGGAAGCTCGGCCGCGCCATGCCGTCGCCCTCCGTCGGCAGTCGGTAGTGCGAGCTCGCGATCCAGGCCCGGTCCCCATACGCCTGCAACCCCTGGTGCTCGGGATACAAGTAGAACCACAGCGGCGACGACGTCTTCGGGCAGTAGTGCGTGACGCACGACAGCCGCGTCTCCGCCTCCGGCAACGTGCGCGGGTTGCTGCCATGCACGAGGTCCGCCGACCAAACAAAGACATCGCCCTTCTTGGCAATGAAGTCGCGCTTCTCACAGCCGGCAGCGAGGCATTGATCGACGAGGTTTTGGCGCCGCGCTGCCTCGTCGTCGAACTCGGGATTGAAGCGCTTGGAGCCGTCCTTGAAGAACTGATGCGGGATGCGGTGGCTCCGCGCGTAGTAGGTGAGCTCGCCGCGCCCCGCCACGACGTCCTCGAGCGCAATCCACGTCGCGGCGAGCATCAGCGGTTCCTGCACGCAGACGTAGGCGGTGTCCTGGTGCAGTGGGTGGCCGTTGCTGCGCTGAAACAGCAGCTGCTGGAACGCGACTGGTGGTGCATCGAACAAGAGTTCGAGGAAGCGCAGGACCTTCGGGTGAAAGCTCAACCGTCGCGCGCTCTCGAAGTTGACGTAGGTGTCGAAGATGCTCTCGAACGTGTCGAAGTCGCCGCCCGAGTAGCGGAACCCCCGACCGTTGCGATGGTCGGTCGTCAGGAAGCACCCCGGGTGCTCGCCGATGCGACGGACGTCGGCGACCAGAGCGTCGACATCCTCAGGCGCGAGCAGCCCCTCCCAGACCACGTAACCCTCCGCGGCAAAAAAGCGCAGATCGGCGGCCTCGTCCGGCTGCAGCGTGCCGTTGGCGAGGTCGCGAGTGACCCGCGCCTCGACGTCCGCCGCCAGCGGCCAAGGCTGCCGCATGCGATCCCCGGTCGGCAAATCAAGGGCGCCCAGGCTCTGCTGCCAGTCGCGGTGCGCCGCCACAATCCGTTGCGCCACGTCGAGGCGCTCGTCGAGGTGGGCCGCAGCCAGCAGCCCGGCGCGCGCTTCCGTCGAAGCCGGCACGTGCATACCCACCGCGTCGGCCACGCGCCCGGGCTCGCCGCTCGCGAGCGCCTCGGCCACCTGCGGCGGTGGCGTTGGCAGCGCCTCGGTCACCAGGCCGTTCAGCTCGGCGGCCAGGGCGGCGCGGCTCAGCGGCATCTCTTGCGCCAAGTGCACCCGAGCGCGCGGGTGGGCGCCGCTAGCGTCCACTTCGACCAGGCGCACGCGCGGCCCGCCCTCGACGGTCAACGCAAACCGACCTGGCGCGCGCTCCTCGCGGTTGACCACGCGCGCCAGCACGCCCACGGGGTAGAGACTCGCGCCGTCCGCCGGCTCGTCGGCCGCAGGATCGCGTTGCGGGCACACCACCACGGCGGGCTGCCGCTCGACCGGCAGGGAACGCACCAGCGACACCGAGCGCGGCCGCGACACGTCCAACTCCAGGCGCCCCCCGGGAAGGAGGACCTGATTGCGGGTGGGCAGGAGCGGCAGCGACTCGAGCATGCCGAAGGTTGTACTCAGCCGCTCGCCCATCGCGATGGTGCCGCGCCACCAACCATGGATTCCCGCCTGGCCCGAGGCAAAGCCGCGCCGCGCCGCCGCGTCGTGGCATGATGCCGATCCCACGATGGCCCCCATCGAGACCGAGCGCCTGCGCCTTCGGCCGGTAGAGCCGGCCGACGCGCTGTTCCTGGTGCGCCTGCTCAACGAGCCGTCCTTTCTGCGTTTCGTCGGCGACCGCGGCGTCCGCACCGAGGCGGAGGCGCGCCGAGCCGTCGTCGACATGGCGCCGAATCCGGCGGCGCGCGACGGTCTCGGCGTCTACCTCGTGTCGCAGCGGTACGAGCTCGGCGAACCGGTCGGCATCGTGAGCCTGCTGAAGCGCGACTACCTCGCGCACGTCGACCTCGGATTTGCGCTCCTCGGCGCCTGCCAGGGCCGAGGCTACGGGTTCGAGGCGGGCAAGGCGCTCCTCGATCACGCCGTCGAGACGCTCGGCCACACGCACCTTCTAGCGATCACATCGCCCGACAACGAGGTGTCGGGCCGCCTCCTCGCGAAGCTGGGGTTCCACCCCGACGGCACGGTGCGCGTGCCGCCGAGCAACGAGAAATGCCGGCGCTACGCCTTTGTGGCGACGCGCTGACCGCAGCCGCTGGTGGGTCGTCGCAAAAAGTTCGGTGCATATGTCGGTGAGGCATCTGTGTCGTTCGCAAGACGCTGTCGCCGCAGGGCTTGTTGGTGGACAAGTTGAGGCGACGCAACGCTGCGAACGGCGCAGAGGACCAGCGACATATGTGGCGAACTTTTGCGACGCCCCACTACCGCCCGGCGAGCGCCAGGATCTCGTAGTCCCAGCTGTAGGGCGCGATGTTGTCGGCGTTCGAGCCCTCGTCGATCCGCAGCACGTGCACGCCGCTCGTCTCGACCGGCAACGCGAACCGATACGCCACGCCGGCCTCGATCTCGAAACTCACCCGCGGGTCGTGGACCTCGGGCGCGCCGATGCGCCGGCAGCGCGCGCGGCCGTCCTTGAACAGCACCGCCCCCGCCGGATCGATCAGCGTAAACGCCGGACAGTCCTCGAGGCCGAGATCGCGCAACTCGAGGCGCAGCCTGGTCCCGGCTTCGGCCACGACGGCAAAGTAGTCGGGGTTGCCCTGGTTGGCACGGGCCTGAATCGCCGCGCCAAGCTCGAGCACGGTCGCCTGCGCCGGGTCGTCATTGGGCTCGTAAGCGTCGTCGGGTCGGGTCGTGCAGCCCGCCAACGCGAGCAACGTCACGCCAGTGCAGATCGCGCTTCTCATGTTCGTGTCGCTCCTCTCCTCGCACACTCTCGAATCATGGCGGTACATGGCCGCGCGGCGACTCGCCAACGCGAGCCGCCGCCGGACCGAAGGGATCGCAACGATCAGGGCGCGCCCTCACCGCTGCGGATCTTCTCCCAAGCCTCCATCATGAAATCAAACTCGTCATCCGTGAGGTTGGCGAACTCGTCCCGCGTGACCTGCCCATCGTCCATGAGGGCGATGCCGATGTCCTCCGCGATCGAGGCTTGCTCCTCGGGGTTCATGTCCTCAAACGACGTGCCCGCGCGCATCGCCTCGACGTAGTCGTAGGCACCGTTGCGATCGCCTTCCTCGATCATCGCGCCGAGCTGGGCGAACAGCGCCTCGTGGATGTAGTCACCGCCGCCGTTCTGGTTCTGCCAAATGTGGCCAGCCTCGTGACCCAGCACGCCCATGCCCCGGCGGGTGAGGGTGCCATCCTCGTTGAAGTACTCCTTGGGCATGTAGGCGGTGTTGCCGACGACGTGGGCCGTCATGCCGAGGTCGGTGATGCCGCCCTGACGAATGCGGACCGAGTCGTAGTCGAGCGAGTCGCCGTAGATCTGCCGCAGGAACCGCGTCTCGTCTTCGGACAGGCCGCGCGACGGCGGCTGGCCGATCGCCATGCCGACCACGTCGGCGACGGCGTGCAGGTTGCGGATACCGATGTCCATCACGCGGCCTACGGCGCCTTTGCCGAAGTTCCAAAACGCGCCGCCGAACGCCTTGCCGGCCTCGCCGAACTCACCGCGCAACAAGTGCCCGGCCGACTTGCCGAGGTCCTGGACGAAGTCCATGCCCAGCTCGGCCGGCGCCCGGAACAGATCGCGCGCGCTGCCAAACACCGCGTTGTGGATCGAGCGCCCCGAATCGAAGACTCGATCGGTCACCTCGTGCAGGTACTGACTGCCCGGGATCCAGCCCGTGGCGCCGTTGAAAATCTTCTGCGTCCCGTCGATCGCGCCGTTGATCACGCGCTGCGGGGCCTGGAACGCGACCTTGTCCACGCCATCGACGACCTTGCGGCCGGCGTCGAGCACGCCCTTGCCGAGTGAGCCGAACGCGTCGACGAAGTTGCCCTTCCCGATGTTGGCACCGAAATCGTAGAGACCCTTGCCGAGTGCCTTGCCGGCGCCCCAGGTCGCGTCGACCACGCCCTCAACCGCCTTCTTGCCCGCGTCGGCCACGCCCTCGGCGACATCCTTGACGCCATCGGCCACCTTCCCGGCCGCATCCTTGACGGCGTTGCCCACCGACTTGGCGGCATCTTTGACGCTGTCCCAGGCGTCACCGAGCCCCCAAAACTCGACTTCGATCTGCTTGCCGTCGACCGTGATCGTGCCCATGTCATTCTCGGCGCGAATGTCGGCGATCTGGGCGTCCGACAGCTTCTCGCCCGACATCAACCGGCGAAACATCTCGCCCTCGTCTCCCGCCGTGTCGGCGCCGTTGACCAGGGTGTCGATGTGGTGGCCGGCCTCTTCGACGAATGTGCTCTGCGCGAGCTCCGTGCCCTTGAGATCCTCGTTGATGTAGACGACGCCCGCCTCCTGGTCGTACGCGCCGTTGGCGCCGCCGAGGCTTTCCGAGCCCACGTAGCGCACCTCGGGCAAGAACGAGAAGTCGCCGTCGAGGGCGCGCTGCCGCAAGCTCTCGGCCTCGACGCGGTCGTAGCCGTCGCCAAAGACCTGCTTCATCAAGGCGTGAAACTCCTCGGGGTTCTCGGCCTGGGCCGCGAACTGGTCGCGGAACATCGAGTCGACCCCGTCGCTGGCGCCACTGCGCAGCAGCTCCCCATCCACACTCTGCACTGCGGCCGCCGTCTTGGCCCCGGCCTTCGCGACCCGCAGCGCTCCGTCCCCGGCTTCACCCAACGGCCGGAGCAGCGCCTGCGAGATCCCCTGGTCCATTCGAACGTTCATAATCTCTTTCCCTGCAGTGAGTTCTTTCGATTCCCTGAAACACCCCTCGGGCCAGAGGGTCTGGCGTCCCGGCTCGAGGACTTCCGGTCATCGCGCCACGCGCGCGCGCGTTGCGCGGTTTCACCAGAACCTTGTGCGGTTCTTGCGAGAACGGTCGGCGGGGGCTGCCAACGGCGAGTCCGGCGGTCGCTCAAGGCTGGTCCAGCGTCGTCTTGGCGGCGATCATCGTCTGGATCGCCCCGGCCCAAGGCTGATGCCATGCAGCGACCCATCCACGAACTCGTCGACCTGATCCCGCCGAGCACCCAGCGCCTGCTCGGCACCTCCATGGAAGCCGTGCGCGCCGCGATGCGCGCCGGCGACCTGGCGGCCGTCCGTCGGGTGCGCGGCTCCTTCGCGCTGGCGGCGCGGGACGGCGAGCGCGTGTTCTTGGCGCGCAGCCTCGACCGGCCGTTGCGCTACTTCTTGGCCAAGCAGGAGTCCGGGCCGCTGCTGCTCGTCGCGGACCGCATCGACGCGATCCAACACCGCCTGCACGAGCGCGGACTCGCCGACCAGTTTCGGCCGGACTACACGCGGATGGCGCCGGCGCACCATGTGACGGAGCTCCGGCTCGTCGGTTGCCCCGACCCCAACCCCACCCACCGACGCTTCCTCGAGCCAGCGGCTACGCTCCCCCAAGACCTCGACGAGATCGGCCACCGCTACGTCGCCGCGCTGGCCGACGCGCTCCGCTCGTGGCTCGCCGCGCAGGACCCGAACGAGCCGATCGGCGTGCCGTTCTCCGGCGGGATCGATAGCGGCGCCGTGCTGCTGGCGCTGCACGATCTACTGCTGCAGACCGGGCAAAGCGCCGCACGGCTCAAGGCGTTCACGCTCTCGGTCGACGGGGCGGGCGCCGACGCGGCGCAGGCCCTCGACTTCCTCGGCCGCGTGGGGCTCGAGTACCTGAGTGAGGTCGTCGAAGTCGATGCCGCGACCCTGGATCCCCACGACGCCGTCGCGGTGATCGAGGACTACAAGGCGCGCGACGTCGAGTGCGCGACCGCCGGGCTGGCGCTGCTGCGCGAAGTGCGCAATCGGTATCCGGCCTGGTCGCTGCTCGTCGATGGCGACGGCGGCGACGAGAACCTGAAAGACTATCCGATCGAGGAGAACCCCGAACTGACCATCCGCAGCGTGGTGCAGAACTCGATGCTCTACCAGGAAGGCTGGGGCGTCGAGTGCATCAAACACTCGCAGACCTACAGCGGCGGCTACAGCCGAGGCTGCGTGCGCACGTTCGCGCCGGCTGCGCACCTCGGCTTCGCCGCGTTCAGCCCATTCACGCAGCCCGACGTGGTGGCGGCTGCGGCCGCGATCCCATTCGCGCCGCTCGCCGAGGGCTCCACGGATCGGCTGTACCGACTCAAGGGCGAGATTGTGCGTCGTGGCATGGCGGCCGTCTTCGGGCGTGCCGACTTCCCGGTGTTCCCCAAGCGGCGGTTTCAGGAAGGAGCCACCGCCATCCCGACCTTCGACCGACTGTTCGCCGGGGGCGAAGCCGTCTACCGACGCCACTTCGCCGCGCTTCACAGTTGAGTCACGGCAGCACCGACCACAGCGCCGGCGCGGTGCGGGCCGCGCGGCCGCGGAAGCCCCCGGTGGACGTCTGGCGGCCACACGCCGTGCTCGACGAGACCGAGCGCCGCCCGGGCGGCGGCCACGCTCGGTGCCGGACCGTCTTCGCTGCGGGTGCCGAGTGCCCGTTCTCCTGCGTGTTCTGCGATCTGTGGCGCTACACGTCGGACGCCGCCACACCGCCGGGAGCGATCCCCCGGCAGCTGCAGCAGGCTCTCGCGGGCGCCGTCGAGGCCGGCATCGACACGGTCAAGCTCTACAACGCGAGCAACTTCTTCGAGCCGCGCGCGGTTCCGACGGAGGATCACGCCGCGATCGCCGCGGCGGCCGCGCCGTTCGGTCGCCTCATCGTCGAAAGCCACCCGCGGCTCGTCGACGCGCGGCGCGCCGCGCGGTTCGCCGCGCGCCTCACCGGCACGCTAGAGATCGCGATGGGCCTCGAGACCGTGCACCCGGTCGCGCTGCCGCGCCTCGGCAAGCAGATCACGGTCGAGACTTTCGCCCGTGCGGCAGCTGGCTGTGTCCAGCACGGCATCGCGGTGCGCGCGTTCGTGCTCATCGGCGCGCCGTTCGTGCCGCACCACGAAGATCTCATCTGGGTGCAACGCAGCGTGCACTGCGCGCTCGACGCCGGCGCGACGCACGTTACGCTCATCCCAGTGCGGTCGAGCCCAGGGGCCATGACGACGCTTGCTGTGGCAGGCGACTTCGCGGCGCCGACCCTGCGCCACGTCGAAGCGGCCTTCGAGGCCGCCCTGGCGCTGCAGGACCAGCGCAACGTCGTCTCGATCGACGTGTGGGACCTCGAGCAGCACGCGCACTGCCGCCACTGCGGCGCCGCGCGGATCGCGCGTCTGCGGCAGATGGAGGCGCTGGGGCACTCTCTCCCACCAGTGGACTGCGAGGCCTGCACGCCGTGACCGACTACGACGTGACCATCGTGGGCTCGGGGATGGGCGGCTCGATCCTGGCGCGAGTCCTCCGGGCCGCCGGCCGCCGCGTCGCCCTGGTCGAGCGCCACCGCCACCCGCGCTTCGCGCTCGGCGAATCCTCGACGCCACTGGCGGCGCTGAGCCTCGAACGGCTCGCCGCCGCCTCGGGGCTCGAGGACTTGCACCACCTGGCAACCCACGGCCGCTGGCTCGCGCAGCTGCCCGATCTGCGGCGCGGCCGCAAGCGCGGCTTCACCTTCTACCGGCACTGGAACGGCAGCGCCGAGCCGCCGGACCGGCTGCTCGCCGCCGCCAGTCCCAACGACCACACCGCCGACGCGCACTGGTTGCGCCGCGACGTCGACGCGCACCTGGTGAGCCGGGCGGCGACCGAGGGCGTCGAGGTGCTCGAAGAAACGGACGTCGAAGCCGTCGTTTGGGGCCAGAGCGCGGTCGAAGTGCAGGTACGGCAAGGCAAGTCGCAACGATCCCTGCGGACGGCCGTGATCGTCGACGCGACCGGCCCCGGTGGGCTGCTGCACCGCGCGCTCCTGCTGCCCCCCGGCGCGCCACTGCGCTCGAGATCGTCGCTGGTGGCGGCCCACTTCGAGGGCGTCCACGCCGATGACGGCCAAGACGACGACCCCTACCCCGCCCCGTGGGCCGCGGTCCACCATCTGCTCGACGAAGGATGGGTCTACGAGCTGCGGTTCGACCACGGCGTGGTCAGCGCCGGCGTGCTCTTGCGCGACCCGCCCACCGGACCCGCCTCGCTCGTCTGGCGTAATCTGCTGCGCCGCTATCCGCGGCTCGAAGCGGCCTACGGCGACGCCAAAGTCGTCGAGCCCTGGCTGTGCCGCCTGAACGTCCAGCACCGCATGGCGGCCGCGGCGGGACCTCGGTGGATTGTGCTGCCCAATACGTTCGCGTTCGTCGACCCACTCTTCTCGACGGGGATGGCGTGGACGCTGCTCGGCATCGAGCGCATCGCCGCACTGCTGGACGGCGACCTGGATCGGCGCGGGATCGCGGATGGCAGCGAGTTCCAGCGCTACGCGACGCTGCTCAACCGCGAGTGCGAGCACCTCGATCGGTTGATCGCCGGGGCCTACAGGGCAATGCCCGACTTCGGCTGCTTTGCCGCGGTCGCGTGCTTCTATCTCGCGGCCTCCAGCTGGTGCGAGGCGCGGCAGCGCCTGGCCGACCTGCCCAATCCCGAGTGGCAGGGCCTGCTCGGCGCCGACGACCCGGTCCTGGCGCCCCTTGGCTCGGCCCTGCGGCGCCGCGCGGAGCCCACGCACTGCGGCTACGGCGCGGAGCTACAGGCGTGGCTCATGCGGCGGCTCGCGCCGCGCGACATCGCCGGCATTGACCGCTACGCCGCCACCCGCCGCATCCCGGTCGATCTCGACGTGCTGCTACAGCGCGTCGACCGGCTCGGCTGCAGCGTCGATACGGCCCGCGAACGGCTGCCGCGGCTACGCGGCTAGCCCACCGCGCTGTCGTCGATCGCAAACTTGGCCAGCGTGGCCTGGTAGCGCTTCTTACCGTCCTCGACCACGCGCCGGATCTCCTGCGCGTTCGCCTCGCTCTCCTTGCGAAGCTCGGCGATCATCTTCATCGACTCGACTTGGTAGTCGGTAATCGCCGTGACCAGCTTCTCGACCGAGGCCGGGTTGATCGTCGAGCCGTAGCCAGCCTTGAGCGCCGCGCGCTCCAGCTCGCGGCCGAGCTCGGCGACGTCCTCGAGGCCTTTGTTGACGCCTTCCTTCAGCGCCTCGTGTGACTGCGTCGCCTCGTGCAGCCCGTGCTGGCTCGTGTAGACCGCGCCGAGGATCGTGAACACGTGCTCGTTGGTGGTGAAGAACGTCACCGAACGGCGATAGACCTGATCCTTGACGTCGTGGGTCTGCTTGAGCTTCGCGATCAACGTCTCGCCGACGTCGTAGCCAATCGACAGGTTCTCGGCGATGTCCTTGAGCAGCTGGTAGGTGCGGTCTTCGGTTTGAAACTGGTGCGCGGCCTCGTCGCGCTTGAGCTCGAGCCGCGACTGCGCCGACTCGTCCTGCCCTGCCGCCGCCTCGACCGCTTGCTGCGCGGCGCCGAGATCGGCCTTGGCCTTCTCCCACACCGGCACCTGCTTCTCCATGAGCTCCCGGCCGATGACCTCGGACTCCTTGAGCGCGAAGCGGAAGTCGATGTAGCCATTCATGATGGCCTGCTCTCGCTCGAGCTGCACCTTGGTGTCGCCCGCGACGCCCTTGTAGAGCTCGGCGATCTCCTCGAAGCGATCGCTCGGCGTGCCGCGGCGCAGCTTCATCCACAGGTTCGACAGTTGCTCGGTGAGGCCGATCTTGCCGTCATCGAGCTGCGCGATGAGCCGCTTGCTGTCGGCGCGGATCGAATCGAACATCTGCGTGATCTGCAGAAAGCGATTCCCCACGTCGATGTCGGCGACGTTGTCGCGCACCATCTGATTGAAGGTGCCCATGTACTTCACGGTCTTGGCCATGGCCAAGACCTTGGGCTCGTCGACGTGGCGCACCTCGTCCAGGAGCTTGGTCAGCTCGGAGGGAGCATCGCCGTCGGGCAAGACGCCGAACCGCTCGAGTACCCCAACCGCCTGGTCGAGGTAGCGCTGCATGGTGTTACCGGCGGCCGAGACGGGAGAATCACCTTGCGCGGTCATAGCAAGGGACGGAACGTAGCGGCGCCGACCAACGGCGCAACTCCAGCCCAACTTCGGCCGCGCTGCCGCCCACCGTCTGCCTTCCGTGTCCGACCCAGACCCTGTCGAGCCCCAGAGCCTGCCGGAGCTGCTGCGCATCATGGACGTGGCCACGGCGTTGCGGCGCGAGCGCGAGACCGCGGCAGCCCAGCTCGACCTCGACCAGACCCAGGGCCGGCTGCGCGAGCGGTTGCGCGCCACGGCAGACGCCACCGGCGAGCCGGTGACCGACGCCGAGATCCAGGCCGCGATCGACCAGTACTTCCGGACGCTGCACCGCTTCGAGGAGCCGCCCCGCAGCTGGCGCACGGTGCTGGCGCACCTCTACGTGCGCCGCGGCGCGGTGATCGGCGCCACCGCCGCGCTGCTCGCAGTGGGCATGCTCGGCTGGTGGCTGTTCGGCTCCAGCGCTGGGCCATGGTCGAGCGCCGGCCGCGAAGCGCGCCAGGCCGCCCGCCAGCAGAGCGAGCTCGATCGCGCCTGGGCACGCTTGGGAGATCACTACGCCGCCGTGATTGCCCTGGCGAAGGACACCAACGCCAGGGCCGAGGCCGAACGGCTCAAGGCCAACGCCGACGAGCTCCATCGACTCGGCGCGCGGGATCGACTCGACGAGATCACGGCGCAGCTGCAGGCACTGCACGCCCGCCTCGACATCGCCTTTGAGATCCAGATCGTGCAACGGCCGGACGAGCGATCCGGCATCCCTCGCTACTACGAAGACGAGAACGGCAAGCGCGTGTCCGGCTACTACGTCATCGTCGAGGCTGTGGATGCGACGGGGCGGCGCTTGCGCCGCTTGGTGCACAACGCCGAGGACGGCGAGAAGCGTCGCGTGCAGACTTGGGGCGAGCAGGTGCCCAAAGCGGTGTGGGATCGCATCGCCGCGGACAAACGCAGCGACGGGGTCCTCGACGAGAAGCTGTTCGCGATGAAGCGGCGCGGCGCCCTCGACGAGGAGATCGTGCTCACCGGCACCGACGGCAAGCCGCTGGTGCGCGGCCGCCAAATCACCGAGTGGTGACCAACATGCAGTCCGGGACGCAAGTCATGCGCGACATCCAAGCCGCGGCCCAACAGGCCCGGTCGCGCGTCGACGCCCTGACCTCCGAGCTGCGTGACGGTGAGATGGCAGTCCAACGATTGGCCGCACAGCGTGGCGAAGCCGTGACGGCGCTGGCCAAGCACTACCTGCCCCGCCTCGATGATCCCTCGATCGAGCGGACGTTCGCCGAAGTCGAAGGGCAGCTGCGGTTGATCCAGGCGCGTCGCACCCGCCGCCTGGACGAGCTCAGCGCTGAGATCGCCGGCCTCGAGCAGCAGCGTGCTGAACGAGAAGAGGCGCTGGACGCGATCACCGCGCAGCTCGATGAGCAGGTGCGACGCCGCACCGAGCTCGAGGCGCAGGCCGCGGCCCTGTTGGAAGCCGACCACGAATTCGCGACGCTGTCGACCCGGGCGGCCGAAGCCGAGCGACAGCTCCACCAGGACGAGGCTCGCGCCGAGGAGCTCGAGCGCGAAGCCGCCGAGAAGCTCCCCGCGTACGACAACAGCCGTCTCTTCACCTACCTGCGCGACCGCGAGTTCGGTACTCAGGGCTACCGCAGCCGCGGCCTTATCCGCCGGCTCGACCGCTGGGTCGCCGAGCTGATCGGCTATGCCAACAGCAAGCGTGGCTACGACTTCCTCCAGGTCACCCCGCGACTCGTCGCGCAAGAGGTCGAGCGCCGGCGCGGCGAGTTCGAGGACCTGATGGATCAAGTCGAGGCACGCGAGGACACCGCCGCCGCCGAAGTCGGCCTGCCGCCGGTCCTGGCGGCGGGCGAACAGCTCGGCGAACAGCGCGACAACCTCGTCGACGCCGTGTCCCAGCTCCAAGAGGTGGCGGCGCGGCGCGGCGAGGAGCTGGCCGTCATCGAGCGCTCGGAAGGCGAGTTCTACGAGGAAGCCCTGGCGCGGCTACGCCAACACCTCGAGCAAACCGAGGCCGCGGTGCTCGCGCGGCGCGCGGCCGGCACGCCGGAGGCGGTCGACGACCAACTCGCCGCCGAGATCGGCGACCTTGCCGCCGACCTCCGCGAGCTGACGCCCCGCCTTGCCGACCGATCCCGCGAGCGCGCCCAGCTCGACCAACGAGCCCTGCACCTCGAGGACACGGTCCGGCGCTTTCGGAGCAGCAACTTCGATGCCACGAGGTCGCGCTTCGTCGGTCTCGACCTGCGCAACGCCCTACGCCGCGTGCTCGACGGTGAGGCCGACGCGGCCTCCCTGTGGCGGACGCTCGAAGACCACCAACGCTTCGAACCGGCCCCCCGCCTCGACCACATGAGGGGCTGGCACGACAGCAGCGCCAGCGTGCTCGTCGAGGCCATGGGCAACGCGGTCGGCGCGGCCCTGCGCTCTGCGGCCCGACGCAGCGTGGTGCGCCGCTCCGGCATTTCGCTGGGCCGCTCGCGCCGCGGCGGCGGATCGGGCGGATCGCGCCGTCGCCGTCGCGGTGGATTCACGAGCGGTCAGGGCTTTTAGAGGGCTCGCACCACTGTGGACAACATTCCACATTCCCCACACAACTCCCCACACCCGCTCCCAACCTGCTGCTGAGCCTCTTTCTAGGATTGTTCACAAACCCGCCCTAGCGGATCCGACCAGCGCCGAGGAAGGCGGAGAGAGCCGCGCTGGCGGCACGGATTCCCGCGCCGCCGTCCCAGCGCTGCCGCATGTCGTCCGCCTGCTGGCGCGTCATGCGCCAGTTGAGCGGGCCATTGGCGCTACGGTCCGGCGCGAAGACAAAGGAGCGCACCTGCACCTGCCGATGCTGCAACCGCCGGTTCCAGTGATCCTCGAACCGCTGCAGCTCCACCTCGTTGCGCGAGTAGGCGGCCCCGTCACGGATCCGCGTCACGCCGATGAGCGGCCCGAGCAGCTCAGCCGTGAAATCGCTCGCGGGCGGCACCTCGCCGGGCAGGCTGATGGGAAACGCGCGCAGCTGCACGATCGCAACCTGGCGAAATTCCAGAGCAGCATCCCCCCGTTCGCGCGCGGCGAGCACCAGCTCGAGCCAGTCGACCGCTGACGCCACGCCGTAGTTGTCGTAGTACCCGCCGTCCACCAGGTGATGACCGCGGCGATTGGACGCACCGGCGCTCGCCTCGAGGTTCGGGAACGCCGCCGGAGTCAAGTACGGAAACGTGGCCGACATCCGCGCGGCGGTCCAGATCGACGTATCGAGCTCGACCGCCGAGGCCCCGCCGAGGTAGTAGTCGGTCAGGGTCGCGCTCAGGTCGTCACGCTCGGCGTGCGCCACGAAGTCGATGGGTGTGAGCATCACCCGGCGGCCGGTCTCCATGGCGGTGGCGTTGAAGATCGGTGCCGGGATGTCGCCGCGCTCGATCGCCGGAATCAGCTCGTGCAGGCGCCAAGGCACGACGCGACCGTCGAGCGCGGCTTCGGCCGTCGCCTGCCACTGCTGCTCGAGGTACTGGCCTCGGCCCGATGACCAGATTGCACTACTGGCGCCGGCCGTCAACGCGCGCACGAGGTCGGGATAGACTAAGCCGTAGGTCACGGCCTGGAGGCTAGGGTGCACGGCCGCGGCCGAGATGGCCGCGAGATCCGGACGCTCAGCCAGCATCCCGTGCAGAAAGAACGCCGCCCCGACGGAGCCCCCGGAGACCGCGCTGATCAAACGCAGCTCCGCCTGCCGCACGATCGGATCCTCGCCCTCCAGCAAGCGCTGCAGCGCGAGCGCGGTCCATCCGGCCGCGAGGATGCCGCCACCCGTCGAACAGACGACCACCAGGTTGTCCCGCGCCGGGGCCGCGACGGCGACGGCGCGCAGCGGCGGCTTCGCCGGATCGGGGACCACCGCGAACGTTGCGGTCGTGCGGCGACCCAACCCGTAGCCGCTCGCGAGCAAGAGCGACACGGCGAGCAAGGGCGGCACCCCATAGCGGGCGAGGTGGTACTCGAGCGCGCCAAACAGCCAGACCAGGAGGGTCAGCAGCACGTAGAGCAGGAACGGCGCCTCGAGTACCAGGTCATCGCCGGCATACGGCGGCTCGGCGAACCGCGCCAGCAGCAGCAGCACCAGCAACGTCGCGCTGGCGGCCACGAGGCTGAGCCCGTGCTCTGGAGCGATACGCTCCTTGCCATCGACGGTGA
The DNA here is from genome assembly GCA_039029375.1 of Planctomycetota bacterium. Classification (GTDB taxonomy): domain Bacteria; phylum Planctomycetota; class UBA1135; order UBA1135; family UBA2386; genus JBCCGH01. Next base: position 41,880 of record JBCCGH010000058.1, read on the forward strand.
TACACAGTGAGCTCGGCACCACGTAGGCCAACGCGCGCTGCAACCGCCGCACCAGCCATGGGACGACGACGGAGCGTCGCGCCACGCCGGTCAACCAACGCGTCAGGGCCTGACGCGGCACAAAGGACGGATCGGGACTGGCGAGGCGCCAGGGCACTGCCAACAGCATCCCCACGGTGGTCGCGATCACCGCGGCCAGCAACCACGCCAGCAGCGGGTAAGCGGTGTCGGCGAGCACCCCCATCGCGCACGCCGGCGGCACCGTGAGCAACAACGCCAAGCCGACCTGGGCCCCTGTCATTGGCACGTCGAAGGCACGCTGCACCCAGCGCGGCAGATACCCGCTCCGATGCCGGTAGTCACCGCCGTCAGCGCGCACCCGAGTCCCGACGCCGATGACCTGCATGCCCGCGACGTAGAGCGCGCTCAGCGACGCCGCGAACAGCGCGGTGAGCGACATCGTCAGCCCGAGGAACGTCAGGTCGCCGAAGATCCCAGCGAAGACCGGCACCCACGGTGCCGGCACCGGCAGCAGCGCGATCAGCAGCGCCCAGAACGCGCTCCACTTCAGCACGCCGATGGCGCGGAAGGCACGCTGCCAGCCCTGACCGACTCGATGATCCGCCGTTCCCTCGTGTGCCACGACGCGAGCTTAACGCCTCGGAATCCCGCCACGCTTTTTCTGCTCGGTGAGCGAAGTTCGCGCACCACCCAAAGCGTTCGCCTAGACCCACGCGCGCCGCGGCGCCGCGGACCGACTCCGGCTACCATGCACGGCGGCTCCTCGACGCCAAAGCGCGCGGGAGACGGACTTGGAGCTCGCATGCAGACCCCAAAGACCATCGTTGTCCCGACCGACTTCTCCGACCTGGCGAAGTTTGCCTTCCCGCACGCGCGGGCCCTGGCGGAGGCTTTTGGCGCCGAGATCGTGCTGACCCACTCGGTCCCGCCCGAATCTTATCCCGCCTATCAAGTCGTCAAGATGACGGGCTTTCCGAACATCAAGACGGAGGTACAGAACGCTGCCACCGCCGAGTTGGAGAGCTACAAGGCGGAGTTCGCCGGACTGCAGGTATCCACCGAGTTTCGCGAGGGTCGACCCTACGCCTGCGTCAACGGCGTGGCCACGGACCGCGAAGCCGGACTCATCGTGATCGCCACACACGGCCGCGGTGGCCTCACCCACGCGCTTCTCGGCAGCACCGCCGAGCGCGTCGTTCGCACCGCCCCGGTGCCGGTGCTGAGCGTGCACACCGAAGGGACGCGGGAGCCGCTGGACCCGCGGCAAGTGAAGCGGGTCCTGGTGCCGACCGACTTCTCCGACACGTCGCGCGCGGCGCTGAAGGTCGCCAACTGGTTCGCCGGCACGGACGCGGAGATCATCGCCGTGCACGCATTTGAGCCGCCGTCGTTTCCCGCCGGCCCGTTCGGCATCCTCGCCGTGGACATGGGAGCCCTCGAGGCCGAGCTGCGCGCCAAGGCCACAGAGGGCATGGAGGCGTGGATGGTCGAGCTGCGCAAGGTGCACGCCAACGCGCGCGGCCTCATGCCTGACGGCGACCCCGTCGAGGCAGTGGTCCAGGTCGCGGCGGACGAGAACGCCGACCTCATCATCGTCGGCACGCATGGCCACACCGGGCTCAAGCACCTGTACCTGGGGAGCGTCGCGGAGGACATCGTCCGCCGGGCGGCGTGCCCCGTACTGACGCTACGGGGCTGACGCTACGGGGCTGGCTCCCCGGGGCTGGCAGGACGGGTCCGCCGCGCGGGCGCTCACGACGGCCGCACCGCGCCGGTGACACACGGGGGGGCTGCCGATTTCTGCCGCGAGAAACCCGCGGCAGCGGGAGCGTTCTCCGGCCTGACCAAGCCTCCCTTGGTTGGGCGGCCCTGCCACGGCCCCGGAGCTGCGTCTCATGATTCGACTCGCGTCCCATCCCACGTGCTGCCTCGCTCTCTTCGCATCCCTCACGGCCGGCTCCCTCCAGGCCCAGGGCCTGCCGCCGGTGCCGGTGCCGGCCGGCAACCCAATCACGGCCGATAAGGCCAACCTGGGCAAAGTGCTGTTCTGGGAGGAGCAACTGTCCGCGACCAAGAACGTGGCTTGCGCGACCTGCCACTTGCCGGAGGCCGGCGGCGGCGACCCACGCACTATGGACGCGCATCATCCCGGACCGGACGGCACCTTCGGCACCAACGATGACCTGAGGGGCTCGCCCGGCGTCATCAACAGCAACGCCGACGGCACTTACAACCGCGCCGAGCCGTTCCCGCTGGTCGCGCAGGTGACGGGCCGCAAGGCACCCTCGGTGATCAACGCGGCCTACAACCCGCTGCAGTTCTGGGACGGCCGCGCCACTGGCACATTCCGCGATCCGGTCAGCGGCCAGGTCGTGCTCGGCAACCGCGGGTCACTGGAAAGCCAAGCAGCCGAGCCACCACTCAGCGCGGTCGAGATGGCCCACCAGGGCGAAGATTGGGTCAGCCTGGCGGCCGAGATCACGACGGCCGTGCCACTCGCGCTCGCGAGCGATCTACCACCAGCGCTCGAGGCCTGGATCGACCAGCGCGACTACCCCGCATTGTTCGCCGAGGCGTTTGGCGATCCGGCGGTCACGCCGGCGCGGATCGCGATGGCGATCGCCACCTATCAGCGCACACTGATCTCCGACCAAGCCCCGATCGATCTCGGCGCGCTCACCCAACAGCAGCAGCGTGGGCGCCAGATCTTCAACGGCCCGGCGCGCTGCGATCGGTGCCACGGCGGGCCGCTGCAGACCGACCAGTCGTTCCAGAACATCGGTGTCCGGCCGCGCAACGAAGACCTCGGTCGCGGCGGGATCACCGGCAACCCGCGAGACAACGGCGCCTTCAAAGTGCCCTCGTTGCGCAACGTCAGCCTGCGCGCGCCGTTCTTCCACAACGGGAGCCAAGACACCCTCGACGGCGTCATCGACTTCTACGCCCGCGGTGGTGATTTCCGCCAAGGCCAGTCGCCGCGCATTCAACCGTTCCAGCTGCAGCCGCAAGACCGCGCCGCACTGATCGCGTTCGTGCGCGACGGCCTCACCGACCCGCGGGTGGCGCAGGGACTGCCGCCCTTTGATCACCCGACGCTGTTCTCCCTGTCGAGCGCCGTCCCCTCGAGCTACGGCAACGGCAGCGCCGGTCTCGGCGGCCAAGTCGCGCGCCTGGTCGCGGACGAGCCGCCGCTCCTCGGTAACGCCACGTTCACCATGGCCGTGGCCGACGCCCGAGCCGGCGCCCCGGCGTTCCTGTTGGCCGACGTCGCCCCGAACCCCAGCGGCACCGGCCTCCTCGGCGTTCCCCTGTGGCTCGCTGCGACCCCGTCCCTCGCCTTGCTGCCACTCGGCCTGCTCAACGGCACGGGCATCGGCGGCCACGAATCGGTCGTGCTCGATCTGCCCACCACGCCAACGCTGGCCGGCGCGACAGTCTACTGGCAGGCGTTGGTCCTCGACGCGGCGGCCGCCGGCGGGCTCGCCTCGACGGCGGGCGTGGCGACCACGCTGATGGCCGCGCGCTAGTGGTGTGATTCAGGCAGATGGGGCCTTATCCGCGAGACATCGGCGCCGGTCGCAAGGCGGGTCGCCGCAGGCATATTGGTGGATACGGCGAGGACGACCCAACGCTGCGAGCGGCGCTGAGGGCCGCGGATAAGGCCCCAGATTCTTGAATCACACCACTAGTGTTGCGTGTCGGAAGTTCGTCACATATGTCGACGGCCCTCTGCGCCGCTCGCGGCGTTGCGTCTCCTCGACTTGTCCACAAACAAGCCCTGCGTCGACAGCGCCTTGCGAGCGGCACACATGGCTCGCCGACTTACGCAACCAACTTCCGACACACAACACTAGGCTGACGGACCCACCCGCCCCGCGCCGCTTCGCACGCCCGGGCGCTTTGCGTGAGGAGAAGTCGCGCTGCGGCTCTCCGCATCGTGACGCACGGTGCGAATCCGGGGACGATCGCGGCCGTGACGCGCATCGCCCCGTGGTCCCGCACCGCTGCCTCAACCACCCCGGCGACCGCCTCGCTCGCCGCCGTCCTGCTCAGCACCTGCGCGATGCCACCTCGGGCCACGCCCGGTGGCGCGCGCTGGAGCTACGACGCCCGCGTCGATCCGGCGCTGCGGAGCCTCGCGGTGGACGCCACGCTGTGGCCCAAGCCGGAGGGCGGGATCACCGTGGCGCGCACGGCGCACCACCGCATCGTCCGCCCGCGCGCCTGGCGCAATGACGGTTGGGTCGAGCTGCCGCCACAACCCGACGGCTGGGAGCTCCCGGCCGGCGTGAACGAGCCTGTGCGCCTGCGCTACGCGGTGACACTGCCGGACGTGGGCGAGACCGAGCCGCACTGGCTGCCGCTCGGTGCCTGGCTCCTCCGGCCACCAGCTCCGGGGGCGGGGGCGACGGTGACGTTCTCGGTCGACACCCCCGACGGGGTCGAGTTCGCGACCGGCGTGCGCCGCGTCGCCACCCGAGGCACGCCCCGGTATGCGCTCCCCGCCGACACCGTGCCGTATGCACCGCAAGTCGCGCTGGGTCGATTTCGCACCGCGGCGGTCGAAACGTCCGGTGGCCGGGTCATCGAAGTCCTGCGGACCGGTGACGTTGGGACCGTGCCCGAAGCCGAGCTGCTCGCCTGGGTCCAGCGCTCAGCCGATGCGGTGGCGGGCTACTTCGGCCGGTTCCCGGTGCCGCGAGTGCTGCTGCACGTGCCGATCGCGCCGGGCACCCAGCCGATGTCGGCCATGACGTTTGGGCTGGGTGGCGCCTTGATCGAAGCGCCGCTGAACGCCGGCGTGAGCACGAGCACTCTGCGCCGCGACTGGATCTTGCCGCACGAGATGGTCCACCTCGCGGTGCCCTCGCTACCTTCCGCGCACCATTGGCTGGAGGAGGGCGTGGCCACCTACGTCGAAGCCGTGGCGCGCGTGCGCGCCGGATTGCGCGATCGCCGGGCCTTCTGGCGCGAGCTCCGGCATCGCTTGCCGCAGGGGCAACCGCAGGCCGGCGATCGCGGACTCAATCGCACGCATACCTGGGCACGGACCTATTGGGGGGGCGCGCTATATTGCTTCATCGCCGACGTCGAGATCCGCCGACGCACGGCCGGCCAGCACGGCCTCGAGCACGCTCTACGCGGAGTGCTGGCCGCCGGCGGATCGATCGAGACCATTTGGCCGATCGAGCGCCTCCTGCAGGCGGCGGATGACGCGGTCGGGGCCCCGGTGCTGATGGAGCTGTATCGGGACTGGGCGTGGAAGCCGGTGCGCGTCGACCTGACCACCCTGTGGCGGGACCTTGGCGTGCGCGGCAGCGGGCGGCGCGTCACGCTGAGCGACACGGCGCCGCTCAGCGCCGTGCGCCGGGCGATCGACGGATCGAGGTGAGGCCGCCGGCCGCGCGATGCTTCGGGGTGGCGGCGCTCGGACAACCGCGCGACGCCACTCCGGTCGAGCCCGATCAAATCGGACCCCGCAATGGTGAAGACGAGGTGGCTGGTCGCCCTCTTCCGTAAGGGGGCGGGCGGGGCAGCGAACGAGAAGGAAGAGGATTCTCGCCAGCGAGCCCTCGGGCGACCCTTCGATGGCATCGGCCGCAGCCGTGGCGCGAAGCCGCCGCGAGACCCGAAGCCAAGGCCTCCGCCGGGGCTGGGTGTCCAAGGATCGGGCACTCGGTGTTCTACCGACCCTCAAGCCGAAGCGCGCCGCACGACGACGGCCACGAAGACGAGGCTCCGAGCGACGCGCCTTTCGCGTCATCCCCGGGGCCAACGAGGGCCGTTCTCATGCAGTCAGCACCGATTCCTGCCAACGAATCCGAACGGCTGGCGATCCTGCGTAGCTATGGGATTCTCGACACTCCGCCGGAGGAGCGCTTCGACCGCATCACCCGCCTCGTGTCCTCATTGCTCGGTGTCCCGATCTCGCTGGTCTCGCTGATCGACACGGACCGGCAGTGGTTCAAATCCGCGGTCGGCATCGATGCGCCTCAAACACCACGTGACGTCGCGTTCTGCGCCCATGCGATCCTCGGCGACATGCCGTTGGTCGTGGAAGACACTGCGACCGACGACCGCTTTCACGACAACCCCTTGGTGGCTGGCGATCCGAAGATCCGCTTCTACGCCGGGGCGCCACTTATCACGCAGTCTGGTCATCGGCTGGGCACGCTCTGCGCGATCGACCGCGAGCCGCGCCAGCTGTCGCCGCGCGAAGACGCGATGCTCACCAGCCTCGCGGCGATCGTCATCGACGAGCTGGAGCTATCCGCCGCCAGCGTCGCGCTGGAGGAGCACTTCGAGCAGATCCAAGCGCGCAACGAGTCCATGAGCTCCTTCAGCCGCTGTCTTGCACACGACCTGGCAGGTCCGCTCCGGCGCATCAGGACCTTCTCGGGGATGGTCACGGTCGACGAGGACAGCGACTCACAGCAGTTTCTTGGCTACATCCAACAGTCCGCCGCGGCCGCCGAAGACTTGGTCCGCGATCTTCAGCAGTTCTTCTGTCTCGACGTCGACGCGACGCACTCGGAATGTGCGTCGCGCGACGCCTTGGACGGCGCCCTCCGCGAGCTCCAGCCGGATCTCGACGAGATCTCGGCGCGGGTCGAGATCGACGAGCTACCAGTGGTGACGGTCCACCCCACGCTGCTCACGACGATCTTCCGCAACCTGATCAGCAACGCGATCAAGTACCGCAGTGAGCGGTCGCTGCGCATCGAGATCGGCTGCATCGTCGACGGCGACAACGACGAGTGGGAGTTCACGGTGCGCGACAATGGCATCGGGATCCCCGCAGAGGACCAGGATCGAGTGTTCGACCTTCTCGTGCGGTTGCACAGCAATGACCGGATCCCTGGCTCCGGCATGGGCCTGCCGATCTGCCGTCGCATCTTGCGCAAGTGCGGCGGCAGCGTGCGACTCGAGTCGGCGCCGGGCTACGGCACGGTCGCCGCGTTCCGCATCCCCAAGGCGTTGGCGGCGACCCGCGCGTAGCCCCCGGCGCCGGCAGGCGCGAGCCTGTCCCGAGCACGCGGCCTTCGTCCGCGCGGGTGCTGCGTTTCACTCGACCGACACACCACTAGTCCTCGAACAAGCGCGGCTTGGGGCGCTCCGTTTCTTAAATCACTCGAAACCCCCTTCTCCTAGCATCGTACGTCGGTTTGCGACAACTGACCACAACGCCAGGGAGGGCGTTTCGAGTGAACAGAAGGATAAGGCG
>JBCCGH010000059.1:0-49034 GCA_039029375.1 Planctomycetota bacterium
CGATCTCGGAGGCGCGCGCCTGACCGGCGATCCTGAGGGGCTCGCATCGGCACTGCGCAAGGTCGAGCGCTACACCGGTCATTTCTGGGAAGATCTCATGCTACCGGTCCCGGCGCGGCGAATCCCGCAGCCGTCCGTTCTTGGAACGAGAGCTTCTTCCCGAACGAGAGCGCCTTGCCGTCGACGAAGAAGGCGTCGCGGCCGTCGCCGTCTTGAATGGTGAAGTCGTCGCCCCAGGACAGGAGTTTATCGCGAACCCGGTAGCGCATGCCACAGGAATACCCGGCCTGCGAACTCGAGCCAAACCGGGAGGGTCGCCCGAGCCGTGTTGATCCGCCAAGCCCGCCGCCGACGATCGTTCGGCGATGTCTGAAACGCGTGCCTGGTACCTCGACCCGAACCTGTCGTTGGCGCTGTGCCTGGTCGTGGCGTTAGCACAGCTCACGATCACGGTGACCTGCTCGTGGGCAATCGGCGTGTTGCCGCGCGTGCACTCGGCCGCGTCCGTGGCTCAGCTCGAGCGCGAGCTCAGCGACGCGCGAGCGGCTTCGGGTTCCGCGACGGCAGGCGTTGCGCAGCTCGAGCGCGCCCTGGAGACCGAGCGCGTCGGCTTCGACAGCGAGCGCAGCGTCTGGCGCGTCATGACCGCGCTGCGCAATGTCTCCGCCTGCGTGACGGCCGTCGCCCTGGTTGCCGTTGCCCTGCTGTGGGTTCAACGGCGCGCTGCGGCCCTCACCGGTCCCGGGTGAGGACGACCTGGGGGGCTCGGCCAGCTCTGGCCGCCACGCCGGGCCGGTGCTGTCGGATTTCTCGGCGCCTGGATCGCCCCGTGCCCGTGGGGCCTCCGCGTTCAGGCGTGGCCTCCGCGAGGGTCAAGCGGGGTCTGACGCTGGCCGATGAAACCAGCGGCGACAAGGAGGAGAGATGGCGACCACTCTATTGGGAATCGGCGAGGGCACCCTGGCCGACGTCGCGGGGGGCTACGAGAACACGGTCGAATGTCATCGTCAGCTCTACGATGCGTTCGAGCGTGGCGCGAACCGTGAGCCGCAGCTGCGCGCGCACCGCGACTTCGTGGATCGACATGACCACGGCTACGGTGACCGCGCGTTCCACCACATGTGGCGCCTTATCGTCGAGACCCTGCCGGCGTCGTTCAAGTTCCTCGAGATTGGCGTCTACAAGGGCCAGGTGATCTCGCTGATGGCGCTGCTCGGCCGTCTGCTCGGGAAGACGGCGCAGATCTACGGCGTGACGCCGCTGTCGTCAGCGGGCGACCGTTACTCCCGACACGACGAATGCGACTACGTCGCCGCCATCCGCCGGATCCACGCCGAGTTTGACCTGTCGATGGAGCGCACGACTCTGATTCGCGGCAGGTCGCAGGACCAGCGCGTGGTCCAACTGGCGCAGCGCTACGGGCCGTTCGACGCGTTGTACGTCGACGGCTGCCACGAGCTGGAAGCCGTGGTGAGCGACTTGATGCTGTACCCGCCGATGTTGCGCCACGGCGGTTTGTTGGTCGTCGACGACGCGGGGCGGATGGTCAACTTGCCAGAGGGGCTATATCGCGGGCTCCGCGCCGTTTCCGCCGCGACCCACCGGATCATCGAGGAAGACCCGGCCTTCGAGGTGCTGTTCTCCTGCGGGCACAACCGCGTGTTCCGGAAGATCGGGACACCGACCGTCGGGGGCCGGCAGGCCTGAACGGCCGTCGCCCGCCGGGGTTCGGGCGTCTCTGCCCGGCCAGACATGGGGGCCGGGGGGGCTGCTGACGACCCATCGTCGCGCAGTGCCGCGACGCTATGCTGGCGCCGGTGATGCACGGGGAGGTCGAAGTTCGTCCCGAGATACCTGCCGACGAGGCGACCGTCGAGCGGGTCGTGACCGCGGCGTTTGGCCAGGATGCCGAGGCGCAGCTCGTCGCGGCGCTGCGACGCCGTGCCGCGCCAGTTCTGTCGCTCGTCGCCGTCGCCGACGGAGCGGTCGTGGGGCACGTCATGTTGTCGCCCGTGGAGGTCGAGCCTGCCATTGCGGCCGCCGGGCGGCGCGCGACGCCGGCCGTCGCCACCGCCGGCTTGGCGCCCGTTGCCGTGGACCCGGCGCACCAGCGTCGCGGCGTCGGCGCCGCGTTGGTGGGCGAGGCACTGGCCCGGGCGCCGGCGCTCGGTTGGCGGGCGATCTTCGTGGTCGGCGATCCGGCCTACTACGGCCGCTTTGGCTTCGAGGCCGCCGCGCCGCGCGGCCTGCACTATCACCCAGACTGCGACGCGGCGTTCCAGGTCCTCGAGCTGGACCCTGGAGTGCTGACCGGCCACACCGGTCGAGTCGCGTATCACGCGGCCTTTGACGAGCTGGGTGAGCCGCCGGAGTCGTCATGACCGGGGCGGCCGAACCGATCTACTTCTTTACGAAGACCGATCCGTACTTCGAGCTGTCCAACTTCGCGCCGTACGGCCTCGATGACGACGGGGTCTACTGGTCTTCGGTCGAACACTACTTCCAAGCGCAGAAGTTCGACGCCGACGCCCATGCCGACTACCGGGAGCGCATCCGGCGCGCGCGTTCGCCCAAAGATGCCAAGTCGTTGGGGCAGTCACGATCGGTGCCGCTGCGCGCCGATTGGGAAGAAATCAAAGAGGCGGTCATGCTCCGCGCGTTACGGCTGAAGTTTGCCCGGGCGGAGCTCGTCGAGCTGCTGTTGGGGACCGGTGCGCGGCCCCTGGTCGAGGCGTCACCGCACGATGCCTACTGGGGGGCGGGCAAGTTTGGTCAGGGCCAGAACCGGCTCGGTGTGCTGTTGATGCAAGTCCGCGCCGAGCTCCGCGAGGCGGCGGCCGGGCGTTGAGCGCGCGAGGCGGCGTGCGCGCGGGGCCGGGGGCGTTCGCGCCCGACTACGTCCGCACGCTCTTTCAGGAGATGGCCGCCACCTATGGCGTGGTGAATCTGGTTGCGTCACTGGGGTTCTCCCATCGGTGGCGCCAGGCGTGCGTGGCCCGCCTCGCCGCGCGGCCGGGCTGGACCGTCTACGACCTGATGAGCGGGATGGGGGAGTGCTGGCCGCTGCTCGCGCGCGGCCTGCGCGGCTCGGGACGCATCGTCGGTGTCGATTTTTGCCCGGCCATGTGCGCGCGCGCGGACCGAGTTCGCGGGCGGCTAGGCGCGGTGCCGATCGAGCTGCGGTGCGAAGACCTCCTTACCACGGCATTGCCGCCGGCATCGGCCGATGGCGTGGTGTCGAGCTTTGGGTTGAAGACCTTTGCGACCGCGGACCGCGCGCGCGTGGCGGCCGCCATCGCGCGCCTCTTGCGACCCGGCGGTGAGTTCAGCCTCGTCGAGATCGCGGTGCCCCGCGCCTGGCTGCTGCGGCTGCCCTACTTGTTCTATCTGTCGGTCGTGATCCCGGTGATCGGCCTGCTCTTCCTCGGCAACCCCTGGTGCTATCGGATGCTGGGGGTCTACACGCGGGCGTTCGGCGCCGGCGAAGGCTGGGAGGCGACGCTGCGCGCGGCCGGTTTGGAGGTCCGCGTCGAGCGCCTGTTCTTCGGCTGCGCCACGGCGTTCGTCGGCCGACGCCTCAAGCCGGAAACTCAAGGGGCGGCCGCGCCGCGCGCCGGCGGATCGCGTTGAGCGCGCGCCGGACCCCAGCGCGGCGCACGACGCGCTGCTCGATGCGGCGTCGGCCGGGCAAGCCAGTCAGCATGAGGCCGATGAGGATCGTCAGCAGACCCTGGCCGGGCAGCACCAGCATCGCCACGCCGGCGAGGATCAGGAGGACGCCGAGGAGCATGCCGAGCACCTTCGCCACGACACGGCCGACCGGGTGGCGCGGTGGTGGCGGCGCGGCCCGCGTGAAGTAGTCGACGGGCATGCGGATGATGACCCAGGCGGCGGCCATTGGCGTCAACACGAACATCGCCAGCGACGCCAGGCCGAGCCAGGGCAGCGCGTCGATGAGCCACGGGGGCAGGTACTCTCGCAAAGCGTCGATCACCGGCAGATCTGAGCCGCGGGATCGCGCGCCGCCCGGCTAACCTCCCAGGTCGAGCTCCGATCCGTGCCGCTCTACTGGACTACAACCTGGTTGGTCTTCGCAACGCTGCTCGGGGTTCTCGCTGCCGGTCACGCGATTCTGACCAAGCGCGATCCGCGGTCGGCCCTGCTCTGGGTGGGGCTCGTTCTGTTCGCGCCGTTCATCGGGGCGATGCTCTACGCGCTGTTTGGGATCAACCGCATCGAGCGGCGGGCGACGCGGGTGCGGCCCCTGGCGGGACGCATCGGCGGCGGCGACGTGCCGCACACCGTGTCCAAGGCCGATCTGGCGGCGCGGCTCGGGGCGCGTGGCCAGCAGTTCCTTCCCCTCGAAGCGGCGCTCGACAAGGTCCTGCGCCGGCCCCTGGTTGCCGGCAACCGCGTGGGCATCCTGACGGACGGCGACGAGACCTACCCGGCCATGCTCGACGCGATTGGCGCGGCCCAGCAGTCGGTGACGTTTGCGACCTACATCTTCGAGGCCGGTCCGGTGGGGCAGAGCATCGCAGCCGCGCTCGGGCGGGCCGTGGCGCGCGGCGTCGAGGTGCGGGTCCTGATCGATGACGCCGGGCTGACCTACTCCCGGCCGCGCGCCACGCGGCTGCTTGAGGAGCATGGCGTGCCCCACGCGCGCTTCAACCCGAGCTGGGGGCCGCTCCCCAGTCCGGGTTTCAACATGCGCAACCACCGCAAGATCTGCGTCGTCGACGGGGTGGTGGGGTTCACCGGCGGGCTCAATGTCCGACAGCGTCACATTCTCGCTGATCCGCGCGGCGGCGCGCCCACGCGCGACCTGCACTTTCGGATCGAGGGGCCCATCGTGCGCATGCTGCAAGAGGTGTTTGCCGAGGATTGGGCCTTCACGACAGGCGAGCGGCTTGGCGGCGCCCGGTGGTTCCCCGCGCTCCAGGCGCGCGGCGGGGTGTTGGCCCGTGCCATCGCCGCGGGCCCGGACGAGGACTTCGACAAGCTGCGGCTGACGTTGCTGAGCGCCATCGGCGTCGCGCAGCGTTCGATTCGCGTTGTGACGCCCTATTTCCTGCCGAACGCCGATCTCATGACCGCGTTTGACGCGGCGGCGCTACGCGGCATCGAGGTCGATCTCCTGGTGCCAGAGCGGAGCAATGTGCCGGTTTTCGGTTGGGCCATGCGAGCGCTCTTCGAGTCGTTCACCGAGCATGGTTGCCGCGTGTGGCTGGTGCCGGCGCCATTTGACCACGCCAAGCTCGTGCTCATCGACGACACCTGGGCGTTCATCGGGTCGTCGAACTGGGACGCGCGCAGCCTTCGGCTCAACTTCGAGTTCAGCCTCGAGTGCTACGACGCCGACTTGGCCGCGCAGATCGCGGCTGTGATCGACGCGCGGCAGGCGTCGGCGCGGCAGGTTACTCGAGAGGAGCTGGCGGAGTGGGTTCTTTGGCGCCGCCTCCGCGATCGCACAGCGCGTCTTTTGACGCCAATTCTGTAGCGCGCAGAGGTTGTCAACTAGCCCCTGATCCATGCTCCTGGCGCTGTCGGGGCGCTGTCATAGCCCAGTGAGGTTGACGTGCGCGATCAGCGGCAGGTGATCGGAAGCCTGGCGCGCGACCTGGAGACGCGAGCTCTGGACCGACTCGAGCTCCAGGTCGCCGCGGACGTAGATCGAGTCCAGGGGGCGGAGCGGCGCAAACGCCGGAAAGGTGCGGATGGGGCGCTTCATGGCGCGGAACCCGAACGGCTCGAGCTTCGTCCGGAGCCGGCCCCAGAGGTCGTTGAAGTCGCCGCCGACGAAGATCGGCGCCCGGTGTGGCAGCCCCGCAAACGGCTTGCACGCGACGAAACGGTTGAGCTGAATGCGGCGCTCCAGCTCCGATAGGCCGAGGTGCAGGTTGAACACGTGAAGCACGCGCGAATGGCTCTGGGGCGAGGTGACCTTGAGTCGGGCGTGGAGCACCGACCGCTTGATGTTGGGGCCGACGGTGATGTTGATGTTCTCGTGGTCGATGACGGGAAACCGGCTGAGGACGGCGTTGCCGTAATCGCCGCTCTTGCGCCGCACGTTGATCCAAGAGACCCGATGCCGGAAGCCGAGGGTCTCGGCGAGCCGGTCGACCTGCACGTCACCCCGGAAGCGTTTGCCCTGGGCGACCTCTTGCAGGAGCGCGATGTCGGGTTGGTAGTGCGCGATCGTCTCGCACACTCGATCGGGGTTGTAGCGCCGGTCGATGCCGCCGACGCACTTGTGGATGTTGTAGCTGACGACGCAAAGGCGCATGGCGATCGGCTGGGGGCGCGGGGGCTCGACGCCAGGGTGCTCGGGCAAGACACCGCAGGTCGATCCGGGTTCTGCGATGTGATGATGCGCACGTTGCTGGACCGAGGGAAGCTCGGTGTGGCTGATGCAACCTAGAGGTGCGCAACTCAATGGGCGAAGGCGTCTACATCCACGGCTTTACCGCCGACGAGCAGGGTCGACTCTCCCGCATGCAGGAGCTCCTGAACGAACAGGAGTTGGTGGCACTCGAGCTCGACGGGGTGGATTCGGTACTCGAAGTCGGGGCGGGTCTCGGCCAGATGGCCCGGGCGATGGCCCGCGGCACCCGCCGTCGCGTCGTTGGCGTGGAGCGCGACGGCCGCCAGCTCGCCGCAGCGGCGGCGCTCGCACAGCGCGATGGCGAGAGCGGGCTCGTGGACCTGCGGCAAGGCGACGCGACGGCCCTGCCCTTGGCAGCGGCCGAGCGCGGGACCTTCGACTTGGCGCACGCGCGCTTCGTGCTGGAGCACGTGCCGGATCCCCTGGCCGTCGTCCGCGAGATGGTCGGCGCGGTGCGACCGGACGGCGGGCGGGTCGTGTTGCTCGACGACGACCACGAGCTCCTGCGGCTCTGGCCGGCGTTGCCTTCGGTCGCGGCGGCGTGGGAGGCGTACTGGAAGGGCTACCGCGCGCTGGGTTGTGACCCTCTGGTCGGCCGACGCCTGGTCGAGCTCTTGGTCGACGCCGGCGCCCGGCCGGTGCGCGTCACGACCATCCCTTACGGCGGTTGCCAGGGAACGCCACAGTTTGCGGGCGTGGTCGACAACCTCGCCGGGGTGTTGACCGGGAGCGCCGACGTTCTGGATGAACGCGGTGTCCTGACCCGCGACGCCATCGCCACCGCCATCCGGGAGCTACGGGAGTGGGCCCAGCGGCCGGCGTCGACGCTGTGGTATTCCCTGCCGCTGGCCGAGGGGCGGCGTGCCGCCGCGGCCGGGCGTTGACGATCGCCGACGACTGGGGCAGAAACCACACCTCGCGCGGTTCGTGCATGCGTTCGCGCGGCGTGTCGCGCCGGACGATCCGCGGGTCGCGCTCAGGCGCGCTGGCGGCGCCCGGCCCGCCACAGGGCCCACGGATACCAGACCAAGCCCGCGATCAGCAGGCCGCCGCCAACGCCGAGGCCGACCCGGACTCCGCCCAGATCCCACGCCAGGATCACTGCCGCCGCGACGCTGAGCAGGTGGACGATGCCGAAGAGCAAGTAGGTGCGCTCGTGCAGGCGGAAGCGCCACGGCTGATCGGCTTCACCGCGCAGCGCGGCCAGCGTTTGCGAGTGCTCCGCGAGCGCGATGCGCAGCCGCACCACCATCCGCGCCGAGAGCAAGAGCGACACCAGGGCAAACCCACTCAGCGCCGCCACGCCGTGCGCGCGCAGCGTCGCGGCCGCCGGCGTCAGCGTCAGCGCGTCCGTCAAACCGCCGACGTTCGTCATGCTGTTGAACGCGCCGGCAAACAGCGCCGCCGCCATCACCACGATGACCGAGATGTCCGCCGTCGTCGCGTCGAGGGACTTGCGGGCGTGCTCCTCGCGCAGGGCCGCGGCGACCGTGCCGGCCTGCCACTGCTCGGTAAGTCTGGCGCATAGGCGATTCGCGCGCCCGTGGTTCCACCGCAGATAGATCAAGCACAGCAGGAACAGCACCGGCCCGGTGATCGCCGCGGCCAATGGCGCACCCAAACCGGCCACGAGCAGGCTGGCCCCGCCCGCCGCCGACAGCGCCGTCAGGGCGACGAAGTTCGCCGTGACGCCGAGCCAGTAGAGCGGCTGGGCCCGCAATACACCCGTCGTGACCTTGGCCATCTTGCTGCCGTTCACCACGAGCCCGAAGTGACAGCGCGTCAGAATCCCCGTCACCAGCACACCGGCGATCATCAGGATGCCGCCGACCAATGGCAGCAGATGCTCGGGGAGCCACCGCAGCGCTGGCGGGTAGGCCGTGCCCGTCAAGCCGTCGCTCAGAGCCAGCAGGCACGCCGGCACCAGTACGTTGCTCAGCACGAACATGAGCCGCCGCACCTCGAGGTTGCTCTCGACCTCGTGCAGCGCGGCGCCGAAGTCCTGCGCCGGCGCGGGTTCCTCGAGTCGGGGTGACAACACGGCTTCGCTCATTGGACGGACGCTCCTCCCGGCTTTCAGGACAGCAGGCCGCGCCGCAGCAGCTTGCGGCGCAGCGAGGCACGATCGATCTTCGACCCCAAGGCCGCACGAAACGCCGCCAGCATCGCGTCGAAGCCGAGCCGGGGCGGCAACAGTTCTCGCACCAGATCCTCGGGCCGCTCCGCCAGCGCCGCCAGCCGCCGCCGCGCATCGCGCAGGATCTCCCGGTGGTCGAACGCCACCTTGCTCGGCGGCCGCGCCAGCGCGAACCAGTCCGCACCGCTCGCGTCATCGCCCGCCACTGCCGCCGGCGGCGCCCCCGGATGCAGCGCAAGGTACACCACGGACACCGTCCGCCCGCGTGGATCACGGCCGACCGCGCCATACACCCCGAGAAGACGAACCTTGGCCACCGCCAATCCCGTCTCCTCCCGCAGCTCGCGCCGCGCCGCCGCCTCCACGTCTTCGTCGATGTCAACAAAGCCGCCAGGCAGCGCCCATGCCCCACGAAACGGCGGCCCCTTGCGACGGATCAGCAACACCCGCGCCCGCCCATCCACCGGCGCCGCCACGACGACCACGTCGACCGTCAGAGCCGCTCGAGGATACTCGTACGTGTAGCTCATGCGTGCAGCGCGCGCATGCTACTCAAACTCCGGCCCAGCCCCGAGCCCCGACTCACTCCGTTTGCCAACCAAGCGCCCACCAACCACCACCAAGCCGCGGCCCAAGCCAGCCCACCCAAGCCACCCCACCCAAGCCACCCCACCCAAGCCAACCACCCTCCACATCAGAGCGGGACCGTGCCCTGCCCGTCACCCTCGGCGTCGCTCGCTCACCGGCTGAGGCGAGTGACGCCGAGGGTGATGGGCAGGGCACCCCTGCTCAGAGCCCGAGGCCGAGTGAGCGGGTGCGAGCCAAGGACTCTCGCGGTTCGGGCTCGAAGGGTCCGTGCGGGCGACTTGGCGTTCCCCTTCTTTCCGGCCCCTTCAACCGGATCATCGATCCGGCGGACGCCGGATCGATCAGCCATCAGTCAATCACAACCGTCGCGGACGGCTGGTTGCTCATCGGCACCCAGGCGACCAGGGTCCGAATGCCCTGCTCGTAGTGAACGCCAGTGCGGGCGGCGACGACGGCGCCGTTCACCCGCACGGTCGGCAGCGGTCCGAAGTCGTCCCAGTTGCGCACGACGACACCGAAGCTTTGGATCCCGTCGCCAGCGCGGGGCCGGCCCGGGGCGGCTTGCAGCTGGAAGCTCAGCTGGGTGATCTCGGCGTCGAACTGGTAGCTGTGCTCCCGCGGCTCGTAGCCGAGCGACGCGACCGTGGCGCCGGGGGTGGTCGTGGCGGCGTTGCTCACCGTGGCCGGGTAGTTCCAGAAGTTGGTCATCCGCAGGCCCGCGTCGTCGGCGCTCGCGAAGCCGTAGAGCATCCGGTCGGCGATGTCGATGTCGACCCAGCCCTCGGAGTGCGAGATGCGGTCGGCGAACAGGGCCAGCCGGCCGTCGTCCGGGACCTGGCAAACGGGGTAGTGGTTGAAGGTCTGGTAGGGCGAGTAGGCCACCGAGAACTCATCGGGATCCGGCGCGGCCGGCGCGCTCCACGACTGCGCGAGCTCCGGGTAGTAGGTGACCGGCGAGCCGGTTGGCAACCCGCGGAACAGGCGGTCGGTCGACCGGGTGTTGGTGAAGACCACGATGGGGTCGGCCAGCATCTGGCTGGGCGGCGTCACGTTCTCGACGCTGAGAAGGCCGACCTGGCCGTTGGCTGCCATGACGGTCGCGATGTTGGCATCCACCATGTCGCGCGGGCTCGAGCCCGGTGGCGTCAGGAAGTAGGTGCCCTGCCAGCCGAGGCGCTCTTTGCCGGCGAGCGGGCGCTGCGCGTTGCAGAACCAGTCCTGCACCCAACGCACGGCCGTGCCGTCCGGGTAGATCGTGTAGAACTCGTCTGCCCACGCGACCTCGTTGGCGACCGCGGCCAGGCGGTTGGCCGGCGACACCACGGCGTAGCGGTACTGCACCACGACGCGCGCGGCGGTGCGCTCGAGGACCCGCACGTGCGCGTGCCGGACCTCCTTGTCGGCCATGTGCTCGCACAGACCGTGGTCGTCGTCGGCGGACTCGATGCTCTGGTCGTGGTTCCAGATGTCATCGGTGCGGCCGGAGCCGTTGTGGGGGGTGAGCCACGACGGGGTGTAGGACATGCCCTTCCAGAAGACGATCTTGCGGGTGGGATCGAGATCGAAGGTCACGACGACGTCGTCATAGCCGCTGTCGTGGAAGAGCTCATCCCACAGGTCGTGGAAGGGCAGGGTGGTGGACTGCGCGTCGAAGCTCGTGCCGTTGGCCACGGTCGGCAGCCTGCGGTTGGGCAGGACCGGCGCGCTGGGGTTGCCGGCGGCAAAGGAGGTCGTGGCCTCGGGGCGGCTCAGCACGCGGTTGTAGAGCCGCACCTCGTCGATGAGCCCCTCGAAGCCAAAGATCGACCGCGTGAACGCCTCGGCGTGCATCTCGATCGCCCCGGTCATGTACTGCGGCTCCTTGTTGCGACCGATCACGAAGTCGAGTGACGGATCGTTCACGACCGCGCCGATGGCGACGTCCTCGTTGACGACCTCGCGGTCGTTCTGCAGGATGCGCATCTCACCGGTTGTGGCGTCGTAGGACGCGACGAGGTGGATCCACTGGTTGAGCGGGAGCCGCTCGTTCACCGGCGCGCTGACCGACATCCACTGCCCGTCGATGTTGGCGGCGACCACGGTGCGGCCGAAGCCGTCCAACGCCAGCAGGTAGCCGATACCACCCACGGTCAGCGGCTGGTTGACCCGCTGGCCGGTGGTCTTGTCCGCGAGGTAGGTGCCCCACGTGAACTCCTCGGCGACGTAGCCGTCGTGGCCGTGCGGGCTGGCCTGGCCGGCCAGCTGCACGGTGCCGAAGGGGTACGCTGCAAGCGACACCCAGCACGACAGCGTGAACGAGCCGTTGACCTGTGGCGTGCGCGCGGCGGGGACGGTGACCGCCGACGTGTAGCCGTCGAACGCCAGCGCGCGGCCGGAGACGCCGGCGTGCCAGTGCGCGAGACGGCCTTCGACGTTGGCCTGAGTACCGGACACGCTCTCGATCGTCGTCCGATCATTGACCGCCGTGCTGTCGTCCAGCGACAAGGAGAGCGCCGCCGTCAGGGCGTTCGGCAGGACGGCCGAAGCGCCGGGGGTGCGGGTCGGCAGCGGGCGGGCGAACGTGCTCGCCGCGCCGGCGCTCATGCCAGAGGCGGTCAGCGTGATCGACTGCTGCTGGTTGCGCGCGGGCTGCGCGGCACCGTCCATGGTGCCGGCGCTCTCGTGCGACACGCGGGTGACCGAGCCAGTGCTGCTGATCGTGTAGATCTCGTGCACCCAGCCGGTCGGGGTCGGGTCGCGGTGGTCCGGAACGTAGCGTCGGTGCACCACGATGTTGCTACCGTCGGCGCTGACGATGCGCGCGTAGGCGTAGCGGTTGAGGCGGTCAGGCCGGGTCGCATCACCGTCGCCGTTGCGCGGCCCTACGAGCGGCAGCTGCGGGAACGTCTGCGGCGCCGAGCCGCCGGTGATCGGCACCCAACGCGGCAGGTAGCTCGTGCCACGGCCGAACTCGAGGAGGCCGAGGGTCGGCACGTTCACGACGATGTCGGCCGATTGGCCGGAGATCTGCCGCAGGGCGGTCGCGCCGCTCGGGTCGGCGGCGCGGTCGGTCGCCGGCAGACGCGTGTGGTAGGCCACGAACTCGTCGAACACCTCGGCGGGTGCGGGCGCCGGGACCTGCGCGCCGTTGCAGCCAAACGAGAGGCCTGCGAGACCCTGGAAGCTGGGGGACGGATCACTCGGCGCCTTGGTGCGGAACGCGAAGGACCAGCCGTTCGAAGCCAGGAGCGGGTTCGTCAGGGCCGGATCGACGGCCAAGCCCTGCGCGGCGAGCGAGATGCCGACCAGTGCTGGATCATTCGGCACCGGCAGCGGCAGCGCTGCGAACCGCGTCGCGGCCCCGAGCGGGATCGTGAAGAACGGTTGCACGTGCAGAAAACACCCCGGATAGCCACGGGAAGCGAGGCTGATGGGCGCGGGGAGTCGGGCGCCGACGACGAAGGTGCTCGCCGACCCGGCCGGGGCCGGACCGGCGATCAGCGCCGTGGTCGTGCCGGGGGTCCAGGGGTCACGACTGGAGAGTTCATAGTTGTTGCACGCTGCACCGAATCGGTAGTCGCAGAGGCAGTCGGTCTGGGCGGGAACCGCCGCCGCCAGGGCGAGAATCGACGAGAGGGAGAGGACGCGAGAGTTCATTGATGGCTTCCTGGATGGGCCCCGGCGCGGCGCGACGGGGTCGGGGTGCGGGCCGCCGAGCCCGCTCGAGATGGCTCACTCCAGCCGCATGGGCCAGGGGCAACAGAATCTGGCGATCGGTCCGGGACCGCGTCGGTTCCCCGGGAGGCTTGGCCGCCGCCGGTCGTCGTGGGCGGGCCATGCGACGCTTCGCTTCTGTCTCGTTTCTCCTCACCGCGGCGCTCGCCGCCCAGGCGCCGACGGATCCGGCCGTGCTCCGTGCTCGACTGGCCGACAAGCACGCCGCGGCCTTTCTGCGGACCGCCAACTGGCACACCGATTTGGCGGCGGCGCAGCGAGCCGCCGCGGGCTCGGGCAAGCTCATCTTCGCTCATTTCACGCGCTCGTTCGTGCCGTGCGGGATGTCGATCGGTTGCGAGCGCGACATCCTCGCCGCCAAGGAGTTCGCCGGTCTCGCCGATCGCGTGGTGCTCTACTGCCACGTCACCGGGCGGGTCGACCCGGAGCGCGACCAGCTTCTGGTCGAGTGCGGCGGCACTGGCTGGCCGCACCACGCGATCATGGACGCCTCGGGCCGCGTATTGGGGAGGCACGCGAGCTGGCGCGACAAGTCCGTGGCTGAGTTCACCGCCATGGTCGACCGCGCGGAGTCCTATCTCACCGTGGCGCGCGACGCCCGGCAGACGATCGCGGGGGCGTGTCGGCGGCAGCTGGAGGCCGGCCTGGAGACCGGCGCGCTGAGCCTGGCGGAGGCGCGGCGGCTGCTTGCAGAGGTCGGCGCGGTGTCGGCCGAGGACTCCGCCCGCTACACCGCGGCGCTCGCGGATCTCGAGGTGCTCGAGATCGTCGCGCGCCATGACCGCTTTGACCCCGCCAGCCACGCGGTGGTGGGGCGCGAGTTTTGGACGATGTACCGCCAAGGCAAGAGGCCCGCGGCGCGCAATCCGACGCGCGATTTCTGGGGCGGTCTGTTGCTGTATCTCGAGTCGCGGGAGCGACCCGATCTGGCCGCCTACGCCGAGGGGTTGGCGGTGCTTGAGGCGACGCTCGGCGACTCCCGCTCGTACCGTCGCTTCTTGGAGGAGCGGCGTGAGGCGTTGGCGTCGCTCCGCGCCAAGGCGGCGGCGAAGGACGAGCCGTCGGCGTCCGCGCCGGCCTGAGGCGAGGCGTCGCGTCGCCGGCCACGGGTCACTACAATCCGGCGCCGTGATGGAGAAGACCCTGTTGTTGGCGTTCGCGTTTGTCGGTTTGGCGAGTTGTGCTGCGACCGATGCCTGGCCGACCTCTGGTAAGGCGCCGACGCCTTACACCGCTGCGGAGATCCGCGAGGCCCATCCCGACGGCACCATGCTGCGCTTTGCCGTGCAGGCGGGACCGCGGGCGCCGGAGATCATCCAGGTGATGCGCTTTGACCAGTCCGACGCCGAGGGCGTGAACGTCGAGTCGTGGACCGAGGATCTGCGCGGTACGCGCCTGGGTGACGCGACCAGGGCGCGAGCGACGTGGGATGAGCTGCGCGACCACGCGGCGTACGACGCGGTGCTCGCCGCCCGCGAGCCGTCGCACTGTGTGGTCGTCGCCGGCGACTACGACTGCTGGCTCTACACGGTGCAATCGGCGTCCACGGATTCCGGCGCGGTGGAGCGGTACTGGTTCGCGCACACCAAGCCGGGCCCGCCGGTGCTCCTCGTGCGCGAGCAGGGCGGCCTCGAGGTGTTGCGAATGGAGTTGCTCGAGTACCGCCGCGGCGGCTGACGCCGGGCGCGCGGAGTTCAGTCCACGCGGCCGGGCGGGCGCGAGCCGCGCGGGCCCAGATACTGCGAGGTGAGGCGAAAGCGCAGGGGCGCCTCGCCCCACTCTTCGAGCGCGTGCGCCCACCACCCGGCACAACGCGCGATCGCGAAGATCGCCGGGCCGGCCTGACGGTCCATCTGCGCGCACACGGCCAACGCCGCCAAGCCGAAGTCGACGTTGGGCTCGAGGCCCGTGCGCCGGTGGACCGCGGCGCGCAGCGCGTGGATCCGCTCGAGCGGGCGTCGCGGTGCGGCGCGAGCCAGTAGCTCGAGTAGCAGGGGGGCGCGCGGATCGCGCACGTACACGACATGGCCAAAGCCGGGCACCGCATAGGGCTCGCTAGGCGGTGGGCCGAGCTCGGTCAGGGCATCGTCGGGCGCCACGCCCTCGTTGACCACCCGTTGCAGTAGCTCGAACGCTAGGATCGACGCGGTCCCGTGCAGCGCGCCGGCCGCGACACCGAGTGCTGCCTGCAGAACGGCATAGGGATCGGCGCGGGTGGATGCGGCGACGCGGGCCCCGACGGTCGCCGTCGCCAGCTCGTGGTCGGCGAGGAGGAGGAGGGCAGCATTCAGCACCGCGCGGAACGCCGGGGAGCAGCGACGCGCCGAGAGGCGTGACCATAGGCGGTCCGCGATGCTGGCGCGTGGCGACTCGACCGACGACTTGCCGCGGCGGGGCAAGCTGATCACCAGCAGCGGTAGGAGACGCCGGGCCTTGGCAGTGACCGACGCTGGTGCGAGGTCGGCCCGTGCCTCGTCGAGCGCCGAGGCGAGCACCGCTGTCGCGCGCAGTCGGTCGATCGCGGGAGTGCTGGCGGGGAGCTGCGCTTGGGTGCGCTGGACGCGGCGGGCCAAGGCGCCGTCGACGGGCCAGGCCGCGGACTTGGCGAGCGCGCCGGTCCACAAGAGCTCGGCGACGGCCTCGTAGCGCCAACCGCCGCGCACCAGGTCGTCGGCGCGGTAGCCGCGAAACCAGAGGAGGTCGTCCTCGATGCGGGTGATACGACTGGGGATCGGCACCGCCATGCCGTCGGCTCGAGAGCTGCGCCGGGTGCGCGCGTGGTGGCGGCGCAGCGCTTCGACCGCGGCGGGCTTGAAGGCGCTGGTTCGGCCGATCCGGATGGGCGTCAGCAAGCCGCGACTCACGTAGCTGTAGAGCGTCTCGCGTTGGACGCCGAGGCGAGCTGCGGCTTCGACGCTGGAGAGGAGGGGCGGGCGGCGGCGAGTGGCCAACAGGTGCGGGGGGAAGAAGCGTGGGGTTGGCGGGAGGGGACCACCCTATACATTGATCGATCCATGTGGAGTGGATCAACCTGGTCCATGTATTTAGTCTCGTCGATGCTAGGGCCATGACATCCACCGAGACGTCTTGGGTTCCGCCCGCCGGCCTGAAGGGGGTGCCCGTGGTCGGCACCGAGCTCGGCGCCGTGCGCGGGTCCGAGGGGTTCTTTCACTATCGCCAGTACGACGGCTGCCAGCTGGCCCGCGACCACGACGTCGAGACCATCTGGCGGGTGTTGGTGGACGGCGGGGCGCCGGGCGACACCGCGGCGCAGGCGGCGTTTGGCGCCGAGTTGGCCGCGCTGCGCGCCGTGCCGAGGGCGCTGCAGGAGCTCGCGGCGGCGCTGCCCCGCGACGTCGCGCCGCTCGACGGCGCGCGGGCGCTGCTGGCGGCGCTGCGCACGGCCGATGCGGTGCCGCCGCTGCTCGACCAGACCCCGACGGAGCGCCGGCGGACGGCGCTCCGCGTGGGCGCGACCTGGCCGCTGTTGGTGGGCATGGCCTGGCGTCGCGCCCAAGGGTTGCCGCCGCTCATGGGCGCACCGCCGGCCGAGCTGGGCCACGCGGCGGTGGTGCTATGGGCGCTCAGCGGCGAAGTCCCGGCGCCGGCGCGTGCGGAGGCGTTGGACACCTACCTCGGTCTGACCGTCGATCACGGCCTCAACGCTTCGACCTTCGCGACGCGGGTCGTCGCCAGCACGGGCGCGGACCTGGTCGGGTGTGTCCTCGCCGGGTTGTCGGCGCTGTCCGGGCCCCTGCACGGCGGCGCCCCGGCGCGGGTGCTGGAGATGCTCGACGCGATCGGCCCGGCGGCCAATGCTGCTGCGTTCGCCGCCACCGAGCTCGCGGCGGGACGGCGACTGATGGGCTTTGGGCACGCCGTGTATCGGACGACCGACCCGCGTTCGGACCTGCTTCGTGAGGTGGCGGCCGCGTTGGTTGCCGAGCGGGCGGCGCAGGCCCAGGCCATCGAGACGACCCTGCTCGCCGCCCTGCGCGCGGCCAAGCCGGACCGCGTGCTGGCGACGAACGTCGAGTACTACGCCGCGGTCGTGTTGGAGGGCTGCGGGTTGCCGCCCGCGCTGTGTACCCCGATGTTCGCCTGCGCGCGCATCATCGGTTGGGGGGCCCACGCGGTGGAGCAAGCCCATGACGGGGTGCTGTTTCGCCCCAAGGCGCGCTACGTCGGGCCGCCGCCGGCGGCCCTCAGCCAGGCGTGAGGTCGGCGAGGGCGCGCGACAGGTCGCGGACGAACGCGTCGAACGAGGGGGCGACGAAATACTGGGGTTGCAGCTGCGTGGGATCGTAGTCCGTGCGGGCCATGCGCTCTGGGGCCCACTCTGCTAGGCGGGCGCCGTCGACGAGATGCTGGATCTCGGCGATGGAGGACAGCAAGCCAGCACCCACGGCGCGCACACTACCCGCCTCGCGCACGGCGCCAAACTCCAACGTCCACCAGTAGAGCCGTTCGAGTGCACCGAGGCGGTCGGCGTCGTCCGTCGCCGTCGCGGCCCGCCCAAACGCGCGGCTCAACGCGGCGATCTTCGGCAGCGTGAGACCCGCCGCGTGCCCGATCAACTCGTGCAGAAGGTCCGGCTCGGGCGTGTAGTGCGGCCGGCTCGGGTGGCGGACGTATTGCGTGGAGAGAAAGACGCCGCGACCGAGGGCCCGCAGGAACGCGGCACCTTCGATGAGGCCGGCGACCGGCTGCATGGCATAACCCGTCGCCGCCGCGAGCCGCGGGTTGAGATCGGCGAGCTGCGGGATGGCGTGGGCGCCGAGGTTCAGTCGTTGTTGTGCCGTCTGCAGAGGGGTGGCGACGAGCGCCCGGTGGAGCGGCCGGAGGTCGTCCCACACGGTGCGCCAGGTGCGTTGATCGTCGGCGTCGTAGGTGACGCGCGGCGGCGGGGCGCCCGGGCGATGCCGCAGGGCCAGAGCGGCGATCTCGGTGCGGCGCGCGCGGTAGGCGCGATCGCGAAAGCCCGGGTGGTCGGCGTCGAGGTCGACGCGCTGCAACGTGGTCATGCTCTTCAATGGGTTGGGCGGGTTGGCCGACCACGCCATGGGCCCGAAGAGCCGGGGCAGCGGTAGGCTGCCCCGCGACGGATGGATACCGGCTGGGCGCCCGTCAGGTACGGGCGTAATACTCGCGGCGAACGCGCGGTGCGGGATCCATGGCGGCTAGGGTCGAGGCCGCGCGTGGATCTGTCAAGCCGCGGGCGGCTAGGGCCGTTCAGCGCAGCGCGGCCAGCGCGGCGACGCACGCATTCTCGTCGGCGGAGCTGAGGCCGGGCGTGGTCCGCACCAGGTCGAGCGCGCGCTCGTAGTGCGCGGTCGCGCGGTCCGGGAGGCGGAGCGTCCGGGCCAGCTCCCCCAGCGCCATGCGCAACCTCGCCTCGGCTTCGGGCGCGTCACGCAGGTCGGGCAGTTGTTGCTCACCGTCGTCGAGGAGGCGTCGCAGCGCTGGCTGCGCACTCGGCTCGCGCGCGCCGAGGCGCGCCATCAGGTCGGACAGGACCCGGGTCGTCTGGGCGGCGTGCCCGTGCGCGCGCCACGCGACCGCCTCGGTGCGCCGGAGCTGGTCGAGCGAGCGGCGCGCCCCGAGCCAGCCACCGAGCAGGAGGCACAGAAGGCCCCCCGCGACAGCAGCCTTGAGTGGGTGCCGGCGGAGCAGCTTCATCGCGGCTCGCCAGGGTGGATCTTGGCCGGCACGGACCGGACGGTGCTGCAAGAAGCGTTCGACGTCGTCGGCGAGATGCTCCGCCGACGGATACCGCGCCGTCGCCTCTTTCTGGAGTGCGCAGCGCAGCACGCGCGCGAGCTCGGTGGGGAGGCTGGCTGGGAAGGCCGGCTCCCGCTCCAGGATGGCTCGTTCGAGCCCTTGGCGGTCCGCCGCGTCGGCAAACGGTGTCTTCCCGGCGAGCAGCCAGTAGAGGACGACCCCGAGCGAGTACACGTCGCCGGCCGTCGTGATGGGAGCGCCGCAGATCTGCTCGGGGCTGGCGAACGCCAGCGTCATCGGCCCCGGGCCGTAGGCGTCGGTCCACGCCGGGTCGCGCACGGGGTCGAGCAGCTTGGCGATCCCGAAGTCCAGCACGCGCGGCCGTCCGCTCGCGGTCTCGACGACGATGTTGGTGGGCTTGAGGTCGCGATGCACGACGAGGCTCTGGTGCGCGTAGTGGACGGCCCGACAGATCTCGACGAACAGGAGGAGCCGTTGCTCACGCGTCGGTTGCCGCTCCGCGCAGAAGCGTTGCAGCGGGTTGCCTTCGACGAGCTCGCTGATCAAGTAGGGACGGCCGTCTTCGAGTTCGCCGGCGTCGAGCACGGGGACGAGACCGGGGTGCTCCAGGCCGCGCAGCGCTTCGTATTCGTGCACGAACCGCTGCAGAAACGCGCGCCCGCCGCCTTCTGGCTTGAGCACTTTGATCGCGACGCGACCGCCGTCCGGCTCGCGCACGCCGCGAAAGACCGTCGCTGTGCCGCCATCGCCCAGCACCGCGACTAGCCGCCAGCCGTCGACGAGGTGGCCGATCAGGGCGTCGCTCGGCGCCGGCCTTTCCAGATGGTCACAGACGTCCATCGCGGTGACGTCGAGCCGGCTCTGGGTGCCCCGATCGGCCTCGAGCAGCGCTCGGACTTCGTCGGCCAGCGCGGGTTGGTCGGCGAGGTCGCGCTGCAGGGCCGCCTCGCGCTCCTCGGGGGAGAGGTCGCGGAGGCGTTCGAGCCAGGCGCGTGCCCGTTGCCAGGCCTGTACTTCAGGGGTGTCCATGGCGGTCAATCTCCGGCTGCAGGAAGGCTCGGGCCGTGCGCCAGTCTCGCTTGAGCTTTGCTGGCGAAACCGCGAGCTCACGGGCTGCTTGCGCCACGTCGAGACCGAGGGGGAAGCGCAGTTCGGCGAGGCGACGCAGGTAGGGGGCGCAGCGCCCAGGCGGTCCCAGGCCGCATCGAGGCGGAGCACTCGGTCGCCAGCGCGCCGGTCGCTGGGTCCCAGGGCGGTGGGGCTCGCCGCCACGGGCTCGCCGCGCCGCCGCCGCAGGCGGAACGGTAGCATCGACCAGGAGGCGGTGCATTGCAATTGCGGCGAGCCGCAAGAATTGGGATCGATCGGCGCATGCGGGGGCCGGGGGATGAGGCGGCCCGCCGCCGACCATCAGTCCGCGTCGAGCATCTCGAGCAGCTTTGTCACGGTGCGGAGGTTGCGCGCGGTCGCCGGCACGCCGAGCAGCGCCTCGGCCTTCGTCGCCAGCTTGGACCGGGCGATGCCGTCCGGTGCGTGGAGATAGAAGGTGCGGCCGCTGAGCTTGGTGCGCTCGCTGGCCGCCCGAGCCGCGTCGATGCCCGTGGTGTCGGGTCGCTTGGCCGTCTGGGCCAAGAAGAAGACGTGCAGCGTCTTGGGTGCAGCCGCGGCCTCGGGGAACGGGTTGCTGTTCTCCGCGGCCCGCAGCTCCGCGGGCGTGAGTACGAGCGGTGTGGTCTGCACGCCGAAGTGCGCCTCGACGGTCTCGGCGATCTGGGCTGCCGTGCCGGCACGGCTAGCGCTCGATCGCAGCGTGAGGTTGCCGCTCTGGATGTAGGTGCGCACGGCCTCGAACCCTGCTGCCTCGAGCGCGGTGCGCAACGCGGCCATGGCCACGATGTTCTTGCCACCGACGTTGATGCCGCGCAGCAGGACGACCCAGGTCTTCACGGTCACCTCGGCGCCGCGTCAGACCCAGGCGTTGGTGAGCAGCTCGCCCATGCCGCCCGCTCCGGGGACGATGTACTGGATATCGGTGAGACCGCGTTCCTTGTCCGGGTGGGTGCCGGGCGCCGTCGCCAGGACGTCCCGCGGCGAGAGGCCACGGTCGAGGCGGGCGGCGTGGATCTTGAGGTTCGGCGGGCCGCCGCGCAGCCGCTGGATGGCTTCCGGGGTCACCATCAGGTGCGCGGCGATGATGGCCTTCGGGCCACCACCCTCTAGCTCACCGTAGATGGCGGCGAGGCGCTGCACGGTGCCGCCAGTGGCGCCCATCGGGTCGGGGATCAGGAGCACCGCACCATCCACGGGGCCGCCGATCTTGGTGCCGCCGACGTCGACACCGGCGACTTTGCCCTCATCGTCGAGAACGCGCGAGAGGTTGACGAAGTCCAGGCGGACGTGGCCGGGCGGCAGGACCTCGGTCGCGAGCTCGTAGCAGATCTGGGCCGGCACGATCCCGGCGCGCATCACCGCGCAGATGACAAGCGGCGTGTTGCGACACAGCCGCGGGCCTTCGTAGAAGGCGCGCGGCTCGGTGGCGGCCATGCGGGTCTTGACGCGGTCGGGCACGACCGGGAACTCGCGCGCCAGCACCTCGGCCCCCAGGCGCCGATACGCCGAACGGACGAGACCAGTGATCTCGCCAGTCCCGGTCTCCGGCGAGCCGATCTGCGCTAGCAGTGAGAGCAGGTAGGGGTCGCTGAGGATGTGCACGTGCGGCCCGTACTTGTGCTGCAGCTCCATGGGCGCCCACCATAGCGCTGGCCTCGCTAGACCGGTTAACTCTCGAGCGTGGACATCGTCTCGATCGGCGGCGGCCCCGCGGGCTTGTTCTTCGGCATCCTGATGAAGAAGGCGCAGCCCGCGAGCCGGATCCGCGTGCTCGAACGCAATCGCGCGGACGACACGTTCGGTTGGGGCGTGGTGTTCTCGGACGAGACGCTCGAGAACATCCAGCGTGCCGACCCCGAGAGCTTTGCCGAGATCCGGCGCAGCTTCGCCTACTGGGACGACATCGACACGTACTACCGCGATACGTGCGTCAGCTCGACCGGCCACGGGTTTTGCGGCATGTCGCGCAAGCGCCTGCTCAACATCCTGCAGGAGCGAGCGCAGGGGCTTGGCGTTGAGCTCGAGTTCGAGGCCGAGGTCGGCGGGGTCGACGAGTTTCCCGAGGCCGACTTGATCGTCGCCGCCGACGGGGTCAACAGCGGCGTGCGCGAGGCGCTTGCCGAACACTTTCGGCCGAGCCTCGACTGGCGGCGGTGCAAGTTCGCGTGGTTTGGTACCGACAAGCCGCTGCGCGCGTTCACGTTCATCTTCGAAGAGACACCACACGGGTTGTTTCAGGTGCACGCCTACCCGTTCGAGGAGGGGCTAGGTACTTGGATCATCGAGTGCCACGAAGACGTGTGGCGTCGCGCC
The DNA here is from genome assembly GCA_039029375.1 of Planctomycetota bacterium. Lineage (GTDB taxonomy): Bacteria > Planctomycetota > UBA1135 > UBA1135 > UBA2386 > JBCCGH01. Next base: position 21,990 of record JBCCGH010000059.1, read on the forward strand.
GGGCTCGATGCGATGGACGAGGCGCAGTCGCTGGCGTTCTGCGAGGAGCTCTTTCGCGCCCATCTCGACGGACACCGGCTGCTGGTGAATCGCTCGGTCTGGCGTACGTTCCCGACCGTGCGCAACGAGACCTGGCACCACGGCAATGTCGTGCTGCTCGGCGACGCCGCGCACACCGCGCACTTCTCGATCGGCTCCGGGACCAAGCTGGCGATGGAGGATGCGATCGCGCTGGCCGACGCGTTCGACGCGCGTGGGACCCGCGACGTGCCGGGGGCGCTCGCGGCTTATCAAGAGGCGCGCTTCGTCGATGTCGCCAAGACCCAGAAGGCGGCGCAAACCAGCCTTGAGTGGTTTGAGAACTCGGCGCGCTACATGGGGCAAGACCCCGTGCAGCTGAGCTTCAACCTCATGACGCGGTCCAAGCGGATCACGTACGACAACCTGGCGCTGCGCGATCCCAAGCTGGTGGAGCGCACCGCGCGTTGGTTTGCCGACGCGGAGGGTGCGCCGCGCGCGGACGTCGCCGACGGTGGGCCGGTCCCGCCGATGTTCGTGCCGTTGCAGCTGCGCGAGTTGCAATTGCCCAACCGAGTCGTGGTCTCGCCCATGTGCCAGTACTCCGCGGTGGATGGCTTGGTGGGGGACTGGCACCTCGTGCACCTGGGGACCCGCGCGATTGGCGGGGCCGGCCTGGTGATCACCGAGATGACCGACGTGACGGCCGAGGGGCGCATCACGCCCGGTTGTGCCGGGCTGTACAGTGACGACCACGAGGCCGCGTGGCGGCGCATCGTGCAGTTCGTGCACGAGCACTCGGCGGCCAAGATCGGCTTGCAGCTGGCCCACGCGGGACGCAAGGGTTCGTGCGAGCACCCATGGGAGGGCGACGACGTGCCGCTGACGGCCGGCGCTTGGCCGTGCCTGGCCCCGTCGGCGCTCGCGTTTCGGCCGGATTGGCCGGTGCCCAAGGCCATGGACCGCGCCGACATGGATGCGGTGACCGCGGCGTTTGTGAGCTCGACGGAACGGGCGGAACGCGCCGGCTTCGATCTGCTCGAGCTGCACATGGCGCACGGCTACCTGCTGTCGAGCTTCTTGTCACCACTGTCCAACCAGCGGACGGACGACTACGGCGGCTCGCTGGCGAACCGGCTGCGCTACCCGCTGGAGGTGCTGCGCGCCGTGCGCGCGGCGTGGCCGGCGGGCAAGCCGCTCGCCGTGCGCATCTCGGCGACGGACTGGCTCGGGGATCGCGGGCTGACCGGCGAGGAGGCGGTGACGATCGCGCGCGCCCTGCAGGCTGAGGGGTGCGACCTCATCGACGTGTCGACGGCGGGCAACTCCATCGAGTCCAAGCCCGACTACGGCCGCATGTATCAAGTGCCGTTCGCCGAGCGCATCCGCCACGAGGTGGGGATCAAGGTCCTGGCCGTCGGTGCCATCCTCGGGGCGGACCACTGCAATACGATCCTCGCCGCGGGCCGCGCGGACCTCTGCGCGATGGCTCGCCCGCATCTGCGGGAACCGTACCTGACCCTGGAGGCGGCGTCGCGGTACGGCTTCGACGGGGTGGGTTGGCCGGGTCAGTACTTGCCGGGCCGGCCGCGTTAGTCGCCAAACCAGCGCGCACCGACGCCCCGCCCGACAAAGAGAGCCCCTTGCCTTCACCTACACCGAGCTCGCCGAAAACCCCGTAGGCGAGCCGTGGAGCCATCGGTCGCGTGCTCGAGGAAAAAGGCCTCGTCGTCTAGGGCACGCCGATGCGGCAGCCCCCCCGTCGAGGACCACCGCCGGGCATCCTCGCGACCCAGGATTCTGGAGCCGGAAAGAGGGAGCAGCGCTGTAGCTTCTTTCTCGAGGGGCTGACGGCGATGGTCGTGCCGGGGGGCGCTGAAGGCACTCGGCGCAGCTCACGGACAACCCAAGTGACATGACTCGACGAGACGTTGTCCTCTGGGCAGTGCTGGCCCTTGTTCTTTCTGCCGCCGGAGTTTTGGTCCTGAGGCTTCTCGAGCCGGTGCGCGCAGAGAGTGCTGACCGCGATGAGCATGCGGTGCTCGCAGGGTCCTCGAGCGAGCGAGAATCCGCGCCAACCAATGGGGCAGAGCGTCGGAAGCAGCTAACTCCGACGAGCACGGCTCGGCGCACGCTTGCCGTTCATATTGACACGCAAGGCATCCCGCTCCGGCCGGGCGACCTGCTCCTCGTCGTGCGGGGCGAGTCGGGCACGGTCGAGCGACTCGCCGTCGGGGGCACGGTGGTGTCCCTTGACCGCGAGCGCCTGTCGAGTGGGGCGACTTGTGTCGTCACTAATGTTCGAGGCAAACAGCTCTCAGACGTTGTCGTCCTCGGAGAAGTCCCAGAGGTTCGTCTCGCAGTCTTGACCGAGCAGTCGGTATCGGTGCGACTGACGTCGGCTGATGGGCGCGCGCTGGCGGGTGGCATTTACAATCGAGTCACCATGTCTCCGAGACCCAAGGCGAGTGTCGACCATACGCACCAAGTTGGCTCTGGGCCCGGTGTCACCGTAACCGTCGACCTCGCTCGGCCTCATGAGAGGATTGTCGGGTATGCACGAGGCTATGTCCCCAGTGCGCTGGAGGTGCGGCGCCTCCCCGGATATCCATGGAAAGTACGCGACGCAGACCTTGTTTGCCACCGAGGCGCGACCGTGTTCGGCAGGGTCATTGATGCAGACGGCAGGGGAGCACCCGGGCAGGAGGTCATGTTGCGGTCGTTCTTTGAGACGACCGTCGATGGCGAAGTTGCCCTTCTTGCTTTTGGGGATAGCTTCGCCCGCATTACCGGTGGGTTATGGGAAACCGTGACCACCGATGCCGAAGGGCGTTTTCGGCTCACAGGTCTCGGGGCTGACGTGACCGCCTTGCGAGTCAAGGTCGCGGGCCCAGCACGACAGGTGTCGCCGGCCAGAAGCAAGATCTACTGGCCGACAGGAGTGGACATGTCGTTGATCCTGCGTGTGGAGTAGGCCATGGCTATGTGGAGTCACCACCAGCGCGACAGGATGAACGGCTCGGCCTTGGGCGACTGGATGACGAGCCGAAAGGGCACTCCTCGCGTTTGTCCCAGGTGCCATGGTGGCACCTCTCGTTCGACGGTTGCGGAGAACGGTGCTTGGTCGACCACGAGCCAGACGTCGGCTGGCAGGCCCGGCGGCTGGATCTCGAAGCGGAGCCAGAAGGGCTGGAGCTCGGGATAGCGGCGGGCGAGGTCGCCGGGCGCGATGGGAGGCAGCGCTGGTCCGGGTGGCGACGCGCGTAGCTGGAGGCCATCGATCGCGCGCTCGCATGCCGCCAGGCGGCCGTCGGTCCCGAGCGCGAACGCGCGCGTCCATGTTGGGGGGGCCGCGATGACGTCCCAGCTCGTCGCTTGCTCGAGGCGCACGGGGCCGATGTCTTGGTAGAAACTCGCCTCGAGCGCGGGCACCCAGGTCACGTCCGAGCCGTCAACGAGGTACAGCTTGGCCCACTCCCCCGGGGGTAACTCGAGCCGCGTGGGCGGCTGGCCGGCGCCGCGCGTTATCGCGATGGGCTGGCTTGCAGCCTTGGGCAGGCCGGGCACGAACGACTCGCCGTCGGCGAGCACGATCGTGAGGTCGGTGCGGTCGGCCCTGTGCGTGGTTTGCGCGATGCGATGCCGGCCTTGGGAGAAGGGCGTCACTTCAGTGCCGGTGTGGGTCGTGTAGCGAGTGCGCAGCATGGCGAAGCCGGCGATGTCGCTGGGCGAGCCGTCGGGCTCGGCCACACGCACCTCCCAGGGGGTGGCCACGGCGACCGGAGCGCACTGCACGCGGGCCGGCGGGATGACGTCGAGGGGTTGGGGGTCGAAGCGAGACCACAGCCCTTCGACGGAGAGCCGGTACGGCAGCCCGGCGATCGCTAGCCAGCGGACGCTGGCGCTCGCGTCGCGCTGGGTCGAGACGGCGAAGCGGTGGCAGAACAGATCATGGGACCCGATCGCGCGGCGATCGACGCTGCTGACCGCTTGGACGAGGGTGCCGTCGGCCTCGCGCCAACAGGGCGAGAGCCGTGCGGTCACGCGGTCCTCGATTGGTGTGCCGGAGATGTCGACGTCGACTACCGCCATCGCGGGCAGGACGATTTCCGTGCGGTGGTGCTCGGGGTGGACGTCGACGGCGACGTCGAGTCCGGCCGTGACCCGGACCCAGAGCCACGCGCCGCCGGCCGGGGGCTCGGGGAAGCCGCCGTCCGCGTCGGTACGCGGCAGGGAGTCGACGTCGGGAGCCTGCGCGCGGCGACGGTCCACGCTCGACTCTGGGGCTGCAAACCAGTAGGGCAGCCCCGCCGCTGGTGTGCCGTCGGCAAAGCGGACGGTGCCGCCGTTCGTCGTCGTCGAGGCGGTTGTCGTAGCTCGTGCATCCAGCGGCTCGCGTGGCGTCGCCGCGCCACGGTCGAGTGGCGCAGCGCGCAGGCGTGTCGCGGCATCGAGCCGGGGGCCGGGCGCCGGTGTGACGCCGGGCGGCGCCAAGACCCACGCCCCAAGCGCGAGGAGGCCGCTTCCGGCCAGGGACAGGGTGAGCTTCTTGGTCATCAGGGTGGCTCCGAGGATCCCGGCCGTGCCGCGCAGGAACGCGAGCGGCAAGAGCACCGCCCGCCAGTCGGCCCCGTGCTCGCGTTCGAGCGCGGTGCGCAGCAGGGCGAGGCCGCGGCGCAGCCGGCTGCGCACGGAGGCCGCGGGAAGACCGAGCTGCTGCGCGAGGCGACTCGGTGTCTGTCCATCGAGATAGACGGCGAGCACGGTGCCGCGATACGGCTCCGGCAAGGCTAGGACGGCGTTCACGACGGCGCGGCGCGTGGCTTCGAACGCGACCACGTCGGCGGTGGATGGGAGCACCTCCGGCCGGGCGAACTGGGCCTCGCGACGAGCTCGCCGCGCGGCCGTGCGGCGGACCCGCGAGGCCAGGCTGCGGACCACGAGCGGCAGCCGGCGCCACCGCTCGCCGGCCTCGTGCTCGCGCGTGCGCAGCCAGGCCTGCTGTGCCACATCCTCGGCGGCGTCGTGGTCGCCGAGCAGGGCGCGGGCGAGCCGGCGGGCGAAATCGCGCTGCGCGAGGAGTGTCTCGGGGTGCGTGGAGGATGCGGGCACGGCGGTGTTGCCCCCAAGACTCCACGGTGGGGCGGATCGTTGCAGGAAACTCCGGCTGCAGACAACTCAGTGATCAGCCCGCGCCGTCTCTCCTCAGACGCCGAGCGTGAGATACACCGCGTTCGACAGGTCCGCGCCGAGCGGGGCCGGGGTCGGGCCGAAGAACGCGTGCAGTCCGGCGCGCAGCCCGCGGAGACCGGCGTCCAGCGGGAGCGGCACGTCATGGCTCCAAGAACCGCTGGGTTGGAACGTGAGCAGCACGCGCATGGTGCCTGGGGCGAGCGACAGAGTGCACCCTTGCGGCCAAGCGACCACGGGCCGCGTGGCGGCGCCGATGACGACAAACGCGGCCGAGCCGGCGGGTGCGCGGTCGCCAAACACGCGCATCGTGCGGCCGAGGACCGGGTCGGTTGCGCCGAGGGAGGGGCGAGAGGCGCCGCAGGGTTGGCCGAAGGCCTGGGCCGTGGCGCCGAGGTCGAGAGCCCACGGCTCCCGCCCGGCAAAGCCATTGTCCGCCGAGAAGAGCATCCGTCCGCCGCTCAGGATGATGTCGGCCGGCGAGGATGAGCTGGCCCCGGGCGCGAGGTCCGCGAGCAGCTGGACGCGGCCCGAGAATCCGACCACGGCCCACAGCTCGCCACCAACGGGACCGTCGGCGACGAACGCCGCGAACCGGGAGCCTACCGTGAAGAGCTCACGAGGGTTGCTAGACGCGGCGCCCGGTGCGAGGTCGGCCAGCTGCTCCGTGCCCGCGACCGTGCCGTCGGACCACCAGAGCTCGTTGCCGCTCACGCCGTCGTCGGCCGCGAAGAGGAACCGACCTTCCAGCACGCCGAGGGCGCGGAGCCCGGTGGAGCTCGTGCGCCCCGGCGTTAGATCTCGCACCAGGTACGTGCCGCTCGGCGTCCCGTTGGAGCACCACAGCTCGCGTCCGGCCGAGCCGTCGTCCGCAAAGAAGAACACGCGGTCACCGACCGCGGTCAGACCTTGCGGGTCGGAGCCGAACGTCGGGTTGAGATCGAGCACCAGCTCCGTGCCGCCGGGCGTGCCGTCGGTGATCCACAACTCGCGGTCGCGCCGCGTGCGAGATCCGGCGGCGAAGAAGACGCGGTCACCGACGACGGTGAGCTGTGTGGGGTTGCTCGAGGACGGTCCGGCCACGAGGTCAAAGAGCCGGGCTGTCCCCAAGCTAGTGCCGTCCGTGCGCCACAGCTCGCGGCCGGACAGGCCGTCGTTGGCGGCAAACAGCACCATCGCGTCGAGCCACGCGAACGCACCGGGCCCCGACCCGGTCGCCCCCGGCTGGATGTCCGCCACCAACCGCGTACCGGCCGCCGTGCCGTCGGTGCTCCAGAGTTCGGGGCCGGTGTTGGGCATTCGGGCGGAGAAGTAAGCGACGTTGCCGGCGGCCGTGATCCCTGCCGGGTTGCCGTCGCCGCTGCCGGGATCGAGGTCGGCGATGAGTGTGGTGCCGCCCGGGGTGCCGTCCGTGCGCCACAGCTCCGAGCCGAGTGCGGCCGTGCTGGCGCGAAATAGCAGGTGATCGCGCAGAACGGTGAAGCGGTCGGGGCCGGAACCTCCCGCCGGCTCCAGGTCGGCCAGCCGCTGCGTGCCAGCGCGCGTGCCGTCGCTCGCCCACAGCTCTGCGCCGGTGACGCCGTCGTTGGCCGCGAACACCGCGATACCGCCGAGGTCGATCAGGTCCCGCGCGCCCGAGGATGCGGTGGGGGCCGCGGGGCCGGCGAGATCGGCAAGGCGCACCGGCGGGCCGCCATTGGTGATCCAGGGCTCGCTGCCGCTCACCCCATCGTCCGCGCCAAAGAACCAATGGCCCGTGGCGGGGTCGGCGTAGACGCTGCCGGTGACGCTGCTGCTCGGGCCTGCAGCGAGGTCGGCCACGATGCGCGTGCCGGTGACCGTGCCGTCAGTGAGCCAGAGCTCGCGCCCGCGCGCGCCGTCGTCGGCGACGAAACACGCCCGCGTGCCGAGGGCGGCTACGTGCTGTGGGCCCGAGCCCGCGACGCCGGGATTCACGTCGGCGAGGAGCACCGTGCCGGCTGCCGTGCCGTCGGAGCGCCAGAGCTCGGAGCCGGCGCCGGGCGTGGTGGCGACGAACAGCAGATGCCCCGCCATCGCTGTTAGCGTGACGGGGGTGCTGTCGCCGCCGGGCACGACGTCGGCGACGAGCGCGGTCCCCGCGGCTGTGCCGTCGGACGCCCAGAGTTCGCGGCCGTTTTGTGGATCGCTCGCGGCAAAGAAGAGCCGGCTGCCCACCACGGTCAGCTCGCTGGGCGAGCTGCTGGACCGCCCGGGCCAAACGTCGGCGACCTGGGTCGTGCCGGCCGCGGTGCCGTCGGACCGCCACAGCTCGCGCCCGCCGGGTCCCGAGGCGGAGAAGTAGACGTGATTGCCAAGGGTCACGAGGTGTGCGGGCGCCGAGCCGGTGGGGCCGGGCACGAGGTCGACCACGAGGAATGTGCCGGCGACGGTGCCGTCAGAGCGCCACAACTCTCGCCCGCCGATACCGTCATTCGCGGCGAAGAGCAGCGTGTTGCCCAGCGCGGTGAGCGAGCTCGGTGCCGCGCTGCCCGAGCCGGGCCAGATTGGTAAGGCCTGAAGGGCTGCGCCGGGGCCCGCGAACCACAGCTCGCGACCCTCGCCGCCACCGTTGGCGACGAACGCCAGGCCGTTGCCAAACGGCGTCAGCCCGCTCGGGTCAGAGGAGTCCGACCCGGGCGCCAGATCGGCAACCTGCTGTACGCCGAGGACGGTACCGTCCGTGCGCCAGAGCTCGCGGCCGGTGCTGCCGTCGTCGGCGGCGAAGTACAGCGCGCCGGTGGCGACCGTGAGGTCGGCAGGCGCGGAGCTCGCGCCTCGCGGTGCGAGGTCCGCGGCACCCCGGACCGTGCCGGGTAAGACCGCCGTGCGAAACAGCTCGCGGCCGGTCGGATAGGTCTGGGCGGCGAAGTAGACGAAGCTGCCGAAGCGCACGAAGTCGCCGGGCGCGGCGTGTTCGGCGCCCGGTGTGGGCTTGCGATTGAGGTCTCCCAGCAGTGATTGCGCCGGGGACACGGGAACGAGGACGGCCATGGCGAGTGGGACCAGGGCCGAGATGCGCTGGAGCGCGAGGGTCGGGGTCGAGTGCATGACACCTACCGCGGCAGGGCAGAAGGGTTGGACCTGCCAATGGGACAGACGCCAAGTCGGGGGCACGACGTCTCGCAGCAGCCTACCGCCGTGCCCCGCACTGGTCACCCGAACGCGGTTGGAAGTCGTGCGGAAATCGTTGCCCGCGGCGTCGAGTGTCGACGGGGCGCACGCTTGCCGGCACAAGCGTCGTTTTCTTGAAGACGCTCGTCGACGCCGGAACGAACGGGCGACCCTTGGCCTTCAGCTCATTGGAGCAACCCGGCCCGCTCGAGTGCGGCTGCGAGCGTCGCGGCGACGAACCGGTGCCCCGCCTCGTTCCAATGCGGGTCGTTGGGAAACACCAACGGGAAGGCCTCCGTCGCCTGGAACGCTGGGAGCAGATCGATCATCGGGAACGCGGCCTCAGCCCGCCGACTGGCGAAGTACTTCAGGTATTCGAACTGGAACGGCTCGTCCACCTCATAGGTGCCCTCCCAGTTCCGCGGACATTCGTTCTGGTTCCAGTGGTGATACCTCGGGCTCACGACCAACACGAAGCGGCCGCCGTCGCGCTCGACCGCGTGCGCGATGCGTTCGATGTTCCGCATCGTCTCGTCCAAGTACGGCCGGGTCTTGGCCAACGGGTGCCGATAGATGAAGTACCGATCGGACTCGTGCACGCCGTCGACGGTGATGTCGAAGCGGTAGTAACGGTAGGGGCGCAGGCCTTGCGCGAAGTCCAAGGGCCATGCGGCTAGCTCACCGAGATTGAGTGCTTGCCACAGCGCCCCGCGATATGCCGGCGGGTTCTTGTGGCCGCTTTGATCGAACAGCACACCGTCGCGATCCTCGCTCGCTTCTCCGGCGTAGCGGTAGTCATCGCCAAAGTCGGTCGCGTCGAGCACGAGGAGGACCAGGTCCGGCTGGTAGTGCCGCACGACGCGCTCGTACAGCAGGTCCTCGAGGAACGGCGAGAAGCTCGGGATGCCCGTGTTGAGCACCGCCACGTCGCCGTCGCCGCTGATCCGCAGCTCACGTTCGAGCACCGCCGGAAAGGTCGCGGCTTCCCGCACGCCGAGGCCGAAGGTGAACGAGTCGCCGAGGATCGCGATGCGGGTTGGATGGCCCAGGTAGTCCGCTCGGCTGTAGCGCGTGCGGAGACCGTCCTCGTTGGTGTTGACGTAGACATGCTTGCCGTCGTAGCGCCCGGCGTACATGTCGCGGTTTGGCGGGTAGAGATGGTGGAAGCGCGGCGACTGCACGGTCGTCGCTCGCATCATCGCCGCTCGCGGCGAGAGGATGCGCAACGCCACCTCCGCGGCGATGACACTCAACACCAAGGACAACCCGCCGGCGATCAGCTGTCGGCGTCGGACGCGGTAGTTGGCGAGAACGCCGAGGAGGACGCTCGCCAGCAGCCAGTACAGGACCAGTGAGCCCGCGACCGTGCGCGCGGACCCAGCGCCCCGCTGCGGCGGATCGATGACGCCCCCGGCGATCAGGGCGGCAGGAACGAGAAGCGTGAGACAAAGCAGCGCGAAGGCACGCCAAGCCGTGAAGCAGAGCAATCGGACCTCGAGGAGGAGAGCGCGGGCGGGGCGGCGTCGCGAAGGCCGCGCAGCATGCACGGCATACGCGTGCAGCACCAGGGGACGGTTGAGGTCCCCAACAGGGAGTTTCCGGGGGCGATCCCGGCGCGACCCTGCATTCACCGTATAGCGAGGCGACCAAGGGTTGCGTGTCCGTCGCCCCTGCCCGGCGGTATGTGCGTCGCCTCAGCGATCGTTGGCTTGGGTGCTCACCGTTGGTGTCCGTCGCCTGCAGCGGGTTCGGTGAAAGGCGAGAGGTGTTTTCCGCCAGCACGACCTTTGTGCCGGGCGCGATCGCCGACGTCATGATCCTGAGTGGCGCGGCGGCGGATTTGTCGCTGGCCGGGATCGCCACGGGGCACCTGCTGTGTGATCTGACCGGGGCGGTGGTGCAGACCAACGGCAACCCGGGCTCGGCCTTCACGTTGCCGATTCCCGTGAACCCGGCGCTACTGGCGCAGAGCCTCTGCGTGCAGGGAGGCGCCGTCGATACCGGGGTCCCGGACCGGCACTTCGCCAACGCGCTCGACGTCTCGATCGGCGACGTCTAGACCGGGCCGCGGGCCGGCCGGCGACCCCTCAGCCGGCCGGCTGCCGCCTGCGTTTGGGCGGGCGGCGCGACACGGTTCGGGCGCCGCCAAGAAATCTCTGCCCTTGTGCGCCGTGGATTGAGTGTGCCGGTGGACGGCGGCCGCCGGCCCTGCGCGTGCGGGGGTGGTCGCCGATGACCGAAACGTTGGTGGAATGATGTTGCATTCTCTATCCCGGGCGGCTCTCGTCGCGACTTTTCTGTGCGCCGTCTCATCGGCGCAGTTCACGGCCCCGTTTCCGTCTGCCGGATCGTCGGTCGTCGATGGCGGCGGCGCGCTCGCCGGCGAGGTCGGCGGCTTCTTCTCTGCCACCGCGGGCCACAGCGTGTCCGAGTCCTTCAGCGCACCCAGCCTCGGTGTTGTCACCGGGCTGGATCTATCGCTGCAGGTGTCGCGATCGTTCCTGGCGGCGGGCCAACAGACCGACTGGGACGTGCTGGTGAACGACGTCGTTGTGGGCCAATGGACCGCAAGCGCGGCGGTGGCCGTCAACCTGAGCCTGAGCTTCCCGCGCATTGCCGGTGGCGGCACGTACACCGTCGCGATGCGGATGACCAACGACGTGGCCCCCGGCGGCGGCTCGCTCTACCTCGCCGTTCCCGGGCAGATGACGCTCACCGGGGGACCGGCGTTCCCATGGCCGTATCCGTCGTCCAGCTCGACGTGGGTCGGGGGGAGCCCCGGACCGGGTGAGATCGGTGCGTTCTGGTCGGCCTCCCTTGGGCACTCCATCGCCGAGACGTTGACCCTGCCGAGCCTCCACGCCGTGACAACCCTCGCGCTCCAGTGCCAGGTGCGGTCGGGGCTATCAGCAGGCGCCAGCGTCGACTGGGACGTGCTAGTGAACGGAACTCGGGTTGGCTCGTGGTCCTGGTCTGGCGGATCAGGGACTCTCGATGTCCGCTTTCGCTTTCCGCGGATCGTGGGGCGGGGCACCTACACCGTCGAGATGCGGGTGACGAACGAGGTGCCGCGCTTTCAGGGGTCGATCTTCGCCGGCGTTCCCGGTTCGCTCACGCTGAGCGACGCGTTGGCACCGCCGGCCGATCTCAACCCGGGTGATCGGTACCGTGTGCTCGTTGTGACCGACGGGGCTCGCGATGCGCTGTCGACGGATATCGCTGACTACAACGCGTTCGTGACTGCCGACGTCGACGAGGTGGACGATCTATTTGGTCTCAACACCCAGTGGTCGGCCGTTGCGAGCACCGCCACAGTGTTCGCCCGCGACAACACGGGGACCAACGCCACGGCACCCGGGATCCAGGGTGTGCCGATCTACCTCCGTGATGGCACACGCCTGGCGGACCACTACGACGACCTCTGGGATAGCAGCCTCGCGGCCGCTCCGAACCTGACCACCAGCGGTATCGTCACGGCGTCGGCGTGGGTGTGGACCGGCTCGATTTTCGACGGGCAGCCGTTTCCGAGCGGCGGCACGACCCCTGTGCCCTTGGGGGCAGCGTCGGCGTTGGGAGGCAACCCGGACGAAGCCGGCGCAACCTGGATGGGGGCCAATCCTCTGGACCCGTCAAAGCTCCACCCGCTCTACGCGATGTCGGACGTGCTGACGGTGCCATACCCCGCGACGGAGACCGTGCGCGCCGGCAGCTTGCCCAACCCGGTGGCGTTCCTGCCAGGTGCCAGCGGCCCACCGGTTCTGGGGGCCACGTGGGACCCGGTCCTCGACCACACGACTTTCGTGCCGGGCGCGCTCGCCGACTTCATGATCCTGAGCGGCGCGGCGGTGGACCAGCCATTGGGCGGGATCGCCACGGGGCACCTGCTGTGTGATCTGACGGGGGCCGTAGTGCAGACGAACGGCAGCCCGGGCACACTGTTCACGTTGCCGATCCCGGTCGACCCGGCGCTACTGGGGCAGAGCCTGTGCGTGCAGGGTGGCTCCGTCGATACCGGGGTCCCGGACCTGCACTTCGCCAATGCGCTCGACGTCACCCTCGGTGACCTGTAGGCGGCGTCGACGTCGCGCGCCCCTCGGCCGCTGCGGGGGGTGCCCGCCCGTCAGTTCATCGGGAACTTGCTCATCACGTCGCTGAGGACCTTGGCGGCCTCGGGCTTCGCGAACGCGCGCATCATCGCGGCTTGCAGCCGCTTGGTCCGAGGGTCATTGGTCCGCTTGCTTTCGAGGTCGGCGTTCGTGGCCTCGTCCGGCTTGCCCAACGCCTTGGCCTTGTTCTGCAGCTCCACCATGCGCTCGCCAAGTTGCTCGAGCACGGGCCGGGCGGCCTCGGCCGAGGCCTTGTCGGAGATGCCCTCGACCACACTGGCAATTTCGTCCACGACGCCAAGGAGCGCCTCGGACACGGATGCGTGGGAGTCGCCGCCACAAGCGACGAGGAGAGGGAGCGACAGCGCGTACGGCGCGAGGTTGCGAAGGAACACGCCGGCAGGCTAGCGCCGGGGGGGATGGGGGCAACCGCGGGCCGGTCAATCCCTAGTGGTGTGATTCAGAAATCTGCGGCATTCTCCGCGGCCCTCAACGCCGTTCGCAGCGTTGGGTCGTCCTCGCCGTATCCACGAATATGCCTGCGGCGACCCGCCTTGCGACCGGCACTGATACCTCGCGGTTAATGCCCCATCTGTCTGAATCACACCACTAGATGGGGCGACCGTTGCGGAATGAAAACAGGGCTCCTGCCGGCCTAGGCCAGCGGGAGCCCCGCGTGTTTGATCGCGCCGGTGGTGCACCCACTGGCCGCGTGAACGGCCGCACCCCCAAAGCGCGATAGTGTCTCGCCGGTAAGGTCGGACGTTCCGGATTCGACTTGCGCTTTTTCGGCGAAGTGACGGGAATCGCGACGGCGCGCGGTCAGAGGTAGCGCGCGACCATCGCGATGGCGCGCGTGACTACTTCAGCCACTCGTCCCAGGCCAGCTGCGGCGTGTTCGCGACCTCGTCGGTCGTGCGCGCCGACTCCAGCAGGAGTTGGGTGACGTTCATGATGATGTGAACGTCAGGCGACGTGGTCTCGCCTTCGTAGAACGAGAACGTCGCGGCTTTGGTCACGAACAGACGGCGGAACAGCAGGCAGACCTGCTGTTCGAGCGCGTCCTGGAGCTGCTCGCGGGTAGCGAGCTCTTCCCGCGCGAGCTGCTCGCCGAGGGTCTCGTCGTCACGCTGTTCGGCGAGGAGCTCTTGGAGTGTCTCGGCGCCGATGACGCCCTGCATCAGCAGGATGCTGCCCAGCCGCTCGTCGGGTGCGTTGGAATCGCTCACGGCGTGCACGACGTTGCCATTGGCGACCTCGACGATGAACATCTCGTGGTCGGTGTTCACCCGAAGGACGCCGGTCTTGGTGTTGGCAGCGAGGAACTCCATCACCGTCGGGATGGGCATCCCCGGCGTGACGCCGCGCAGCACGCACTGCGGCGCGGCGGGTTCGGCCTCGCCGTTCTCGCCGTGGACCGTCGTGCCGTTGGTCCCCGGCTCGGGCGCCGCCATGTCGCCCTCATCCTCGAGCGAAAGGCCCAGGGGCTCGTCGGCCGTCGGTTCCGCCGCGACACCGTTCTCGGCTTGCGCGGCGGCGGCCTGCGCCTCCGCCTCCGCCAACTCCGCGGGCGTCAGGCAAGTCCGCAACCGCGCCAGGGCAGCGTCCAGAAAATCTGCGGCCGGCCCGAGCGTCGACACCGGATCAAACTCGGAGCGCACGACGGAGGGGTGCGGGATGAAGCGCTCGAGGAACCGAGCGATCTTCTGCACCACGATCCCGCAAGACTGCAAGCCATCGACCGCACGCTGGGTTTCGCGTTCGATCTCGAGCTGTTTGGTCATCAGACGGGTTGGAATCGGAGCAGGTGCCGAGGAAACGATGCCTCTCTGCATATATCGGCGCGGTCAAGCAGGGCGCTGGAGGGCGTTTGGGCGCGCGATACGCTGCGGTGCGGCGGGCCGAAGGCGGCGGTAAGATCCCCGCACCATGCTCTCGTCTCTGCTGGGGTTGAGTTTTCTATGCTGCCTCCCGCAGGGCAGCGGGGCCGGTGAGGAGCTCGCGCCGGTCGGTCTCGAGGTGATCAATGTCGACGTGGGACAAGGCTCCGCGACGGTCATCCGAGTGCCCGATGGGACCGTCCACGTGATCGATGGGGGCCGGACCAGTGCTGGTGTCCTCGACATCAACCCGGTGATTCGGAGTCTCCAGCCGACGTCGTATGGACTGACATTGGCCACCCACTTTGATGCGGATCACATCGGTGGGTTGGACGAGGTGCTGTTGACGTTCCCGTTTGTGGACGCCTACGACCGCGGCAATGTGTCGGTTCCTTCGACAGGTGCGGCGTCGGCCTACCTGTCCGCGGCGGGAGCGCGCCGCCGCCAGCCCACGCCTGGGCAGGTGATTCCGTTGGGTGCCGGCGCGACCCTGACCGTGATCGCCGAAAATGGCCGCATCGCCGGCGGTGGCTCGGTGTCGGTGGCCGGCTCGCAGCAAGAGGAGAACGCGCGCTCCGTGGTCGTGCGTCTGGACTACGGCGACTTCTCCATGTGGATTGGTGGCGATCTGACGGGCGGCGGCAACGGCACCGCCGACGTCGAGAGTGCCGCGTCGCTGGCCTGCGGGAACGTCGACGTCTACGTCGCCGACCATCATGGCTCCAACACCTCCTCGAACGCGACGCTGGTGAACCAGCTGGCCCCGGAGGTTGTGATCATCTCCGCCGGATGCGGCAACCCGTTCGGCCATCCGACGCCGACCGTGCTCAACCGGATCAACAGCCCAGGCGCGTGTCGCGCGACGTTTGGCACCACCGAGGGCGCTGGCGCGGTCGGGTTCGCGGTGGCGGGCGACGTGAGCATCGTCACCGACGGGACGCGCTACCGAACCACCGCGGCCAACGGTGAGTGGTTGGACTTCTTTGTCGACGAGGTCTTGGGTCGCACACCCGCGTCGACGTCCGTGCGCATCACCGAAGTGCATCGCAATCCGGCGAGCGTGCCGGACAGCAGCGGGGAGTACTTCGAGGTCACCAACGTGAGCGGACTACCGGTGACCGCGCGCGGTCTGCGGTTTGTCACGCGCAGCGGCAGCTTCACGATGGCGGCGGACCTGGCCCTCCTGCCCGGACGGCCGGTGATCTTCGCGCCGGACGGACTGGCCACGCGCAACGGCGGGCTGCCGCTGCCGGTGTGTTGGCCGTTCTCCTCGCTGGGCTCGTCGGGGCTCGGCGATTCGATCGATCAGATCACCGTGTTCCGCGGCCTGACGCCGTTCGACGCCGTGAGCTGGAACGCGACCTGGCCGGGCGGCAGCGGCGTGGCGATCGAGCGCCGCGACTTGCTGGGCAGCTCGGCCAGCACCAACTTCGCCGACGCCCCCGCGGTCTACGGCGCCGGCGATCAGGGCAGCCCCGCGGCCCGCAACCCGACCGATGACACCGCGTTTCCCGCGACGGTGTTCGTGTCGTCGACACCGGGCGAGCTGCTCGTGCGCAGCTCGGCGCTATCGCATGGCCTGCAGATCGGTGCGGTCGGACTGGCGTTCGGCAACACGGGCTTTCCGTTTATGGGCCAGCAGATTCCGCTCGATCCGGACCCGCTGCTGACGACGTCGCTGAGCCTCCCCGGCTTTGTCGACCTGCTGCCTTTGGAGGGCTATCGCACGTTTGCGTTGCCGATGCCGGTCCCGAACCCCGCCGCGGGCACGACGGGCTTCGCGGCGCACATGGTGTTTGGGTTGTTCTCGCAGCAGCTCGAAGCCGTGTCCGGGGCGTCTCCGTTCGTGTTCCAGTAGCGGCACTCGCCCTACTGCAGCACGATCGAAGCGGCGTCGGAGAGGTCAAACGTGCCGGTGCAGCCGGCGCCGCCGGCGACCGCCCATTGCGCGATCAAGCCTTGGCCCAGGAGCGCGGGGTTGGCGGGAATGGGCAGCGGCAGGGCGACGTTGCCCTGCGCGTTGACGGTGGCGGGCAGAGCCACGCCGCCGGCGAGGGACGCGTGCAGGGTGCAGGAGCCGCAGACGACGGGGCCCCCGGCCGGAGCACTCAGGAGGCCGACGGCGGGCGCGTCCTTGCGACTGTCGCGCAGGCGCAAGGTAAAGGCCTGGTGGCCGACCCGCGCGCAGCTGCCCGCGGCGTAGCCGCCGCGGCCGCAGCCACCGCCGAGGTTGGCGTTTTGGCCGTCGTCGATCCGGAAGAAGCGAAAGTCGGTGTCGTCGCCCACGACCACGGCTTGGTCGTTGACCGGGCTCATGAGATCGACGTGGGGCGAGGCGACGGGCACGTTGGTGCGTTCTTCGGAGCCGGTGCGGGGCGTGACACGGGCGAACGTGATGAACGCTCCCTCGCAGTCGCGGCAGTCGAAGGGGTCGATCGACAGGAGGATCGAGTTGTCGTTGCCGTCGAGGTAGCTGACCAGGTAGGAGTCGCCGGCAAACGCGACGCTGGCAATCGGCTGGGGCGGCTTGCTGGTGCGTCCCCAGTATCGGTGGTTCGGCAGGAGGGCGGGGCCAATCACGCGCTCCTGGCCGACGTAGGCGGAGTCGGTAGTGGAGTCCCAAAAGACCGGTAGGCACGCGAGGTCGCCACTGTCCTTGCGGTACGCGACGAGCCAATGATCGCCGTTGCCGTCGACCTCGGCGTTGGCAGCCCGCTGGCCCGCGGGGCCGAGGCGGCCGGTGTCTAGGATCTCGAGGTCGCGATCGAGGACTGCCGCCATCAGGTTGCCGCCCTGAGTCCAGACGGTCAGGTGGCGGCCGGCCTGCCCGTTGCCTTTGGAGATCGCGAGGTAGCTGCCCGGGTCGGCCTGGCCGAGGACGCGCTCTTGAAGTACCGTAGGGGCGCCGGGGTCCAGCTGCAGCTCGTTGGCGAGGATGGTGCGCGTGCTGCCGCTTCGGCGTGATCGCACGACGACCAAGTCGTCGTCGAGTGCAGTGGACTCGCCGCCGAGGTCGAAGACGTCGACGATCTCGGTGGGCGTGCCGAGCTCGCCGATGCCGCCGCCGGTGAGGCTTTGGTCGAAGTAGTGGAAATGGAGCGGCGCGCTGACGCCTGGGCCTTGCACGTTGGTTGCCGCGACGACGGTGTCGATGCTGGCCACGTATGCGGTGCGTGGCGACTTGTTTTGCCAGCCGACCCGGCTCTCGATGGAGAAGGCGTCGCCGATGCCCATCCCGCTGCCGTCGAGTTGGCGATAGACGGCAACTGAGTGCGGGCCCGATCTTGCGTCGATTCTCCAGCACCACGCGACCAACATCGAACCGGTTGGGCCACCGACTGTGAAGCTGGACTCTGCAGCTCCGCCGAACGGGTTGCCAAGCATGCCCGTGATGAGGGGGTCGACGACGAGCGGAAACACGGCGGAGTCCAAGAATTCGCCGGGCACTCGCAGTCGAAGCGTTTGGCCTAGGACCTCGAGATCGGTGGAGGTCCGCGCACCAGTCGCGGAAATCGCTGTCACGCCGCCGAGCCGCAGGCCGGCCCCGTCAGCATCGCACAGCACGACGCCGGGCGGGTCCGGGGTCGGTGCAAACTCGCTGAGGATGTCAAGATCGATTAGGAGATCGCCTTCGCCCGGCGGAAGCGACGGGAACTCGAAACTAAGCTCAAGCCCCTCTTCGCGTAGGTCGTAGTGTTCGGCGCAGAGCCCGCGGTCGTACGTCGCGCGGTTCCCATTGATGGCCAATCCAGCCTCCGATCCCGTATGGAGGTCCGCGCCATTCCCGCGTCGAACGGACGACAGAACAAGTCGCGCAGTCATCGGCGGGCGAGAGTGTCTCAGGCCTTGAAGCTCGATGCCGTCGCGCCGCAATAGCGCGCGCAGGCCGGGTGCTTCGGCGATCTTCAAGGGGGGAGGGGCCTGACCCGGTACCACACACAACGAGGTTGTGAGGGCCAGGATCAGGTGAGCAGACGCGAAGCCAGACGAGGAGTTGGTGGCGCTCATTGCCCCAGGTTCTGCCGCTGGTTGAGGTAGAAGATCGTCTCAGCCTGGTTGACGTACTTTCTGCCACTGGGAGGAACCGGGGTTGTCGTAGCTGTTGCGCGTACGACGACGACGGACCGAATTGTGGTTGGTGTCGCACCTGGCGTCTTTCGGTCTAGAAGCGGAGGCCACGTTGGTCCGCCGTCAGGATCGACGTAGAGGACTGCATCGATTGGGCCGGGACCGGGCGGAGGGGGGCCGTTCGGGAATTGAGCGAGACATCCTCCCTGGAGCCCCCCTTCTCCGATCACAACCTCTACAACGAGGGACTCTATACCGGCACCGGCCACGCATCCTATCGCCGGATCGACAGCCTCTGCGTGGATCGTGATGAAGTCACCCGGGTCTCCAAGGAGTGGATTCTTCTGGCCCGCATACTTCGGATTGGGCGTCACGGTGACACTGACTTGTGGGATGTGCGACGTGTTGTCCGCCACCGCGTTCGTGCTCACGGTTACGATCCGAGTCGAGGTTGCGCCTGGTTGGCACTTGATCGTGATACCTCCACGATGCGTCGGATCGTAGAAGACTTCGCCTTCATCCAGTGTCAGGTCCTCATGGTCAAGTGCGACCGGGAACGGGACGTCCCCGTCGAACTCGAGCGTGCGGGGCCCGAAACTGGTCGCCGATTTGGTGCCCGTGCCTACGCAGACGCCGCCGGCCAACATCGGCTCGTGTCCGCGCCACCAGACCCAGTACGACTCAGCGACATCGACGAAGACGTTGCCGAAGCATTGACTGTTCTTGCGAACGGTGACTATCCGACGCGGAATCTCGATGGCGTGGACGCCGGGCGGATCCACGAGATCCTCGTCGTAGCGCGCGAGCGTGTAGGCAACGTCGAGTCCCTGTGTACTTTCCGCAACGACCGCCACGTTGGCGTCATCGAGCCATCCCTGCTGGAGCTTGCGGATGGGGTGCACATGCATCTCACCCTCGGAGGCAAAATAGGGCGGCTGCGAGGAGCCACAGGAGAGCGGGTCGATGTAACAAGAGTCGACGCGTGGCAGGAGTGGGCTACTACCGAACGCTTCCGCTTGCACACCCATATAATCGTACATGTCGCCGTAAACGCAGAAGCCGTCCAATGCATCGGCTGGCGGCGGGCAGATGACGAAGGTCTTCGGCGTCATCGACGCGTCGATCCTGAGCACTGCCTCGACCTCGTCGCACAGCGCGCTGGTATCGACGACGCAGGTGTTCGGGTAGCACGGCGTCATCCGACCACCACCGCAGCCCGCCAGCCCTGCCTTCCAGGGAATGACCCCCGAGTGCGCCGCCTTGAACGCGTGGCCCCACTCGTGAAACATGCCGGCGCCCAGAGCGCGATTGCTTGACATCCAAGCGAACCTGCCGACCGCAGCGGGGGCGCCCCCCTTGAGCTCGAACGACGTGTACACGCCGATCAGGTCGTAGTTGGCTTGGAGGTCGACACCCTGGTCTAGCGCCTCCTGGACCACGTCGGCCATCACGATCATCCCAAGGTCATGGGCGTTCCCAGACGACATGGCCTGGTAGACGGGCACGCATTCGATCGCCACATCGATGGTGGGGTCAAACGAGATCCCGTACCGAGCGTAGGAGTTGTTGGAGGCCATCGCTGCCGCGGCAGCCTCGATGGCGGGGATGTTGAGCGGATCGGGCGTGGTTGCTGGGTAGCCGCAGGCTTGGGTCCGGACGGTCACGATGATCGCCTTGTGTGGCGTCGTCCGGAGCGGCCGGTTGCCGTCCGGCAGCTGGGGGCATTGCCCGTTGAGGGGGATGCCGAGGACTCCGCTCAGCAGTAGCGCGAGCGCAGCCCGGCGCGGGCCTCCACGGCCATTACCCCTCTCTCTCTCTCATCCCGACGTCCTTTCGCTTCGTTGGACTCGCAGGATTGCAGATCCTGCTGTCAAGCAAGGCTAGAACGCCCTTGACGGGGGCGTCAAGCCCCACGCTTCGCGGTGCCCGCTTCAGCGAGTGTGGCCTCCCACCGCCGCACCCCTTCCCCCCAGCCCTACCGCGGCAACAACCGATGCAAGCCGGTATCGGTGACGGGTCGCCAGGCAAACGCGTCGCGCAGCGCCGCGAGCAACCGCCGCCCCGGTCCCGGGGGCACGGCGAACGGCATGTCGGGATAGCCCTCCTGCAAGAAACGAAGCGCGCCCGCGGTGATCACCACGGCCTTGCCCTGCCGGTGCCGCATCGCGATCCACGCTTCCCAGCCCTGCAGCCACGCCTGCACGCGCGGTTCGTCGTCCTCGGGCAATAGGCAGAACGCCGGTAGCGCCACGGCCTCGGCCTGTGGCGCGTGGATCAAGCACGCATTGAGTTCGTCGTCGGTGCCGAGGAGCACCGCGAGCTCGGGCTGCGGCGCGACGGTGCGCAACTCGGCGGCAAACCGTCGGCCGGGTTCGGGGGTGTGGTGGGAGGCAATGGGCACCAGGCTCGCCAGCGCACC
Organism: Planctomycetota bacterium; assembly: GCA_039029375.1. Taxonomy (GTDB): domain Bacteria; phylum Planctomycetota; class UBA1135; order UBA1135; family UBA2386; genus JBCCGH01. Next base: position 42,803 of record JBCCGH010000059.1, read on the forward strand.
GAGGAGGGCGCTGATCCACAGTACGCGTACCCGTAGCGTCGCCGCTGCGAGTACCGCCGCGGGCCAGAGCAGCGGCAGGTTGTAGGCGCCGCGCTCGACGCGCTCGTGCAGGAGCCAGGCGGTGACGACGCTGTAGCCGGCGATGGCGAGCAGCAGGGCGGTCAACAGCGGCCGCCAACGCATCGAGCGCACGCTCGCGAAGCACAGCACCGCGAGCGGCCCGCACCACAGCAACCACTCGCGAGCCAACACGATCGGTGTCTGTGCCAAGCGCATCAAGCCTTCGGGCCGACTCAGCAGAAAGCGCAACGCCCGAGCGCCGGGCACGTCGACGAAGAGGCGCAGCAGGACCACGCTGCCGAGGGCCACCGTGGCGGCGACGACCCCACACAGGATCCCACACCACGCGGCGGCGCGCACGCGGCCCCAGCGGCATTGCGCGTGGGGCGTGAGGGCGCCGTAGAGCAGCGCAAAGACGCCGACCATGAGCGCGCCCGTCGCGTGCAGCAGATACGATGCACCGACTGCGACGCCCAGCCAGCACGCGCGTCGGGTCGTGGGGTGGTTCAGCAGTCCGACGAACACCATCGCCGCGAGCGCCACAGGCAGCACAAGCTGACTCCTCCCGGGAGTAGGATCCGACTCAGCGAACGCGTGGCGAGAAGCCCTGGCGTCTCGGAGCACGCAAAGCGCGACCGACCCAGGCAATCCGGTACGACCGCCTTGGTTTTTGTCGCGGCACCGTACGACCGCCTTGGTTTGGCCGCGCCTGCCCGCCGCGTAGACGCCAAGCGCGATGACCGCGCGCAGTTGGCTCTTCAGGAATCGTCGAGCCGCAGGTCCACGACCCGGTTGCCGGGCGACACGGCTCGCGTCGCCACGATTTGCTGCCCACGCCGTAGGGCCAGGTCGTAGTGGCCGGTCAACACGGGCGGCAGCTCGAAGCCGCCATCGGCGGCGGGCCGAGTGCGAGTCACCTCGAGGCCCGTGCGCGGATCCACGAGAACGAGCGACACGGCCTCCCGCGGCACTTTCCCCAGCTGCACCCGGCCCTCCACCACCAGCGCTGGGCCGACGGTGAAGTCCACGCCGGTGACGCGTTGCGCCGCCACGAGCTCGAGCCGATGCCACGGCGGCGCCGTCGCCCGCTCTGCCCCGGACGTCCGCATCACTGGCGTCACCTCGAATGCGGCGGCCGGCAGCTCGTCGAAGCGAAACCGACCCAGGGCGTCGGTGGCCGCCACCCGGGAGTCGATCCCCACGCGCTGGCCCCGCGCCGACAGCTCGAGCCGCAACTCGATCGACTCGCCGGCAACAGGCCCGCGCGCGTCGCGGTAGGTGCCTTCGATCGAGCCGGAGGCGGTTTGCGTGCGCAGCTCGACGCGGTTCGGCCCACTGCGTAGCTCGGTCGCGAGCCCGGCGATCGTGCCGCCTCCCGGCGCGTCAAACTCGCGCGGCCGGGCCAACATCGTCGTCGCACCGACGGTCAGCCCCTCGAGGTCGAACACGCCGTGACGATTCGTCGTCGTGAGATGGACATTGCTCTTGCTGTCGATGACGTGCACGAGGAGCCCGGGGACCGGCTGACCGTGGAGCCCCAGGACGACGCCCGTGACGGCCGACGCCGCGCGCTGCAACCGCAGCGTAAACTCGTAGTGCTCGTCGTCGTTCCAGACGGCAGAAGATGCCGACAGCCGCGTCGGTGCATGCTGTGGTGTTTGCGCCCGCAGCCGCACCAGCGCTAGAGCCACGTCACGCCGCTCGCCGACGTCTTGCACGATGCGCGCAGGATCGACGCCTTCCAACCGAAAGCGACCTTCGGCATCGGCGATCGCGGTGGGTGTGAGCGACTGGGGCTCATACTGATAGGACTCGCACCAGACCTCGGCCCCAGGCAGGGGCAGACCCGTCACCGCATCGAGGACACGGCCCTCAACCACGGCACCGCGACGCAGCTCGAGATCGCACTCGGCCGCCTGTTCGGCCCGAAGCACCAATGCCGGGTGGAGCTCGACCGGGCGGTAGCCGCGAGCTCTCCCCCACAGGCGCTCCACCCTGCCCTCGGGCAAGCCCGCGATCTCAAATGCCCCCACACCCGCCCCAACTTCGACCGCGGCTTCCCGTAACGCGCCGCTGGCGAGGCGTACCCCGACCTCGACGCGGCCGGGCGCGGTCGCCGGACCGCCACCCGGCGCCAGCAAGTGACCGCGCACGATGGGTCGCCGCACCAGCACCAACACTTCATCGTCCGCAGTCGCCCCGATCGGCAGGGCCGTTTCGAAGAACTCCGGGTGCGCGACGCGCAAGCGCGCACGTGGCGATGGCGCGTCGTCGGCGCCCCCGAGCGGCAGCGTGGGCACGAGCACGAACACGCCATCGACCGACGACGCCACCGGCGCGGCGGCAACGAGCCATTCCTCTCCGGCGTGCCTCTCCAGCGCGACCTGGGCATCGGCCACGGGGTCGCCAACCGCGTCCACGACTCGCCCGCGCACCGGTCGGACCGCGAGCGGGGCACCACGCCGCTCGGCAGCCCCCGGCACGGTGACGCGAACACGCGCACGCGTCGGACCGCCGGCAAGCAGCGCCACGGTGTCGCCTGCCGGCCGTTCCGCGAGGGGTCTGCCCCTCACCGGCCCCGAGCCCCAGAGCCAAACGAGGCACGCCACCGCAACAAGCACCGACAGAAGCACGAGCCCGGCAAACCAGCCGGCGCGCGCAGGGGAGCACGTTTCGGACATCTGCTCCTGGTGTGTTGCGTCAGACATAAGGGGCATTGCGCCACAGGCAGCATAAGCTGACTCCTCCCGGGAGTAGGATCCGACTCAGCGAACGCGTGGCGAGAAGCCCTGGCGTCTCGGAGCACGCAAAGCGCGACCGCCCCAGGCAATCCGCCCTCAACTCCGAAGTGGGTACGGACCCCGCCGATCGCCGCGCGACGCGCCGGCTCCCACGTGGGGCCAGTCAGCTCGTCGGTGACGCTGCTCGCCGCGTCGAGCGGCCAATCCCAGCCCAGGTGCCACTTGCCGATGCACACGGTCCGATAGCCCTCGGCGCGCAACAGCTCGGGCAGCGTCAACCGCGACGTCTCGATCAACGGCGGATCCCAGGGCCAAAGGACGCTCTTCGTGAGCGCCGTTCGCCACGCATAGCGACCGGTCAAGACCCGTAGCGCGTCCGGGTGCACACGCTCGAGGGCGAGTGTGCGTCCGTGAGACGGATCCCTTCCTCGGCGAGACGGTCGATGTACGGTGTGGGGATCTTCGATTGGTCGTTGAAGCAACCCACGTCGCCGTAGCCCAGATCATCGGCGAGGATCAGGACCACGTTGGGGTGCTGCTGGGTGGTCTGCGCGCTGGCGAGGGCTGCGAGTGCGACGAGCGGCGCGACGTGGAGCATGGCGTCCATCCTGACCGTGCGAGTCGACGGGTCCACGTCGGGGACGACGGGTGGCCGTATTGGCGAGTCTGCGGCCGTGGACCAGGGCCGGACGCGCCGCCGAGGCGCACCGGACGCATCCCGCCGCGACGAACGTCGCCGGCTGCGGCCTCAGCCGCCGATCCGGTCGCTGATCACGCCCGTCAGCTCGTGCACGACCTGAGGCTGACGGTCGCTGACCAGCAGCGACTGCGTGTGCAGCGTGGTGCCCATCAGCGCCGGTCGGTTGGGAATTCGGAAGGTGAGCCGCGCCTGGCCTGCGGGTGCCGGGATCGATGTGACCGAGAGCCGGAGGCTGTTCCATGGCTCCAACGCAAACCGGCCAAAGGTGGGGATCTCGATTGGCCGAGCGGCGAGGCGGTGGGATACCCAGGTGAGCGCCGTGAACGAGCTCGCGGCAAAGCCGGGGCGGGCGTAGAGGTCGACCGCGTAGTCATGGCCGACACGCGCCAGGTGGGGCGCGTGGAGTTGGCGCAGGCGGTTGAGCCAGCCCGGGCTCAGGTCGATGTCGCCATCGCCGTCAAAGTCGTGCAACCCTGTCCTGAGTGTTCCCGGGAGAGGATCTTGGCCGATCGGAGTCGGCAGGGAAAAGGCTACGCTCGACGCATCGTGGAATCGGCCGGTGCCGTCGTTGGCGAAGAACTCCAGCGACGGGTAGCGAAGTAGGTCGAGGTCTTGGTCCCCGTCGAAATCCTCGAGAAACAGCCGAGTGGGTTCACTGCCGTCGTTCGCGGCGGCCCATGGCATGCTTGCAAAGAACCCGGCGCCCTGATTGATCAAGACGAGGTCTCGCCCCGCCTGAGCCCACACCATGTCCGGGTCACCGTCACCGTCGACATCACCCGCGGCGACGCATCCAAATGCCTGGGGTAGCCCGCGTGCAGCAGTCACATCCACGAAGGCTCCCTGTCGGTTGTCGAACAAGCGGTTCTCCGACGGGCCTCGGTAACGATGAGTTTGTGCTGCGATGTCGACGTCACCGTCACCGTCGAAGTCAGCCAGTGGCGCCGCACACAGCCATTGCGTGTTGCTCGGCCGCAATTGCGGCGTGTCCGTGAAGTTGCCGGCGCCATCGTTGAGCAGGAACGCCGGGAGGTGGCTGAGGACGAGGAGATCAACGTCACCGTCGCCATCCAGATCCCCGACCGAGGGCGGCCCAAACACGCCGAATTGTGTGGGGAAGGGTCTTGGTCGTAGCGATGTGCCGGTGTTCTCGTACAGCCCCAGCGAAGTCGAAAACGAAGTGTCCGCCAGCACATCGTTGTCGCCATCGCCATCGGCGTCGAACGCCCCCCACACGTTGAGCGTCGTCTTTGGCCCAGGCAGCCACGGAGAGGTCTCATCCGTGAACCGGTTGCCGCGGTTGATCCACACGCCGTTGCCGATCCGGTCAAGGTCTCCGTCGCCGGTCAGGTCCACGGGGAAGCCAGGCGGCCACGCTGGGCCCACGGCCACTTCGAGATGATCTGTACCGTTGCTAAGTAGGAGCGTAGTGCCGGCGCGGGATAGCCCCTTCCCGTCCACCGCCACCACGTCGTCATCTCCGTCGGCGTCGAGATCTGTCGCGATACCGGTCAGGCACGTCGTTCGCGCATCGACCCAGGTCGCGGTCACGTCGACGAACGAGCCGGCGCCTTCGTTGCGGAAGACCCCGCGGTCCACGAGAACATCGGAATCGCCGTCTGCATCGATGTCGGCAGCTTTGATCTGACGCACCGACCCACCGACACCGGGCAGCATTTGCGTCCGGCTCGGGAGCAGCCCTCCCCGACCGTCGTTGAGCGTGAGCTGCAGGTCGCTCGTCCCGGTGACGGACATGAGGTCGAGCGCCCCGTCACCGTCGGCGTCGAACGCGAGGAGCGCGGCGCTGTACCCGATCACAACGCTGACCGCGCCGGGGCGCTCGGCAAAGCCCCCGCGGCCGTCGTTGTAGAGGATGCGCAGAGGGGCTCCTCCGCGCGCGGCCAACACGTCGAGGTCGCCGTCGCCATCCACGTCGCCGACGGCAACGTCCTGGGCCCCTGCGCCCAACAGCGTGTGAAACGAGAAGGTGGAACCATCGTTGCGCACGAGCTGGACCTCCCGCCGGCCCGTGGCACGTACTCCGTCCAGATCGCCATCGCCGTCGAAATCGCCGACCTCGACGGGAGCCCACCACCTGCCTGGAGCTGTGCCCAGCAGCGGCCCCGGTACTAGCCTGCCTTGGACGTTGCGTTGCAGGTAGAGATCAGCCCCGTCCCACAACAAGAGGTCGACCCAGCCGTCGCCGTCAAAGTCGCCAATCCCGCCCGGATCTCCGCAGAATGCCGGCTTGACGACGCTGCCGATGCGCGGTGCAAAGCGCGCGTCGCCGCGGTTGAACAGCAGCTCCAGCGCTTCAAAGAGCAGGTCGACCGAGCCATCGCGATCGAAGTCGGCGGCCCCGATCGGGTATCCGACGGTAGACGGCTCCACGTGGAGCTTGTGGGGCAGGTCGACGAACAGCTGGGCGCTGACGCTGCCCGCGAGGCCCGTGGCCACGACGATGGATCGGCAGCCAGAGAGAGTGGAGAGGAACACGTGTTGGGACTCCTTGTGCCTCGAACGCGCGAGCAGGGCTTCCCGCGCGAGCCGTGCGATGCTCGGGGGCGATCTAGTGGTGTGATTCAGGAACCTGGGGCCTTATCCACGGCCCTCAGCGCCGCTCGCAGCGTTGGGTCGTCCTCGCCGTATCCACCAATATGCCTGCGGCGACCCGCCTTGCGACCGGCGCCAATGTCTCGCGGATAAGGCCCCATCTGCCTGAATCACACCA
>JBCCGH010000060.1:0-48940 GCA_039029375.1 Planctomycetota bacterium
TGGACAAGTCGAGGAGACGCAACGCCGCTCGCAGCGTTGGGTCGTCCTCGCCGTATCCACCAATATGCCTGCGGCGACCCGCCTTGCGACCGGCGCCGATGTCTCGCGGATAAGGCCCCATCTGCCTGAATCACACCACTAGGCCTGCGCCGGCGGCGCCGGCGCCGGGTCCTCCCGCAGGCCATCGCGCTTGCGCCATCGGAGGCCGACGGCCAGCAGGCCGTAGGCGATCATCGCGGCACACAGAACCTGTCCCATCGTGAAGCCCATGAGCACGGTGCCCAGATGATCGCCCGCGTCGGGATCGCGGAACTGCGCGTCGGGTTGGCGGAAGTACTCCACGACGAAACGCGACCCGCCGTAGAGCAGCGCGAACAAACCGCCATAGACGCCACTGCCGAGCGGTCGATGACGCGTCAGCCGATACACGATGAGCAGCACCAGCCCGGCAATCAGGCCTTCGCCGATCGCCTCGTAGATCTGCGACGGGTGCCGCAGCGGCACCTGCAGCTGGATCTGTTCCCATTGGCCGGTACCGAACGCCTCACGCATTTGCGCCTCGCGCTCGCGGATGCCGGCGCCGACCGGGATCCCGAGCTGCTGCAGGGCGACCGGATCGGTCGGAAAGCGCATCGCCCACGGCGGCGCCGCGCTCGCCTGGAAGGGATCCATCGTCGAGCAAATCCGCCCGTAGAGCTCGCCATTGATGAAGTTGGCCAGGCGCACGGCGAAGATGCCCGGGGTGACCGCGAGCGCGAGGGAGTCGAGCACGCGCCAGCCCGACACGCGGTGTTTGTAGCTGAACGCCACGGCGGCGATCACGACCCCGAGCAGCCCCCCGTGGAAGGACAGCCCGCCCTCCCAGACGGCGATCACCTGCCAAGTCGCCAGGAGCTCTGGGCGGTAGAACAGGCAGTAGCCGACCCGCCCGCCGAGGATCACGCCGAGCACGAGCCAGAAGATCAGGTCGGCCACGCGCTCTTGCGCCAGCGGGAAGAACCGCGCCTTGGCCAGCCGCGACAGGATCATGTGGCCCGCGACGAAGCCGACCACATACATGAGGCTGTACCACCGGATCTGCAGGAACCCGAGGTTCAGCAGGACCGGGTCCCAGGCCGGGAAGGGAAGCTCCGCCATGGCAGGAAACTTATCATCGCCCGCAGCCGGCGCTACGCTCGCGGCCTTCGATGCACGCGGACCTTCTCACTCTCCTGCAGCCCCGGCTGGGGCCCGACGCCAGCACCTGGCTCGAGCAAGCGCGCGCGCGCCGCAGCGCCCAGGGCGAAACGGCGGTCAAAGATCTATTTCCGCAGCTGCCCCGCCGGGTCGGGCGCGAGCCGCTCGGCGGCGGGCACCAGAGCTTCGGCGAAGCCGAAGTCGACCTGAACGCATGGCGCCTGTGCGACGCCGCCGCTTTTTGCCTCCTGCAGCGTGACACCGCGCCCGACGCGCTCGAGCTCGATTTGTTTGCGCACGGCGACCTCGAAGAACGCGCCATGGTCGGCCGGAGCCTGGGCCTGCTGCCGCTGCGGCCGGCGACGCTGGACCTCCTCGGCGAGGCACAGCGGACGAACACTGTGGCGCACTTCGAAGCCGCGGCGTGCGACTCCAACCTCGCGGTGCGGGCGCTGGCGCTGCCGAACTTCGGGGTCGAGGGCTTCAACCGCCTGCTCCTGAAGCTCGCGTTCCTCGACCTGCCGCTGCCGCGAGTGTTCGGGTGGGCGGCCGGCGCCAACCCGGAGCTTTCGCGCATGCTGCAAGGTCTGGCGACCGAGCGCGAGGCCGCCGGGCGCGAGGTGTGGCGGGACACCAACCGCGCGATCGCCCGCGCTCCGACCGAAGGCACCGTGGCGCGACTCGTCGGTTCCCTCGAGCACGGCGACGACGGCCACCGGCTCGCCGCCGCCGAGGGCTTGGGCGTACTGCAGCGCGCCGAGCTCGCGCCGTTTCTCGCCGAGCGCCTGCCGCGCGAGCAGCACCCCGCCGTCGCCCGCGCCATCGAGACCGCCCTCGCCCCCAACGACCCTGCCGCGCCCCGCTGACGAGCCGCCGCAGAAGAGCCAAGACACATGCGCATCTTCGAACCCCACGCCCACATGTTCAGTCGGGTCACCGACGACTACGAGCGCATGGCGCTCGCCGGCGTCCGCGCCGTGCTCGAGCCGGCGTTTTGGCTGGGCCAGTCGCGCACTTCGGTCGGCAGCTTCGTCGACTACTTCGACACGCTGATCGGTTGGGAGCGCTTCCGGGCACAGCAGTTCGGCGTGCACCACTACTGCACGATGGCGCTCAATCCGCGCGAGGCCAACGACGACCGCGTCAACCAAGCGGTGATGGAGATCCTGCCGCGCTACGCCGAGAAGGACAGCGTGCTGGGCATCGGTGAGATCGGGCTCGATGACCAGACCAAGACCGAGGAACGCTTCTTCATCGCCCAGCTCGAGCTGGCGCGGAAATGCGACCTGCCGGTCCTCATCCACACGCCGCACCGCGACAAGGTGCGCGGCTTCGAACGCTGTATCGACATCGTCAAGGACGTCGGCTTCCCCTGGCCGCGCGTGCTGCTCGATCACGGCAATGAGGAGACCATCAAGATCACCAAGGACCTCGGCGGTTGGTCCGGGTTCTCGATCTACCCCAACACCAAGATGGACCCGCACCGCATGGTGCGCATCCTGCAGGAGTACGGGGTCGAGCGGATGATCGTCAACAGCGCCTGCGATTGGGGCGTCAGCGATCCGCTGATGGTGCCGAAGACCGTCGCCAAGATGGAGCAAGCCGGGTTTGGGCCGGAGCCGATCGAGACGTTGGTCTGGAACAACCCCATCGACTTCTTTGCCCAGGGCGGCCGGCTCAACCGCGCCGAGCTCGAGCGGCCGCCGACGGTCGACCGCCGCGAGACGTGGGACGGCAACTCGGTCCTGCGCGGTCAAGACCCGCAGACCCTCTGAGCCGCGCCATGTCTCAGGACCTGCGACAAGAGATCGATCGGCGCCGCACGTTTGCGATCATCTCGCACCCCGACGCCGGTAAGACGACCCTCACCGAGAAGTTCTTGCTCTACGGCGGCGCGGTGCGCGAGGCCGGCACGGTCAAAGCGGGGAAGGGACGTCGCGCCGCCACTTCCGACTGGATGGAGCTCGAGCAGAAGCGCGGCATCTCGATCACCAGCTCGGCCCTGCAGTTTGAGTACGGCGACCATTGCGTCAACCTCCTCGACACCCCTGGTCACCAAGACTTCTCCGAGGACACCTACCGCACCCTGGTTGCCGCCGACTGCGCGCTCATGCTGATCGACGCCGCCAAGGGCGTCGAGCCACAGACGATCAAGCTGTTCAAAGTCTGCCGTGACCGCGGCCTGCCCGTCGCGACCGTGGCCAACAAGATGGACCGCCCCGCGCGCGACCCCTACGAGCTCATGGACGAGGTCGAGAAGGTCCTCGGCCTGTCCATCGTCCCGTTGACGTGGCCAATCGGCAGCGGCCCCTCCTTTCGCGGCGTCTACGAAGTCGACCGCGGCCGCGTGCATCTCTTTGAGCGCACCGAGCACAACGCCAAGCGCTCCCACGTCGAAGTCACCGGCCCCGACGACCCGCAGCTCACGCAAGAGCTCGGCGAGGACGCGCACACGCAGCTCATCGAAGACCTCGAGACCCTCGAGTCCGGCGTCGAGCCCTTCGACCTCCAGCGCTTCCTCGCCGGCGAGATCTCGCCGATGTTCTTCGCCAGTGCGCTGACCAACTTCGGCGTCGAGAACATCCTCGAGCGCTTCCTCGACCTGTGCCCCAAGCCGGGCCCGCTACCGACCGTCAACGGCGACGTGCCGCCCGACAGCAACTTCTTCTCCGGCTTCGTCTACAAGATCGCCGCCAACATGGACCGCAACCACCGCGACCGCATCGCCTTCCTGCGCGTGACGTCGGGGCGGTTCGAACGCGGCATGGCCGCGAGCCACGTGCGGCTGGGCCGCGATGTGCGCCTCTCCCACCCGCACCGGTTCTTCGGCCAAGAGCGCGTCACGATCGACGAGGCGTATCCCGGCGACGTGATCGGGCTCATCAACCCCGGTCTGTTTCGCGTCGGCGACGTGCTGTCGTCGGGGCCGCAGCTCGCGGTGCGCAACTTCCCGCGGTTTGCGCCGGAAATCTTCGCGCAAGTGACGCCGCGCGAGCCCTCGATGAACAAGGGCTTTCGCAAGGGGCTGATCCAGCTCGGCGAGGAAGGCGTCGTGCAGGTGTTCTACCCGCGCACCGGCGTGCGCAACCCGATTTTGGGAGCGGTGGGCGAGCTCCAGCTCGACGTGTTCAAGCACCGGCTGAACATGGAGTATGGCGTCGAGATCAGGGTGGACCGCATGGGCCACACGCGGGCGCGGTGGCTCCGCGCGCTGACGCCGGACCTGGTGGACTTCTTGCCGATGGTCGTGGTCGACGAATCGGATCGGCCCGTGGCGCTGTTCAACAGTGACTTCGAGATCACCTACGCGCTGGAGCGCTACAAGGACTTGGAGCTGCTGGACGCGCCGCCGAGTGAGGAAGACAAGGCGTAGGTGACGCTCGCGCGCGGCCCCCTACGGCTCGGGATGGCCGCAAACCTGCTCTCGCACGGCCCGGCACCCGCTGCAGTGCTAGCCTGAGCCTAGAATGCTCCGCAAACGCGAGGTACACGATGCGATATCTAGCGATGGCCCTCCTGGCGCTCAGCGCCTGCGGCACCGCTTCGGAAGAAGCTCACTTGCACAAGGTCGTGATCGTGCAGCGCACGACCGAGGCTGTGCCCGGTCCGCGGTACGAGCTACAGCTCGAGATCGACGACATCACCGGGGGACAGGTGCTGACGCGACTGTCCCAGCCGGATGGGCCGGACGTCGTCCCGCTGCGGTCGATGACCGTGGGCGACACGGCCCCGTTCGAGTTCGACGGGCGGGGTCAGCGACTCGGGCTCTCCACGATGACCAACCGCCTCATCGGTGACGACTGGGCCGAGTTCCACGTAGGCGACCCGGTCGCGGTGCGCGATGCCCAGATTGCCGCGATCCTCGAGACGATTCAGACGTCCCGGGCGACCTTTCTCGTCCGCGGCGAACCGTGCGATGGCGCGACCATGGCCAAGCACCTGCGGCGTGCCTATGCCAAGGTCACCGATCCGGTCGAGGACGGCCGCGCCTTCATCGAACGCGTGGTGGCAGACGGTTCCTACGGGGTGCGGGCTCTGCCGGATCAAACGACGCCGCTCCCGCGGTGGATCCGCGGGCGCAGGTGACGCCGGTCCCTCGCCGCTCAGCCGTCGCGCGGCGGCTCGTCCTCGCCGCCTTCCGCCGCCACCTGCGCCAGCACATGCTCGATGTGCGCGGCGGCCGGCTCGTGGTCCATCGCGTCGATGAACTTCTCGCCCGGCGGCAGCTCCAGCGCGAACGAGTCCTTGTCCATCGGCGCCCCCAGCACCAGGTCGCTGAGCTCGACCCGCATCAGCTCTTGGCCTTGCCGCAGCTGCACCATCTGCGAGATGACTAGATCCTCGGTCCGCACCAGGAGCTCGACGTGGTCCGGCGCCGACGGGTCATCCTCCTCGAGCGGCTCATCGAGCCGCGCGTCGCCCTTCACCACAAAGAACTCACGCCCCCGAATCACGCGCCGCTCGACGCGCAGGTCGAACCCATCGGTCAGGCTCTCGATCATCTCCGCACCGCGCAGCGCCGTGGGCTGATTGCCCACCGTCCCCGGCACGTCGGCCGCCTCGCCCAGCCGCGCCGCGGCCTGCTCCAGCTTCGCGGCCAGGTCGCGCGACATGCGCAAAAACACCTCACCGCTCGACGGGTCCCGTTCGCGCATCCACACGCCTTTCGGCGTCTTCACCGTCTCCTGCTCGGCGCTCAGGCCGTCGTCCGACGAGAACACCAGCCGGCGGTGAAAGTGTGTCGCGCCGAGGACACGGGTCTCGGCCTCTATCTGGAACCGCGCCCCGCCGGGATAGACCCCCGACGTCACGACGCGAAAGCTCGCCGTGCTCGCGTCGCGGGCCTCCGCCCGCATCTTGCCCGTAAGCTCCTCGAGACTGGTCGATTCGGCCGACTCGGCCACCAGCCGCCCCGACTGCGCCAACGCGAGCGGTGCCAACGCAAAGATCCATAGGAAGGTAGAACAGGTGGCACGGGTCGTGCTGGCGGACATGGTTTACCTTGTGAGCGTGGCGTCCTAGGCCCCGGGGCGCGGCGGTCCCGAGCCGCCTCAGCATACAAGCACCGTGCCGATCCCGAGGAACGTCCCCATGCGCAGCGCTTCCCCGCACCGTCTCGCCGCCCAAGTCCTGCTGCTCGCCGCCGCGACCGCGCCGGTGATGGCCGACGAAGTGAGGCTCCGGGACGGCCGCGTTCTGGTCGGCACCGTCCAACGAATGGGCGCCAAGCTGCACGTGGAGACCCTGGACGGACGCGTGGTCGTGCCCGCCGACGACGTCGCCGCGGTGCGGACCGAGGCCGAGCTGCGCGCCGAACTGGAGCGCCTGGCACAGAGCGCCGGCAACACCGCCTTCGGTCACGTGGAGCTCGCGCGGACGGCGCGAGACTACGGCCTGCTCCCGGAGATGTGGGGCCACCTCGAAGCCGCACTGCCCGCGGCCACGACCGGGACTCCGGCCGAGCGTCGACTACGCCAGCTGCTCAGCGAGCTGGAGCCGGTCGTCCTACCCGCCAAATGGCGCAACGCCCGCACCGAGGTCCGCGTCCGTGAGCTCCTCCTGCGCCTTCGGCCCGGCGCCTCTCCGGCACTCGCCGCGACCGTCACCGAGCTGCTGGCCCGCGAGCCCAACGCCGATGCCGCCCTGCGCGACCGCGCCCGCGAGTCCAGCCGGACCCCGCACCGCGCTGCCGCGCTCCGCGCCCTCGCCCGCCGCGACCAAGACCCGAGCAACCGTGGTTGCGTGCTGCGCAGCACGGTCTTCGACCGAGATGCCAACCTGCGCCGGGCGATGGCGCTGCACCTGCGGGTGACCGGCAACGCCGACGCCGCCGCCCATGATCTGGCGCCCGGGCTGATGCTCGACCACCCGGTCTTGCGCATGCGCACCGCCGACGCGTTGGCCGAGCTCCGCACCGCGGCCGCGGTCGACCTCCTCGTCGACGCCGGCCCGCTCGCCGGCAAGACCGCGGCGGCCCTGGCCGGGGTCGAAGACGGCGCCAGCCGCGCCCACGTCGCATTCCTCCGCCAGACGAGCTTTGTGCGCGACTTCGACGTCGAAGTCGCCCAGGCCGCCTTTATCGCCGACCCCAAGATCGACGTGGTGCAGTCCGGCGTCGTGCTCGACACCACGGTGCACGCCATCACCAAGTACCGCACCGACACCGTCCGCGCCTACCGCCACGCCCTGCGTCGCCTCACCGGCGCCGACCCTGGCGCCAACCCCGCCCACTGGGCGGCCTGGCGCGCCGAGCTCCCCAAGACGGCACGCCGCTGACCGCCGATCGAGCCGGCGCCGAGCCAGCTCGACCGCAACCCGCCGGATCGACCGAAACTCTCCTTGGCCGACCGGGCGCGGCGTGTTTTCCTGATCAGGTGAGCGACACGACAACCTCGCCCTCCTGGATCGGTCTGATCGGGCTCGCGGTGATGGGGCAGAACCTCGCCCTCAACATCGCGCGAAAGGGATTCTCTGTTGCGGTCTACAACCGGACGGCGGAACGCACGCGCGTGTTTCTCGACGACCGCGTGACCGACGAGCCGATCGTTGGCGCGGAGACGCTGGAGCAGCTGGTCCAGCAACTCGCGACACCACGACGTCTCCTGCTCATGGTCAAGGCGGGGCAGCCGGTCGATGCACTGATCGACAGCCTGATCCCCCTCCTGTCACCCGGCGACACGCTGATCGACGCTGGCAACTCGCACCCCGACGACACCGAACGCCGCGCCAAGACGCTGGAAGCCCGCGGCCTGCGCTTTGTCGGCATGGGTGTGTCCGGTGGCGAAGAGGGCGCGCTGGAAGGCCCGAGCCTGATGCCCGGTGGCCCCAAAGACGCGTTCGACGAGCTCGAGCCGATGCTGCGCAAAATCGCCGCCGATGGCGATGACGGCCCGTGTGTCGCGTGGCTAGGCCCGGCGGCGGCCGGACACTTCGTCAAGATGGTGCACAACGGCATCGAGTACGCCGACATGCAGCTCATCGCCGAAGTGCACGACCTGATGGGCTCGGCGCTGGGTCTATCCGCGGCGGAGCAGGCCGCGGCGTTCAGCCGTTGGAACGAAGGCCCCCTGCAGTCCTACCTGATCGAAATCACCGCGACCATTCTCACCAAGAACGACCCGGAGACCGGCGCCCCTATGGTCGACGTCGTCCTCGACCGCGCGGGTCAAAAAGGCACCGGGCGCTGGACGGCGGAGATCGCGCTGCGCCTGGGCGTGCCCGCGCCGACGATCCACAGCGCGGTGGACGCGCGCGGTCTGTCGGCCCGCCTGGCGGAGCGCCGGGTCGCCGCCGAGCGGCTGGCCGGGCCGGACGCGGTGCCGGTCCCCGACCACCGTCTCGTCGATGACCTGCACGAGGCTCTCTACGCCGGCAAGATCTGCTGCTACGCCCAGGGGTTTGGGCTCTTGGCAGCGGCGCGGCAAGAGCAGGAGTGGGACCTCGACTTGGCCGAGGTCGCGCGCATCTGGACGGGCGGCTGCATCATCCGCGCCAAGCTGCTGACCGCGATCCAGCGCGCGCATCGCCGCGACCCCGACATGCGCCAACTGCTCCTCGACAACGACCTCGGCGAGGCCGCGAGTGAACGGCAAGCCGCGTGGCGCCGCGTCGTGGGGCTGGCCGCTGAGTACGGCGTGCCGGCGCTGGCGCTCGGGTCGAGCCTCGCCTATTTCGACAGCGTGCGGCGGCGGCGACTGCCGCAATCTCTGACACAGGCGCAGCGCGACTACTTCGGGGCGCACACCTTCGAACGAGTCGACCGCGCCGAGGGCGAGTTCTTCCACGTCGAGTGGGACAGCCTGTAGCCGTGGTGCAACGCTAGTGGTGTGTCTCCACCCGGCGCCGGCACCGGCCGGTCGCAGCAAGCCTGTCGGCGATCACCACGGCCCGCGTCTCGAACTGAAGCTGCCGGCTCCCGGGCCGGCTTGACCAGCACCGACGCCCTGGCCGATGCAGCCGCCATGCAGCGCGGCACGACCGCCGAGGTGCTAGTGCTCTCCGCCGACGGCGGTGCCAAGGCACTGACCAACCTGTTGGCCGAGCTCCAGCAGCACCAGATCTACGCCGACGCCGTAGGTAGCATCGAATCGGCGCGGGAGGCCTTCCTCGCGGCGGGCGGGCACGGCCTCGTCGTTGTCGCCCCCGACGTCGTGCCCGGCGTGGCGCGCCGCGTGGTCGACAGCCTGCGTGCCATCGATCCACACCTCGCGGTCCTGATCTTCGGACGCGGTCAGCTCCGGCACCTGAAGGACGCGCGAACCACTCGCGCCGACGGGTTCCACCCGACGTCGCGCGCCGGTGTCGGCGCCGTCCTCAAAGCCGTGCGCGGCGCGTAGCGCGAGGCGGCCTCGCGCCGTGCCGCCCTACAGCACGTGGTACACCGAGCGGTGCCCGCATCGGCACGACAACACGACGCGCTCGGCGCCGTCGCAGTACTCGTGCACCAACTGATGCTCGTGGGACAGCACGACCTGCGCTGGCCGATCGACGGCCCGCCGCTCGGCATAGGCGACTTCGCCCACGCGTTGCTTGCACGCTAAGCAGCGCATCTCGACGCCAGCCGTGACGTCTTCCCGCAGCAAGATGGTCTCAAAGGCGCTCGCTCGCACGGCAGGAGGTTAGGGCGTGCCCCGCGCCCGGGAAAGTCGAGATCGCGGAACATCCGCGACGCTCCGGGCGGTTTCGCGCGGCCCGACGCCCGCGTGCGAAATCCACGGTGCTGCCGCGTCACCATGAGCGAACGCCCGCCACTCATGCAGTGGACCCTTGTCGCGACGCAACCAACCCTTCGCACCGTTCGCAATCTCCAGTGCCGTGGTCGTCGGCGTTGACGCGGTGCCGATCTCTGTCGAAGCCACGCTGCGCGGCGCCGGTGCACCGCGCATCCTCGGTCGCGTCGATCCCGTGGTGCGGGAGGCTTATCACCGCATCCTCACCGCATTCTCAGCATCCGGACTGGGCATGCCTCGAGGCGCCCCCACCATCAACTTCGCGCCCGCCCACTTGCGCAAGTCGGGCAGTGGCTTCGACCTGCCCATGGCGCTGGCGTTGGCGGGCGCAGCCGGACTCCTGGCGCCGGAGCGCACGGCAACCGTATGGGCGTTGGGTGAGCTGTCGCTGCAAGGCGCGATCCTCCCCACGCGCGGCGCGGTCGCCGTCGCCATCGCGGCGGCGACGCAGCCCGGGGCCGAGCTCCTGGCAAACCCTCGCGACGCCGCCGCCGCGGCACTCGTGCCCGGTGTCGACGTACGGCCCGTGGCAACGCTCCGCGACGCGCTTCTGTGGCTGCGAGGCGAGCACGAGCTCCCGCCCGCGGCGCCTGCTCCGCTCCAGAATCACCCGACCGGCCCGGACCTCGCCGACATCCGCGGCCACGAGACCCCCAAGCAGGCGCTCGCGGTGGCCGCTGCAGGGCGCCACAACTTGCTCTTCGTCGGACCACCCGGCTCGGGCAAGAGCGCGCTACTGCGGCGCCTGCCGGGCCTCCTGGTCCCACCGCAGCCCGAAGAGCAGCTCGACATCCTCAAGATCCACACCGTGCACGGGTCGCCGGCCGCGCGCGTCACGGCCCGGCCCGTGCGAGCGCCGCATCACTCCAGCAGCCATGTCAGCCTCCTGGGCGGGGGGCCAGAGGTGCGTCCCGGCGAGGTCACCCTCGCCCACCGAGGCGTCCTCTACCTGGACGAGCTCGCGGAGTTTCGGCGCGAGGCACTCGAAGGCCTGCGGCAGCCCCTCGAGGACGGGGTCATGGTCGTGGGCCGGGCTCGCGGCACCGTTCGCATGCCGGCGGAGTTCCTCCTCGTCGCGGCGATGAACCCCTGCCCCTGTGGCTACCTGGGCCACACCACGCGCCCCTGTGTCTGCGGCCCGGCACAGCAACGGCGCTACCGCGCCCGGGTCTCCGGACCACTCCTCGACCGCCTCGACCTCCAGGTCGAAGTCCCCGCCCTCGACCCCGCCGAGCTCCGCGCACCCGCCCAACCCGACGGCACCACCGCAGCCCTCCGCGCCCGCGTCGCCGTCGCCGTGGCCCGCCAACAACAACGCAACTTGCAGCACGGACGCACCGTGCCCAACGGGCAACTCCACGACGCCGCCCTCGAAGCCGTCATCGGTCGCGACGCCGCCATCTACGACGCCTTGGACGAGGCCATGCGCGCCTTCCACCTCTCCGGCCGCGCCCGCGTCCGACTCCTCCGCGTCGCCCGCACCCTGGCCGACCTCGACGACACCGAGCGCGTCACCCCCACACACATCCTCGAAGCCGTCCGCCTCCGCGCCGTCGAACGCAGCTGGCACCATTGACCGGTGCCGGCGACCACGCCCCAAAGCACACCCAACGATCATCCCCACCCCACCGATCGCCCCCCGTCGCCGCCCATGGACCACCACGTGAGGCTCCGCCCCGCTCTGCTCCAGAGCGAGCCGAGGGGCCGCGGTTGGCTCGAAGGACCCAGACGTCTCTTGCCGCCCGCGACCTTCATCCCCGATCTCGAGCGGCGCGAGCTGGCTCGAGATCAACGCGCGCCTATCTCGGGCCGGCGCGAGCCGACTCGACCGCAACCGCAGCCGGATGCAGCTCAAGCGACTCGCGAATGCGCTCGAAGTCCAAGCGCAGGCGCGGGAACTCCGGTTCGGGGGCGTCGCAGCAGAGCGTCAAATCACGCCCCTCCGCGGACAGTACATAGACCTCGCAGCGACGCCGCGTGAGCCGAGTGCCGGTCGGCCCATCGTAGGTCCCAACCAGGCGCACGGCATCGCGGTTGCGCACCTGTACCGCGCTGCGCTCCTCGAGCTGCCAGCCCTGTCGACCCAGGCCGAGGCGGCGTGCCACGACTTCTGCGATGGAGTCGAGGAGCAGATCCTCGTCGATGTCCCGGATCACGGCGAAACGGACACTGGCGTCGTGCTGAGGAGCCGCGACCGTGATCGAGCCTTCCTCCAGCGCTGCTTCGCGCCAGACCGGATTGGGCAGCCACAGGCCAAAGTGCCGCGCCGGGTCGACGACCAACGCCATGGGCGATAGGGGTCGATCGATGAAGCTCCAGCGCGCGGCCTTCGCCTCGGTGGACCGCACGGCAACGAGGCACGGGCCATTGACCTCACGACGCACGAGGCGCGCCGAGGCGTCGACCCACTCGACGTTCACCTGTTGCTGGACTTGGTACGAGACTTCGCGGACTTCGATCTCGCGGTCGTCGAGGTCGATGCGTCGACGGACGCCACCGGCGAATCGCCGACTCAGCATTTCCTCTCGCGCCGGGTCGAAGAGCGCGAGCTCGATCGACCTGCCGGTCGGGGGCGGGTGCTGCCTCAGCTCCTCGAGTGCAGCCAACGGAAACCGCATTCCTTCGCGCCATGTCCAGCGCCGTCGCGTCCGGTCCAGCAGTGTGCTGGTCTCCACCGCGAGCTCTTCGCCTTCGACGGTGGCCCGCACGAGCCGCTCCTGCGAGGTTTGCGCGTCAACTTGGCGCCGACGGCGCTCGTGATAGAAGCAGGAGACGGGACGCAAGTCCGCGGTGACGACTTCGAGGCTGGTGATGCCGATCGTGTGGCCCTCCTCGCGGAACTCCCACTCCTCGGCCAAGCGAACGCAGCGATCGGCATCGATCGTCACCGTCGCATGGAGGCAGCCGACCGCGTTGCCCTGGGCGTCGTGCAACACAAACCACTCGTCGCGCTCGTCGAGGGCGGCCCGCGGTGGCGCCGGAGCGGCCGCGTCGCGCCGCTCGATCGCGACAATGCGAGCTTTGTCGAAGCCCACGAGCGTGTCCCGGCCCAGGCGAAGCTCGAGATAGTCCTCGGTCTCAAGCTTAACAGCTCCCTCGATCGTGGCGCCGCTACGCAGCTGCACGACCGCATGCACCACCGGAGTCGCGGCCGCGGACGGCGCAGCTCCAGCGGCTGGCGACACCGCCTGGAGGGAGAGCAGAGCCAGAAGGGGAGCGATCACTCTCTGTGGAGTCGGGCGCGGCGGGGTCCAGACTTGAGACTGGCTGCCGGAAAGCCGCCTTGGCATGGCGACTGGCGCCGCTTCGCGTCGCGGCGGCCGCACCGACGGCCCAGGCATTCGTCAGGGGCGCTGACGCCGCGCGATGGGTCACCGGCCCCACGGCGGCACGGTGTCGACGTCGATCCCCAAGAGCGGGAACACCCAGACGCGACACCAGCCCCAGAGCGCCAGCGCAGCGACCAAGTTGAGCGCGAAACCGGTCGCCGCCATCTGCGCAAACGTCACCCGCCCCGAAGCGAACACGACCGCGTTGGGCGGCGTCGCGACCGGAAACATGAACGCGAACGATGCCGCGATGGTCGCGGGCAACATGACCACACGCGGGTCGACCTCAGCTTGGGCGGCCACGGCGATCAGCACCGGGAGCATCACCGCGATGATGGCGGTGTTGCTCGTAATCTCGGTGAGGAAGATCACGAACAACACGACCGCCAGGACGGCAAGCCACGGCGAGGTGCCAGCAAGGGCTGGGCCCAGGCTCTCGCCGAGGGCGTCACACACGCCGGTGCTGGTGAGCGCGCCGGCGATCGCGATGCCGCCCCCCAGCAAGAACAGAATGTCGAAGCGCAGGCGGCTGGCGGTCGGCCAGTCCATCAGGGGCGGACTGCCGCGCCCGCCGGACGGCACGACAAACATCGCGATCGCCACCGCGACGGCAACCGAACCGTCATGGACCCAGCTGCGGTCTGGATAGCCGAGCAGGGACGCCCAGCCCGGCAGCGCCGGGCCGCCGCCGATCTGAATGTCGGCGCGTGTGGCCCAAAGCAGAGCCGCCAGGCCAAACAGCGCGAGCACGCGCCTCTGCGCCGCGTTCAGCCGCGGCAGCGCCGCCAGCTCGCGGCGCAGGGATTCGACCGCGTCATCGCTGCCACGGGGCAACGGGTGCGCGACCCGCACGAGGAAGGCCCAGGTCACCAGACCCATCCCCACCGCCAACGGGACGAAGCACAGCAACCAGGCCGGAAACGACAGCACGGGTGCGCCGCGCTCCTGAAAGCCCTGCCAAAACGACAAGAACAGGAGGTTGGTCGGCGAGCCCAGGGGTGACGCGACCCCACCGATGGAGCAGCCGTAGGCGATCGCCAGCATGAGACAGAGCCCCAGGCGCCGCCCCGCTTCGTGGTCGAGGCGCGTCTCCCGCTGCAGGCGATCGGCCAAGGCCTGCCCGATCGGCAACAACATGAGCGCGGTGGCGGTATTGCTCAGCCACATCGACAGCACCAGGCCCGCCAGCAGGAACCCCAAGACCAGCCGGCGCGGGCGGACACCGAGCCGCGCGATGATCCACAGCGCCAGGCGCCGATGCAGGTCCCAGCGTTCGACGCCGAGCGCCAGGATAAAGCCGCCGACGAAGAGCCAGAGAATGGGATGCGCGTAGCTCTTGGCGACGTCAGCCGTGGGCTGCGCGCCGAGCAGCGGCAAGAGCGCGAGCGGGAGCAGCGACGCAGCTCCCAACGGCAACGCGCGCAGCAGCCAGCAGCCCGCCGTGAGCGCCGTCACCGCGAGCGCCATCCGCGGGGCGTGATCGCCGGTGTCCGCGGCAAACGGCAACGCTCCGGCCAAGGCGTACGCCGCGATCGCGAGGACCACGGCCACGGCAAGCGCCCAGGGACGGCGTTCGGAGGGTCCGAGGCGAGCGGCGCCGTGGGCCTCGCCGCCGGTGGGCGTTGCGGGCTCGATCAACCGGCGCCGTCGCCACAGCTTTCGGCGACCCATTGCAGGTACGCAGGCAGTCCACCGTCGGCGTGAAACTCCAGCACCTCGGGGACGTCGTAGCTGTGCAGCTCGCCGATGCGCTGACGCAGCGCCGGCGTCGCCGCGACCGTCGTCTTCAGCACGAGGAGCACCTCCCGGCTCTCCTCGACGCGCCCCTCCCACCGATATCGGGAGCTCACGGGGCCGAGCAGGTTGGCGCAAGCAATGCGCCGCTCGGCGAGGAGTTGGTCGACCAACCCTCGCGCTTCCGCTTCGGGCACGGTGCAGAGGACCAGAGCCACGGTTTCGGTCATTGCCGGTTCTACTTGCCCCGTGCCAGGCGCTCGGCGAGCGCCGGGTGCAGCCGAGCCTTCAGGATCTTCTGCTGCGTCGCCGCAATCTCGTACTCGACGCGATGAAACTCGACCCGCGTCCCGTCGACGACAACGAAGCAGGCCCGGCAGTCACCGTCGCGGGGCTGCCCCACCGAGCCGACATTGACGACGACCGGCTCAGCGCCGATCTCCACCACGCGAGTCTCGTTCGTCGCCGGCGTGAAGCGGAAATCGCCGCGGTGGATGCCGGGCCAGTGCGTGTGCCCGACAAAACACGGCCGGTCCAGCCGATCGAAGATCTCCGCCATCTTGTCTGGCTCAAGAAAACCGTCACTCTTGAGCACGTACTCCATGATCGGGTCGCGCGGCGAGCCGTGGTAGTAAACGTGGCCGTGGTCCTCCATGTGCTCGGGCAAGTCCCGCAGGAAATTCCACATGGCGCGGCGGCGCGGCGCGAACAGGTTCGGCTTGAGCCGACGGCGGGTGTAGAGCAGGGCTTCGCGGGCTAGGGGATTGAAGTCATCCAGCTCGTGGAACACTCCCCAATCGTGGTTGCCCATGATGGTCCACCGGCACCTGGTCATCACCAGCTGGGTGCAGATGTCCGGGTCGGGCCCGTAGCCCACCACGTCGCCCAGGCAGCAAACCTCGGTGACGCCCAGCTCGTCGATGCGTCGGAACACCGCCTCCAACGCTTCTTGATTGCTGTGCAGATCCGAGATCAGCGCGACGGCGCTCATGGCCTCCGATCAACCGCCGCGGCCGAGAGTGCCGCGCGCACCTGCTCCAGGACCAGGCGCTGCGCGTGAGGCGGTGGACCGATGACCTCGGCTCCGGCCGCCTTCACGTGTCCCCCGCCACCAAAGACGGTGGCGATCGCCTGCACGTTGACGTCACCTTTCGCGCGCAGCGAGAGCTTGACGCTGCCGTCGAACCGTTCCTTGAACAAGCCGACGACCTCGACCCCGCGGATCGAGCGCAGCGGCTCAAGCACGGCGTCGGTGTCGAACCCGATCCGGCTGGCGCGATCCATCATGCCCTTGGACAGACATGCCATCGCGTAGCGCCCCTCGAGCTCGATCCTCGCCGTGGCAAGCGCCTCGGTGAGGAGGACCACGGAGTCCGGATGATTGCGCCGGAACATCGCATCGTACATCTCCGACAGCCGCGCCCCGCACTCGACCATCCGAGTGGCGATGGCGAGCGCGCGCGCGTCGGCGTTGGAGTACCGAAACCAGCCGGTATCGGCGACCAGCGACAGCAGGATGCCTTCGGCTGCCGGGCGCGGCACCTCGACGTCGAACTCCTGAAACAGCTCGTACACCAGGCAGCCGGTCGACGGAGCCGTGTGATCCACCAGACAGACCGATCCGTCCGCGTCCTCACTGCCGACGTGATGGTCCACCACCGCGATCGTCGCGCCCGCGGCGCGGACCTTGGGGCCCATCGCGCCGAGACGACCGAGCTCCGCACAGTCGAGCAGCACGACGACGTCCACCTTGGGCAACGGTGTGCCCGCCCGGTCGGCGTCGAACGGCGCGTGGTCGCGCAGGAAGCCATACCCCGGACTCATCGGGTCGGGGTTGATGATGTGCACCTGCTTGCCGCGAGCCCGCAGCAGGTGGAACATCGCAGCCTGCGACCCCAGACAGTCACCGTCTGGGTGCTCGTGACCGCAGAGCAGAAACCGCTGGCTCTCGGTGATGAGATCGACGAACGCGGGGTTCAAGATCGCTGCCTGACCGCGGCGGACTGTACGCTCGGCGGCAGACCGGCTCAACCATAGAGCAGAGCGCAGTCGCTCGAGCGCGAAGTCCGTTTCGGGCGATCGGGGCCGCCGACCGCGCGGCGACACCGTCGGTTCGCCGCCGCCGGACCGCCCGGGGCTCAGTTGGGCACGTAGAACAGCGTCAACTGCTGGACCGCGATGCTCTGGGCGATGTTCCGGTCGAAGATCATCACGAACCGGAACCCGTTGGCGCCATCCATGTTGAGGTCCGTCGCCGCCGGCCGCCACGGCCCTTCGGTGCCGGGGCGCACGTCGCCGGTGCTGGCCAGGACCTGCGCGCCCTGGATGAAGAAGCGCACGGCGGAGCTGCCCTGCGCCGGCCCGACGTTGGGGAAGCCCGTCGGGCTGACCCACGCGGCGTCGTCGCTGTAGACCTTGCTGACCCCGTCTTCGACGACGACGAGCTCGTAGCGCTCAAAGACCGGCGGGAACAGCTCACCGGTGTTGTAGTAGCTCGATTGGCTGCCAACCACGAGATCGATGTCGTTGGCGTCGATCTCACCGATGTTGTTCGCGGTGGCTGGCGGCACCGTGGTGCCGAGAGCCGAGACCGGAGTGCCGGGCTGGGGCAGTTCGACGCGAATGAAGCCCGGCCCGCCGTTGCCACCGAGCACATCGATGCCCTGGATCGCGATCTGCACCCAGCGCCCACCCAAGCCACCGCTGACGTCGATCTCACCCTGGAGGTCGAGCTGCTGGGCCTGAATCACCACCGACCCACCGGAGCCGCCGCCGCCCGGAGCCGGCGCCGCAAACGTGAAGTTGCCGCCGCGGAACGGAACACCGCCGATCGCCTCGATCCGGCCGGTCATGCCCACGCGGCCACCGACACGCAACGCAATCGCGCCGGCACCACCGCCGCCGCCGCCGCCCGAGCGCCAGACCGGGGGCACCGGCGGAATCCCGAAGGAGTTGAAGAACGGGTGGGAGCCCCCACCGCCGCCACCGGAACCACCGACCAAGAAGTGGTCCAGCGTGCGCACGCCGGCCGGCACCGGTAGCAGGTTGAACGCGCTACCCCCCTCACCGTCGGGACCGTGCTCGCCGAGCCCTTCCAGCGTCATCGACACCGTGCCGTCCGACCCAACGGCGCCGTAGCCGCCGCCACCGCCACCCGCCGCGACCTGCGCGCAGATGACGTTCATGCCGGCGTTGTACTCGACGTCGGCGTTGTCGCCGCTCTCCGGGTACTGCACCGAGCCGATCCCGCCGGTGCCGACGGCGCGCGCGGTATACGCGTGCCCAGCCGGCAATCGAACGTCCTCGCCGTTCCGCCCGTTGAATGCGGGCTGGTTGGCGACGCCGTCACCCTGGGTGGCACCCGCACCACCACGGCCGCCCATGGCGGAGCCAATGGCGCCCTGCTGACCGTTGGTCATGTTGGGATTCCATGCCACGGCAATGCCACCGCCGTTGAGCTCGACGGTGCCGTCGATCTGGACCTCGCCACGGACGAGGATCTGGGCCGGCCTCGAGCCACGGAATTGGACCGTCACCCCGTCCGGCACCTCGAAGCGCGAGAATCGGAAGATGCCGTCGGTCACCAGGACCGACTGCCCGTCCAACGTCCGCGTGCCCGGGATCAGTTGGCTGTCCGTGCTCCATTGGAACGTGCCCGGCGTGCCCGTCGAAGTCCCGTCTTCGGGCACGAAGTCGCCCATATAGCCGTCGCCGCCAATGGCGCCCGGCAAGGCGAAGCCGTTGCCCCAGGTCCCGGACGAAAACGCGGTGTCGAGCATCGCGCTGGTGTCGAACGTCTCAACCAGCTGCTGGGGCGACGACACCCGCGGACCGGCAATGAAGGTAAAGACCCGCGGGTCGGCCGGGGTTCCCGACAAATCCTGCACGTCTTCGGTGATCTCGACCTGCACGCACGCGTCGGTCGGCAGCTCGATGGCCGGCTGCAGAATGATCTGCGTCGTCCGGTCCACCGCGTTCACCACGGCCTGAGGCGAACCGCCGAGATCCACGAGGGGCTCGTTGGGATCGCATTCGAGGCCGCCGCCGGCCAACGGTCGCGTGCGCCGCACGCCGAAGCGCACGGGCGACGTCGCGGTGGTCGCGCCCTGGAAGCGGGCGATGTCGATGATCTCGTCGAACTCGAGCACGATCGTCACCGCGCTGGGGACGCCCACGGAGCCGGGCGCCGGCGCGAGTAGCTCGCCGAGCGGCGGCTTGCCGTCCAGATCGATGATGCCCCGCGCCACGTTGAGGGTGCAGGTCAGCGTGGCCCCCACGCGATCCCCCGAGGTCGAGCGCAGCGCCTGCAGCTCGTCCGGTCCACCCGGCAGCGTCAGCAGATAGGTCTCGTTGGCGCGAAAGCCGAACGACGTCATGCCGCCGATGATCTGGATGTCGGGCTCGAAGGTCAGCGTCGCACCGTCCACCATCCAGCGGCCGGTCGGCTGCTCTCCGGACAGCGTCTTGATGGACACCGTGCCGGCGTTGATCGACGTCGCATCGATGGCCTGACTGAACTCGATCACGATCGGCTGATTCTGCGCGATGTCCGTGATGGAGCATCCGCTCGCCGAGCACCCGAGGTTGCAGCTCACGACGCAGAAGCTCGCGCCGGGCACGGAGCAGCGGACCGGCTGGACCCCGACGGGAACATCGCTACCGCTGCTACAGCCCAGGGGTAGCAGAGCCGAGAGGCCAAGGGCCAAGAACCAAGGGGTGTTGCGCCGCATTGAAATCTACTGGCTGAGGGGACGAGAGTCAGGGCATCGAAGAAGCATCAGAAGGGCTGGAACCAAAGCGCCAGCCGCTCGACCTCCACCGTCGGCCCACCGGGCACCTGATGGAAGAGGAGCAGGAACCGCACCGCCTGTGGCCGGTCGTTGTTGAGGCTCAGCTCGCCGGCGGAGCCGTGGTCACCGGCGAAGGCCCGCCACGGCCGCACGGTGTCGGGGTCCACGCCGCCCGCGGGCGTCAGGCTGGCGCCCTGCAGCAGCAGCTCCACCGGCGCGGTCGGCCCAGCGGCACCCAACGCGCCTTGGGTCGGATCGTCGCTGTAGCGCTGCAGCTGGCCGTCGACGCTCACGTCGATCTCATAGCGCAGGAAGATCGGCGGAAAGACCTGGCCCGAGCTGTACCACAGCGACCGCGCGCCCGACACCGCGTCGATCTCGGTCAACGCATCCACGGTGACACTCGGCACGGTCGGGCCGGGCAACACGCGCGCCGGGTCGCCGAGCAGGGACGGGTCAGGGGTGCCCGTCGTCTCGAGCCGCAGGTAGCCGTCGGAGCCATCGCCGCTCTTCACGCTCAGACCGGGTACGACGCCGTCGGCGGAAGCGGCACCGCCGCGGCCACCGCTGACGTCGAGCGTGCCCTGCTGATCGATGAGCCCACCGACCTGCACGACCAGGCTACCGCCGCTGCCGCCGCCGCCCGGGAGCCCCAGGTTGTTCAAGTAGGTCGAGTCCGCGGTACTGCCGCCGGCCGCGGTGATCACCGCGTCCTCATCGAGACTGAAGTTGCCGCCGACGCGCAGGCCCAGCGAGCCGCCGCCGCCGCCGCCGCCGCCACCCGAGCGCCAGAGCGAGATGCTCGCGAGGACAAACGTGTGGTTCGAGCCAAACGGGTGCGAGCCGGCGCCGCCGCCGCCGCTGCCGCCGACCAGCAGGTGGTCGAACACCGTCACACCCGGGGGAATCGGCAGCAGTGGCGCCGCCGGGACCCCCGTCATCGGGCCAAAGAACGTCCCGGCCCCACCGTCATCGCCATGCGTCCCCAGGGGGCTCATGACCACGGTGCCGGGCTGACCGTCCGTGGCAAACCCGGCGCCGCCACCACCAGCCGCGATCTGCGCGGACAGTTCCAGCGGTTGCAGGGCAGCAAAGCGGTCCACGACTTCCTGATCCGTGCCGCCCGGGGGGTACTGCCCCGAACCGAGACCGGCCGAACCGACCTCCAGGCCGGCGTAGGCGTGGCCCGCCTGCACCTGCACGGTGTCACCCGGAGCGCCGTCGAACTCGGGACTCGGCCCAAGGCCGTCGCCTTGGTTGGCACCACGACCGCCACCACCCGCGCCCGCTGGCCCGCCGTTGGCGCCGCTGAGGCCACCAGGCTGCCCCATCGAATCTCTGCCGTCCCACCGATCCTGCGACTGACCAGCCACGTCGAGCTGACCAAGCACCTCGAGCTCTCCGCGTACGAACACGCGCGCGGGCCGCGAGCCCACGAAGCGCACCGTGACGCCGGGGGGGATGGTGAACCGCGAGAACTCGAACACGCCATCGGTGATGCGCTCGTCCAAGCCGCTCAGCGTCCAGTTCTTCTCGCCGTTGACGGTGAAGGTCCGCGGGATCGAGAAGTCGTCCGTGCTCCACTCAAAGACGTTGGGCTCGACCTCGTCACCCATACGGTAGTCGAAGTCCCCGAGCTGGCCGGTCATGCCGATCGGCCCGGGCTTCGCGGTGCCGTCGCTCCACTCGCCCGACGAGTACTCGCGGTCGAGGTTGAGGTCGTTGCTGAAGTCCTCGACGAGCTCCACCGGGTCCTTCCGCTCGGTCAGGGTGAAGTACGTGAACGTCTGGCCCTGCGCCGGCTTGCCCGACAGGTCCTCGACGGCGGACGTGATGTTGACGTCGACGCACACGCCACCCGGAATCGCACTGTCCGGGCGGAACGTCGCGCGCGTCACCTGCGACACGGGATCGTTCTCCAGGTCCCACTGCCCAAAGACCTGCGTGGTCGGGGACTGGGGGTCGCACTGCGGGTTGCTACCCGCGCCAGGGATCGTCGTGCGCACCAGGATCTGCACGGGGCGCGTCGCCGCCGTCGAAGTCACGAAGGAGGCGGACGAGATCACCTCGCTGAACTCGATCACGATGGTCGATGCCGAGGGCACGCCGAACTGGGCACCCGGCGACACCAAGCGCGCCCGCGGCGGCTGCTCGTCGAGGTCGACGATGCCGCCGGAGATGTCGAGCGAGCAGGTGTAGGTGCTAATCAGCGGATCGCCGGAACTCGCCCGCAGCGCGTTGATCTCAGCGCTCCCGCCCGGCAGCCGCATCGTGTAGGTCTCACCGCCGCGGAAGCCGAAGAAGCTCTGCGCGCCGACCGTCAAGACCTCAGGCACGAACTGCACCACGGGTCCGTTGACCAGCAGGCGGCCCTGCGGCTGTTCACCACTGGCGGTGCGCAGCGAGAGCGAGGCCGTGGTCACCGACGCCGGGTCGATGTCCTGGTTGAACACGAGCGTGGCCGGCTGATTCTGCGCGATCTGATTGATCGAGCAGCCGGACGACGTGCAGCCCAGGTTGCAGGAGACCAGGCACAACCCGCTTTGCTCCGGAGAGGCCGCGACGCCACCCGCCTGGGTGCAGCCAGGGGCGGCGATGCGCGCGGGTGAAGAACCACCCGAGCAGCCGACGGCCAACATCGCGAGAAGACTGCACAGAACGGGGAAAAGAACGCGGCTCAACATGAAGCCCCTCGGGCTCTCGGGAGCAGAACGGTCCACGGGAGAGCGGCCAACGGCGGGACGGGGGATCTCCGCGCCGCTCCACAGCTCCTCATAAACATACCCAACGCAAAAGGATAGGGCATCCTGGCAGCGCAACATCACCGCGAGGGACCCAGCCTGGCGCCACCAAATGCCATACCGAGCCACCGCAATTGAGAGGCAGACCATACCCGAACGCCCCCCTTGCCCCAACCCTATGGCGCCGCGGCCGTTGTGAGAAACCGACGGGAGCGGGGGATCACCCCGGACCGCCCGCCACCACCGAGCGATTCTCCTCGCCCGTGTTCGCAACCGAACGACCTGTCACCTGCGCCCACGTCGACGCTACCTTCCCTGCTGGGGTCGGCGGCGGCCCCGGCCTAGCGACCCGCACGACCCGAATGCCGAACAAGAATCCTCCCGCCGGCTCGACCGGATCTTCCGCGGGGCGCGCCGACGCCCTGATGCTGGGCGCGTTGGTGCTGCTGGCCGCGGCTCTGGCCGCCGGCTACCTCGACCTGCGCCGCAACCTGACCGAGCTGCGCACCGAAGTCGGCGCGCTGCGCGCCAGCGCCTCGACCCAGCAGTCGACACTCCGGCTGCTGCGCTACGAGCAGCGCAGCAAAACCGGCCTTGGCATGGAGGCTCTACTGAGCCAGCTGGCCTTCTGGGGCGAGCAGTTTCATATGGCGACGACCCCGGCGGTGGAGCGCGACGCCGTCAAGGAACACCTCCTGGCGGTTATCGATGGGATGGGAGCCCTGCCTGCAGGTCAGGCCTGGCCGCGGCTGGAACGCGCGTTCACCGAATCCGCCGAGCAGGATCTGCAGCGCGAGTGGCTGCTCCGCGCCATGGAGGAGATCGATGCCAAGGCCGCGGCCGAGCACTTGGAGCGGGCCGTTCGGGGCCGCTCCTTCGAAGTCAGCCCGCGGGTGCGGTTGTTTGCTGCCCGCAGCCTGAGCCGGCTCGACCCGACTCGGGCGGCGGCCGCCCTCCGCGAGGTCCTCCAGACCGAGACCTCGCGCGGCCTCGACCTCAAGCGGATCCCCCCCAATCTGCTGGCTGAGCACCCCGACCTACAGGACTGGTTCCCGGTCTACCCGGGGTTTTGGAACTTCGTCGACGTGTACGTGGCCACGGGCGACGCCGACACCGAAGGGACCCTGATGATGATGCTCGGACGGCGCAACGAGCACGACCTACTGACGCTGCAGGCGTGCGTGAAGGCGCTGGGCAAGCTCGGCTCCCACAGCGCCGTCAAAGCCATCAAGGATCTGTTCGAACGGCCGCCGCCCCAGCATCACCCGATGTTTCGCAACCACTGCCTCGACGCGCTTGCCGCGATCGAAGGCGCCGCGGCGCAGCCATATCTTCAAGAGGCGCTGCAGCGCGAACAAGGCAACACGATCCGCGGCAAGCTCACCGACCTGCTCAAGAAGACGCAAGGCTGAGAGCGTGTGACTTTTTCGAAGTCACGCGCTCTCCGCGACGCGGAGCGGCGCCAGGAGCATCGATCAGAGCCTGTAGCATCGATTTGGTGACAGGCTCTGAGAGCGTGCGCTATTCGGCGGGTGCGGCGTCCGCCGCCGCCTCGTCCCACGGCGGCTCGAGCTCGTCCACGGTGTCGATCTCGCCGTCGTCGCCGAGCTCCTCGGGGTCCGCCGCACCCGCCGCGTCGAGCTGCTCGAGCTCGTCGGCAATCGCCTGCTCGCGCGCGTGCCATTCGTCCAGCGTCAGCAACACCTCGCGCGACTTCGAGCCGCAGAAGGGGCCAACCACGCTGTCGGCCTCCATCATCTCCAGAAGCCGGGTCGCCCGGGTGTAGCCCACGGCCAACGCTCGCTGCAGCAGCGTGGCCGAGCCGCGCTGCTGCCCCAGCACCACTTCGACGGCCTGTTCGTACAGATCGTCGCGATCCTTGGCGGCCCGCTTCGACCCAGTCCGGCTCTGGACCAGATCCGGCAGGAAGGCCGGCGGCGGACCGTTGTCACGCAGGAACGCGACCACCGCGAGCGTCTCCTCGTCGGCCACGAACGCGCCCTGCGCGCGCATGACGCGGTGCGCCCCGGGAGGCACGTAGAGCATGTCGCCATGCCCGAGCAGCTTCTCCGCGCCATTGCTGTCGAGGATGACGCGCGAGTCGATCTTGCGGTTGACCTTGAAGGCGATCTGACACGGCAGGTTGGCCTTGATGACACCGGTGATCACGTCGGTGCTCGGGCGCTGCGTGGCGAGGATCACGTGCAGGCCGACGGCGCGCGACTTCTGCGCCAGGCGCTGGATCGACTCCTCGACCTCCTTCTGGCTCGTCGTCATGAGGTCGGCGAGCTCGTCGATCACCAGCACCTGATAGGCCATCTTGGCGTCGGCGTCATCGATGGGCCGCTGCAGTCGCTTCTCCAGCTCCTCCTTCCCAAGCTTGTTGAACGAGCGGATGTGGTTGACGCCAACTCCGCTGAACATCGCGTAGCGCCGCTCCATCTCCTCGACGGCCCACTCGAGCACGCCGGGCGCCTTCTTCATGTTGGTGACGACCTCGCAGCTGAGGTGCGGCACGGCCTTGAAGTGTTGCAGCTCGACCATCTTGGGGTCGATCAGGATGAGCCGCACCTGCGCTGGTGTGCGCGTCATCAAGACGGACAGCAGGATCGCGTTGATGCAGACCGACTTGCCCGAGCCCGTGGTGCCAGCGATGAGCAAATGCGGCATGCGGGCCAGGTCCTCGACGATGGCGTCGCCGGCGACGTCCTTGCCCAAGAACAGCGGGATCGCCATGTCCTCGGAGCGGCCGAACTGATCGAGCAGCTCCCGAAGCACCACCGTGGCGCGCTCGTCGTTGGGCACCTCGATGCCCACGGTGTCGCGGCCGGGAATCGGTGCCACGACGCGGACGGACACCGCCTTGAGGGCAGCCGCTAGGTCCGCTTCGTAGCTGCCAACGCGGGACACCTTGATGCCCTCGACGAGGCTGAGCTCGTACTGCGTCACAGCCGGGCCCTGGCTGACGCCCACCACCTTGGCGCCGATCTTGAAGGACCCCAGCCGGCGCTCGATCGCTCGCGCGTTGCGCTCGATGAGCCCGCGCGTGGCGCTGTCGTCGACCTCCTTGGGCTCGCGGAAGAGCGTCACGGGCGGGAACGGGTACTCGGAGTCGATGACGCGGGCCGGCGGCCGCGGCTTCGGCCGCGGCTTCGGCCGGTGCACCTGGAGCTTCGGCGGGGCTGGGCGCGCGGCGGCACGCGGTCGGGCCGGGGCGGCCGTGGCCGGAGACTCGAGCTCGTCCTCGTCTTCCTCGTCCTCGTCTTCTTCCTCGTCTTCTTCCTCGTCTTCTTCCTCGTACTCTTCTTCCTCTTCGTCCTCGTCTTCTTCCTCTTCTTCTTCCTCGTCCTCGTCCTCGTACTCTTCTTCCTCTTCCTCGTCCTCGTACTCCTCGTCTTCCTCTTCTTCCTCCTCGCCCTGCTCCCCGGGGCGCACCAGCCGGCCGCGCGCGCGGAGGGCAACGTCCCGGCCTCGCTCCATGGCACTCGCGACGGCCGCCGACAGCAGCCATTCCGTGGCGAGCAGGAGCGACAGCAGCGCCCCGAAGACCAGCAGCAGAATCCGGCCCGAGCCGCCAAATGCCACGTAAAGCTTGGGCGACAGATTGGCGCCGAGACGCCCGCCGGCACCGTTGGGACACGCGTCGCCAAGGCCGGCGACGCCGCTGGGCCCGGCCAAGAGCAGCGCCACCATCGCCGTGAAGACGACCGCACCCAGCGCCTTCAAGCTGGGGCGATCCACCGGCCGGTGCAACAGCTGCAGCACACCGTGGGCGAGGCCAAAGGCCAACAGCACGTAGGACGCCAGCCCAAACACGAACAGCAGCCCGTCCGCCAGGTAGTAGCCGACGACGCCGCCCAGGTTGCGGCCAGCGCCGCGCGGCACGACATCCGGCTCGCCCGGTGCCGGCATCGCGTAGGTCCAAAGCGACAGCAGCAGGTACGCGCAGATGCCGATGGCAACCAACGCGACGACCTCCCGCGCCCGGTCGGACAGACCGAGCCCGGGGGCCTCATCGACCGGCACGAACTGCCGCTTGCTCCTGCCGGCTACCGCTTGCTGCGCCATAGCTCCAGTCCGATCTCCACGAGGCGCGCGGCCGTCACGGCCTTGCTCGCATGCCCCAACGACTCTTCGCGGCCGTCGGCGAAGGCGACGACGACCTCACTGGTCGACGCCCCCATCGCCGCCACCGCGTTGATGGCAATGGCATCCAAAGCCTTGCGGCGGAGCTTGGCGCGGCCGCGCTCCAGGGCCGCCGCCACGCCTTGGTCCAACGACTGCAGGGCGAAGCCCAACACCGCGCGGGGCCGGCCGCCGGCCGCCGCCGCCGCGGCGATGATGTCCGGATTAGGCACCAGCTCGATCGTCGCAGCCGCGCTCTTGGGGGGCTTGCCGGGGTACCGCACAGCGGGCCGGGCGTCGGCGACCGCGGCGGCCCCGATCACCACGTCCGCACCATCGAGGGCTTCCTCGACCGCCGCGAGCATGTCCTGGGCGGACACCACCTGGCGCACTTCAGCCCCCACCGGCGGCTCAAGCTGGGTGGGCCCACTGGCCAGCACCACGCGGTGGCCCGCATCCAGGGCTGCCTGGACCAACGAATAGCCCATGCGCCCTGTGCTGCCATTGCTGAGGAAGCGGACGTCGTCGAGGTGCTCCCTCGTCGGGCCCGCGGTGACGAGAAACGAAGCCATGCCCCCGGCGATACCTAACCGCGCGCATCCTAGCCGATCGGCCGCTGGCAGCGCTAGTCCAGCGGGGCCCGGCCGCGGCGGCCTTCCCGCGAGGTTCGGGTCACCGGCCCGGAAAAAACGCTCGCCTCCTCTCCCCCCGCAGCCGTAGACACGGACCAGCCCCTCTCGACCCTGAGCCCAACGACCTTGCCCGCTGGAGTCCCTGATCTGCGAACCATCGCACCGCGCTGCGCCACGGCTCTGCCCTTCGCGCTCATCGTGGGTTGCACCGCCGCCGACTACCGCGACGACGCCGACCGCGAGACCTACGGGATCTTGGCGGCGGCCTCCGAGCAGGTCACCGGCGCGCCGCGCGAGTTCTCCGTCGAACGACCCGTCGACCGCCTCCGGCGCCGCCTCGAGGTCAGTCCGGCGCCGGTCACGCTCAGCCTGGGCGATGCGCTCAACGTGGCGGCCGAGAACAGCCGAGACTTCCAACGGCAGAAGGAGATCCTCTACCAGACGGCGCTGGCATTGACCCTGCAGCGGTTCAACTTCGCCAACCGCTTCGGCGCTTTGGTGAGCAGCGACGTGAGCGGGGAGGGCGATGAGGTCGCGTCGCTGGCGCTGCGCGACGATCTAACGGCGTCGCGCAACCTCGAGACGGGCGGGCGCATCGTCGCGAGCTTCGTGACGACGTTCCTCAAAGACCTGATCCGCAACGGCAGCTTCAACGGCGCCTCGATCCTGGGGCTGACGTTCACCCAGCCGCTGCTGCAGGGCGCCGGACGCCGCATCGCCCGCGAGCCACTAAACCAGGCCGAGCGCGACGTGATCTACGCGATGCGGACCTACGAGCGCTTCCGCGGCACCTTCGCGGTGAGCATCGTGTCCCAGTACTACCGCGTGCTACAGCAGGTCGACAACCTGGAGAGCGAGCGCCAAAACCTCGTCGGCGCGCAAACCAACCGCGAGCGGACCGAAGCGCTGGTCGAGGCAGGGCAGCTCGCCGGCGTCGATCTGGACCGCGCCAGCCAGCAGGAGTTTGACGCGCGCGACCGGCTCAACAACGCCAACGCGCGCCTGCAGTCCGTGCTCGACGGCTTCAAGCTGTCGCTCGGTCTGCCCACCGACTGCCAGCTGACCCTGGACCAGAGCGAGCTCAACACGTTACGCGAGGGAGAAGTCGCGGATGTGCCGCTGGCGGAAGCCGTGGCCATCGAATTGGCACTGGCCCGACGCCTCGACTACCGCAACGCAGTCGATGAGGTGCAGGACAACGCGCGCCGCGTCCGCGTCACCGAGAACGCGTTGGACAGCATCTTGGATTTCTCCGCCGCGATCGACGTTCCAACGGACCCGGGCGCCCCCCTCGACTTTGACTGGTCGCGCGTCGGCTGGTCGGCCGGCTTCGACCTCGACCTGGCGCTGCAGCGCCTCCCCGAGCGCAACACGTATCGCCGCTCCCTCATCGCGCTCAACTTCGCGTTGCGCAACCGCGAAGAGTTCGAGGACGCGGTGAAGGCCGACGTGCGCGAGGCGCTCCGCGACGTGCGTCGCACGTTCAACAGCTTCCGCATCCAATCCGACGCGCTGGGCCTGTCGGAGCGCCGGCTCGAGCGCGCCAATGACTTTCTGCTGGCGGGCCGCGGCAACACCCTGGCGCTGTTGGACGCGCAGGAGGACCTGCTGCTGTCCCGACTGGCATGGACCGGCGCCATCGTCGACTACGCCGTTGCCAAGCTCGAGCTGCTTCGCGATTTGGAGGGGCTCGTCCTCGCCGATCGCGGTCTGAGATACGATCCCAGCCTTCCTCTTCCCGAGGGGCCACTCACCCCATATGGGGTAGACA
Organism: Planctomycetota bacterium; assembly: GCA_039029375.1. Taxonomy (GTDB): domain Bacteria; phylum Planctomycetota; class UBA1135; order UBA1135; family UBA2386; genus JBCCGH01. The sequence goes on from JBCCGH010000060.1 coordinate 29,028, forward strand.
TCCCGGCTGCGGCCGTGGACTACGCCGGCCTCACGGCGAACGGTGCCACACCATGAAGCTTCGATCCGCCGCCACCCTGCTGCCGCTCGTCGCCGCCTTGGGCGGCTGCGCCGAGAGCGATGCCAACAGCGTGGAGCGCGCCGACCTCTATGAGGTCGTCAGGGGCGACCTCCCCATCACGGTCACCGAGCAGGCGGAGATCAAGCCGCAGGTGAGCACGCGCATCATGAACGAGATGGAGGGGCAGTCCACGATCATCAGCCTGGTCGAGGAAGGCTCCATGGTGGCCAAGGGCGACCGCTTGGTCGAGCTCGACGCCAGCTCGCTGATCGACAAGCAGACGCAACAGGGCATCTCCCTGCACCGCGCCGGGTCGGCGCGCTTGCAGTCGGAGAAGGAGCTCGACATCCGGCGCAAGGAGGTCGAGGCCGAGACGCTCGGCGGTGAAAACGCCGTGCGCATCGCCGAGATCGATCTCCAGAAGTTCCAAGGCACCCTCGGCGAAGACGGCACCCGCGACATGGGCGAGCGCGAGCAGGCGCTGATCGAAGCGCAGGCGAACATCGAGCTGGCCAAGCAAGAGGTGAAGCTCGCCGAGAACACCCTGACCTGGAGCAAGAAGCTGCACCAGAAGGGGTTCATCACCAAGGACGAGCTCGAGCGCGACGAGCTGGACCATCAGCGCCAGCTCAAGAACCTGCGCGTCGCCGAGAACGAGTTGCGCATCTTGGTGAAGTTCACCCACCCCAAGGAGAGCATCCGTCTCGAGCAGGCCGTGCGCGAGGCGACGACCGACCTCGAAGGCATCGTCGCCCGCGGCCAGGCGCGCATCGCCCAGGCCGAAGCCGATCTAGAGGCCAAGGACAAGGAATACGAGCTCGAGGCGGAGCGCACCGCCAACCTCGAGGAGCAGATCCGCAACTCGGTCATCTACGCGCCATCCGACGGCCTTGTGATCTATGCCGTGCAAGACGGACGGCGCGGCCGCGAGGACGTGGTCGAGGAAGGCGCCAGCGTGCGCGAGCGCCAGCTCCTGATCGAGCTGCCCGACGTCACCCGCATGGTGGCGACCCTGAAGGTGCACGAAGCGGTGATCGACAAGGTGCGCTCCGGCCAACGCGCGCGCATCAAGGTCGACGCGTTTCCCGATCGCGAGTTCGCCGGCACCGTCAGCCGCGTCTCGCCGGTGGCCGACTCCGGCTCGCGCTGGAGCAACAACAACCTCAAGGTCTACAAAACCGAGGTCGAGATCAGCGGCGAGAACGAGGTTCTCCGGCCGGGCATGACCGCGTCGGTCACGATCCTGATCGCATCGCTCAAAGACGTGGTGTTCGTGCCCCTGCAGGCGATCCGCCGCCAGGGCGCGGTGACGTTCGTCTGGCTCGACCACCCCGACGGCGCTCTGGCGCGACCGATCGACGTCGGCCTCCACGACTTCCAGTTCGTCGAGATCACCGATGGCCTGACGGCGGGCGACAAGGTCTTCTTGGCGAAGCCGCCGGGCGCCGTCGAGCCGGAGTTCGAGCAGCCGTCCGAGGTCGCCGAAGCCGTCGCGCGCAGCGAGGCACTCGCCCTCCCCGCCGAATCGGGACGAGGCCGACTGCCGAAACGCGGCGATGATCGCCCCTCGGCCGCCGGGTCCGACGACGGTCGCGACGAGCGGCGGGGTCGCAGCGGCCGCGGGGGCGGCGGCGGTGGTGGCATGAACGGGCCGGCGGCGAAAGCTCTCACCGCGCTGCTCGAGCGCAAGTATCCGGAGTTCGCCACGATCGCCCAGGGGGACCGCCCGTTCGAGCTCTTCCGCAACGAGGACTTCAAGCAGGCCCGCGAGTCCGATTCCGAGCTCGGCGAGGCCTGGGACGCCATGCTGGCCGAGGCGCGCGAGAGCTTTGGCGGTGGCCGCGGCGAACGACCCAGCGGTCGAGGAGCTCCGAGTGGCACGCGCGAGGGGAACTGAGACGCCGGCGTCGGACAGCGACCCACTGGCCACGCCGATCGAGCCTGCGCGCGAGAGACACGCATCTGCGGCGCCCGAACCCACGCGACCGGCGCCGGGCACGCCCATCATCGCCGACCTGCAGAAGATCGAGCGCCACTACCAAATGGGCGACACCGTCGTCCGGGCTCTGGACGGCGTCGACATCCAGGTGCACCAGGGCGAGTACGTGGCCATCATGGGCCGCAGTGGCTCCGGCAAGAGCACGCTGCTCAACATCCTCGGCTGCCTCGACCGGCCCACCGCCGGCCGTTACCTGCTCGGCGGCGAGGACACGTCCAAGCTCTCCGACGACCGGCTGTCCGAGCTGCGCGGCAAGCAGATCGGGTTCATCTTTCAGTCGTTCAACCTGATCCAGCAGCTCACGGTGCTCGAGAACCTCGAGGTGCCGCTCTTCTATCAAGACCGAATCGGCCCTGAGTCCCGCGCGAAGGCGGAGATGCTGGCAGCCCGCGTCGGCCTCGACGGACGCTTGTACCACCGCCCCACCGAGCTGTCCGGCGGCCAGCAGCAGCGCGTCGCGATCGCCCGCGCGCTGATGAACGACCCGCTGTTTCTCCTCGCGGACGAGGCCACCGGCAACCTCGACAGCCGCACGGAGCAAGAGATCCTCAACCTCCTCGAGGAGCTGCGCGGCGAGGGCATGACCATTGTCTCCGTCACCCACAACGAGTCCGTGGCCGAGCGCGCCCAGCGCACGATCTGGTTGCGCGACGGCGACGTCGAACGGGTCGAGGAACGCCAACCATGATGCGGGGCGCCATGCGCATGCTGCGGCTGGGCACCAAGAGCCTGCTGCTGCACAAGCTCCGCGCCGCACTGACCGCCCTGGGCGTGCTGTTCGGCGTCTCGTCCGTCGTCGCGATGTTGGCAATCGGCGAGGGCGGCAGCTACGAGGCCCAAGAGCAGCTCAAGGCACTGGGCTCCAACAACATCCTGCTGCGCACGATCGAGCCACCGGAGAACGCCAGTGACAGCAGTCCCTGGCAAGCCCAGCGTTACGGCCTGACCTACCGCGACGCCGAAGCGATCGGTGGCACCCTGCCCGCCGTCAAGTCCGTCGTGCCGGTGCGGGAAACCTCCAAGCTCATCGGCGCCACCGACAAGCCACTACCCGGCGTGGTGATCGGCACCGTGCCCGGCTTCCTCGACGTGGTCGGCCTCTCCATCGACGAAGGGCGGTGGCTGGCCGATGTCGATGTCCGCCGACAAAGCAACGTCGCGGTGCTGGGCGCGACCGCGGCCGAGCTCTACTACCCGCTCGTCAATCCCATCGGCAGGACGATCCAAGCCGAGGGCTCCCGCTTCGTCATCGTCGGTGTGCTCGACTACCTGGGCCGCGTCGGCGACGGCTTCGGCCCCTCCCTCGACGAAGGCATCTACATCCCGATCTCGACGTCGCGGAACTGGTTTGGTGACCTGACGGTGAAGCGTTCGGGCGGACGCTTCGAAATGAAGCACGTCGAGCTGGCGCAGATCGTCGTGCAGGTCGCCGACCCGGTGCAGGTCATCGACACCGCGCGCGTCATCCGCGAGATGCTGGACGACGCCCACAAGGAAAAGGACTGGATCGACAAGGTCCCGCTCGAGCTCCTACGCCAGGCCGAAGAGCAGCAGCGTATCTGGAGCATTGTGCTCGCCTCGATCGCCGGCATCTCGCTCCTCGTCGGCGGCATCGGGATCATGAACGTGATGCTGGCGACCGTGACCGAGCGCACGCGCGAGATCGGCATCCGCCGCGCGCTCGGCGCCAAGCGCCGTCACATCGTGTCGCAGTTCCTGGTGGAGACGCTGGTGCTGAGCTGCGGCGGCGGCTTGCTCGGCGTCGGGCTGGGCCTCGCGATTCCGAGCGTGGTCGAGCACTTTGCCGAGCTGAAGACCCTCGTGCGCCCCGAGCACCCAATGATGGCGTTCAGCATCTCGGCGCTCGTTGGCATCGTGTTCGGCATCTACCCAGCCTGGCGCGCCGCGAGCATGGACCCCGTCGACGCCTTGCGGCACGAGTAGAGTGAGGTCCGAGAGAACGTCGAAGCGCTGGTGGCACGCGTCGCTGGCGTTCGCGTGCAGCGGCTGCCTTGGGCCCACCACGTCCCTCGACCACTGGATGGACGACCTGGAGTCCGCCCGCGACGTGAACGCCATGGTTCACGCACGCATCACGGCCATGGGCGGCACGCCCTTGTATGAGGGCGAGACGTGCGTGTTCTTGGCTCGCGCCGACGACCGAGGGCCGCCTCGGATCGTCGGTGATTTCAACGATGGCGGCTACGCCGAATCGGCGCTGGCCGGCGACGGCTCGATGCGACGGATTGCTCGTTCGGACTGGCACGTGCTGCGCGTGCACCTCGCGGCCCAAGCGCGGATCGAGTATCTGGTCCGCCGCGGCGACGAGCTTGCGCCCGACGAACACAACCCCGAGCGCGTGACGACGTTCGGCACCGTGCGGTCGGTGGCCTCGGCAGGATCGCCGCGGCACGCCGCTCCGCCGACCGCGGCGCCCGCCAGCAACGTTCGTCAGTTCTCGCTGGCCAGCGCCGCGCGCGGTAACACGCGCGAGGTCACCGTATACCTACCACCCGGCTACGAACCTCGCGGGCCACGGCTGCCGTGCCTCTACATCAAAGACGGCTCGCGCTTTCGCGACGCCGCCGGGATGCCGGCTCTCCTCGATCGACTCATCACCACCAACCGCCTGCCGCCGCTGATCGCAGTCTTCGTCGACCCGATCAACCGCGCTCTCGAGTACGGCACCGCGGCATCCTATCGCCGCTTTGTCGTGGATGAGCTGGTCGCCGAAGTCGAGCGACGCTTTGCCGCCGGCGGCGACCCGCGACGACGGGGGCTGTTCGGCGCGTCACGCGGCGGCCTCGCGGTCGTGGACCTGCTGGTACAACATCCCGAAGTCTTCGGCTTTGCGGCCGCGATGTCGCCGGCGCTGTCACCGCTGCCAGTGCTGCAAGAGATCGCGGCCAAGCCGACCGTGGAGGGGAACTTCATGGTGCTCGTGTCGCGCTACGACACGCCGAAGCTGGTCCGTGAAGGGCACGCGCTCGTCGCGGCCCTACGCGGCCGGGCGACGACGGTCATCGCCGACGAAATGCCGATCGACCACTCGATCCACGGGTGGAAGCGTTGGCTCGAGCCGGTGCTCACGACCTGGGTCGCGCAAATGGCGCTGCGTTAGTTGCTAGGAGTAGGCGTTAGTGGGGCGTCCCGCGTCGGGCTGCCAATCGACGCTGCCGGGCGCGTAGGTCGTCAAGCCAGCGTTGCGCGGGCCCGGCGAACCGCGCCGCCAGCTGCTCCACGTCGCCCAGGTAGCGCTCGATCAGTGCCCGCTCGACGGTCGGTGGTAGCTCGCGCTCTCGGCCGCGGTTGACCGCGCCGCTGGCGCGCTCGGGAGCCGGGCTGTGGCCGGGGTCCAGGCCCAGGAACGCGAAAAGCTCGGCGAGCAGCCGCTCCGGCGCGGCGACCAGATCGTCGAAGAACCCCACGAAGAGCTGCTCCGCCGGAAACGCCTCGCCCCACACCGACAGCGCCCGCGGGTAGTCCGCGCGCAGCCGCACGTCCTTGGAGTCGATGACGTCGAGGACTTGTTGCGCGTCCAGGGCCGCGTCCCCCACGGTGAGCTTGCGCACCATCGACCACACGCCATCGACCGGGTGGCGCAGCATGAGGATGATCCGGGCCGCGGGAAACGTCGCGGCGACGGTCGTCACCTCGGCGGGATCCAGTGCCATGTAGCCCGGTGTGATGTCGCCCGAACGCAGGCCGCGCTGCTGGGCGGCGGCAAACAGCGTCGCGTACCAACGGTCGCCGCGCCGGCCACAAAGATAGCGGCTGGCCCAACGCAAGCCACCGGGACCGAGGTCGCGCCGCACAGCGCGGCGCAGCAGGCCGCCCGCGTTGTGCCGGTAGTAGCGGCCCGCGAGTGCGGCCCGTGGCGCGCCGGGCCGCTCGACGTCGAAGTAGTGCAACTCCTTGATCGGCGGCAACCAGGCTTGGTCGTGCTCGGCGAGCCGCTCGTAGAGCCAGGTCGTCCCGGCTCGGGGCGCACCGATCACCAAGAAATCCGGTCCCTGCATTGCGTGGTCCGGCCGTGGCCGGCACGCCCCATGATGGCTGCGGCCCGGCTTAAACGAACGCGGGCCGCGCCGAAGCGCGGCCCGCTTCGATCACGGTCCAGGTAGACCGCAATCGCTCACTTCGATCACTGGACCGTGTCGCGGTCGGTGTTCGAGACGTTGACCACGTTGCCCGACGCGTCGTAGAGCACGACGTTGACGTCGAACGTCAGGCCGCTCACCGCCAGCGCGACGGCCGCCGGGAAGTTGAACGTCGAGTACGGGTACTGACCCGCCGAGTTCGTGAACGCGAACACGTTGCCAGCGCTCGGCGCGAAGGCCGCCGACGCCGCGGTCAGGATGTCGGCCTCGAGGCCAAACAAGTTGCCCATGCCAACGCGACGCGACGAGTCCACCGAGAAGAACGTGTTGCCGACGGTCCAGCCAGCCGCGGGGACGCCGCTGACGGCGACGCGCATGTCGCCGGCGCCCGACGAGATCAGGTCGACGACCATGCCGGACGTGCTCCGGCCACCGCGCATACCCTTGACGGCCAACGCGTAGTCGGCGTCGGTCGCCGCGGTCTCGACGTGGCTATCCACGACCACCTGCGGGGCGGAGACGGTGACTCGCCACATGCCAGAGGCCGGCGTGCGCAGAATGACCATCTCTTCGGTGTCCTTGTCCTCGGTCGCGGTCGGGCTGGCAGCGCTGCCAGGCCCGGAGCGCAGGCCTTCGTTGCCCGGGTAGCGGGTGCCGTCCGGCGCGAAGACCTCGAGGTCGAGGTCGTTGAGGCGATGCTGCGACTGGACGACCGGGCTCGGGGCCGGATCGGCGTAGGTCATGGCGACCTTCAGCTCCTCTTCGCCCGCGGGCACGAAGACGAGGTAGTCGCGGCTGCCGCCCTGGCTCAGCACGTCGCGCGACGCGCCGGTGACCGTGGCGTTCTCTTCGTCGATGACGAGCATGTCGTCGCGCGCGTCATAGAGGTCGCCGACGTGCGGGAAGCCCCAGCCCTGCTGGAAGCGGTTGGCGCCCTGCGAGACGCCGGACGAGTTGTAGCGCAGCTGACGAGCCGAGGCCATCATCATGACCTTCGACGTCGTGAAGTGCGGCTTGTTCTCGAAGCGGTCGTTGAAGGTCGGCGCGGCGTCGTAGCCGAACATGCCGTCCGTGAACATCTGGATGCCCAGCTGGCACATGCCGTTGACGAGCGGGGTGGCGCCCGAGGTGCCGCCGAAGCCGGACATGTAGGACGCGGCGCCACCGGTGTTGGTGGTCAAGATCGAGTCGTAGTAGCCCGTCAGGGTGACGCCGATGCGACCGTCCGAGGCCGGGCCGATCGAGCCGGTGCGGCACCAGCAGTCGTCGCCGGGGTTGCTGTTGTTGCGGTGCAGGAAGCCACCGACGCTGGCCATGTTCTTGGCCCACGCCTCAGGACGTGACGGCCGCGCACCGGCGTTGCTCTGGCTCTGCGTCACGAAGAAGTCGTGATCGAAGATCGCGGTGTCGGTCTGGGCCGAAGTCGCGTTGTAGGACGTGGTGCGGCCACCACCCCACGACGCCGTCGAGGCCAACGCCTGCAGGCTGCCGGCCGGATTGGTCAGCTGGTTGTAGAGGTTGTAGCGGTTGCCGGCGCCGAGGCGCGTGTAGTACATCTGCGCGAACGGCACGCCACCCCTGAAGGCAGCGATCGTCGGGTGACGACCGAACGAGTAGATGCAGCCCGCCGTGTTGGTGCCGTGCTGCTCGACGCTGGCAGAGATCACCGACTGCGGCGTCCCGCGGTAAGGCGGCTCAGCGCGGAACTCCTGGTGGGTCGACAGGACGCCTTCGTAGACGTGGCCGGCCATGCCCTTGCCGTCGATCGGCATCGCGAGGCTGTGCAGGTTGCGCGCGCCGGTCTGGACCAGCGCGTTGTTCATGTCGACCTCAGGAGCGCTCCAGTGGTCGAGCCACATCACGGCGTCGTGACCGGAGACCTGCATGAGCTGGCCCTGGTTCAGCGTCGCGCTGACCATGCCGCCACCCATGGCCTCCATGTCAACGGTGCCGCCGATCTGCTCGATGAAGCTCTCGAGGGCGCCGTCGTCGGCCTTCTGGTCGACCAGAAGGATGTTGTAGCGCGTCGGGCCAGCGTCGATGCCCGACGCGACCTGGCCAACGATCACCGGATCCATCCGATAGGCCGGGTGGTACTCGCCGACCCAGCGCACGAACGACAGCGACTCGACGTCGCCGACCGTGCCGCGGTCCATGCGGACCAGGTAGGACTGCGACGGGATGAAGGTGTGAACCTCGGCGCCGATGGCGCGCAGCAGGTCACGGTACTCTTGGATCGGCGCGGTCTCGAACTGCACCAGGAAGAGACGACTAGCAGCGGACGCCGCGAGGTCGGCGGACACGAGCGGCTCGGCGACCTTCGGATCGAACGGCGCGTACTGGGCGTCGATCAGGTACTCGGCCTTGGGCAGGTCGCTCCAGGTCTTGCCGCCGTCACGGCTGACATGGGTCGTCAGCGCGTCGTCGACGCGGACGACCGTCGAGCCGACGACGTCAAAGACGCGTCCTCCCGTCTGCGGGGTCGACTGCGCAACCAGGGCGCTGCCGAACCCGGCACACGCGAGAAGGAGAAGAGAATGCGTTCGCATGGCGATCTTAGCTTTGAAGCTCCGAAGTGAGTGCCGGCCCCCAGGAGCATGGAGGGGGCGCCGGCGTACGGGACGGGCAGGTCGAACACAGGGATTGTCAACGACGATTGCGGATGGCGCAAGCGACCCGACCCCCTCCGACACTCGGGACCCGCCTCAAAGTCTCGAGATGGGTATCGAGACTGCGTTGAGACTGGGCGTTTCCCCGGACCGGGAAGGCCCGGGTGCGCGCACCGGGCGATCTAGGCCAAGTCCCCTTCACCCCGGCATCAGCCACGGCCGATAGCCCCCTCGTCGCTAGGAGGAAGGCAAGAGCATGTTGTCCAAGGTCGTGATGATTGTGGGGCTCGGCGTCGCGCTGGGACTCGGTTCCGATTCCAAGGCACAGGCCCCGGCGGCGCCCAAGGCGGCGTCCAAGGCCATCGCCAAGAACGTCAAAGTCCAACCCGGCAAGCTGTCGGGCAAGATTCTGCAAAGCGGTTCGCGCGCTCCGGCCGACGGCCACCAGATGGTGCTCCGGAACATGCAGGGTGACGAGATCGCGCGCTTCGCGACCAACGGGTCCGGCGGCTACACCTCGCCGCCGCTGAAGAATGGCAGCTACATGCTCGACGTCGCCAAAGGCATGCGCCTGAAGCTCGACGTGCAGCCCGGCGCCAGCATCAAGAGCCTCGACATTGTCGTGCCGAAGACCGCATTGATTCCGGCGGACCCGAGCCTCGTGGCCAAGGCCTCGACGACGGGGACGCACGCCGGCACCAAGATGGCGGGCAAGACGCTCGGCGCGCAGACGCCAGGTGCGGCGCCCGGCGGTGCCGCGGCCGGCGGCAGCGCGGCGGGAGCTGGCGCTGGCGGCGCCGCTGCTGGCGCGGCAGCTGGCGCCGCCGCAGGCGCGGCGGCTCCGGCCGCTGGCCTCGGCTTCGTCGGCTGGGGCCTGATCGGCGTCGGTGCGGCGGCCGCAGTGGCGGTGCCCGTCGCGGTCGCGGCCTCCGACGACGACGGCGAGACGACCGTCAGCGCCATCGCGCGCTGATTGCGCTCGGGCCTCCCCTCACCCCCACCCCCACTCTTCGGCGCCCTGCGTCGTGCGCGCCCCCGCGGGCCGCACCGAGGGCAAAGAACCGGCATGTATCGGAAGGCAAGGATCGAACCGGGCTGGCGCTCCCGCCAGGCTCCGCGCGGCTGCCGCGCCATGGTCGCGGTGGCGGCGTTGGCACTGGCGGCGTGCGGCTCCACGGTGCAGGAGATCAACGACCGGGCGCTGCTCGCGCGCAGCGACGATCCCATCGATACGACCTGGACCGATCCCGCCACTTGGGTGCCGCCGGCACCGACCGAGTATCGCATCGGCCCGCGCGATGTCCTTGAGATCGAGGTCTACGAGCTCGAGGAGACCGAGCGGAACACCGTCGTGCGCACTCGCGTCTCGCAAAGCGGCGAGATCACCCTGCCCTTGCTGGGCGTGGTGCGCGCCGACGGCAGGACCGCGGACGAGCTTCAGGTCCAGCTCGAGCGGCGCTTGGGTCGCGACTTCATGGTCAACCCATCGGTCAGCGTGCTGGTCGATGAGTTCCGCGCTCGCACGGTCACCGTGTTGGGCGAAGTCGATGAGCCCGGCACGTTCTTCCTTGACGCCAACTCGACGAGCCTGGTCGACGCTCTGGCGCTCGCTGGCGGCGTCACCGAGGACGCCGGCCCCGAGGTGCTCGTCGTGCGGGCGCCGAGCCCCGCCGCGGTGCCGCTCGAGGCCTCCGCCGGCGCCGTGGCCCCGAGCATTCCCAGCGTGCAGCGCGTCGATCTGCGCACGCTGATCCAACACGGCGACCTGCGCGCGAACTGCGCCCTCGCCGACGGCGACGTGGTGCACGTGCCGGCCACCGACAAGTTCTACGTCTCCGGCATGGTGCACGAGGGCGGCGCCTTCCCCCTGCGCCCAGGCATCACCGTGCTGAAGGCCATCGCCATGGCGGGCGGTCTCAAGGACTTCGCAACCCCGTCGGCCACGATGTTGATCCGCAAGACGCCCCAGGGGCGCACGCGGACTCCGCTCGACCTAGGCAAGCTGGAAGCCGGGTCGGCCAACGACCTACCCCTGCAACCCGACGACGTGATCGTGGTGAGCGAGAGCACCGGGTCCCGCTTTGTCCGCGGGCTCGGCTCGATCTTCCGCGGCCTGTTCCATGTCGGCTACAACCTTCCGTGAGGAGAGCGTGACCACCGCGCCGATCGAAACCGCGACCTCCGCACCCTCGAGCGCGGGCGCCATGCAGCCAATGGACGGCGATCGCCTGACGCTGCCGTTCGACCCGCATGACTTGTGGCGCACGTTGTCGGCGCAACGCTGGCTGATCGCGGTGTGCGCCGTGCTCGTGGTCGCAGCGGCCGCGCTCTACAGCTTCACCGCGACGCCGTACTATCGCGCGACCCTGCGCGTGCTCATCGAACGCAACAGCGACCGGGTGGTTGGGTTCGAGGAGATCTACAACCTCGCGACGGGCTCAGACGACTACTACGTCACCCAGTACCGCATTCTCGAGAGCCGCGCCGTCGCCGAAACCGCGCTGCAGCTTCTACCGGCGGCGGACCGCGACTGGTTTGCGCAAGCCAAGGATCCGGTGCAGGCCATGCTCGACCTGCGCCACATCCAGCCCGTGCCGAAAAGCCGGCTCGTGGACGTGGAGACCGAGCACCCCGATCCAGACGTCGCGCATCGCATGGCCGACGCGCTGGTCCAAGCCTACGTCGACAACGTCAGCAACCGCCAGACGCAGGCCTCGCGGTCGGCCCTGGAGCAGCTGCAGGCCGAATCGCAGGCGTTGCAGAAGAAACTCGTCGACGCCGAGAACGCGGCGCAGGAGTTCAAGCGCCGGCACAAGCTCATCGCCACCAAGGACCACCAAAGCCTGGTGGCGGCACGCCTCGAGAAGCTCAGTGAGGAGCTGGCCGAGGTCGAGCGCGAGCGGCGCGGCGCCGAGACCCATCTGCAGTCGGCGGAACGGGCCGTCGCCGACGCGGCGTTCAGCGACGATCTCCCTGAGGTGCTCGAGAGCCGCGTCGTCGGGGATCACAAGCGCGAGCTGTTGCAGGCGCAGCAGGAGCATTCGGCGCTGTCCCAGAGCTACAAGCCCATGCACCCGCGCCTGAAGGCGGCGACGCGCAAGATCAAGGCGGTCGAAGCTCGCCTCACCGCGGAAGTCGACGCGATCACGCAGGGGATTCGCCGCCGCCACGAGCGACTGCGGCAGCACGAGGACGAAGTGCGAGTGCGGTTGGAGAAGCAGGGCGACCTGCTGCTGGAGCTCGAGCGCAAGACGATCGAGTACCAGATCCTCAAGAACGAGGCCGACAACGTGCGCCGCACGCACGACACGATTATCGCGCGGCTCAAAGAAGTCGAGATCATCAACGACCACCAAGCCAGCAACGTGCACCCGATCGGCGCCGCCGAAGTCTCCGGCAAACCCGTCCGGCCGCGCAAGCTGCTCAACCTGGCGCTCGCGGCGCTGTGCGGGCTGCTGCTGGGCACCGGGGTGGCGTTCGCGGCCGACGCGCTCGATCGCTCGATCAAGACGCCGGCGGAAGCCCAGCGGGTGCTCGGGCTGCCGGTGCTGGGGCTCGTCCCCCACCTCGAGGGTCGGCGCGAGCACCGCGGCAAGGTCGATCCCGAGACCTTCGACCCACGCTCGTCGCTGTCGGAAGCCTTCCGCACCATTCGCACCAACTTCACGTTCTCCAAAGCCGGGCGCGACGTGCGCTCGCTCATCGTGACGAGCGCCACGCCCGAGGAAGGCAAGAGCCTCGTGTCGATCAACCTCGCGGTCAGCATGGGTCGCGCCGGCAAACGCGTGCTGCTGGTCGACGCCGACATGCGCCGGCCGCGGCTGCACCGCGCCTTCGAGATCGAAGCCGAGGAGGGCTTGTCGAGCATCTTGGTCGAAGCCGCCAAGCTGGAGGACAAGGTCATCCCGACACCGGCGGACAACGTATGGCTGCTGCCGTGCGGCATCATCCCGCCAAACCCGGTCGAGCTCCTCGGCAGCGAGCAAGCCGAGAAGTTCCTGCAGACCGCGCTGGCGCAGTTCGACTTCGTGCTGATCGACTCGCCGCCGGTGGGTCTGGTGAGCGACGCGTGCGTGTTGTCGTCGATCGCGGATCGAGTGCTCTTTGTCGTACGCAGCTTCAAGACCCCGCGCGGACTCTGCCGCCGGGCCCTCGGTCAGCTGCTGGGCGTCGGCGCCGACATGGTCGGCATGGCGCTCAACCACAGCGACATCCGCGCCGATCGCTACGGCAAGCACGCCTACGAGTACAGCTACCTGTCAACCTACGAGTATCGCGAAGACGACGCCGACGACGAGTGAGGAGCGGGGAGCCTGAGGGGGGAGAGCTCAGTCCATGTGGCTTTGGCCGAAGAAGAAGGCAGCAGCAACGACGGCACCCGCGGCCCAAGTGACCGAGGTCGTCGACCTGCACTGCCACCTGTTGCCGGGCGTCGACGACGGCGCCCGTGATCTCGAGACCGCGGTCCAGCTATGCCGCATGGCCGTCGCCGATGGCGTGACCGTCGCGGTCTGCACGCCGCACACGCTCGATGGCGTCTACGACGTCGCCCGCAGCCGAGCGCGCGAGGCGCTGCAAGAGCTGCGCGCCGAGCTGGCGCGACAGGCAATCGACCTCGAGCTGCGGCTCGCGGCCGAGGTGCGCTACGACGAGGCGATCGCTGACCTGCTGGCCGAGTGGCCGTGTGTGTCACTGGACGGCGAACGGCGCTACCTGCTGCTGGAGCTACCCCACCAGGGCGTGCCGGCCGAGCTGCCGGGCCTGCTGTTTCGGCTGCGCGCCGCCGGCACGACGCCGGTCATCGCCCACCCCGAACGCAACCTCGGCGTTCGCGACGACCCCGACGTCACCGCCGAATGGGTCCGACTGGGCGCCAAGCTGCAGGTCACCGCGGGCAGTGTGAGCGGCGCGTTCGGCCCAGTGATCGGCGCTTGTGCCGAGCAGCTGCTGCGCGCCGGACGCATCCACGTCATGGCCACGGACACGCATTCGCCCGGCAAGCGACCGCCACTGGTGCAGGGCGCCGCCGGCGCCGCCGCCACCATCGTGGGCGAGGCCGGCGCGCGCACGCTGCTCGTCGACAACCCGCGGCGCATCCTCGCGGGCGCCCCTGCCAACCAGGTGACGGCGGTCCAGCCGATCGTGACGAACAAGCGGTCGCGCCGGCGCGCGAGGGTGCCGCAGTGAGCCCACTGCCGACGCCACCGGCTTGGTTTCCGCTCGGCGCCGACGGCTGGGTCAGCACGCTGGCCTTCGCCACCGCCACGCTCGTCGCCGGCCTCGCCGCGTTCCCCGTGCGCTCGCTCGCCGCGCGCCTGGGCGCGATCGACGCCCCGGGCGGCCGCCGCGTGCACCTGCGACCGACGGCGCGCCTCGGCGGCATCGCCGTCGTCCTGGGCGTGTGGATCGGCGCTGCCCTGGCGCTGGGCTCGGGCGCCGTGGCCGATGGGCCGTTCCCGGAGCGCTGGCGCGCGGTCTTGCCGATCCTCGGCGCCACCGCGTTCGTTTGCGGCGTCGGCGCCATCGACGACGTCCGCGGTCTGCGCCCTTCCACCAAGCTGCTCGCACTCGCGGCGGCCGGCGGGGTGCTGATCCTGAACGGCATCTGCATCGAGCACGTCGCGGTGCCGATGGTGGGCACGTTCGACCTCGGGTGGCTGGCGTGGCCGGCGACGATCCTGTGGGTGATCGCCTGTGCCAACGCGGTCAACCTCATCGACGGGGTCGACGGCGCCGGCGCCGGCGTGTCCGGCGTGGCCGCGGTCGTGCTGACGCTCGTCGCCATCGGCACAGGCGACCCCGTGTCCGCGGTGCTGTTCGCCGCGGTGGCCGGCGGCGCCGCGGGGTTCTTGTTCCACAACCGCCACCCGGCTCGCCTGTTCATGGGCGACTCCGGCTCGCTGTCGTTGGGGTTCCTGCTCGCGGCGATCTCGGCTACGGGATGCACCAAGCGCGCGGCGGCCCTGACGCTGGTCGCCGCCCTGCTGGCGCTCGCGGTGCCGTTCCTCGACACCGGGTTGGCCTTTGCCCGGCGCTTTCATCGCGCGCTGGTCCGCGGCCAGGGGCGGCGACTGCTGAGTGCGCTCAAGGCCACCGCGGTCGCCGACCGCAGCCACATCCATCATCGGCTGCTCGTCCGCGGCCTCGGCCACCGCGAAGTCTCGCGGGTGCTGTGCCTCATTACCTTGCTCTTGGGCGTGACGGCACTGCTGCTGATCGAACCCTACGGCCAGACGCGGCTGGGATTGATCGGCGGCCTGTTGGCAGGTGCCGTCCTCCTGGCGCGCCTGGCCGCGCTCCGCGGCGAGCCCACCGCGCCAGCCGAACCCGAGGTCGTGCTGCAGCCCATGCCGCCGCGGCAACCGGCGGCGGCCCCGGCGCCAACGGCGGCGACCCCGGAGCCGGGGCGCGTCGCGACCGCGTCGGGGATCGAGAAGACCACCGTCGAGGTCGGGTCGCCCAACGAGTGAGCCGAGGGCGCGGGCGCGTTCACGAGCGGGCACGGGGGCCGCAGGAGCGCCAGTGCGTGCGTTGCCACGGGCGGTGGCTACACTGAAGCGCGGCCGCGCACTCGCCAGGGACTCACTTGCACCGCTTCTTTCTGCTCCACCACAAGTGTGGCACCGTCTACCTCGAGCTGATCCTGCAGGATCTGGCCGAGACGCACGACTGGGGCTGCCATATCGCGGGCTCCGCGAAGCAGCTCGACCTTGGTCCGGAGGATGCCGGCGACGCGATTTGGTTCGTCAAGAACTCGGCCTATGCCGCGCTGTTCGGCGACCGCGAGGGTGGCTACCGCGGCGTCCACGTGGTGCGGGATCCGCGCGACGTCATCGTCTCGGGCTACTTCTCGCACCGCTACAGCCATCCCGTGGACAATGCGTGGGGCGAGGGCTTTCTCATCGACCATCGCAAGCGCCTCGAGGCTCTGAGTGTCGAGGAAGGCCTGTGCGCCGAGATCGAGCTCGGCTACTCGCTCGGCGCGATGAAGGCGTGGCGGTATGACGATCCGGCGATCCTCGAGCTGCGCTTTGAAGAACTGATCGCGGCGCCGCAGGTCGTGCTGACCAGCGCGTTCGCGCACCTCGAGCAAACGGTCGAGCCGACGCAGCTCGCCGCGGCCATTGAGCGCCGCAGCTTCAAGAACTTGAGTGGCGGCCGCAATCAAGGTCAGGAGAATCAGCGCAGCCACTTCCGCAAAGGCGTGCCCGGGGACTGGCGCAACTACTTCACCCCAGCCGTCATCGACGCGTTCAAGCAGCGCTGGGGCAAGATCGCCGTCGAGCTCGGCTACGAGCCGACCAACGACTGGTCAGCCTGACCGCGGCAGCGCCGCGCAGAAGCCCTCGACAAGCGCGGTTAAGCGGCCGGCGGCCTGCTCGCCCGCCGCGAGCACCTCGTCGTGGCTCAACGGTTGGGCGGCGATGCCGGCCGCGAGGTTGGAGATCAACGACACGCCGGCGACCTCGGCCCCCATCGCCGACAGGGCCTGCGCTTCCAGCACCGTGCTCATCCCGACCGCACTGGCGCCGCCGTGCGCCAACATGCGCACTTCGGCGGGCGTCTCGTAGGCGGGGCCGAGGTTGCCCGCGTACACGCCCTCGGCCAGCTTGGGATCGACGTTGCGCAGCAGCTCCGCCAAGGCCGGCGAGTAGACGACGCTTTGATCGGGGAAGCGCGGCCCGAGGCTCGCGTCGGCCGGCCCTAGCAGGGCCGAGGTCCCGGTCATGTTGAGGTGATCGGTGATGAGCATCAGATCGCCAGGCTGTAGCGCCGGATCGATCCCGCCGGCGGCGTTGGTCAGCAGGAAGCGCGGCACGCCGAGCACGCGAAGAGTCCGCACCGCGCGCACCGCTTGCGCCGGACTCCAGCCCTCGTAGAGGTGTACCCGCCCCGTCAGGCACGCCACACGCAGGCCGCCGACCGCGCCGACGACCACGGTGCCACCATGGCCGCCGACCTTCGGCGCAGGCCAGTGCGGGACGTCGCTAAACGGCAAGGCAATCGGTTGCTCCAAGCGCTCACCAAAACGCTTCAAGCCGCTACCCAACACCACGGCCAACGCGGGCACACCGACGCCTTGATCGCGCAGGAAAGCGGCGCTCCCGCGCAACAGATCACCCTCACTCGCCGACTCGGTCGCCATCGCTCCTCCATCGCTGCCAGCGCCACACGACGCCATCCTCGGGATCGTTGATCTCGCCCACACAGTCAAAGCGGCACTTCTGCAGGACGCGGGTCGAGGCGTTCTGCTGCGGCATCGTGTGCGCCAACACTCGACGCACGCGCGGGTCGGCAAACGCGAACCCCACTCCGGCCGCCGCCGCTTCGGTCGCATACCCCTGGCCGTTGAACGCCGGGACGATGCCATAGCCAATCTCGACGCTCGCCTCGTCGTCGGGTGGCCCTTTGAAGCCGACCGTGCCGATGACCAGCCCTCCGGCGACATGCACGACCGCGAACCCGTGCCGCCAGACGTCCGCCGTCGCCGCCGCGCGAAGCTGCGCCAGCCACTCGGGCGCCACCTCGGGGCCGACGACGAACTCGCGCAACCCGGCCGCGGCCGGCTGGCCAAAAGCGCCGCCAAACTGCGCCTCGCTCTCCACCAACGCCAGCAGGTCCGCCGGCGCGTACGGCACGAGCCGCAGACGCGCGGTCTCGAGGGTCATCGCCGAGGTCCCCCCGGCACCCAGCCGCGGTCACACATCGCTCATCACCCCCGCCATGCACGCGGTGATGCAGGTGGCGATCGCGCCAGCCAACATCGCCCGCAACGCCAGCCGGGAGAGGTCGGTGCGACGGCCGGGCGCCATCGCGCTGAGCCCACCGATCTGGATCGCGACGCTACCGAGGTTGGCAAAGCCGCATAGCGCAAACGACGCGATCAACAGCGTCCGCGGCGACACCGCCTCGGCAGCCTTCAGCGCGCCGAGCTGCTGGTAGGCCACCAGCTCGGTCAGCGCAATCTTGGTGCCCAACAGCTCGCCGAGTAGCAGGATCTCGCCGCGCGGCACGCCCATGACCGCGGCGATGGGGCTGAACAGCCAACCGAGAATGCGGCCAACGCTGAGCCCGCCGTAGCCGACCAGCTCGCCGATCGCACCCAACCCCCAATCGAGGATCGCCACCAGACCGAGAAACGCGATGAGCATGGCGGCGACGTTGAGCGCGAGCTTGAGACCGTCGACCGCGCCCGTGGCCGCGGCCTCGACCACGTTGGCCGAGGGGCTGCCCTCGCTCCGCACGACCTTGCCCATCGTGTCGCTGGTCTCGGTCTCCGGCCACAGGATCTTCGAGCACACCAGGCCCGCCGGCGCGGCCATCACGCTCGCGACCATGAGGTGGCCGGGGTCGATGCCAAAGCCGACGTAGAGCGCAAACACGCCGCCGGCGATCGTGGCAAACCCGCCGGTCATCACGGCGTGCAGCTCGCTCATCGTCATCCGATCGAGGAACGGCCGCACCATGAGCGGCGCCTCCGTCTGCCCGACAAAGATGTTGCCGCACGCCGAGAGCGACTCGGCGCCCGACGTGTGCAAGAGCCGCGCCATCACCGCAGCCATGGCCCGCACCAGCGTCTGCATGATGCCGAGGTGATAGAGCACGCCCATAAAGGCGGAGAAGAAGATCAACGTCGGCACGACCTGCGTCGCGAACACAAACCCCACGCCCGGCCGGCCAGGCAGCGCGAGAAGCGCGGTGACCGAGCCGCCGTCGTCAAGCAGCACCGCACCGGGGTCCACCACCGTCCCATCGGTCACCGCAAAGCCGGCGAGCGGCGCCCAGGTTGCGCCATCGGTGGAGCGAGCGGCGAACCCCGAACCGTAGAACCGCAGCTCGGCGGCCGAAGGCGCCGCGACCACGCTGCCGCGCCACGGGCTCCCCCATCCCAAGCTCACCTCGGGGCCGAGGGCGAAGGCGCGACCGTCCGCCGACGTCGCGTGGTGGGCGCGGCCCGGCGGCCCGTCGCGCACCGGTGCGTACAGGTGCCACGTGTCGCCCAGGCGCGCCACCGCGACGTCGACCAGGGCCTGGTCGGGCACCGCGAGTCGCGCCCCGGGCTCGAACGCGAAACGCGCACCGTCCTCGCTCACCGCGGACCACACCGCCGGCGCGCGCTGCGGCGCCTCGTGCGCCGAAAAATACAGGCGCAGCCGGCCATCCGGCAACGCGGTCAGGCACGGCGCGAACGGCGCTCGCAGCGCCTCCGGCAAGCCGTCCAGCAGCACTGCTCGGGGCCGGGACCAGCGGCCGTCGGCGCCGCGCCGCATCAAGCCGAGGCGGCGCAACTCGGCCGGCAGATCGTCGGCCGGCCACTCGAACACGGCGAGCAGATCCCCATCGGCGTCGACCGCGAACGACGCCGCGCGGGCGCCAAACGCGAACGGCCCTGCCGGCCGAAACTGCGCGCCGTCCGCGGATTCGTACAGGTACAGGTCCGTGGGCTTGGAGCCCCGCCCGAGGTCACCGAACACGAACTCCGTGCCGCTTTGCGCGCGGTCTAGAAAGCGCTTCACGTCCTGGCCGAAGCCGCGCAGCCAGGCGTTGCCCGTGTCCCAGTACAGAAAGATGCCACCCAAACCAGCCTGAATGAGCATGCCGAGCACGACCAGACGCCAGGAGATGGCGCGGCGATGCCGGGATAGCGCGACGCAGAGGCCCAACAGGGCGAACAAACCAAACAGGGAGACGAGTCGCAGCATGGCGGCTAAGGTCCGGGCGTGGGCAACGCCCCACCACGCAGTCGAGCGCACCGCGCGCCGGGCGCAAGGGAGAAGCCCACGGGAACGCGGGTTCGGCTCGGGCCCAAAGGCGCTCTCGGCGGCGCCACCCGGCAACGCCGCGCCGCGCCGCGGCGTTTGAGAGATCATGAGAGTCCTGCGGTCGGCCACCCTCTTCACCTCGCTCGCGCTGGCTGGGCTCTCGCTCACGCTGGCTGGGCTCTGCGGCCAGGCGGCCGCCCAGGCGCCGGGCGTCGAGGCCGGCTGGCGCCGCGACGGCGACGCCCTAGTGTTGTGTGTCGGAAGTTGGTTGCGTAAGTCGGCGAGCCATGTGTGCCGCTCGCAAGGCGCTGTCGACGCAGGGCTTGTTGGTGGACAAGTCGAGGAGACGCAACGCCGCGAGCGGCGCAGAGGGCCGTCGACA
>JBCCGH010000061.1:0-48836 GCA_039029375.1 Planctomycetota bacterium
CAGAGGGTGCGTGACCGGACGCTGCTCGCAAGAAGCACCGACGCAGGCATATTGGTGGATACGTCGAGGAGGTGCGACGCAGCGAGCGGTGGCCGGACGGGTGCCATCTGTGCAGGAACTTCGGATCCAGGACACTAGCCGGGCGGCCCGCCTCGAGTTGTTTGCTCCGCGGGCGCTGCGTTCTTAAGGTCGGCGCCGTTGACTGCCGCATCCGACCCCCATCACGGCTCGCCGCCGCCACGCGTGTGCTTCTTTGGGCACCGCAGCATGGGCACTTGGCAGATTCGTGCCGAGCAGGTGTCCTCGACACGCCGGCACTGGACCGCCTCCGGCGCGTTGCGACCGGATCGCATTCTAAAGCACGACGTCTTCTGCTTCGTGAAGCGGCCGCATCGGACCAAGATGCGGCTGCTGAGCGCGCTGGGGAAAGTCGTCTTGTTCGACGCGCTCGACTGCTGGCGCCAGCCGGAGGACGGGGTCGCCAACGACTCCCTGGACAAGATCCGGCTTTGGTTCGAGCAGTTCTTTCGCGACCTTCCGGTGGACGGCGTGATCTTCGCCAACCGGACGATGGCGGAGGACTTGCGGGACCTCGTGCCCAACCCCAGCTTTATCTACCACCACTACCGACCCACTCTCCGTCCAGTGGCAGTGCGTGAGCAGGCGCGGGTGGTGGGCTACGAGGGCGAGGCTGCCTACCTCGGGCCGTGGCGCGCGATCATCGAGAGCGCCTGCCGCAAACGGGGCCTGTCGTTCGTCGTCAACCCGGCCGACTTCTCAGACATCGACATAGGCGTCGCCGCTCGCGGCGGCGAGCACGCGAGCCTGATGGCGCGGCGCTACAAGTCCAACGTCAAGCTCGCCAACTTCTACGGCGCCGGAATTCCCTGCGTCGTGCACAGCGAGGACGTTTCGTACCGCGAGACGGACAACGGCGAAGTTCGGTTCTTTGCGTCGGCAGCCGAGCTCGAGGCCAGGTTGGACGAGCTACTGCCCTTGGCGACTCGGCGTCGTGTGCAGGAGACGTTCTTGACCTCGGCGCAGGCGTTCACGCTGGCGAGCGTGGCCGATCGCTACGAGCGCTATATCGCCGACCTTGTTGCCGCCCGTCGAGCCCGCGCCCGCGCCATGCCTGTGCCGTCCAAGCAGGTGGAAGCTCAATGACCGCCGGCGAGGGGGAGCTGTCCGAATCCCCGAGCCCGCTCGTGACTCTCCCGCCCATCGGCACCACGGATCTGCCGGAGTTCGTCAACCGACCCGATCGGTTTGGGGCACTGGGCTGGCGGGCGTTTGTCGAGGCATTCGCCGAGCTGTTGCGTGGCCGTGAGATCTTGTGGCGCCTCATCAAGCGCGACATCGCTGGCCGGTATCGCCAGTCGCTGCTTGGGTTGGGTTGGGCCCTGTTGACTCCACTCGCCTTGGTGCTGGTGTTCTTGTATCTGCGCCGCGCGCGGCTGATCGATCCCGGCAATGAACTGGTCGTCCCGCACGCCCTGTTCCTGTACGCCGGCTTCCTGCCCTGGCAGCTGTTCCAGGCGTGCCTGTCGCGCACGTGTCAGTCGCTTGTCGCATCGGCGAATTTGGTCAACCGCGTGCGATTCCCGCGCGAGATCCTAGTGCTCGCCGCGGTGGGGGGGGCATTGTTCGATTTCGCGGTCGGGTTGGTGCTGCTGCTCGGCTTCTTCGCCTGGTTCGGCTTCATGCCGGTCTGGACGGCCTTGCTGTTGCCCCTGCTCGTCTTGGTCCAGGTCGCATTCAGCCTCGCGATCGGTCTGGTGATCTCCATCGTCAACGGCGCGCTGCGAGATCTCGGCAGCATCGTGCAGCTCTTGGGGCTGTTGTGGATGTTGCTGACTCCAGTGGTCTATGTCGCGCCGACGGAAGGCCCCGGCGCCTGGCTGCTGTGGCTCAACCCGATGGCGCCGATCATCACGGCCTACCGGGATCTGCTCTTTGCCGGCACGATCTCACACCCGGCGCCGCTCGCCCTCGCGACTGGGCTCAGTCTGGTGTTGTTGCCCCTGGCGTGGCGCTTCTTCCACGTCGCTCTGCCCAGAGTGGCTGAGACGATCTGAGTCCACCGATGGACGAGACCCCAAGCAGCGCTTGGTACGTGCGTGCCGACGGTTTGTGGAAGCGCTACTGCCGCACGCTGCGGCGTAGCACATTGCTGGCGCTTGGCGATGGCGTGCGGCAGTTCTGTGGCCTTGGCCCGCCGCGACCATCGCTCCGCACGGACGAGTTCTGGAGCGTCCGCGACGTGTCGTTCTCGCTCGCCGCGGGACAGAGCCTGGCGCTGCTCGGGCGCAACGGTGCCGGCAAGAGCACCATCCTGCGCATGCTGAGCGGCGTCATCGCCCCGGATTGCGGCGAGCTTCGCGTGCGCGGCCGGCTGGTGTCCCTGATGGTCGTCGGCGCCGGGTTTCATCCGGTGCTCACCGGCCGAGAGAACGTGTTCATCTACGGCAGCCTGCTCGGCCTCAGTCGGCGGCAGATCGACGAACGGTTGCCAGAGATGCTGGAGTTCGCCGAGATCGAGGGGTTCCTCGATACGCCGGTCAAATACTACAGCACAGGCATGTACATGCGGCTCGCCTTCAGCGTGGCGAGCTTTGCCGATCCCCAGGTCTTCCTGCTCGACGAGGTGCTGGCGGTCGGTGACCAGGCGTTTCGTGAGAAGTGCGTCGCCCACCTGCAGCAGCTCAAGGCCGACGGTTGCGCTCTGCTGATCGTCAGCCACTCCCCGGGGTACGTGCGACGGCTCGCGGACTTCGGCCTGTGGCTCGAGCGCGGCCAGCCGGTGGCCTACGGGCCGATCGACGACGTGCTCGATGCCTACATGGCGCGGCATGAGCCGCGCGGCGAAGACCCGGATCAACCACGCCCGGTGAGCGCGACGACGTCGGTCACGGTGCCGGTCTCGACCCCGCCGCCGCCCCCCAGCGACGACGACGGCCAGGCTGCTGCCGACGCGCCGCCCGTCGCCGAGGCGGCCCGACTGCAGCTCCTCGACGTCGGCGAGGCACCACTCGCGCTGACGAGTGGTGCGGTAGCACGGCTGCGGGTCGCGGTGTCGCTGCGCAACAAGCTGGTGGAGCCCAGGCTTGATGTGTCGCTGCGCAACGAGCAGGGCGCTGGCCTCGCTGGGGTCATCCTGCCTCTGGGTTCTTCGACGGATGGTGGGGCCTCATGCGTCCTCGACTTCGACCTGCGGTGCTTCACGACCGCCGGCCCGGCGGTGCTGAGGCTGCAGCTCCTCGACCGTGGCGAGGGGCTCGTGGCCGAGACCAGCCACTCCTGCGAGGTGAGTGGCGTCGCCACGTCGCGCTGGCAGGCGGACCTGACCGCGGAGGTCGAGCTCGTTGCCGTCACTGGCGATGCCGCCGCGCCGCCCACTCCAGCTCCGGCGGCCGTCATCAGCGATGACGGCGATCGCCCTCTCGACCGCGCCGACCGCCGACTGGAGCGGATCGAGGCGGGCGACGAGGTCGAGGTCGCGGTCGACGTGTGTCCGATCGAGGCGCGGCCGGGTCGGTGGCAACTGCTGGATGCGGCCGACGGCGTCGTGTACGAGCACGACCTGGGGTTAGTTCCGGCCGGTCGCGCCGCCGTCCGCGGTCGGTTTCGGGCCTGGCTGCCGGGCGGCAGCTACCGGCAGATCGTGGTGATCGGTGACGCTCCGGAACCCAGTGTGTGGCGCGGTGGGTGGTGCCACGTGGGGGACCACGGCGAGCCGATCGGCCACGCCGCGCTCGCCGCCGGCGTGTCGACCGCGTTCGTGGAGCCGGGCGGCCGGCACGGGGACGCAATCCAGCTCCTGTCCCTGACGGTCGATGGCGAGAGCGAGGAACTCGCGACGCTGTTGGGCGGGGTCGCCGGGCCGCGCCTCGTCGCCGACCTGGGGCGGGGGGACGTTCCCACGGTGCCGCTCGCGCTTGGTGAGCGTTGCCGAATGCGGCTCCGCCTGGGGCTGCGGCCCGGCCTGCGGAGTCTTGAGATCGTCCTCGGCTTCACCCGTGCCGACGGCCACCGCTCGGGCGGGTTGCGTATTCGTCGCGATTGCTTGCCGCGCCGCTGGAGCGAGCTCGATGCCGAGATCGACCTGCGGGTCGCGCTCGCGCCCGGGGAGTACGCGCTGGCTCTGGCGGTCAGTGGCCTCACGCGGGAAGGCGACTCCGTCCACGAGCATCGGGCTGAGGTGGCGCGCTGCCACGTGCTCGGCCCGGCCGGCCTCGAAGGTGACGCGGCGATGGCGGTGCTGGACGTGCGCGAAGAGCCGGGCGGCGAGCTGGTGGTCGGCACCGAGGCCCAATCGTACTTGGGTGCCTTCCGGCTGAATGGCGTGGATGCCTCGGTGGGGCCTGCTGTGCTGGCGGCTCCAGATGTCGAGCTCACGGTCGACGTCTGCGGTGTGCGACAGATCGCCAAGCCCGAGCTCAAGTTCAGCTTTGTGACGCCGGGGCTCCACTTGGTGGGGCGCGCCGTGCGTCTATCGGACCGCTTCCCCAGCGCGCCGTTGGCCGCCGGTGCCCGGCGGCGGTGCGTGCTGCGTTTTCGCCCCGAGCTCGTGGGGGGTGCCTATCTCTTCCAGCTTGCCTTGCAGGAGGTCGGGAACGGCAGCGTCCACGTCCTCGACCGGCGCCCGACCGCCATCCGCTGCGTCGTGCCGATCCGCGGCGCGAGCCGTGGTCGCGCGTTGCTGGAGGGTTCGGTGTGCGTCGATCCCTGGCAGGCGTCGACTCACCCCTAGTGGTGTGATTCAAGAATCTGGGGCCTTATCCACGGCCCTCAGCGCCGCTCGCAGCGTTGGGTCGTCCTCGCTGTATCCACCAATATGCCTGCGGCGACCCGCCTTGCGACCGGCGCCGATGTCTCGCGGATAAGGCCCCATCTGCCTGAATCACACCACTAGGGTGTCACGGCCGCTGCCGCCGCAACCACCGCCGCAACCACCGCCGCCACCACGGCCGCCGGCGGCCGTAGTAGACGTAGAAGCGATCGCGCAGCTCGTCGGTGCCGGGCACCGGTGCCGGCAGGAGGTGCTCGCCCAGCTTCTCGTAGTCGCGGCCGAGGATGCCGTCGAGCTCCGCCTTGGTGAACTCAGTCGTGTGGTACGGCGAGACGTGCTCCTCGCCGACGAAGAGCGGCGTGCCGATCAGGATTCGGCCGCCGCGCGCGAGATAGCGGTCCATCACCTGCAGGACTTCCTTGGGGTCCAGGACGTGCTCGATGCAGTCCATGCAATAGATGTAGTCGAAGCGGTGGCGCTTGGGGTCGAGGTGCTTGGGGAGCTCCTGAAACGTCGCCTCGATCAGCTGGCAGTTGTGCACCTCGCGCTTGTGGAGCTGCTCACCGGCGCAGCGGATGCCGTCGGGGTCGCCATCGACGCCGACGACGTGCTGTGCCTGCTCTGCGACGTAGTAGATGTAGGTGCCGTCGCCGCAGCCGAGGTCGAGGCAGCGGCCACCCGTTGGCGCGTAGCGCAAGACCACGTCGACCCGCGCGCGGTAGTCGGGCATGGTCTCGACGTACTTCCAGTGGTACGGCCCGAAGGTGCGGTATTTGTCGAAGTCCACCATCCCCGGCTTCGACGACAGGACGGGGCCGCCAGGGCGAACGTGTTCTCCGGCCCGCGACTCGCCGTGTTGCGGCAGCGGTTGACTCATTTCCCTTGGGTGCCGCGGGGGCCCAGGAGGCGGCCCGGCAGTGTAAGGGCGCGCACGACCTTCCAGGTCAGCGACGCGCGTACGGCGTTCACGGTGCGGAGTTGTGAGACGATCGTCTCCGCCCGATCCTCGAAGTCCTCGAGCGAGCACCAGTCGCCGAGGCGTTCGCGCAAGCGCCCGCGCAGATCTCGCAACTGTTGCTCCGTGACGCGAATCTGTTGTTCGAGCTCTTCGCGCTGCAGGGCCAGGCGCTCCGCGGTCTGGGTGCGGTCCGAGCACTTTCGCTCGAGGGCCTCGAGGTGGCGATCCAGGCGCTCGATCTCGGCGAGCCGGCGCCCGAGGCGGCGCTGTTGGTCCATCGCCAAACGCCACACCGCCTCGTCGAGCTCAGCGGGCGTGCCGCGCCCCTGTGGGGAGGCCGCAGCGCCGGCGTGGCCATTGCGCTGGCCAGCACCGGTGTGATGCTCACGCATTGGTTCGGATGGTGAGGACGACATCGCGACGTGGAGGTCGGCGTACGAGCCGGGGGCGGGGCGGCGGTGACCTCGGCCGCCGCGGGATGATCCTAGCCCGGATTTCTGGCGCGCGAACCCGGCGCTCGCCAAAATCCCACTGGAATGGAACTTCCGGAACTGCAGGGGCAGGTGCTGGTGATCGTGTCGCACTACGACGCGCGGCCGGCGCAACCCTTGGTCGATCTGCTCGACGGGCTGCGGCGAGTTCCGGCCGGTTGGCCGTTCGCGGTCCGCGTCGTGGTCAACCAGGCCGGTGAGCGCCCGACCGATGCGGCGGCGCTAAGTGGGTGCGAGGTCTTGCACCGGCCCAACGCCGGCTACAACCTCGGCGCTTGGGAGCACGGCTGGCGCGCCACCCCCGCGTATGGCGCCTACTTGTTCTTGCAGGATGAGTGCACCGTCCGGCGTCCCGGCTGGCTCGGGGCCTTGGTCCGCGCTGCCGCCGAGCCCGGTGTGGGCCTCGTTGGCGAGCGCATCAGCCCGCCCTGGGACGCCGCCTGGAGCGTGCTGGAGCGCCGTTTTCGCGGCCACATGCTGCCCGAGCATGAGATCGATGGACGGCCAGCGGAGCGGCTCGCGTGTTATCGAGATTTCTTCGCCCGGCATGGCATCGACGCCGGGCAGCGCGGTGATCACCTGCAGTCGTTGGTCTGGTTTGCCCGGCGAGAAGTGTTGGCCGCGATCGGCGGTTTCCCACCGGCGCGCAACTACGGTGAGGCGATTGCGGCAGAGATCGGGACCTCCAAGTTGGTGCAAGCGCACGGTTGGTCGATTCGCCAGGCCGCCGAGCGTCCCTTCCATTGGTTTAGCCACCCGCAGTGGGAAGAACGCGCGGCGCAGCACGCTAAGATGGAGTGGTCGTCGAAGACCGCGAGGCAGGAGGGATGATCGAGCTCGAGCACTGGATCGCGGCACAGAGCCTCACGGACCGGCCTTGGTTGATGCTGGGCAAGGGGCCGACCTTCTCGTTGCGTGGGCGCTTCGACCTGGGGACCTTCCACACGATGTCGCTCAATCACGTCGTGCGTGAGCTGCCGGTGACCGCCGCGCACATGATCGACATCGACGTGGCTGAGGCGTGTGCGGACCACCTGCTGACCAACAGCCAGTGGGTGTTCATGCCTCGGTATCCGCACATCGACTGCAAGCCCGACCGCGGTCGACCCCTGGAGTCGTTCTTCGACCAGATCCCCGCCCTCGGTGAGCTGTCGCGGCAGGGGCGGCTGGTCTGGTATTGCCTCTACAACAGCCGCAAGTCGCCGCTGGCCGGTGACAGCTCGCCCATCGGCGCGCGGTTCTTTAGCTCGGAAGCGGCGCTGGGCATCCTCGCGCGTGCCGGCGTGAAAGACGTGCGGACGCTGGGGATCGATGGCGGCCAGAGCTACAGCGCGCAGTTTGATGACCTGAACGGGACAACCCGGCTGGCGAATGGTCAGCCGAGTTTTGATCTGCAGTTTGAAGAGCTGGACCGCATTGTGCGGGAGAATGGCATGACCCTTGACCCTCTGGTAGAGCCGATGCGGGTCTTCGTGGGCGCCGACGCCACTCAGGTGGTGCCCGGGCAAGTGCTCGAGTACTCGATCAAGAAGTACGCGAGCCGGCCGGTGGAGGTGCACCACATGGTGGACGCGCCGGTGCCCATGCCGCGCGAAGCGCGCAACCGGCCGAGGACGGGGTTCTCGTTCGCACGGTTCCTGATCCCCAAGCTCTGCGGCTTCCAGGGGCGCGGGCTCTATGTCGACTCGGACATGCAAGTCTTCACGGACTTGGCCGAGCTCTTCGACGTGGATTTTGGGGCGCAGAAGGTGCTGTGCACGAACCAGCCCGAGCCGCCCGAGGCATGGCGCGACGGTCGCGCTGGCTTTCACGGCGGGCGGCAGATGAGCGTCATGCTTCTGGATTGCTCGCGGCTGCCGTGGGACATCGAGAAGATCGTCGCCGGCCTGGACAGCGGCGAGTTCACCTATGAGCGGTTGATGTTCGACCTCTGCTTGGTCGATCCGGAGGAGATCGCCGACCGCATCCATCCGGACTGGAACTGCCTCGAGCGCTATGAGGCGGGCCGGTGTCGCTTGCTGCATTACACCGTGGTGACCACTCAGCCTTGGCGGAACGACAAGAACCCGCTGTGCGAGATTTGGATGGAGTGCTACCGAGAAGCCGTCGCGGCGGGCGCGGTTTCACGCGACGAAGTCGAGAAGGGGGTCCGCGCCGGCTACCTCAAGCCCTCGCTGCTTGAGGCCTTCGTCGACCAGTCCTACGTCTTGCCGCGTCCCGACGGGGTCTCGCGCTGGCGCATGCTGCTCCAGCGGGCCGCGCGGCCGGTTGCCGCGCTGCGCAGCAAGCTCGTTCGCCGCTGATCAACGCCGTGACCGAGTCCACGGTCAAGGTCTACCTCGAGTACCCGTTCGCGGGGTGCTACCACCTGGCGGGATCGCTGGAGGTGCGTGGTTGGGCGTTTGCCAGCCACGAGATCACGCGCGCCGACGTGCTCATCGACGGCGAGGTCGTCGCGCCGTTGGAGCGGGGTGACCAACGCCCGGACGTGGTGCGCGCGCACGCGCCGCGGCCCGGGAGTGCCTGGTCGGTGTCGGTGAGCCTGGACCTCGAGCAGTGGCGCGGCAAGACGCTGCAGCTGTCGCTGCGCTGTGCCGATCGCCTGGGCGCGGTCAAGGAGACGGTACCGGTGGTAGTCTCCGTGGCTGCACGGGGGGATCGGCCTCGCCTGATCGAGTTTCTGCGCGGTCGCTTTCGGACGCTGCGCCGCGTCCCGCGTTCCCGCGGCGAAGCCGCCGGCTGGTGGGAAGCGTGGAGGTCGGGGCTGGGCGAGTACCGGCGAGTGCGGCGGGTGGGCCGGCACGAGCGACCGCGGCCGCCCACACGATTGGTGCCCGCGGAAGAGCGAGAGCTGCTGGTCGCCGATGCGTTGGCGCGCGAGCAGCTGCGCGAGCGCCTGTCGCTACAGCGGCGGGCCCCGACCGTGACGCTCGTCGTGTACGCCGCCCAGATCGACGAGGTTGCCCTGACACGAAGCCTCCGCTCGGCGTCGGCGTTGGTCTACGACGCGGTTGACGTGGTCATTGCCGTGCCGGATGTCCTGCGCGATCGCGCCTTGGCGACATTGGCTGCCGTTCGGCCGGCCGTGCCGACGAAGGTGGTCTCGGCGCCGGGTCTACGGGAGGCGTTTGGCACGGCCATCCATGTCACCAGCGGTGAGTTCGTCGGCTGGCTTGGATCGGGTGACGTCTTGGACGAGGGCGCACTCGTGGTTCTGGCCGAGGTCTTGCAGCAGGCGGACAGTGTGGACTGGGTCTACTCGGACGAGGATCGGCTCGTCGGAGGGAAGCTGCGAGAGCCGTTTCTCAAGCCGGACTGGTCCGCCGAGCTCTTGTTCGCCCAGCCCTACGCGCTGCATTTGGCGCTCCTGCGCCGGGAGCTCGTCGAGCGTTGTTTGGTCCCGGATGGTGGTGATGGCGCGGTCGTGTACGACCTGGCGCTGCGCGCCGCGGAATGCGCTCCGAGCGTGCGACACGTGCCGGCGGTGTTGATCCACCGCGTTCCCGCCGCGCCGGCCGATCTCGCCGCTGCGGTCCGTGTCGTCCGGGCGGCACTGCGGCGGGCGAACCTGCGCGGCCGGGTGAGCCCCCGGCCCCATTGGGGTGGCCAGTGGGTCGAGTTGGAGCCGGTGGCGGATCCCGCGGTGACCATCGTGATCCCGACGCGGGACCGCATCGAGATGTTGCGCCGGTGCGTGCGCAGCGTGCTGCGCCGGACGCGCTACCCCAACTGGTCGATCCTCATCGTCGACAACGACAGCCGCGATCCAGAGACGTTGGCGCAGCTCGAGACGTGGCGGCAGCACCCGAAGATCGCGGTGCGGCATGATCCCCGACCGTTCAACTACGCCGCGCTGAACAATGCCGCAGTTGCGGCGTGTGGCACACCGCTCGTGCTGCTCCTCAACAACGACACCGAGGTCATCGCCAGTGGGTGGCTTACGGGGATGGTTGCGTGGCTCTATCGACCCGGCGTTGGCGCCGTCGGTGCCCGGCTCTACTACGGCGACGACACCGTTCAGCACGCCGGCCTGACGCTGGGAGTCGGCGGTGTCGCGAGCCACGGTCACAAGCGCTTCGCACGTGGCGACCCGGGCTACTTTGGCTTGATCGAGTCCGCGCGTGAGGTGAGCGCGGTGACGGCGGCGTGCCTCCTGCTGCGGTCGAGTACCTACCAGGAAGTGGGTGGCTTGGATGAGGCGCTCGCGGTTGCCTACAACGACGTCGACTTGTGCCTGCGCCTCCGATCTCGCGGTTGGCGGATCCTCTACGCCCCCCAAGCCGAGCTCTGGCACTACGAGTCGATCAGCCGCGGCCGCGATCGCGGTGACCGGTTTGCCCGCGAGCGCGCGTTGATGCTGGAGCGGTGGGGCGATTCGCTGCGGCATGACCCGTTCTATCACCCGCGCCTGTCGCGTACGAGCGTCGACTACCGGGTCGCCGAGTGACGTCCCACAAGGCGACGGCGGCGCCGCTCGTCGCGGCGGTCGTGCTCAACTGGAACGGGTTGGACGACAGCGTGGAGTGCGTCCAATCGTTGTTGGCTCAAACCTACGTGCCCCTGGAGATCCACATCGTCGACAACGCCTCGGCGGCGGCCGAAGCCGACCGCCTGGCGGTGTTTTTCGGCGACCAGATCGTGCTGCATCGCAACGCCGAGAACCTCGGCTTCGCCGGTGGTTGCAACGTGGCGCTGCGGCGGATCCTCGCCGACGGCCGCGCTGAGTTTGCGGTGCTGCTCAACAACGACGCCGTTGCGGAGCCCGGCTGGATCGCGGCCTTGGTTGCCGCGGCGAGCGCCGATCCCTCGCTCGGTTCCTGTGCCGGGCTCATGGTGCACTACGATGCGCCTGGGCGGGTCGAGAACGCCGGTGTCACGCTGCTCACGACGGGCGACGCGGTGCCACGCGGCCGCGGCCGTGCCGCGGCGCAGTTTGGTGCCGCCGGTGACGTGCTCGCTGCGTGTGCTGGTGGCGCCCTATATCGCGTCGACATGCTGCGTCGCATCGGCTTGTTCCGCGAGGACTACTTCGCGAACTTCGAAGACGTGGACCTGGGGCTCCGCGCCTTCGTGTGCGGCTACGGCTGTGGCTTCGTGCCCGCTGCCGTGGTGCGACATCGGCTCAGTCGCAGTATCGCCAAGGTGCGCGACGACGCTTTCCACGTGCGCTCGCTGCGCAACCTCGCCTGCGCCTACTGGACCAACGCGCCGTGGCCGTCGCTCTTGTTGGCGTTGCCGTTCTTTCTGCTCCGGGATGCCGCAGTGTTTGCCGTTCTGCCGCTCCTCGGCCAAGGACGCGTCGCTCGCTTGCTCTGGCGGGCCCGCCGCCGGGTGTGGGCCGAACGTCGTGACTTGCGCGCGGCGCGACGCGATTTGCGGCCGCTGCGCCGGTGCTCTTGGTGGCGGTTCTCCCTGTGGCAACGTCCGGCGACACCGATCTATTGCCGGTTCTTGTATGAGGCCGTGGTGCGGCGCCGACGCAGCTTCCTGCAGTAGCGGGCTCGCGCGCCAGTGCCCGGTTCGGCATGATCCCCGGGCCTTGTGCCCGACTTCGGTCGCGGATGACCCCGCCACGCCTCTGCACCATGACGACCGACCGCCCGCCGGTGAAGTTCCGCCCCGAGGAGCTCGCCCAATTGACCCCGCCGCCCCAGCTCGCCGAGGGGCACGGCGGTCCACGTTTTCGCGAGCTCGGCGCGTCGTGGCTGGAGACCTTTCGCGCACAGGCAGGGCTCGTCGAAGGACAGCGGGTGCTCGATGTCGGCTGTGGCGCGGGGCGCATGGCGCTCGCGCTCGCGCCAGTGCTCGGTGAGTCGGGCAGCTACGATGGGTTCGATGTGCAGGCGGAGCCGGTCGCCTGGTGCCGCACCGCGATCGAGCCCCTCTGGCCGCGAGCGCGGTTTCAGCAATTCGACGTCAACAACGGCTGGTACCACCCCGCAGGTTCGCTCGACGCCGCGGCCCTGCGTTTTCCGTATGCCGATGCGACGTTTGATTTCGTCTTGATGACGTCCGTTTGCACGCATCTGCTCGCTGGCGCGGCGCGCAACTACTTGGCGGAGACCTGTCGGGTCCTCCGCCCCGGCGGTCGCTGCCTCATCACGTTCTTCATCCTCGACGAGCGGGTGCATGCCTCGATGGCGGCC
Source organism: Planctomycetota bacterium (assembly GCA_039029375.1). Lineage (GTDB taxonomy): Bacteria > Planctomycetota > UBA1135 > UBA1135 > UBA2386 > JBCCGH01. The sequence goes on from JBCCGH010000061.1 coordinate 12,385, forward strand.
GGCGCCGCGCGCCACAGCTTTCCATACGAGGTGGAGCCGGGATGTCGCGTGCTCTACCTCGAGCAGCCGGAGAAAGCGGTCGCCTACGAGGAGGCGACGCTCCGCGCGTGGTGTCATGGCACCGGGCTCGAGATCGTCGAGCCGCTGCGCCGCGGTTTGTGGTCGAGCGCCTACGCCGAGCGCGGTCCGCGGCACACCCAGGACTTCGTGATCGCTACGGCGCGGTGAGCAGCCAGGCGAAGTCCTTGTTGTTGCGCAGAGTGCGCACCTGACATCGTGCGTAGCCGAGCTCTTGGACGGCGAGGTCCAAGAGCTGGGCGAACGTCTCTGGTGTGTAGTAGTGCGCGTGGATCGAGTAGCCCCGCTCGCGCAGGTTGGCGGGCGTCACGCGCGGCTCGGTGTAGGCGCACCACTTCTCGTAGTGGTGGTCCTCGGGCTCCCAGATCTCGTCGTGCCACTCGCGCTGCCAGTCGCGCTCGCGCGAGAGTGGCTGCCGCAGGTCGAAGCAGTTGTGCGCGTCGGGGACCACGCCGAGCACGCGTCCCCCAGCGCGGAGTCGACGGCGCCAGGCGGCGAGCGTCCCCAGCGGGTTCACGAAGTGTTCGAACACGTGGCTGCTGAAGACGAAGTCGATGGACGCGGGCTCGACGATGTCGAGTTGCTGCGCGTCGCCGACGACGTAGCGATCCCAGAGTTTGCGCACTCGGCTTGGGAGCTCGCGGGCCTGAGTCTTGCGATAGAGCTCGCTCCACTCCTCGATCGGCGAGCGTTCGAGATACCGAACGTCGGTGCCACGCCGGGGCAGGACCTGCGGGTTCGCCCCCGGCCCTACTTCGATGCCGACCCCGTCAGCCATCGCCAGCAACGGGCGGCGGAGGTCGAAGACCTCGGTCACCCCCAGATACACGACACCGTCGCCTTTGGTCTCGGCACGGAGGATGAGGCCCGTGGCGTCCGCGTCGAGGAGCTCGGTCGGCCACTCAAAGCGCAGTGGATGCCACTCGCGGTCGGTCTTGGCGGAGAGGTCTTGGGCCGCGACCGGATGCTCGGCGCCGTCCACCACGGCAGCGATCCGCAGGCGGCCGCTGGCGCGCGACGCGCCGTCGAGAGCCGCGGCCCAACCTAGATCGCGCGGTAGCACGCGCATCTCGTCAAATGTCATGAGCTCGGTCAGCTCGAGCTCGGCGCCGTGCGGCAGCCGGAGGCCCAGCATCTGCACGCCGCCCGCTCGGTGCGCACATGGCTCGATGTGCTCGCACACCCGGCCAAGGGCTCGGTCGCGACGTTTCAGCAGGTCGGGCAGGTTCATGCGGTGCTCTGCCGCGATCCTATCGAAAGCGGCCCATGGGCCGGCAGGTCAATCGCGCCACGGGTCGGGTATCGTCGGAGCGTGGGTTCGTCTTTGGTCGAGGTGAGCTTCGAGCCCGCCAGCAAGACTGTCTGGGTGCAGCCGGGGGCAACCCTGCTGCAGGCGGCGACTGCTGCTGGCGTGGACGTCTTGACGGGTTGCACGCGCGGTATGTGCGGCACGGATGCGGTCCGCATTCGCGCCGGCGCCGAAGGGCTAGCGGCGGCCGAGGCGAACGAGCGCAGCACTCTGGAGCGCATGGGGTTGGGGGATGCGTTTCGGCTGTCTTGCTCGGCCAAGGTCGAGCGTGGCCCCATTACGGTGGAGATCGATGCGTTCTGATGCCATGCGTTTTCTCGGCGCCTTCTTGCGCAATCCGCGGACCGTGGGTGCCGTCCTGCCGAGCTCCCGGTTCTTGGCCCGCGCTCTCGCCGGGAACCTCGGGCTGCGACCCGGGGACTTGGTGGTGGAGTACGGGCCGGGCACCGGGCCGATGACGCAGGTGCTCGCCGAGCAGCTCGGTCACGACATTCGCTACCTCGGGATCGAGCGCGAGGCGCGGTTTTGCGCTCGGCTCCAGGAGCGCTTCCCCGGCCTGCCGGTCCACCAGGGCTCGGTCGAGGACGTGGAGCGCATTCTCGCCGACCGCGGTTTGGGATCCGCGCGCGTGATCGTTTCCGGTCTGCCCTTCGCCAGCTTGCCCGAGACGGTCCAGGGCCGAGTGGTTGAGGGGACCCGCGCCGTGTTGGCGCCAGACGGTGAGTTTCGCACGTTCCAATACGTGCACGCCTATCCGTTGCGCAGCGCGCGACGGTTCCGCGACGCGATGGCGCGGCGCTTCGGTCGGTTCGAGCGCTCGCGGCCGATTACTCGCAACGTGCCCCCGGCGTACGTGCTGAGCTACCGGCCCTAGTCCCAGCGGAGGGGGTGGTTCTGGTCGTTGCGGACCTGCGCTACGCTTCACCCCATGCGACCACGAGTGTCTCCATGGCCCGCGCTGGCGCGGCACGATGATGGCTGCGACTTCGGAGGCCAACGATGAGGGTCGCCAAGAACGTCCTCGGCACGCCGCTCGAGAGCTGTTGTGAGGATCCACTGGCTGGCTTCTATCGCACCGGTCGGTGCGACACCGGTCCGGACGACCACGGCTTGCACCTCGTGTGCGCCAAGATGACGGTCGAGTTTCTCGCCTTCACCAAGGCACGCGGCAACGACCTCTCGACGCCGCGGCCAGAGTTCGGGTTTCCGGGGTTGAAGCCCGGCGATGGCTGGTGCTTGTGCGTTCAGCGTTGGAAGGAGGCGCTACTCTCGGGCGTCGCGCCGCCGGTGTGCCTTGAGGGCACGCATGTCAGCGCCCTCGAATGGGTCGATCTCGAGGACCTGCAGCGCTACGCGGAGCGATCGCCCGGGTCGTGAGGCGCGGTACCGCGGGCCGGACCTCTAGTGGTGTGATTCAGGAATCTGGGGCCTTATCCACGGCCCTCAGCGCCGCTCGCAGCGTTGGGTCGTCCTCGCCGTATCCACCAATATGCCTGCGGCGACTCGCCGTGCGACCGGCGCCGATGTCTCGCGGATAAGGCCCCATCTGCCTGAATCACACCACTAGGGAGGCCGGCGCCCTTCGCGCCGGCGGTGGTCGTCGCCAGGAGGTCGAGCACCACACTAAATCAGACCCCGGCGCCGTTCGGCCAGTTCGGCGTCGTGTGCGTCCACGCGCCGCTGCGCCCGCTCGAGCCGATCCTCGAGCACCCGCATCCGCTCTTCGAGGTTGCGGCCGCGATAGGCGGCGAACAGAGCCACCCAAACGAGGCCGATGGCGAGCGTCAGGAGGCTGACGACGGGCGGGTCCCATGCCGGGAGGGCCGAGAGGAGGATTCGGTCCATCAGCGTGGAGCCGAGGACCAGCGCACCCATCAGAAGGTGAAAGCCCCGTTCGCCCAAGGTGAACATGCCCGCAGTGTAGTCGGCCCCAGCACGGCTTCTCGAGCTCTCACGGGCTCACGGTTGCGCCCTTGCCGGCTTGCGGGAGATACTGCCGCCCTTTTTGGTAGCGGAAGCCCGGAATGGCGAAGCAAGCCTACGACCCCGCGTCGATCGAGCCGAAGTGGCAGGCGTTCTGGGAACGCGAGCAGGTGTTTCGTGTGCCCAACCCGGGGGATCCCGGCTTCGAGCCCGCCAAGCCCAAGTTCTACGTGCTCGACATGTTCCCATACCCGTCGGGCACAGGTCTCCACGTCGGGCATCCCGAGGGCTACACCGCGACCGACATCGTCGCGCGCTACAAGCGCATGTGCGGGTTCAACGTGCTGCATCCCATGGGCTGGGATGCGTTCGGCCTCCCGGCCGAGCAGCACGCGGTGCAAACCGGGACCCACCCACGGACCACGACGCGCAAGAACATCGATAACTTTCGCCGGCAGCTCAAGCGCTTGGGCTTTTGCTACGACTGGAGCCGGGAGCTGTCGACCACCGACCCAGACTACGTTCGCTGGACCCAGTGGATCTTCGCGCGCCTCTACGAGCGCGGGTTGGCCTACCAGTCGGAGATGCCCGTCTGGTGGTGTGAGGCTCTCGGCACGGTGCTCGCAAACGAGGAAGTCATCAATGGTCGCAGCGAGCGCGGTGACCACCCGTGCGAGCGGCGACCGCTCAAGCAATGGATGCTGCGGATCACGTCCTACGCCGAGCAGCTACTCGACGACCTGGAGGATCTCGACTGGCCTGAGTCCGTGAAGGCGATGCAGCGCGAGTGGATCGGCCGCAGCGAGGGTGCCGAGATCGACTTCGCGGTAGAAGGGCATGACGCGGCGATACGCGTGTTCACCACGCGCCCCGACACGCTGTTTGGTGCGTCCTTCATGGTGCTGGCCCCTGAGCATCCGTTGGTGCTGGAGATTGCCAGCGACGCGCAGCGCGCTACGGTCGAGACGTATCGCGAGGAGGCCTCGCGCAAGAGCGAGCTCGACCGCACCGACTTGGCTAAGGAGACGACCGGCGTGTGGACCGGGGCCTATGCGCGCAATCCGCTGTTCGCGGCGGACGATCCGCGCGGGCGCTTGCCGGTCTGGATTGCCGACTACGTCATCCTGACCTACGGCACCGGCGCCATCATGGCGGTGCCCGCGGGCGACGAGCGCGACTTCCGCTTCGCCGGCAAGTTTGATTTGCCGGTGCCGCCAATCTTCGCACCCGAAACCGGGGACGCGGAGATCGATGCCGCCGTGGCGGCCGGCCAGCGTTGCCATCCGGAGCCGGCGCCCTACATCAACAGCGCCAACGACGAAGGGCTGGATCTCGCTGGCCACGATCGCGCGACGGCGACCACGGCGGTCATTCGCTGGCTGGCCGAGCGAGGTGCCGGCGAGGGCAAGGTCACCTATCGGCTGCGCGACTGGCTGTTCTCCCGGCAGCGTTATTGGGGCGAGCCGTTCCCACTCCTGCACTGCGAGGGTGGGGGCGTCGAGCTCTTGCCGGATGATGCGCTGCCGTTGGAGCTGCCGGAGATCGAAGACTATCGACCGTCGGGCAGCCCCGAGGGCGCCCTGGCTCGCGCCGATGACTGGGTGCAGACCCGGGACAGCGCCGGGCGGCCAGCGCGCCGCGAGACCAACACCATGCCGCAGTGGGCGGGATCGTGCTGGTACTACCTGCGGTTTGCCGATCCTCGCAACGCCGAGCGGCTGATTGGCGAGCGCGCGGAAGACTATTGGATGCCCGTCGACCTCTACGTCGGCGGCACTGAGCACGCGGTCCTGCATCTGCTGTACGCGCGCTTTTGGCACAAGGTGCTGTTTGATCTCGGGGCGGTGTCGACGCGGGAGCCGTTTCAGAAGCTGTTCAACCAGGGCATGATCCTGAGCTACGCCTTCAAGGATCAGCGCGGTGCCGTCGTGCCCGCAGATCTGGCCGAGGAGGACGGCGACGGCCACCGCCATCGAGAAACGGGCGAGCCGTTGGAACGGGCGGTCGCCAAGATGTCGAAATCGCTGCGCAACGTCGTCAACCCCGACGAGGTGATCGACGAGCTCGGATCGGACACGTTGCGGCTCTACGAGATGTACATGGGACCGCTCGCTGATCCCAAGCCGTGGAACCCCAAGGACGTTCCTGGCGTACACCGCTTCCTGCATCGCACGTGGCGCCTGATCGTGCCAGAGCACGCCGAGGATGGGGCGGCCTACGCCACGTTCGCCGAGAATCAGGCCGCGAAGCCGGAGCTCGAGCGCGCGTTGCAGCGCACGATCCACAAGGTCGGCGGCGACATCCAGCGGATGGCGTTCAACACGGCGATCTCGGCGATGATGGTCTTTGTCAACGAAGCCACCAAGGCCCGTGACGCACTCACGAGGGATCAGGCGCTGCGCTTCGTCGCGGTGCTGGCGCCGTTTGCACCGCACCTCGCCGAGGAGTTGTGGGAGCGTCTCGGTGGCGAGGGTCGTCTCGCGGACACCGCTTGGCCGCCAGTCGATGAGAGCATGCTCAGCGACGATCGGGTCAAGATGGCGGTCCAAGTCAACGGCAAGGTGCGCGGACGGATCGAGGTCCCCGCGGACGCCGGGGAGGCCGACGTGCTGGGGATTGCCCGCGGCGAGGTTGCCGCTTCGCTGCGGGACAAGACGATCGTCAAGGAGATCGTCGTGAAGGGGCGACTCGTCAACTTCGTGGTGCGCTGACTCAGCCGCCGTGGCGACGGCGCCAGAGGAGTAGCGCCGCGATCAGGACTGCGGTGCCACTGAGCCAATGGATGGCCGCGGATCGATCCGGGCTGGGTCGGACGCCGGGGTGCTGGGTCCCGGTCCGCGCCGCGCCGAGCTGACGCCACTGCGCCAGGCGGGCGGGAAACGTGCGGAGCGTCTCGCTGTCGTGGCCTGCCAGGCTGCGCAGGACCGCCGCGCGGGCCGGCGACGGTGGCGGTAGCAGCTGCCAAAGTGCGGCCTCGGCGAGTGGCTCGGTGAGCACCGCATCGGGTGCTGCGGCGGCCAGAACGTCGGGCAGGGCCTCCGCCTCGCGGCGCCGAACCAGCGCGCTTATCGCCGTGGCTCGGGTCCAGGGATCTGCGAGGAGCAGGTCGGCGAGGGCCTCGGCGGCGCGCGGGTCATCGCTGATGGCCAGCTGGCGCGCTGCCTCCGTCCGCTCGAAGCCGCGGGCGCAGCGCGCGCGGACGAGCCATCGGTGGTCAGCACCCGTTGGGCCCGCGGCGGTGACGATCGGGGCCCGCGCGTCAGCGGCGACGAGCAGCAGGGCGGGCAGTAGGAGCCCGCCGTCGCTGCGGCCGACGACACGCAGCGTTGGGCTCGTATGGAGCAGCTGCAGCGTGACGACCCCGCAGTGTGCCGCAGCGAGTGCGAGCTGCGCCGATGTCGCGTCCGCGTCGACATGCAGTGGATCCACGGCGGCGACCAGCGCGGCCACGTCGAGCTCGAGAGGGCCTGGCGCCGCGGTGACTCCGAGGGTCCTAAGGAGGTGGCCCAGCCGCCTCGCTGGGGTGGCATGCACCTTCCCGGTCCACTCTTCCCGGCCGTCGACGTCGCCGGTGACCCGCAGTGTGCCCGTGACCGGAATGCGCAGCTCGGCGTGGAGGTAGTGTGACGCGGAGTCCGGTGGCGCGGGTGGCGTCGCCGGCGCCGGAGCGATCTCCAGATGGTCCCGCGACACGTGGATGCGGATCGCGTCGTGCGGGTTGAGGTCGCTCGGCCACGCATCGAGCGACGGCAGAACGTTCTCCCGCACCCAGCACCATGCGGCCGGGCCCTTGCACTCGGGGTCCGCGGCTAGCGTGATCTCGGCGGTTGGCGACTCCGCGGCCGCGGCCGTGGGCGACGGCGCGGCGTGCTGCTGCGACTGCAGCGGCCCGGCGGCGACGCACAGCGCGAGCATGACAGCGCCGGACCGTTGCCCGCGCGGTCGGTTCGCCCGCCGTGTTGCCATGCCTGCGCCTTCCGGCGTTAGTCGCGCGGCGGCTCGTAGCCGTCCTCGGTGTCCTCCGACTCCCAGCCGGCAAGCTCTTGGTCCACGCCCACCAGCTCGGCTTCGTCGGTCGGCCCGTCGCCGTCCAGGAACGGATCGGCCGCATCGTCCGTCTCGAAGGGCTCGGTCGCGTAGGTGCCGTCGTCGGCCGCGTAGTCGGTGCCGTCGTCGTAGGCATCGCCTTCGTCCGCGGCGAAGGCATCCTGGTCGGCGTACTCTTCACCCTGGTCGTACGCGTTGTTGTCGGCGGGCTCGGCCTGCAGGTCGTGCTCATCGAAGTCGACGTCGTCGTCGTAGGCCTCGTCATAGCCCTCGTCGTAGCCCTCGTCGGCGTAGTCGGAGGCCGCCGCGGCGGCGGCGTAGTCCCCGGCATGGCCGCTGCCGTGTCGGCGCCGACGGAGCCAGAACATGAAGCCACCGAAGAGGATCAGCGTGCCGGCGCCGCCGCCGGCGACCATCGCCTTCTGCTCGGTGGTCATGTTGGTCCACCCGGCGATGATGCGGTCCACGGTCGCGTTCATGGTGGGGCGGCCGCTGCCAGCCCCTGATCCCACGGCGCGCAGCGCGGCCTCGACCAGCGGCTTCAGCTCGGCTCCTTCAGCCGTGAGGCGTTCGCGGAGGGCCGGCGCCGCCGTTCGGTCGCCCAGCTCGCCGAGGCGCTGGATCGACCAGCGCCGCAGGTCGCGAGAGGGATGGTCCAAGACCGCACTGAGGACCCGGATCTCTTCGCTGCGCTCGAGTTTCGGTGCCAGGGTCTGGAACAAGAACGTCAGACCTTGCCCCAGCTGGGCGTCATTTTGCGTGATCGCGGACGCCGCCGGGAGCAGCTGGTCGCGGGCGTCCAGGTCCGCCAGGGCAACCAGCGCGGCCACGCGGGCCGTGCCGTCGGCGTCGGTGTCGGTCGATGGCTCTGATGCCAGCACCGCGAGCAGGTGCTGCGCCGCGTTCGGCGACCGCAGCTGACCGAGTGTCGCGGCGGCCAATGCGCGCAGGAGGTCGTCCTCGGCGCCGAGGGCAATGATCGCCGCGTCCTTCGCCGCTGGGTCCCGGAGGCGTCGCAGCGCCGCCATCGCTTGGCGCCGGACCTCTCGGTCGGGATGGTTCACCACGGCTGCGCAGAGCTGGGGTACCGCGGCGGTCGCTCCGAGGCGACCCAGGGCGTAGGCCGCCCGTGCCGCCACCAAGCCGTTGGGAGATTCGAGGGAGCGGACCACGTCGTCCGCGACTTCGGCCGAGCCCGCGGCCTCGGCGGCCAGAATGGCTTCCAGCTGCTTGCGGTCGCTCTCGGGAGTCGACACTTGGTGCGCTTCGACTGCGATCGTCTGCCACCCCGGCACCAGCGCGGTGCCAAAGCGACCGCTGAGGTACAGGTCGGTGGCCTCGACCATGCTGATCCCCATGGACGCGGCGATCGCATCGTTGCGCAGGAGCGGGTGCCGCGGCGTCGCCGCCATGACCGAGCCGACGCGCCTGGCGTTGGGCCAGGCCATCGCGGCAAACGACCTCGTCTGCGCTTCGGCGTCATCGGGGATCATGACTTTGAGCAGGAACTCGCCGTGCTCGAAGACTCCGTCCCCGATCGCCGCGCCCAGCTCATCGGCCCGGGCCGCGCCCTTCAGAATCAGCTCGTCGAGGTCGGCATAGCGTCCGGTGCTGGCGTGGTGAGCGTGCTCGGCAGCGGCGATGCGGCCAAGCGTTCGACGCAGGTCCTGGTCGGGGCTGACGGCGGCGATTTCCGCGGCGGCGCCGGTCGACAGCAGGTTGGGGATCGCGACCGCGCCAACGACGCTCACCGCGGCGATACCATACATGTTGCCGACGGGCGAGCTCGAGCGCAGGGTGGCGCCGCGATCGTCGAGCACCATGTGTGAGCGAATCGTGCCGTCGAGCTCCCCGACGACCTCGCGGAGGTCGTCCATTCCCCCGAGGCTGTTGCGGGTGGCCGACCGCTCCGCAACTTGCAGGAGCGCGCGCGACGTCTGGCCGAGGTCGCTCCAAGACGCCCACGTGGCGCCGTCGGGGAGCTCGGCCAGGAGGTTTTTGGCGTCGGGATTGAGATGCGGCGAATCGATCTGTGTCAGAGCGTTCCGCACCGCGTCTTCCGAGTTGCCGAAGATGATGTGGCTGTCGCTGACGGCGTAGGTCAGCGCCATGCCCTCGTCCCCGTCGCCGAATGGCACCGCGTAGATCTTGTGGTCGCGCCACGTGCGCGGCTTGAGCGGACCCACGACCTGCGTGAGGAGGCGGTTGACCGCGCGCCCGAGGCGCCAGGTGTCCGTCGCGTCCACGACAATGGCCATGTCCTGTTCGCCAGACGGCTTGGTCCAATGCAGCGACACGATGCGCTCGCCAAAGACGCCCAGGAGGTCGTGCTCGAGATGCACTCCGACGGCCTCGTGCATGCGCTCGGTCGTGGCCTGCATCATGGCCCAGGCGTTCGGATGACCGCTCTTGAGGATCGAGGTCGCCTCGATGTAGATGTCGTGCAGGCTGATGTGGGTGACGCCGAACGCCGAAACGCCAGCGGGCACGAGGTCAGTCGCGGTCGAAGTGATCTTGGTCCCTGAACCCAGCAGCGCGGCGATGATGCCGTTCCGCGGCTCCGGAAACTCGAGCCGCAACTGGTCGTGCAGCTCACCGTTCTCGGCCCGCAGGCTGTAGCCGATGCCCGTCACGCGATCGAAGCCGAGTGCTTGCACGAAGCTGCGCACCATGGCCAGCTCGGCCGTGTCGAGATGCGGGAGCGAGGCTGCCAGCACCGCGGACGGCTTGATCACGCCGCTGAGCACCGTCGTGTCGGCGTCGTCGATCTGGCTGCTCAAGTCGGTGTAGAACTGACTGTCGGCCAGAGAGGTGTTGCCGTCGCCCTGGAGCGTGAGCACGTCGTCCAGCGCTTGACTCGTCGTGGCCGCGAGCAAACGGCCCTCGTGGACCGTAAGCACCGGCTGGATCGGTCCTGGCGTGGTCAACGTCCAGACCGGAGTGTCCGCGATCGTCGTGGCCGAGAGCAGAGGCGTCGTCGTGCTTGTCTCGGCCGTGAGGGTCGCCATCGCTTGGCGGAACGACTCTGCGTCGTCCCCCAGGGTCGCGATCAACACGCCTTCAGGATTGCCGTTGTTGTCGAGGCCGGTCCAAGCGATCGTCGCCTCGCGCGAGAGTGCTGCCAGCAACTCTCGCCGGTCGAGCCCGGTCGCCGCGGTAACTTTGGCTTCCAGATCCACCAGCTGCAGCAACGCTTCATCCGGTACCGGCAAGCGGTTCAGGATCTGATACAGCTGCGTGCGACGCAGCTCATCCAGGTGATCCTGCACCCGCCACGAAAACGCTGCGAGCGTCTTCGCCGGTAGCGCGGTAGCGAAGGCAACGGCCGCGCGTGACTCGCGAGGCGGCGCGACTTCGTCACCGCCAGGCAACTGCGGGGCTTGAAGGGCGACGAGACACGCGACGGTCGTGATAACTACCATGAGTTACTCCAATGTCGTCTATCGGGTCGACCATGGGATTCCCTTCAGCCCGACGAGCTTTGGCCGAGCACTTGCGGGAGTCGGCGGGGGTTCCAGTCGTCGCGAGGCGTCAAGTCGCTCTCGTTTTGGGCCGATAACCAAGGAAGCGCGAAGCCAATCGTTTCCAATAATGCGGCACTCATCCGACGACCCTGACGGGAGCCTGGACGTCCCGGAAGAAGGGTCGGGGCAGGGGGCCGGCTGGCTAGGAGCCCTCGCCACCGCTGGTCTGGCGGGTGGCGGTGCGATTCTACCGGTGTGGTTGGGCGCGCCGCTGTGGGCCGGGCCAGCGGCCGCCGCGGCCCTCGGTGGTGGAGCGGCCCTGTTCGCCGCGCGGCGCGCCGGTCATTCGATGGTCGGCACCTACGAAGCCTCCATCGATGAAGTCGTCGAGACCCTGCAGAATCTGCGTCGTGGCGCTCCGACGACGCTGATCGACGAGGTGGGCCCGCCGCTCATCGTGGACTTGGTGCGGGCGGCCAATCAGGTCCGCGCCACGATCGAGCACCGCGAGCAGCTGAGCCACGCGAACCTGATGTCCGTGGAGGCTGCGTTTGAGCGTATTCACGCGGTTCTTCAGTCCCTGCGCGAGGGTGTGATCCTGGCCGACGCGGCCGGCCGACTGGTGCTCGCGAACTCCGCGGCGCGCCGCCTGATGCGCACTAAGAAAAAATCGGCGGAGGGCGAAGAGATCGCGGGGATGCTGCCACCGGCGATGCGCGAGCACGTGCGCAAGGGCTTGCAGACCCTCCGGCGGCACGGCGCGGACGATGTCCAAGTCCGGGGCCTCCAGGTCGGCTCGCGCGTCTTCGACCTGACGATGGTGCGGGCTCGCGCCCCGCGCTCCGACCAGCGCTTCGGCACGGTCATCGCGCTGCTCGACGTCACCCGCAACCACGAGATCGCGAAGCTCAAAGAGGAGTTCATCTCCTCCGTTTCGCACGAGCTGCGGACACCGCTCACCAACATCTGTGCGTTCGCCGAGATCCTGGCTCAGGACGGGGAAGAGGGCGCAGATGAGCGACGGGAGTTCATCGATATCATCGGCAAGGAGAGTCAGCGCCTGCGCGAGCTCGTCGATGACATCTTCCAGCACAGTCGGCTCCAGCGCGGCGAGATCGAATGGTCGGTCGAGGATGTCGACATCAGCGAGCTGCTCGACGTGGCTGCCGGTCAGATCCGCGCGGTCCTCGAGCCGCGGCGCATCGAGCTGGAGGTCGCGGCGACCGACTCAGGCAGCGTGGACTGTGATCGCGCGGCCCTGCTGCAGGTGCTGTCGCGGCTGCTTGATAACGCCGGCAAGTTCACGCCCGACGGTGGTCGTATTCGGCTCAGCGCGACCGCGCTGGAGAATGACGTCGAGATCGCCATTGACGATTCCGGCCGGGGCATTGACGAGGCCGACCGCGAGGTCGTGTTTGAGCGCTTCCGACAGATGGGCGACCACATGACCGACAAGCCGACGGGTAGCGGTTTGGGGCTGCCCATCTCCCGTGCCCTGGTCGACGGGATGCACGGCGCCCTGTGGTGCGAGGCGTCCGACCTCGGCGGCGCCAAGTTCCGGGTGGTGCTGCCGCGGCCGGCGGCCGAAACGGTTCCGGCCGACCCCAGCTGACCGGTCGCTCGTGACGCCTCACTAGTTGTGCCCGTCAGGAATAGGGGGCATTCTCCGCGGCCAAGAACGGCCGTCGCGGCGTTGCTGCATCCTCGACTCTACCCAATATGCCGCGGCGCAGCGCCTTGCGACGACACGCAGCACACTAGCCATGCCGCCCTGCCCCGAGCCCGAGCGACTCGGCGGTTTGGCGACTAGAGGTCCGGACCTCTAGTTGCTAGCGCTCGAGCCAGGAGACGACCGCGGGGAGGCCCGGGCCGTCGCGGAGGACGGTCTCGATGCTGTAGGTCAACCCCTTGGCCCCGGGGTGGCGGCCGACGCTGCGGACGGTCCATTGCCGCGGATCAGTGGCTCGGCTCGTGACCTCGATCTCGACGTCACAGGTATCGATGCGCAACCGCGCGCCGGAGTAGTCCGGGTCGAGCGCGAGCGCGTGACGGGCCTGAGCGACGCCGCCCTCGGCGGCAAAAAGCGCGCGTAGGCGCTCCCGCTGGTGCACGTCGCTACGAGCGAGCAGCCCGGCGCGTTCGATGGAAAGGGTCGTGACCGTTCCAAGCACCACCAGGACCAGGAGAGCCAGGATCAAGGCAGCGCCGGACTCGCGGTGCGCCGTCGGCTGCGGTGGGCGGGTCATCGGTTGGTCGTCTCCTGCGGCTCTGGGCACCGCAGGCGCACGGTGGTCGCGAGCGTCGCGGTGTGGCGCGCTTGGGGGTTGCGGGGGCGTAGCGTCAGTCGGAGGTGGGCGAGAGAGCCGTTTGGTTGCACCGCGAAGTTGGCGATCCCATGGGTGACTACAGTGCTGCGTTCGCCCTGCTGTCGCGTCAACGTGTTGGACTCCAGACGGTAGATCACGTCGTCCTCGCCACCGCGCTGTACGACTCGAACGTCTTCGCCGTTCACGACGACCCGCGCGGCTTGCCGCAGGTCTCGAGAGATCGCGATGACCGCCCTCCGGCTGCCGAGGATATCGGCCGTGTAGCCCTCGCAGCGACGATCGCTGCTAAAGAGCGTGGCCGACAGCATCAGCGCGGCGCCGGAGAACACCGCCAGCAACGTAGTGACGGTCATGATCTCGATGAGGGTGAACCCTCCGCACGGGCCGCGCCTCATCTCTCACCCTCCGTCGCAATCAACGTCGTCAGGCGGATGCGGCGGCGTGGCTTGCTCTGGTTCTCGAGCCAGCTAACCTCCGTGGTCACCTCGTAGAGGCCTTCGCCGCGGTCCTCTATTTCTTGGTAGGCGCGCGGCAGAGCCAACAACCGAGCGGCGTCTTGGTCGATCTCGAAGCGCGACTTGCCGACTCGGAGCTCGGCGTCGGGTTCTCCCAGTTGCTCTAGGCGGCCGGCGGCGAGGTTGAGCGCCGTCGTCTCGTGAAACGAGGTCGCGACCGCGCGGACGCCTTGGCCCTGGCCGAGGAAGATCGTGGTGGCGAGCACGCTCAGCACCGCAAAGGCGCAGGCGACTTCGATCAACGTGTAGCCGCGGTCGCGGCGTGTGCGGCCCGGAGTTACCACAGGCGTGCCTCCTCGTGGAAGCGATAGATCAGGTCGAAGACCCCCGCAAACTGGGCCGCCAGCAGGAGGCCGAAGAGCCCGATCGTGATGGGATGCACCCAGCGCAGGCAGCGATCCACCTGACCCGTCAAGCGGTTGCCGCACTCCGTGGCGAGGGACGACAGAGCGAGGGCCAACTCCGAGGGCGTGCTGCCGGTGGCGGTGGCGGCGCGCAGGGCGGCGAATTCTGGGAGTAGCGTGCGGCGCCACGCCGCCTCTGCCGAGGCGCCGTCCTCCATCACCTGGGCGCTCGCGACTGCCGCACGGCCGAGGCGTAGGTTGCCGGTGGCCGGCGCGGAGCGGCGTAGAGCTTGTGGCAACGACAACCCGGCGCCGACGAGGGACGCGGTGCTCCGCAGCAGGCGCTCGGCGCCCGCGAGCCGGGCGAGGTGATCGAGGAACTTGACGCGCTGCACCAGAGTGTCGGCCAGGCGCTGACAGAAGCCGATCCGCCAGCCGAGCATGCGGTACAGCATCACGACGCCGACGAGGAGCCACACGGCGACGATGAGCCCCGTGGCGACGCGGCTCAGGAGCACGCCGTTGTCGGTCGTCTCCGCTTCTCCCAAGGCGGCACGGCTCGAGCCGGCAAAGTCGACGTAGACCGTCTGCATGCCGATCAGGAACAGCCCCAGGCACACCGGGTAGAACATCGTCATCGACAGGCGGTGCCGTGCCGACAGGGCTTGCGTCGTCTCGAGGGACAGCGAGTGCAGCATGGCCGGCAGTTGGGCTGTGCCTTCGGAGGCTTGCACCGACGCGACGACGCGCTGAGGAAACAGGTGCCGCGCGTGGTCCGCCAGTGCCCGGCTCAGCGACGTGCCGCGACTCATCGCTCCGGCGACGGCGGCGAGAGTCTCCCGGCGCCGGCCCCGATGCTCGGTGGCGGCGCGCTCGAGCAGTGGGGCAAAGGGCACCTGGCGCCGCGCCGCGGTCGCTAGGAGGTCGAGAATACGGGCGCGAAAATCGAGCCGCTGGCGTACCAGGTAGATCGGTACGAATAGCCCGGCGATGAGCACGGCCAAGAAGGTCAGCGCGATCGCCATGAAAGTGGGCATGGTTGGTCCCTCAGCCGGCGATCTTCTCGGCGTACTGCACGATCGGCAGCATGTAGCTGACGGCGAAGCCCAACACGACCACGCCGAGCAGGAGCTCGGCCAATGGCGTCGCGAGGGTGCACATGCGGTCGACGGCCCGCTCGAGGCGCTCGCGATAGATCCGCGCGACGTCGTCGAGCGCGTGGGCCGCGGTGCCGCTCGACTCCGCGGCCTCGACGAGCCAGAGCAAGCTGGGCGAGATGAGATCGCCCGCCCGCACGGCCTCGGTCAGACTGGCGCCGTCGCGCGCCCGGCTGGCCATCACGTCGACGCAGCGACGGATGCGTTTGTCGTCGGTCGCGGCGGTCGCCAGGGCCAGGGCCTTGGGGAGCGGCAGGCCGCGCTTGGCGAGTAGGGCCATCGTGGAGGCAAACGATGCCTTGGCGGCGTTGAGGCGTAGCCGACCGAGGAGGGGGAGTCGATAGCCGATCGAGTCCAGCGCCGATCCGGCGTCGAGAGGGCTTCGCAACCACGCGAAGCTGAGCGCGGCGATCACTGCCAGCGCCAAGATGCCCAGGCCGCCCACCGCGGTGACCCACGGCGGCACGAGCACTGGCGTGTCGTCGCTGAGTGTTGCGCTGGAGATGCTCGTCATCGCCTCCCGGAGCTGGGGGCCGACGAAGGCCACCAGCGCGACACCCAGGACGATCACGAAGATCGCCGCAACGACCGGATACGCGAGGGCGCGGCGCAAGCGCTCGGCGACCTGCGCGCGGTCGTGCGCATGGCGAGCGATCTCGTCGAGCACGCCAGGCAGGTTGCCGGAGGCAATGCCCGCTTCGACCAACGCTCGGTACAGCTCGGGGAACTGGTCCTTGTGCTGCTCGTAGGCCGCGTCGAGCGGGGTGCCTTCCTCCACCGCCTGCGCCATCTCGCCGACCGCGGTGCGCAGCTTGCCGCGGCGCAGATCGGTCTGCAACAGCCACAGGGCACGCGACAGCGGGACCTGGGCGCGGCACAGCTCCGACAGCGTCCGGTGGAACAACGCCAGGTCGTCGCTCGCCGAGGTCCGGTAGCCGACGTTGATGTTGGGGGGCGGGATCTCAACTGTTGCCGAGGACACGGTGGATTTCCTCTTCGGTAGTCGTGCCTTGCGCGACGAGCTGGCGGGCGTGCTCTCGCAGCGGCCGGAATCCCGACTCTTCGGCGGCGGCGGCGAATGCGTCGCCGTCGCCCCGCGCCAGGATGACACGCCGCAGGGGCTCGGACATCGGCAGCCATTCCGCGACCAGGCAGCGTCCGGCGTAGCCAATCCCGTGGCAGGTCGAGCAATCACTCGTGCCCGAGCAGCGCGGACAGCGACGCCGCAAGAGGCGCTGCGCCAGGACTCCGCGGACAGCGGTCGTGAGTACGAACGGCTCGATCTGCATCTCGAGCAGCCGCGCGAACACTTGCGGTGCCGTGCCCGCGTGGATCGTCGAGGCGACAAGGTGCCCCGTGAGGCCGGCCTCGAGGGCGATCGAAGCGGTTTCGCGGTCGCGAATCTCTCCGACGAGCAAGACTTCGGGATCCTGTCGAAGGAGGGACCGGAGGGCTCGTTCGAACGACAGGCCGGCGGCGAGGTTGACCTCGGTCTGCGTCACCCCGGGGATGCGTCGCTCGATCGGGTCCTCGACCGTCATGACGCTGCGGCGGCGTTCGTTTGACGTGAGGTGCCGCAGGCAGGAGTAGAGGGTGGTGGTCTTGCCGCTGCCGCTCGGGCCCGTGACCAGCAGAACCCCGCTAGGCTGTTCGATCGCCCGCTTGAGCGAGTCCAGGACGTCATCGGCGAGCCCGAGGCTCTCCAGGGCCTGTGATGCACCCTGTGGTGCGTCGAGGCGAATCGCCACCCGTTCGCCTAGCAGCGTGGGATAGGTGGCAACGCGGACTTCCTTGCGGATGCCGGACCGATCGGCCGGGATCCGGCCCTCCTGCGGCACATCGGTGCGGTACGCGAGGAGGCTGGCCAGCGCCTTGAGGCGGCCGACCATCTGCGGCGCCATGTTGGTCGGCAGCACCTCGTGCTGGGTCAGCACGCCGTCGCGACGCAGCTTGACCTCGATCCCGTCCTCGCTCGGCTCGAGGTGAAGGTCGCTAGCGCCCGTTTCGTCGGCGAGCGTGAGGAGTCGCTCGACGACCGCCGGGGCCGGCGTCGTTGCTGTTGCCATGTTCTCCAATCCTTCGCGTGCCGAGCCGCGTTGGCTATCGGAAGAATGCCGCCAGCGCCTTGACACTGCGTGTGCGGCGCTCGCTCGCTAGGCGTGTACTTCGACGGCGGCACCAAAGATGGGTCGTAGCGGGCCGCCGGGATTCCCGACAAGTGCGGTACCAAACGGCAGGCCTAGCCCCACGCGGCCGGCGGTCCCTTGCCGCACGGCGTGCCGTAAGCGCTCCCAGCCCGCGGCTTCGTCGTGCGCGTCGACCAGGGCCTCGACGAGCCCGAGGCTGCCGCTGCACCACGGGGTGCCGAGCTGGATCGCGCCGGCCGAGATGCCGAGGAGGACGGCGCCGCCTGCGGCGCGGGCGGCGATGGCGTTGTTCATCCCTCGTCGTGTCATCGCTTGCCAGCCGCCGTCCGGGTCGCCGCCGGCCAACACGATGAGGTCCGCACCGTCTAACCAGCAGCGCTCGTGATCGTCGAACGTTGCGGTCACGTGCTGCAGACTGTCGATGTGCGCGACAGCCATGGCCGCTTCGAACACTTCGAAGTAGCGGACCTCGTCACCGTTGGATGCGCCGACATAGGCCGCCCTCGGACGGGGCGGCAGGCCCTGGGCCAGTGCATCCCAGAGGGGGGCGCGCCCGTCGCGGCGACGGAACATGGGGCCACTGTCTGCCAGCAGAGCGATCAGACCGGTCATCGTGTCGCGCGCACCACGACTGGGTTGTACCCGCGCGGCTGGTCGATAGAGACTGCGCGGGGGATTGCCGGCGTTCGGCGCTCTAGCCCTGCGCTCCGTCTCCCCTCCCCTGATTTCATGACGAGTGTGCAACAGCGAACCGGCTTGTGGCTCGCCCTGGTCTTGGTCGTGTCGTTCTGCGCGTTCTCGCCGTCCCTGCTGCACGGCTATGTGTTCGACGACAAGTTCTACGTGCAGCCAGAGACGCCGAGCGGCGAGGTCAACCCGATGGTGGCGGAGCTCCGGCCGGTCAGCGAGTACTTCCAGCGGCCGTACAACTGGGGCGTGTCCCAGACCAGGGGGTTTCGGCCGCTGACGGTGCAGAGCTTCGCACTGGTCAATGCCCTGGGTGGTCCGGTGCGGGCGACAAGCGTGCTCGGACTCGAGCGGGGGGATGCCGCCTGGCTGCACCACTTGGTCAACGTCCTGTTACACATCGGCGCGACCGCTTTGGTGTTTGCCCTGGTGCGCCCGCTCGTCGGGCCCGGCGCGGCGCTCCTCGCCGCCCTGGTGTTTGGCGTGCATCCGCTCCACGCCGAGGCCGTCGTTTGGATCGTTGGCCGGGCGGAGGTCCTCGCCTTCGGGTGTGGCGCGGCCGCGACGTTGACGCTGGTCGCGGCGCAGCGGGCGCGTGGGGGCGGCCGGCTGGCCCGGCTGCTCGTCGCGGCGCTGCTGCTGTTCGGCAGCTGTGCGGCCAAGGAGAGTGGCCTTGCGTGGGCCGGGGTGGCGCCGCTGTATGCGTGGTTGCGCGGGCAGCGTGACCCCTCGGTGCGCCCAGCCGCGGTCTCGTTGTTGGCACTCGCCGTGCCCGTCGCGGTGTACCTGTGGCTTCGCCATCAGGTGATCGCGGCTCACGTGACGCCGTTCGGCGCGTTCGAAGTGCCGTATGACCACAACCCGCTGTTCGGGCTGTCGTGGTTCGAGCGGCTTCCCGGCGCCGTGATGGTGTGGGGCCATGGCCTCGCCAAGGTCCTGCTGCCACTGACATTCAGCGTGAGCTACCGAGCGCACGCGATCGCGTTGCCGGAAACTTGGGCCGACCCGCGTGTGATTGGTGCTGCGTTGGCACTCGGCGCTGTGGGGGCCGGCTCGATCTGGGCCGCGCGGCGCCAGCCGGTGCTGGCGCTCGCTGGCCTCGCCTTCGTCGGCCTCGCTGCAGTCACGGCCAATGTGCTCGTCCCCGTCGAGACGCTGCTGGCCGAACGGTTCTACTACGGTCCTTGTTTGGCAGTGGCCTGCGTCGCGGGCTGGCTGGCGCACTGCGTGGCCACCACGGCGCAACGTCGAGTGGCCGTGGGCGGTGCCGTCTGTGCCTGGGTTGTCTGGGGGCTCGTGGCTTCCGTCGATCGCTCGTTGCAGTGGCGGGACGACGCCACGCTGTTTGCCGCTGATGTTGTGACGCAGCCGGACTGCATCGAGCTGCATCTGAACGCGGCGAACCATCGGTTCAACAACTTCGACGCGGCCGGCGGCGAAGCACACCTGCGCCGGGCTGTGGAGCTGGGGCCGGACCTGCCGGGACCGCTCCTACGATTGGCGGAACACACGCTGGGCGCGGCGGTGCGAGCCGCCAAAGGCAAGAAGCCAAAGGAGGCGGCGCAGCACTTTGGCGCTGCCGAGACCCTCATGCACCGGGCGCTGGACTCGCCGCATTACCGGCCGTCGATCGATGGCCTTCATGCGCACCTCCTCCTGTTTGAGCTGCATCGGCAGCACGAGCGGGCCGACGAGGCGCGCGCGCATCTGGAGCGCGCTGTGGCCTGCGACCCGCGCAGCCCGCACGCGCGCGTGCGGTTGATCCATGAGTTGCGCGAGGCAGGGGATCACGAGCGGATCATCGAGCTGCTGGCTGAGGGCGAGCGGCATCGGCCGGGATCGCCGCACTTTGCCCAGATTCGCGGTGATCTCGCGTTCGCGTCCGACGACCACCCTGCCGCGGTCGAGGCCTTCGCGCGCTCGCTACCCGAGCTCCCCGACGAGCTCCACGTCGTCGAGTCCTGGTGTCGCTATGCGCTTTCGCTGCACGCGGTTGGCCGGG
Organism: Planctomycetota bacterium; assembly: GCA_039029375.1. Lineage (GTDB taxonomy): Bacteria > Planctomycetota > UBA1135 > UBA1135 > UBA2386 > JBCCGH01. The sequence continues at coordinate 32,385 of JBCCGH010000061.1, forward strand.
TTGACGACGCCCTGGAGATCGCCCAGCACTACCGCGGACATCAGGTCCCGGACGAACTTCACGAGAGGTTCGAGGCTCTCTTGAGGGCCGACCCGTGACGAAGCCGGCCGGTCCGGAGGGTCGCCGCGGCGCCGTTTCGCGACCGCGCACAGATTGACTTTGTAAACCGCGACGCTCCGCGATGAGAATGACCGGGCCAGATGACCGACGATACGAAAGACCTCAAGACGGTCCCGAAACCGTCGATGCCGCGCTGGAAGTGGGCGCTGCTCGGCTTCGCCGCCCTGCTCGTTGTAGTGGGCTTGATCTTGTCGCTGACGGCTCCCGAGCCGGAGCCGGTGGCTCCGCCCGCGTTGCCGGACGGCGTCGCCTCGAGCTTTGTCGGCGAAGGGGGCAAGGCGTCGCAGACCGGTGCGTCAAGCGGCTCCAGCAGCTGGGCCCCCGGCTTCATGAAGATGGGCTTCAGCTTCTTCGCGGGCTTTGCCATGGGCGCGGTGCTCCGCGCCTTCTTGAAGATGACCGTCATCTTCGTCGGCCTGTTGTTCCTGGCGATGGCGGGGCTCTCGTACCTCGGCCTGGTCACGGTGCACTGGGAGCACTTCGACCAGCTGTGGCAGACCTTCTCCGAGCGCGTTTCCGGCGATTTCGGCAATTTGCAGACCACCCTCACCGGCAGCCTGCCGCAGGCAGGCCTCGGCAGCCTCGGCCTGTTCGCCGGCGTCAAGAAGGGCTGATCGCGCGGGCCGCGTTGCTCGCGGCCCGTGTGCTCATCCCCGCAGCTTGCCAGCGGGGCCGGCGTGAGACTTTCGTCTGGCCCAACGGCCGGCCCAAGGCCGAGGGACTCCTGCTCGGTGGCGATCGCCACGGCGAATGGACCTTCTGGTGGGAGAACGGTCGGAAGAAGGCTGAGGGGGCCTTCGATCGCGGGGTCCGCACCGGCCCGTGGGCCTTCTGGTTCGAGCACGGCGAGACGTCCCGCGAGGGCCGCTATCGCGATGGCGTCGCCCACGGCCATTGGTCCCTGTGGTGGCCCAACGGTCAGCGCAAGAGCGCGGGCGAGTATCGCGATGGCGAGCTGTGGGGCTACTGGTCGGTCTGGCTCGAGGACGGCGTAGAGGACGACGTGCGCACCGGCGTCTACGAGCGCGGCGCGCTCGCGCGCTAGTGACTACGACGACGGCGTAGCGTAGGCCTCGGTCAGTGCCACTAGGATGAGTCGGTCGCCTTGATACGGCTGCCGGGCGTGCGCCAAGCGCATGTTGTCGATGAGGTGGAGGTCGCCCGGCTGCCAGCGAAACATCGTGCGTTCGGCTTCGTAGGCGTCGTTGATGTGGCGGACCACGTCGTCGGGGATCGTGACGCCGTCGCCGAAGAAGGTCTGGTAGGGGAGCTCGTCGACGCCGAACTCTCGGAGCAGAGCGTCGCGTAGCGCCGGCTCGCGGCTCTGGACGTGGAAGAACGCGGCGTGGTTGAACCACAACGGCTCGCCGCTCCAGGGGTGCGTCTGGATCGCCGCGCGGACCTGTCGCGTGCGGAGCCGGTCGGGGCCGAGCCATTCCAGCTCGATGCCGTGTTCGCCACAGTACTGCTCGACCTCCGAGCGGCTCGAAGTCTGAAACACGTCCTGCCACGGGAGGGCAAAGCCGTCGTGGTAGTTGCGGACTAGCATCCACCGGCGGGCATCGAACTCGCGGCGCACGTCCGGGTCGATGCGCTCGTGGACGCGGTGCACATCGCCAATCGGGGTTTCACCGCCGACGGGGGGCGCCGTCACGCAGCCGAAGAACGCCTTCAGCGGCCAAGCCGACCAATAGCTGCCCTCGTTGTGGAGTCGGATCGTCTGGTCCGGCGGGTACATCGTCGTGCAGTAGATGTTGTCGCCGTGGGCGATGCGTGGCGTCGAGCGATCCCGGTAGGGGAGGCGCGGGCCGTTCGACAGGGCATCGACGACGTTGCCAAACCCGGCTGCGCCACCGAGATCGAAGCCGCGGAACAGCAACGCGCGCTTCTCGGTCAGGAGCTGCTGGATGCGCTGTCGGTGCGCATGGGCCCATTCGTGAAGGCGGATGCCCTCGAGCTTGGGCTCGAGGCGCGTCGGATACTCCGCATCGTCGTGATGAGGGGTGATGGAAACCCAGTCGAACGATGCTGCCCCCAGCGATCGGCGTCGGATCGGTGGGACGCGCTTCGTTGGGGGATCGGTACGGGTGTCATCCACGATGTTCGGGCCCGCTCGGCGGCCGGGCATATCGGTGGAATTCGCGCGCTCGCCCCGAGTTTCGCTTGAGTTCCTCAGCCTGGCTCAACTTGCGATGACCCTCACCGAGCTACCCCATTCCGCGTCTTCCCAAGCGGCGTTCGCCGACCCGGATCAGCATGTGCCGCGCGTCGAACGGCCCACGGCAGAGGACTTTCAGCGGCGCTTCGTGCAGCGCAGCCAGCCGTGCGTGATCACCGGTGTCGCCAGTCAGTGGCCGGCCTTTTCCAAGTGGGGCGCGGACTACCTGAAGTCGGTTGCTGGGGACCGCGAGGTCGCGGTGCACTTCGATGAGGACGGCGACTTTCAGCGCTGGTACTCGCCGCTCGGCACCGGTGACCGAAAGATGCGGTTGGCGGACTTCTTGGACATCCTCACGGCCGAGCCTCCAGACCGGCGCTACTACATGTCCGAGCACGACGTGCGCTGGATCTCGGGGGCGCTCCTCGCCGACGTCGACATGAGCGGCTACCCGTTCATCGACGTGTCCGAGCCGGCCATGTTCTTGGGCCGCGATACGATGATGCCGCTGCACTACCACGGCACCACCGAGGCCGTGTGTTGCCAGCTCATCGGCGACAAAGAGTTCGTCTTGTTCGCGCCCGAGGACACGCGGCGCCTGGCGCCGTTCCCGTGCTGGTCCCGCTTCTTTCACTTCAGCCAGATCGGCGTCGCCGAGCAGGCCAAGGTGTTTCAGCGTGGCGACCACCTCGGTGAGTGGAAGGCCACCTCGAAGGAGTTTCCGCGCTACGCCAAGGCGACGCCCATCCGGGTGCACCTGCGGCCGGGCGACATGCTCTACATCCCCGTCGACTGGTGGCACGTGACGACGTGCCCTGGGTTTCAGGCCAACGTGGTCTGGTTTTGGCGGTCGAGCTTCCGGCGGTGGCACTTCCCCTCGCCGGGATTGCACACTTTGGGCCACCTGGCGGCTTTTCGTTTGCGCCACGGTTTCCGCAAGCCGCTCGACCGCTACGCGCGCGCCAAGTCGTGAGCCGGTGGCGACCGGCCGGCGGCCGGGTGAGCGGTCATCGAGAGCCGCCTTCTGGGAGTCAGCGATTGAGCCACGCCCGGGGCGCGACGGCGCGGTTTATGACTGGTGGGCCGTGGTGGACTCGAACCACCGACTTCGACCTTGTGACGATCGCACTCTAGCCAACTGAGTTAACGGCCCCAGTCGCCGAGGAAGATAGCGATTGGCTGCCCGGGTCGCAACAGGCCAAAGGGGCGACCGGGGGGCGGCGCGCCGCACGCTCAGCTGAGCGCGCCCGTCGTCGCGGCGCCGGCGATGAGCGTATGGGCCTCTTGTTGCTGGCTGGCGAAGCCTTCGACCATCGCCGCGGCGATGGGCTCCGCGGTCGCGGAGTCCGTGGTCAGCGCCACGATGCCCGGGCCGTGGCCGGAGATGGTCACCCCCGCGGCGCCGGCCTCTCGCGCGGCGCCCATCGCTTCCTCGATCCCCGGGACCAAGCGCCGCCGGAACGGCACGTGCACCTCGTCGTGCAGAAAGCCGGCGAGGCCCTCGGAGTTGCCGTCGGCCAACGCGCGCAGCAGTCCCACGGTGCGACCGACGGTGCGCGGGACTGCGCCGTGTGGCAGGGTCGGCGGCAGGATGCGCCGCGCGTCCGCGGTGGCGACGCGCACCGCGGGGCAGGCGATGACGAACTGCCAGCCTTCGTGGAGGGGGTGGGCCAGTGCTGAGAAGTGGAGCCCGGCGCTGGGCGGCGTCGTCGGTGCGGCAGCCGCCAGTCCGCCGATGAGCGCGGCAGCGGCATGCGCGGGGTCGCCGCCGAGCTCAACCACGAGGTCCAAGATCTCGTCGGTGGGGGGCGGCTTCTTGGCGTAGCGGGTGGCGATGCCGACGCCCGCGGCGAATCCTGCCGTCTGCGTGCCAAGGCCCGAGGCCGGCGGGATCTTGGTGTCCGCCACGATCTCGAGCGCGTCGGGCATCTTGATGCCGAAGTGGTCCCGTGCCGCAGAGATTCCACGGGCGATGACGTCGTGGCGCGGGTCGACCGCGACGTCGGGAACCGAGCCGCGCCACTCGACGGCGTGGCGAGCCCCAGACCCCTCACGGGCCGTTACGTGCAGGGTGATTCCCACCGCGACGCCGAGGACGCCGAAGCCGGGTCCTAGATGCGCGCACGTTGCAGGAACGTCGAACTCGAGTTGATCTGGCGGCGTGGCCACGGCGGGAATCTACGGTGCTTGCGCCGGTCGCGCGATCTGCGCTTGCGCCGGTCGGGTGGCGGCGTCGTCCGACGCAGCGGCCAGAGTCTGGAGTTGGTCGGCGAGGCCGCGCAACCGGGGATCGCGCGGGTCGCCGCCGGCCAACAAGAAGGAGCGGTAGGAAGCCTGTGCGGCGATGGGGTGACCTTGCAAGGCGAGGCACGTCGCCAGGTTGGCGTAGGGCTCTGGCAGGCCCGGGTCGAGATCGACGGCTCGCTGGAACTGGAGGGCGGCCTCGTCGCGGCGGCCCTGGCTGAGCAGCGCCACACCGAGGTTGTTCAGGACGGCAGGGTGCTCGCCCATCACCAGCGACGCCTGCAGGTGGGCCTCACCAGCGAGGTCGTTGCCGGCGCGGACTTCGAGGAGGCCCAGGTTGGCCCGCGGCAGAGGGTCGTGCGGCGCCAGGGTGGTGGCTTCGCGGTAGCTCTTGCGCGCTTGGCCGAGGTCGCCGCGGTGCTCGAGGAGGATCCCCTGCAACAGCCACGCGGGCACTAGGCGAGGATTCAGGTCGAGAGCCGTCTCGAGCTCAGCCAAAGCGTGGCGTGTGTCGCCGTGATCGGCGGCGTGGGTGGCGCGGCGGAACGCGAGGTTGGCGATGGTCGAGCGATTGACCGGTGCATCGACGGGCTCGACGTCGCGGGGTGCGGGCAACTCGCGGGGCGTGCCGGTACCCGCGGGGTCGGCGAGCAGCGGATCGCGCCATGCTTGCTCGGGCTCCTCCAGGCTGCGCGGGGCGGGTCGATACGGGCGGCGCAGTTGGATCAGCCGATCCAGGCCGCGCTCGACGTCTTCGCGCATCCAGTCGGGCGTTAGCAGCCGCGGTAGCAGCATGATCACCAGCTCGGTCTCCGAGGAGGTTTGGACCGTCGAGCGAAACAGCATGCCCAGCCACGGGATATCGCCGAGTAGGGGGATCTTGTTCAGCGTTTCGCTGGTGGCGCGGCTGCGGAGGCCGCCGAGCACGACCGGCTGGCCGTCGGCCACGCGCAAGGTGGTGGTGACCGTGCGAGTCTCCAGGATCGGCTCCTGCACCAGGTTGTCGGGCGTCGTGATGAAGCCTGTGACCTCGGTGATGATGGGCTGGATCACACACGTGATGATGCCGTCCTCGCCGATCTGCGGTGTCACGTTCATCGCCACGCCGGCGTCTTCAAAGCGCACGCTGAACTGGGTCCGCGCGGTTCCTTGCGCGTCGATGATCTCTCGCTCGATCACCGGCACCTGCTGCACGACCCGAATCACGGCCGGGACGTTGTTCAGCGTGGAGACGCGCGGGTGGGAGATCACGCGGACTTCTCCCTGCAGATCGAGGGCGTCCAGGAAGATCGAGAACTGGTTGGCGTTGAGGAAGCCGAACTGAAGCGCATCGGTGCCCACCGCGTTGTTCCCGGCCAGCACGCCGCCGCCCGCGAGAGTGCCGGCGTGGTTGCCTGCGTTGGACGAGTTGAAGAAGCCCGGGAGCAGCGAGAAGTCCACACCGGCGCGGAACTCGTCGTTGAGCTGGACCTCGAGGATTCGGGCCTCGATCGACACCTGCCGCGACGCGCGCCGGCGGACGGCGTCGAGATAGGCATCGACGCGCGCAACAAAGCTCGGCGGCCCTTCGGCGAGGACTGAGCCGAGCGTTGGGTTGACGAGGAGGCTCGTTCCCGCGGTCTGCGAGTTCTGCTGCTGCAATCGGTTGAGATCGTTGTCGATCGACATCCACAGCGCGCTCGAGATGATGTTGGCGCCGCCCGCGCCACCGCCGCCGCCGGCACCGTTGGCGCCGCCGGCCCCCGCGCCCGCGCCAGCGGCACCGGCTCCTTCCGCGCCGGCGGCGCCGACGGTGGCCGCCGCTTCCGTGGGATCGCGAGCCGGTAGGTCCACATCGAAGACCCGACGCTCCGTCGGCAGAATGCGCAAGACCTGGCCGTCCCAGCGGTAAGCCAGATCGAACGCGTCGAGCACGCTCTGCAAGACCTCTTCGGCGCGAACCTGCTTGAGATCAAAAGTGCCGCGGCCCTGGACCGTTGGGTCGATGACCAGGCTCACATCCGAGTCGCGGAACAGAGCGCGCAGGACGTCGCGGACCGACACGTCTCGGGTGGACAGGGCGTCGACGGGCGGCGTCGGGTGCTCCGGCAACGCGAAGTTTGCCGGCACGACGCGGACCCCCAGTCCTGAGAACTCGGCCAGCGAGGCGCGCGCCTCGCCGACCAATCGCTGGTTGGGATCGGGCGCGGTCACGCCGGTGCACGCGGCGAGTGTGGCCAGGAGGGCGCAGCTGAGCGCATTCGGCCGCTTGCGCGTTGGCCCCCGATCGCCGTCACTGCAGGCGGTTGCGGTACCGCCTCTCGTCGATTTCTCGAGGTGTCTCATCGTGGCCCCCCTTCCTTTTGAAGCGCCTCGAGCTCTTCCGCGATCTCGCGCTTGATCTCGGCGTCGAGGTCTTTCCCGGCGCTGGCGGGGTCTTGGGTGCGTTCCGCCTCGGCAATGCTGCCGAGCGGGACGCTGACGCGACGGCCGTCCTGGCGCCGCACCACGATCTTGCCGGGCCGGATCTCGCGCACCTCACCCAGGGCCACCTGGTCGCCAATGCCCACCAACGCCCCGTCGACCATCGCTCGCCGTTTGCTACCAGTGCAGAGGATCAGCGAGACTCGGGGTAGCTCGACGCCGGCGTCGAGACCCGGCTCGGGCTCTACTGGTGCATTAAGGACGAGCAGCTCGGCTGCTTCGGTGTTCGGTGCGGCCTGCGTGACGGGATAGTGGAACGGGTCGGGGAGGACGCTCGGGCTCGTGAACGGCGCGAACGTCGGCCGGCCGGCACCGGCGGGGCTGGGATGGTATTCGTCCTCGAATCCCTCATCTTCCATCGCGACGTCGTCGGCTGCCGCTTCGTCCGTCGAGGTGCCAATGAAGCTCTGAACGAGCCGGCGGGCCGCGGGTGCGTTGACCCAGATCGCCGCGCCCACCAGCAGGACGACAAGCCACGGTGTGGACAGCGCGGACCGCTGCGTCTTCTTCGGCTTCATTGCTGAGCCCCGCGGTAGTAGTAGGCAGCCACGGTGACTTGAGCGCTCAGCAGCTCGGCCTCGGGCGCGACTTCCAAGCTCAAGATGCGAAGAGTGCGTCGCAGGTCCTCGACCTCGCCGAGAAACCGCGTGAGCGCCGCGAACGTCGCCCTGATCTTCACGGTGCACTCGATCGCGCTTGGCTGGGGCGTGGCGGCAGTGCCCTCGAGAGTGGCGCTCATCGGCTCGATCGACCGCGCGGCTGGGTCGGCTGGGTTCGCGGCGTTTGCCGCTTCGCTCGCCTTCTCCACGGCACCGACGGGAGCGATGGACTCGACGTGGTTCCGTTCGGCGATCTCGTGAAGCGTGGCCAGGACCTCGCCTAGCGTGCGGCGCTGCGGCAAACGGTCGATGCCGCGATCAGGCGGGACGATCTCGGCCTCATGCAGGGCCAGGAGCTCGGTCTCCAGTTCTTCGACTCGATTCTGGGCGGTCTCGATGGTGGCCGGCGAGACCGAGCGTGCCCGGAGCATCAGCCCGGCGCCTAGGGTGCCCAGGCCGAGCGCCAGGATCAGGAAGTTGAACGCGTGGCGGATCAACTAACGGCGCTCCTCATCGAGGGCCGCGGAGCAGCGGAACGGCCGGACGCTTTGGGTAGCGTCGAATTCGGCCAGCTTGAGATCGGTGGCGCGGACGCCTGGGACTGAGCCGAGGGAGGCGCTCAGATCGCTGCAGGTGCGCATGGCGGCGCGCGAAGTCGCGACCTCCGCCTCGAGAATGCCCTGCAGGTCGATCGCACCGTCCTTGACTCGGACCTCGGTGAGTCGAGTGCCCGGTGGCCGGCTGTGAGCCAGAACCGACAGCAGGTGGGACACCGCCACCCGCCCACGGTCGAGCTCGTGCAAGATCTGTTGGCGTTCACGAACGATCTGTGGGGGCGCCAGGAGTCGGCGGCGCTCTTCAAGATCGAGCTCGAGGCGCGCGACGTCGTCTTGAAGCCGCGCGAGCTCGGCGGCGCGCTCGGCTTCTTCGCCCAGAGTTGGCGCGCCCAGCACGGCGCCGCCGGCCAAGGCCAGCCAACCCACCGCTTGGCTGAGTAGTGTCGTCGATCGCTTCGGCTGCGCCGAGCGTTGCGGCTCGGCGAGCCACGGTAGCTCGATCGAGGGGCCGCTGTGGACCAAGGATGCCGGGCCAAGCCACGCCTGCGGGTCGTCGTCGCTGCGCTGCAGCAGCGACAGACAGGGGTGATCGGCTTCCGCGACGGCCACCTCGGTCATCTCGTCCAACGCCGCGCTGATCACGCTTCCGTCGGCCGCCGTCCCGAGCAACAGGATTTGTGTCGGCGTGGGGAGGCATTGGTCGCCGAAGAGATCGAGCGAGCGGTGGATCTCTGCGGCCAGTGGCAGCAGGACCTGGTTGTCCTTCTCTGCCACTTCCTCGATCGGCGCGAGCAGCTTGAACTTGCGGACGGCGAGAGCCGTGCCGTGCTGTGCCAAGACGAGACGAGCCCGTGCACCGCGCAGATCCAGAAGGCCGACTGCCGCTGGACCTGTCGATAGGGCCGCGGCGAAGACGGTCTCGATCGAGGTCAGCCAAACCCGGTCTAGGCCGGCATCGCGCAGCGAGCTGAGAACGTCCGCGACGATTCGCCGGGGCGCGACCTCGAACGAAACGCGGGTGTCGCCTTCGCCTGGGATTCGCTTCCAACCGAGGACGAGCTCCTCGTGGTCGCTGAACATCCCGGCTCGCCGTGCCTCGCGCTCGAGCGCCGGCCTGAGTTCGGCGCCGCGGGCGCGACCGGGCAGCGTGATCGCCCCCGGCACGATTCGTCGGTCGCCGAGCATCACGACGACGTGGGTGCCGGACCCGATGAACGATGCGCAGCTGGGCGCGAGAGCGTCGACGAGGCCGGACGGGCTGGTGTTGACCAGGAGTGGCTCGGCGACGCGGACGACGCGGGTCCGGCGTCGGTTGGCCTGAGCCACGAGCAGGCGGAGCGAATGATCCTCGAGCTCGATGATGATCGTGTTGCGTGCCGCCACCGCTGCCTCAGAACATGAGATCGTCCGACGTCCCGGCCTGGCGATCGGCGCCGGCGCTCCGCAGCACGTAGCTCTGCAGCAGGAAGTCGGTGCCGAACCCGTCGGCTTGATACTCCTGGCCGAGACCAAGAGCGACGCGGTCCGCGCTCCAGGTCCCAGTGAGGGTGCCGCCGCTGGCCAAGAAGTCGCTCATCGCCCCGGCGATGATGCGCATCTTAATCCGCGTGCGGCGGTTGCCGGGCTCGGCGCCGGAGACGGCGACCTTCCACTGCTCCGCACTCGCCCCGGCATCCGCGCCGTCATCACCGACGCTGTAGACCGTGATCGTGTCCGGGTTCGTGGTTGTCGACAGCCGGTAATACGTCTTGCCGCCCCACTCGTCGCGCAGTCGGTCATCGTCGACGCCGGGGAGCACGTACGTGCCGTAGAAGCCGACCTGCGTCAGGCTCGTGGGAAACGACCCCTGGTCGTAGTAGTAGGCCGTCAGCGAGTCGCCGAGCGCATCGAGCTCGCCCTCGACGATGCTGTATCGCTCGGCGGCCTGCGTCGCTGACAACAGGGGAACCATGCTGCCGAGAAGGATGCTCATCACGGCCAACACCACGATGAGCTCGATCAGAGTGAAGCCCCGCTGGGCGCAGCGCGGTTGCACCATCACCTCCCCGTGGCGCGGATCACTTGATACAGCGTCGAGATCACGGTAACCGCGACGCCGGCGACGAAGAGACCGAGCATGAGCGTGATCGCTGGCTCCAGGAACGCGAGGAAGCGGGTGACTCCGGCCTTCGACTCTTGGTCGTAGTGGTCAGCCAATCGCTGGAAGACGTCGGCCAACCGGCCGGATTCCTCACCGACACTCACCATGTTGAGCGCCATCGGCGGGAGCAGCTCTTGGGCCCCCACGGCGGTGGCGAACGTGTCGCCGCCCATCACGTCGTCGGCAGCACGCTGCAAGCCATCGGCCGACGCCGGTGATCTGACGGACTCACGCGACAGCTCTAGTGCGTGGACGAGGGGGATGCCGGCCGACTCCAGCACCGCGAGATTGCGCATCAGAATGGCCAGATCGAGGTCGGCGTGGACCCTACCGAAGATCGGTAGGCGCGCGATGAAGTTCCAGGCCCAGCGGCGCCCCACGACGGTGCGCAGCGTCAGCATGACGGCCGCCAGCGCCGCCCCCGCGCCGAGAGTCAGCATGGGCCAGTGCGCCGCGACGAAGTTGCCGGTATCCAGCAGGAACTGGACATGTGGCGGGATCTCGTCGCCCAAGCGGTCGAAGAGCTTGCCGAACTTCGGGAACAGGTAGGCGACGACGAAGACGACGAGGCCGATCGTCGCCGTGATCACGATGCCGGGGTACACGGACGCCTGTTTCAGCGTCTTCTTGATCTCGCCCCGCCACGCCAAGAACGACGCGAGCTCCGCAAGCATCTGGTCGAGCTGGCCGGCGAACTCGCCAGCGTGCACGAGGTTGATGTAGATGGAGCTGAAGGTCTTCGAATTGGCCTGTAGAGCTTCGGCCAGCGACGAGCCGCCCTCGATGCGCACGGCGATGTCTTGGCTCAGCTTCGCGAGGGCCGGCTGGTGATCTTGCTTGGCCTGCTGCTCGAGCGCGCGGAGGAGCGGCACGCCGGCTGAGACCTGCGTGTGGAGGTTCCGCGTGAACAGCTCCAGATCACTGCTGCGCAGCCGGACGTTGGCGCCACCCGCCGCGCTCGTTGTCGGCGCCGGTGGCAGCGCCGCGCCGGGTGCCGGCGCGCGAGTCGCGTCATCCGTCTCTGTGGCACCGCCGATGTGGAGGACCGGCATTGATTCACCGCTGCCTGACCAAGAAGCCGATGTCGTCGCCCTGGACGTCGTCGGCGGTCGTCGCGTTCGCGGACGTCTGCCAACGACCGTCTGGCCCGGCGCTGAGGACCCAGAGGCGGCGGTAGTTGGTCGTATGGGTGCTGTGAGCCGACACCACGTTGATGGCGTACGGATGCCCCCAAGGGTCCAACCGCACCGAATCCAGATAGGGACCTCGCCAGGGGCGTTTGCTGGTCGTCGCGTAGCGATGCGTCACTTGGCCGCCGGGAGTGTTGGTGATCAGGTGGTGGCCGAGGACGTCACCGCGGGCGCCGCGGGCCCAAGACCAGAACGCGTGTCCTGCGCGCCACGGATTGCGCGCGGGCTTTTGGGTCCCGCTGATCAGCATCCAGATCCCGTCGTCTCGCCCGTTGGCGTCTTTAGACGGCCACTGTCCCGTCGTCATGTGGAAGTTGGACATCGCCTGAGCAATGGCTGCGACGTCGGCCTCGGCCGCGTCGATCTCCGCCCCAGCGACTTGATGGCCGAGCATCGGTGCGACCACACCGGCGAGGATGGCGACGACCGCCAACATGGCGATCAGCTCGAGTAGCGAGAACCCCTTCACCGGTCCGTTGCGCTTGGCGCGCTCCGAGCGGTCGCCGTCGGGTTTCACCACACCGTTGGTTTTGGATCGCGAGCTGGGTGAATGCTGCAGCGGATGGGTCATCCGTAGGGGTGTTTGACCATTCGAGACGCCGAGTCCGATGGCGGAGTGCCGACCGGGTGAGACATCGTCCACGTCGGCAAAGCGACTTGAGGTAGGGGCGCTGCCAGCGGGGGTTCCCGGTTCAGGCTGCGGTGTCGCGATGGACGAAAAGGAGTTCGTGCCGGCCACCTTGCCCGAGATCGTCGTCCGCGTTGCCGAGGTCGGCCGCGTGCCCGCGACCAAGCTCGTGGAAGTGCATCATGCGCAGGGCACCGATGACCGGGCGTTCGTCCAGCGGGTGGTGGAGATGGGGCTGCTCGACGAGCCGCAGGCCTACCAACTGTACGCCGAGGTGATGGGGCTCGACTTCGAGAACCCCGAGACCACGGACATCGACGCGGCCGTCATTTGCCTCCTGCCCGAGGACATCGTGCAGCGTTACCGCGCTGTGCCCATTCGCGCCGAGGGCGAGGCGATCGTCGTGGCGATGGCGGACCCGGCCGATCTCTTCGCCCTGGACGCGTTGCAGGAGGAGCTGCGCACGCCCGTGGTGCCAGTCGTGTGCCCGCCGCAGACCCTGCGCGACTGCATCGAGCAGCGTTCGCGCGCCGGCCGCGGGATCGAGGGGCTGCTGGCGCGGCTTGATCTCGAGCAGATCGACCAGTCCGCGTTCGCCAACCCACAGCGCCTGAAGGAGATTGCCGGCGACGATGCGATCGTGCAGCTCGTCGACTACATGGTGGAGCAAGCGATCCGCCGAAAGGCGAGCGACATCCACGTGGAGCCCGGCCGCCGATTCCTGCGGGTTCGCTACCGGATCGATGGCCGCCTGGAGGGCGTCCAGACGCTGCCCAAGACTCTGCACGCCGGCATCGTGTCGCGGATCAAGATCCTCGCCGACCTCGACATCGCCGAGCGGCGTCGCCCTCAGGATGGCCGCTTTCGCTTCGAGCGCGGTGGCAGTCGGCCGATCGAGTTCCGTGTGTCCACGATGCCGTCGGTGCACGGGGAGAAAGCTGTGCTGCGTCTCCTAGACAAGAGTGACGCAAACCTCGACATCTCCGCCCTTGGCCTCTCGCCCACGAACGAGAGGCTCGTGCGTCTGGCGAGCAGCGCTGCCAACGGCATGGTCCTGGTGACCGGCCCCACCGGCAGTGGTAAGACGACGACGCTCTACGGCCTGCTTCGGACCCTGAACCGCGAGGACCGGAACCTCGTCTCGGTGGAAGACCCGGTCGAGTACGAGCTGGACGGTGTCACGCAGGTGCAGGTGGATCAGAAGGCGGACCGCACCTTCGCCAGCGTGCTCCGTTCCATGTTGCGGCAGGACCCCGATGTCATCATGGTTGGCGAGATCCGCGATCGAGAGACGGCTGAGATCTCCGTCAACGCGGCACTCACGGGCCACATGGTGCTGTCGACGTTGCACACCAACAGCGCGCTTGGCACCGTGACGCGCCTCATCGATATGGGAGTCGCCGCGTACCTGATCGCGCCGACCCTGCGGGCCATCGTGGCCCAGCGCCTGGTGCGCCGTTTGTGCGCCGCGTGCTCGGAGCCGGCCACAGCGGTGGGGGATTTGCTGGCGGAGATTGGCATCTCCGAGCTCGTCGAGGGGCATGGCTTTCGGGCCCCGGTCGGTTGTCCCGCGTGTCGCGGCAAGGGCTTTGCCGGGCGCACGGCGATTCACGAGGTCTTGCCCTGGACACCAGAGCTCGCGCGCGCCTCGGCACGCGGAGCCGGCGAAGACGAGCTCCACGAGATCGCCACGCGGCAGGGGTTTCACCCCTTGCTTGTCGAGGGGGCGAGGCGCGCCGCGCAAGGCGTGACGACGCTCGAAGAGGTGCTCGCCGCGGCGCGCACCTGACGCAAACCGCTCGCTGCGTGAACGGCCGTTCGGCCGGTCCTCTAAACGTCGAACAAGAAGACGTTCAAGCGCTTCGAGCTGCTGACGTACTCGACGCGACCGGTGGTCTGCCACGAGCCGCGGATGCCACCGTCGAGCGTGTCGTTGATCGCCTGCGCCGTCTCCTCGGGGATGTTGTAGAACATCACGTACTGACCCGCGCCGGTGGCGCTGTCAGTACCGCTGCCGAGCAGGTCGAACCCCACGGGTGCGTTGCCACCACCCGATGAGAACGACTCGTAGACGATGATGTGGTGGTTGAATGGATTGTCGCCACGGCTCAGCGGGTGATCCAGGTAGGGACCTTTCCACCCGGCGGTCCTTTGCTCGACCGATAGCTCGTGGCGGCGCGTTGCCGTTGACGTCGTCGTCTCGGTGGCGAGTGCACCGGTGTGCGTATGGTGGTAGTCGCAGGCCTTCTTCAGCGTGTCGACCGTCGCCAAGATCTTCGATGCTTTGGTGTCGTCGGTCACACTCGAGACGGAGGGCAGCACCAGCCCGGCGAGCAGCGCCAACACCGCGACGACCACAATGACTTCGACGAGGGTGAAGCCCTCGGTGTGGGCGGCGCACGGTTTGGTGGTGTTTCGCATGCGAGTCAGCCCCGCGACCCGAGCGGTGTGCATGCAGGGCACTCGGTTGTTCGGGCTGGTCGAAGCGAGCGCTTGAGCCAAAAATCCCCGCCCCGGGGTATGTGGCCCATGGCGCCGGGGTAACGGCCCAGGCCGCGGCGCGAACTGTCACCGGATTGGACAATCGCCGTTGTCAGGGTCTGGGGTCAGGACCCCCCGAAGACGATGCCTTGGTCGAGGGGCAGCTCGGCCCCCCAGTTGATCGTGTTCGTTTGCCGCCGCATGTAGGCCTTCCAGGAGTCCGAGCCCGACTCGCGGCCGCCACCGGTCTCCTTCTCACCGCCGAACGCGCCACCGATCTCCGCGCCGGACGTGCCGATGTTGACGTTGGCGATGCCGCAGTCGGAGCCCACCGGGGAGAGGAAGCGCTCGGCGTGTCGGACGTTGAGCGTGAAGATGGACGAGCTCAGGCCCTGGGGGACGTCGTTCTGGACGCCAATCGCCTCCTCGACGCTGCCGATCGGCACGAGATACAGCACGGGCGCGAACGTCTCTTCTTGCAGCAGTGGCATGCCGACCTTGGCGCGCACGATCGCCGGCTCGACGAAGTGGCCTCCGGCGAGCGCGCCGGACATCTTCTTGATGCGGCCGCCGCACACGAGTGTGCCGCCCTCGTCGGTCGCTCGCGCGAGCGCCTTCTGCATGCTGTCCACCGCGTCACCGTCGATCAGCGGGCCCATCAGCGTTCCCTCAGCCAAGGGGTCGCCGATCGCGATCGTGGCGTAAGCCTTGACCAGGTTCTCTTGCAGCTGATCGATGACGCTGTGGTGCGCGAGCACGCGGCGCGTCGACGTGCACCGTTGTCCGGCGGTGCCCACGGCCCCGAAGAGGATCGAACGCGCGGCCATCTCGAGGTCTGCGTCGTCCATCACGATGACCGCGTTGTTGCCGCCAAGCTCGAGGATGGCGCGGCCTAGTCGGGCGGCGACCCGTTGTCCGACCTGCTTGCCCATTCGCACGGAGCCGGTCGCGCTGATGAGGGGCAGGCGAGGGTCGTCCACCATGGCAGTGCCGACCGGATCTGTGGGACCGACCACGAGACCAACGAGAGGCCCGAAGCCGTCGGGCTCCAGCACCTCGGCGGCGACTCGGGTCATCGCCAACGAGATCAATGGCGTCTTCGGTGACGGCTTCCACACGCAGGCGTCGCCGCACGTGAGCGCGATCATCGAGTTCCAGGCCCAAACCGCCGCCGGGAAGTTGAACGCTGTGATGATTCCGATGGTGCCCAGCGGATGCCAGGTCTCCCGCATCGCGTGGCTGGGGCGCTCTGATTGCATCGTCAGGCCGTAGAGCTGGCGCGACAGGCCAACGGCGAAGTCGGCGATGTCGATGCACTCCTGCACTTCGCCGAGTCCTTCCTGCAGGATCTTCCCACTCTCCAAGCTCACAAGTTTGCCGAGCTCGTCCTTCTTCTCTCGCATGGCGAGGCCGATGCGACGCACATACTCGCCGCGCACCGGGCCGGGCAGCTCCCGCCAACGCAGGAAGGCTTGGTGTGCTGCTGTGACGGTGCGCTCATATTCGGCCGCCGTGGCTTGGCGGACAGACGCAATCTTCTCGCCGGTGGCGGGGCTGACGCTGATGAGCTCCTCCCCGGGGCAGTCGAGCCACTGCCCGTCGTAGGCGCCGGGGTTGGTGGAGGAGATGCCGAGCCGTTGCAGAAAATCCATGGCCACCGAGTATGAGCGACCAGGGGCGCCCGAAGCGAGTGCTCGGAAGCTCCTCCCGCGAATCCTGGTGCGCGATGCCTGCTAGTGTCCTGGATCCGAAGTTCCTGCACAGATGGCACCCGTCCGGCCACCGCTCGCTGCGTCGCACCTCCTCGACGTATCCACCAATATGCCTGCGTCGGTGCTTCTTGCGAGCAGCGTCCGGTCACGCACCCTCTGC
>JBCCGH010000062.1:0-48556 GCA_039029375.1 Planctomycetota bacterium
CAGATGGCACCCGTCCGGCCACCGCTCGCTGCGTCGCACCTCCTCGACGTATCCACCAATATGCCTGCGTCGGTGCTTCTTGCGAGCAGCGTCCGGTCACGCACCCTCTGCACAGGAATTTCTGATCCAGGACACTAGGCCACTCCCAGGCGACGCCGAGCCTGCGTTGGGCCGACCTGCCGGCCGAATCTCGTCTCTCCTCCCGCAGGAGTGGCTCGGGGACGTCCGCCCAATCTCATGCGAGCCCGGCTTGAGGAGCGCTTCGCGGTCGAAGACACGCCGACGAGGCTGGTCAGGGGATCGGTCAGGCGCCTTGGGCCGATGGGTTGGGTCTGCCGGATAGAACCACTAGCGCGAAAGCAGCGGTCAAGCCGACGACCGACGCTACGCCAGCCTCGTAGCGCCAGTCCGGAAACGCGAGCACGCCCATGCACCCGCAAGCCGCAGGTCTGGCGATCACGGCATACAGCGATCCGGCGACGCAGAAAGGTATCAGCAGAGCGTAGCCCCAGGCGGCCTTGCCGACCCACAAGAAGGACACGATCGAGAGCTCGATCGCGGTCGCGCCCCAGAACACTACCTCCGAGATGTGCATTTCCGGTCGATAGCCGGACGATATCTTGGCGACCGCTGAAAACGTCACGAGTGCAGCTACGATCAGCCTAAGAACCCAGGTGAACTGCGACTCTCTGGTAAGCGCATGGAACATTGTCGAAATCCTCCCTAGCTCTTGCTGGAGAAGCTGACAGAGATCGGAACGACCTGAAGATCAGGGGTGTCATCCCTGACCTTGAACTTCATCCTTTGGCCCTGGTAGCCGACCGCGCTGTATTCGATCGTCGCCGGCCCGGCGACCAGATACTGCAGTGATCCAGGGCCGTTGACCAAGTGCTTCAGGATTGAGCAGCGTCCTCCAGACGCATCCATGATGCGATAGCCCATCAAGCACGTGTTCGTGCCGCACGGCGTGAGCACTTCGATGCGGCACGGGTAGAGCGGATACCTAAATCTGATATTGTAAACAGTCCGGCCATCTCCGACCACCTCCACTGTCTGGCCCGCCACCGCCTCGTAGAGGCTGCTGTGTTTCGGTGCCCGTAAATCATACTCGCCCACCGGGATCCGAACGGTCTCGTTGATCTGCGGCGCGAGCACGACTTCCCGACCGCCGATGTCACCGACCAGCTCTAGATTGCCCCAATCTCCTAGGAATTGGTATTGAGGAGGCGCCTCTAGACGAAGCTCCCCAACCTTCCCGTTCCGGGGGCTCCCTGCGCAGTCGATAGCCTTCGCTCTCTCGATCGAGTCCACCGGTCGCAGTGTTACGTCGTGAGCTGTCCACCCCGCATCGCGCAGATATGCATTGATGCGTATGGTCGCGCCCCCGTTTTGGGCGATCACGGTTGGGTCGGGCACGTCGCAGTACCGAATCGTGTTTGGGAACCTAGCCCCGAGGGCTTTCTTGGCAAACTTCAGGTGGAAGTCCACCCATCGCTCGCGAAGAAACTGATTCTGGTCAGTTTCAAGGTCCCAGTAGAGCACCTCATCACCGACGAACTCTACGACTTCCCCGTGTGACTCTGCGAACTCAAGATGCAGCGCCGGGCCAGGGACCGGCACCCGGGTATCCGTTGGCACCCCCTTCCTCAGGATTCGTGTGTTGGAATGCGGCAAGATCCAGTAGTCGCCTGATGGCAGTCCTTGGAGGCTAGCTAGTCCTCGGGCGTCGGTGTTTGCCCGATACGTGGCCGTCTCGCGATGCAGGCCGGGGACCGTGTCGCCGTGTTGGGTACATGATCGCATCGCCATCGAATCCGGGTGAGATGATGCGAGGACCAGCATGCCCTCGATCGGCGCGCCGCCGGCATCAGCGCAATAGACTTCGAGCGCGTGGCCCTTCTCTAATACACAGACGATCTCATCAGGGTCATCGTTGATCAGCACTTCGACGAGGTAGTGCCCTGATTTGTGGGCCAAGACTTTGGCGGGATCGAGGAGGTCGTTGATCGCGAGTGCTCCAGTCCGATCCGTCGTCCCGATCAGCGCCTGGCTCCGCGCTACGTATCGCGCATTGCGGTCACAGTGATGAACCTCCGCGCCTTCAATCGGGTTGCCGATCCGGTCTCGGACGATGACGCGTTGGACAATTCCAACTTGAGTGCGAGGCAGATACGATCCTGATATCGCAGCCTCCGAGGTCTTGTCGATAGACGCCGGCGCACTCCGCCCGCCGGTGGGCGACGCTGCGCCGGCCGCGACGTTGCGCGTCGCCCAGTAGGCGGCGGCGGCAGATAGGGTGATGACGGCCGTGATGGTTAATGCCCGGTAACGATTCTCGGTCATAGGAGTCTCAGACCTCTCGCCTTAGCTTGGTACTATGGATGGCTGGGCAGGCCCGCAGGCCTGCATGCAGCGCCAGTCAGCTGGGGCGTGTTCGCGCCGCAGGAGTGGCCGTTTCTGTGCCGATGCGGCTTGACGCATCACCTAGGATGCGTGCGACCACGCACTGGACGACCACAGCCTTGGTCTTATCGATCACACCCCGTCTTTCCGGGGCGCTGCTCTAGCAATCACACATATCGACCTCGCCGGCTGGCGGATTTGCCGGGTCAATTTCGTCGCAACTGTGAGTGCACTCGTTGATCTCACACACGGCTTGGATCGTGTATGAGTCGTCATCTTCTCGCCACCAGCCGTTGCACTCGCAATCTGGCCATGTGAAGATCGTGGCCTCACCGTTGGAGAGGCAGGCACAGCGGTGGCGCGGCCCCAAGACTCCGGGCAAGTTCCTCTGCTCGACGCACGTCGAGTTGGGCGCCGAGCACGGCGCGTCTTCGTTGAGACAGAAGCATGTCACGTCATTCATGACGGTGTCACACACTGGCTTGCATTCGCATTCAGCCTCGGCAGTTGCCGTGGCGGCGATGCATAGCATGCCTATGAAGAGAATCGCGGCCACCAAGGCAACGCGATGGAGCATCTGTTGAGCCACTGCGGCTTCTCCTTGTGTGAGAGAAATACGATCGCCGACTGCAGTTGAGAGCGAACGCCCCCAATTGAGTCGGCCTCCTAGATATAACGCCAACCGCTTGCGCGGTACTGAAGAAAGGCGGCGACACTGGGTGACGGCGAAGGTGCGTTACCATAGTTACGATCGAGAACTTAATTCGCGCCAATGCAAAGAGCTCGGTCAGATCATGTTCCGCCTGAGCGCCGAGGTGGGTCGTTCGTAAGGGCCAGTAGGCACCGAGGATATATTGAGGAGATATTGATCGATTGAGACTTTGGTAACCCCCTGTGCAAGCGCCTCTGCTGAGATATGCGGCGATCGAGCGCAACGATCTGGCGGAAGCCGAGATAGGTGGCCGCAGAGAAAAGAAAGCAGTCCTTTGAGACGCCGCAACCGCGTTAGGAAAGCGCCGCCGTGCCTGTCCGATGAGACCCGGCGGAGTCGATCCTGCCGAGGTTGTGACGCCGATTCTTCGTCAAGAGGGACTCTGTTACGCGGCGTGCCGACCCCACGGGGCCAGGCTCGGGATCGCCGAACGTTCTCGCGTGAGGAGGTTAGCGTTCGGCGGCGGCTTCACGTGAAGCCTGGTATCGTCGCGCTAGCCGTCAGCGGGGCGCGTGAGGTCACCATGCAACGAGCGAAGTGCGGTCGATTCTTGATCCCCATCCTGGCCGGGCTGGCGCTCGGCGCCGGGTGCCGGTCTTCGGGCGAGGCCGACCGTGCTGGCCAAGAGCCGGCTGCCACCGGCCTGGGTCGCGTGGTGCCGGGGTCGGCGACGCCGGTCCAGGCCGAGCCGCGCCTCGACTGGGCGGAGATCGGCCCACTGGAGTACCTGGCGCTGCTACAGGAACGGCAGACCGGCGTCGGGCGGAGCCTCGAGCTCAACGGAGCGCCGGTGACGTTGCCGCCGTTCGTGACCATCTGGGAGCCGCCGCCTGAGGGCTGGCTAGCGCCGCGGCACGTCGACGCCTTGCTCGCGGTCGCGGCGTCGACCGAACCCTGCGCCGGCACGGTCTCGTCGCTCAGCTCCGTGCTGCCGCGGGAGAGTTCGAGCGTCGGCCGCGAGGCGTTGTTTCTCGTCGAAGGGTACCGCCGGGGGCGGTATCCGCCGGCTCTGTCCTCCGTCGATGCCATTGTGCCCTCTCTGGGCGAGACGCGCGCGTGGTGGCGGCGGCAGCGGGGCGAGTCGCCTTAGGGCCGACCCCCGGCACGAGCCGGATCGAGGCGGCCGGCGCGAATTCTCCGCGCGCGGCGTGACGCGCTGCCGATTCCGCGGGTGTGGGCGGCGTCATGCAACACCGCTCGCTGCTGTTTATTCTGGTCGGGGCGCTGCTGCTGGTCGCCGCAGCGGCGCTCGTTGGGGCCGCCTGGCGTCCTGGCGCCGCGCCACCCGTTGGTGACCGGGTGGGCTCGGCCCCGCCGGCGCGGCCGATCGCCGAGGTGCCGGCCGCGGTCGACGCGTCTAGCCCCCGAGCCACGGCCGACCCAGGCCGGGAGCAGGTGGCGGGGCCCGCGACGACCACGGCGCACGACCCGTCGATCGAAGCGGCGCTCTGTGGCTTCCGCGGTCGCGTGGTCGACCACGCGGGCGCGCCCCAGGCGGACCTGGTCGTCGCGGTCTACCGCCTGGCCATGGACGCGGTGCTGATCGATCGCTTCGGCGACGACCCAACCGAAGTGCTCGAGCCCCAGATCGACGCGGGTCGCGCGACGACGGCTGCCGACGGTGCGTTCGAGATCACCGGCATTTGGCCGCAGGGCCTCTATGCGCTGCGCGCGGGTGTCGAGGCTGAGGTGTCGCGTTTGATGTTGCTCGACCGGTCGCCCGGCCCTGGCGAGATCATCGAGTTGGGCGACGTGCGCCTCGAGCTCACGGCAACGATCGCCGGCACCGCGGTCGACGAGGCCGGCGTGCCCTTGGCGGGCGCCCGGGTGTGGGCGATCGATCTGCCGGCGACGATCGCCTCGATGGTGGCGCTGGACCGGTTTGACGAGCGCGGCGTCGTGATCGCCGTCGAGGGCTCCGGGTCGCACGTGATGGAGATCCCCGAGTGGCTCACGGAGCGGCTCCATGATCTGCCGATCCCGAGCACCGAGACCGACGCCGAAGGTCACTTTCGGCTCACCAACGTCACGGCGGGCACGTGGATGGTGGTGGTCCGCGCCGCGGAGCTGGAGCCCGGGTTGGTCCCCAGCGTGAGTGCCAACGCCGGCAGCGAGACGGACGTCGGTCGTATCGAGCTGCGCGAAGGCGACGAGGTCCGCGGCACGGTGCTCGACGCCGCCGGGCAACCGATCGCGGGCGCGCAGGTCGTGGTGGGAGCGATGAGCGCGATGGCGCCCGTGGCGTTCGGCAGCTACGCGCCGCCGACCAGTGCGGCGGGCGAGTTCTGCCTGGGCGGCTTTCGCGGTGGCCGGGTGATCGCCGCGGCGCGGCGGCGACCCGGCGATCCCTGGGTCGTGGGTGAGCCCGCGCCGGCGGGCCGCGATCTGGTGCTGCGGCTGCCGGCAACGCGGGCCCTCACCCTGCATATCACCGATGCCGAAGGGGCGCCGCTGCCGTCGGCGCCGCGCCTGCGGCTGTTCCCTTCGATGGGATCCGAGGCGGGATCCCCGCTGACGATGGGCTTCGCGAGCCCGGTGCCGGTCGCCGAACGCCTCGAGGACTTGGGTGCCGGGCGCTACCGCCTGGCGCCGATGGCGGTGGGCGCTTATCGGGTGGAGGTTTGGGCGGACGACTTCGCCGCCACGACGGTCGAGCTCGACCTGGTCGCCGACGGCGATCCCGAGCACACGCTGCGCTTGACGCGCGAGAGTCGCGGCACGGTGCGCGTCCGGACCGCGGCCGGCGACCCCGTGCGCAGCGCCGCGGTGTATGCGATGCCGGCCGACAGCGACGAGGCGTTCCCGCTCGTGTGCGGGCGGACCGATACGGACGGAGGCCTCGCGTTGCGGCGCTTGGGTGCGGGCGAGGTGGAGCTCATGGTGCACCACCCAGCGTTTGGCTGGGCGTCGCGATCGGTGGCGTTGCCGGCGACCGAGGACCTGGTGTTCGAGTTCGCCGCGCCGGGTCACGTGCGCGGGCTCTGCATGGCAGGGCTTGAGCCGCCGGAGCCGGGTCAATGGACGATCGTGGTGCAGCGCCAGGGGAGTGACGGCCCGCGCTGGCTGGTGCCGCGGTTGGCGTCGGCCGATGCAACCGGCGCGTTCGAGGTGCACGGCCTGCAGCCCGGCGACTACCGCTTGGAGCCGGTGCCGTCGCTTCGATCGCTCACGTCGTTTGGCGGCGTCGCCGACCTCATGGAATCCGCACCGCTGATGTGGGGAGCGCCGACCGCGTCCGTCCAGGTGCGCTCGGGCACCACCGCGGAGGTGCGGCTCGACGTCGGCGGGACCGATGAGGTGGTGGAGGGAGCCTCGGCCAAGGTAGCCGGGACCGTGCTCGTCGATGGTCGGCCTGGGACCGGAATGATCGTGTCCCGGCGTTGGCAGGGGCGCGCGGTGACGGTGGACGAGGCCGGGCGCTTCGACCTCGGGGTCGTGCCCGCGGGCGCCGAGTATCTCGAGATCCACGACCCCAAGGAGCGCTCGACGATGACGGGAGCGGCGCTGTGGACGCGCCAGCTCACCATCGAGGAGAACGAGAACGTGGAGCTGACGATCGACCTGCGGCTCGGCTCCATCGGCGGCATGGTCGTGCGCCCGGACGGCACGCCGGCGGGCCGCTGCGTCGTCACCCTCAACGGCCTGCTTGAAGGCGGCGGTGAGGCCGAGCGCGCTGTGGCGACCAATCACGTGGGTCGCTTCGAGGCACCGCGGGTACCGGCCGGCACGTATCGGCTCAGCGTCGACAACCAGGACGTCCGCGGTGAGCTCACGGACGTGACGCTGAGTGGCGGGGCGCAGCTCGTCGGCACGAGGCTCGTCGTTCAGCCGCTCTACACGTTGCGCGGCTCTGTCGACCTGACGTCGCTCGGCGCCGGCGCACCGGACTGGGCGTGGCTCGACGTGAAAGCCGTGGCCGACGGTTGGAGCCACGGTGGCTCCATCGACGACGACGGATCGTTCGAAGTAGAGGGGCTGACGCCGGGTGCCTACACCTGCGCGATCCGGGCCTTCTACCGCGAGGCCAAGCCGGACGGTTCGTGGGACTCCCGGCCCCTGGACTTCGTGCACGACGGCACGATCGAGGTGCATGGCGATCGTGAGGGCGTCGTGTTGCGTCCGGTGCCGACGGGCGGGCAGGGCGATGAGGGGTAGTTCGTCGCGTCGGGGACCGACGGGGCCGAGGTGGGTGCCGGGCGTGCCGCGCCCGGCGCCGACCTCGCCGCGCTCGGGCCCCACTTGTCCGCGCTCACGCGATCCCGGTTGGGACGGCCGCGGGGATCGGCCACGGTGGCTTCGCTCCAAGCGCGGGCGTCCCTGCGCGGAGGACCACCATGAACGCAACCCTACCCGTGATCGCTGGCGCGCTTCTCGCCAGCTCCCTTCTTTCGCCAGGCCAAGACCCGGACGTCCCGCCGCCCAACCCGCGGCTGGTGCGCCTCGAGCGCGAGGTCGAGGCCCAGCCCGACGACGCGCGCCTGTGGTACCGCCTCGGCCGAGCCTACTTCTTCGCGGCCCGTCGCGGCGACGACGATGCGGCCGGCAAGGCCGTCGCCGCCTTTGAGAAGGTCCGGGAGCTCGCGCCGGAGCGCGACGTGTCCTACCACCTCGGCACCGCCTACATGACGCAGCTCGCGGTGCTGACCTCCAACGGGACGTCGCCCGAGCGCCAGCGCGCGCTGGTCGAGCGGGCGCGGACCGAGTTCGAGGCCGGGCTCGAGCTGCGGCCCGACGACGCCAAGCTGATCAGCGGGCTCGGTATGGCCACCGCGTTGCGCGCGTTCGTCACGCGGCAGTTTCAGCAGCTGGGGCCTGGGATCGAGCTCCTGGACCGCGGCGTCTCGGTGGCCCCCGACGAGGTGCACCCGCGGCTGGCGCGCGCGTTCACGCTGCAGGGCTTGCCCCCGCGTATGGGGCAGACCGACAAAGTGGCCGAGGACCTCGGCTTCCTGATCGATCACGCCGAGGACCGCGAGAACGCCCAGGCCGCGGGCGTCCTGCATGTGTTCCTAGGCGACCTGCTCAGCGGTGCCGAGCAGCCGGCGCAGGCGCGGCCGCACTACGAGACCGCCGCCGAGCTCGCCTCGACCGCGGCCAGTGAGGCGCGCGCCCGGCTCGACGCGTTGCGTGGGGGGGCGGTGGACGCCGCGAGCATCCGCGCGTTCCGCGGCACGGCGCTGCGTTGCGCCTCATGCCACGGGCGCAACGACGGCGAGTAGACTCGTCAGGGCGATGGGGCTCGATGCGTATCTGATCGCCCAGTGTTTGGGCTTTGCCATCGGCCTGGCGCTGTTCGCCGTGCTGGTGGGGCTGTTTGTCGCGTCGGGGTGGCGCGAGCGGCGCCTGCCCCGGGCCCTAGTGGGCTTTGGTGCGTGGTTCGGCGGTCTGTGCTGCGCGTGGAACGGCGCCAGCCTTTGGCTCCACGGCGCGTTGCTCGCCGGCGCGGAGGCGGTGCCGGCTGTGCCCTCGCTGATCGCCGATCTGTCGCTCGCCCTGCTGCCGACCGGTGCCCTGGGATTCGTGGTCGGCTCGCTGGTCGTCGGTGCCCGCACGCGCGTCGCCCTGCGCTTCTTGATCGGCGCGTCGGCCGCGGCGGGGTGCGCGTTGGCCGTCGGCTTGGTGCTGGAGTGGAGTGGCGATGCACCGTCGACGATGGGCAGCGCCAAGCGGTGGGCGGCCTACAACCAGATGGCGCACGGCGCCGTCAAGCTGCCGCTGCTGCTGGCGCCGCGCTGGCACTCCATCGAGGTGCGACGGTTCTGTCGCGCGACGTGGGTCGTGGGAGCGATCCTGTCGGCGCTGCTCGCGCTCACTTTCGTCGACGCACTGGATGCGAGAGCCGAGCGCTTGGTTGCGTTGGTCGCCATGCAGACGCCCCTGGTGTGGGCGGTGTTGTCGTTTGGGATCTTTGCGCCGTTTCGGTTCGCCGACCGATTTGTGCGCAAGAGCCTGCTCGTCGCCGGCGCCTTGGTGCTGGCGAGCAGCTTCCAGATCGCCGTCGTTGGGCCCTTGGCTGACGCCGCGCGGCAGACGTCGGCGGCCGCCGCGGGTTTGGTCACCGCGCTTGCGTGGTCCGCGTTCCTCTTCGCGATGTTTCCGCTAGCGCGTGGGCTCGGCCGGCTGCTCGACCGCTCGTTGTTTCGCCGGCCGGACTACCGCGCGGTGCTGGGCGAGCTGACCGACCAGATGCGGGGGCTCGAGGACCGCGACGCGCTGGAGCGATTGGTGCAGGCCACGTTGTGTGCGAGTCTCGACCTGGAGCGCGTCGAGCTGCGCGCGGTCCCGAACGACCGCGGGCCGGCGGCGGCGTCGCCGCGGCGCGGTCAGCTGCCCGAAGTGGTGCTCGACGCCACCGTCGAGCCGGGGGGCGGGGCGCAGCACTGGGTGCTCCTCGCGGCTGGCCCCGAGGACGGCGAACTCGGGCTCCTGCTGCACTCTGGGCCCGGCACGCGCCGCCTCCTCAGCGAGGAGCTCGCCTTCTTGCAGCGCGTCGGTGTCGTCGTCACGCGGCACCTCGATGGCCTGGCGCTCCTCGACCGGGAGCGACGGGCCGCGCAGCTCGAGCAGCAGGTCACCGCGGCCGAGCTGCGGGCGCTCCGCGCGCAGCTGGACCCGCACTTCTTGTTCAACACCCTCAACACGATCGCCGAGACCGTGCGCCGCGATCCGGAGGCCGCCGAGCGCATGGTGGAGCGTCTGGCAGCGGTGTTTCGCTTCGCGCTCGGCCGCGCGCAGCGCGAGGTCGCGACGCTCGGCGAGGAGATCGACTTCGTGCGGCAGTACCTGGAGATCGAGAAGGTGCGGTTCGGCGCGCGGCTTCGCGTGCGCGTCGACGTGACGCCGCAGGTGCGAGAGCAACGCGTGCCGGCGCTGCTGTTGCAGCCGTTGGTCGAGAACGCGCTGCGCCACGGCTTGGCGCCGCGGGTCGAGCCCGGGACTGTGACCGTCGCGGCGCGCGAAACGGCCGGTGGCTTCGAGGTCAGCGTGGCCGACGACGGCGTGGGCTTCGACGCCGACGCCGCCGGCGTCGCCACTGGCTCGGGGGCGGGGCTCGGATGGCGCGCGACGGTCGAGCGCGTGCGCGCGTTCTTCGGCGACCGTGCGGATCTGTCGTTGCGCACGCAGCCGGGTGCGGGCACACGGGTCGTCCTTCGCGTGGAGGGCTGCTCGTGACGCTGCGGACGCTCATCGTCGATGACGAGCAGGCGGCGCGCGACCGTCTCCGGCGGTTGCTCGGCGACGTGGCGGGGGTCGTCGTGATCGGCGATGCCGACAGCGGCCCGGCCGCGCTCGAGGCCATCGACGCGCTGCATCCCGACCTCGTCTTTCTCGACGTGCAAATGCCCGGGATGGATGGCCTGGCCGTGGTCGAGGCTCTCCGCGGCCGACCGCGGGCGCCGTTGATTGTGTTCGCCACCGCGTACGAAGAGCACGCGATGGCGGCGTTCGACGCCCACGCCGTCTCCTATCTGCTCAAGCCTATCGACCGCGAGCGGCTCGCGGCTGCGGTCGAACGGTGCCGCCAGATCGCGCAGAGCCATCGGGTCGAGAGCGAGCTGACGCGGATTGCCGACGCCCTACAACGCCGCGAGGTCGCCGGCGAACGCTTGGTCGTCCGCACGCGGCGCGGCCTGAAGATGCTGCAACCCGCGGACATCGTCTGCGTGAGCGCCGAGGGCAGCGTGGTGCACGTGCACACTGCGCAGGAGGTGCTGCGGGCCGACCAGCCGGTACGCGAGCTCGAAGCGGTGCTGCCCGATCCGCCGTTCTTTCGAGCGCGGCGCGGGGTGCTGGTCAACCTGGACCGGGTCCAGGAGATCCAGCACGGGTTTCGCGGCTGCTTCGTGTTGGTGCTGGCCGACGCCGGGGCGACCGAGATCGCGCTGAGTGAGCGGCAGTCGAAGGTGCTGCGGGAACGGCTCGGGCCGAAGGGTGCGCGGTAATCGGTCAACGGGTGTGGTGATGCACGACGCTGTCGTTAGCCGAGGGGCCTTGGGGGTAGGGGGGAGCAGCTCTGCCTCGGGCTCTGGCAGGGGCCGCCCAGCCCGTCCGGCGAAGCCGACGGTGACGGGCAGGGCGGCGCAACCGCTCTGCCTATGGGGGTGCGGGGTACGGGATGGGCGCGTTGGTCGCGGTTGGCGCGGCGGGCGCACGCCGCGGCCGCGCGGGCGGGCGGTGGACGGGGGTGCCGTCGGAGGAGGTGAAGTGAAGGGTGCCGGAGTCGGGGCTGCCGTGGATCGACAGGAAGCGGCGGTGCACGGAGGCGTGGCAGGTGCCACAGAGGAGGACCAAATTGGTTGGCGCGTTGCTGCCGCCGCCGGCGCGCGGGGTGATGTGGTGCACTTGGAGGTCGAAGGGGCGGTGGCAGTTGCGGCACGCGTGTTGGTCGCGGCGGTAGACTGAGGCTTCGGTAGCCGACGGCACCGGGTCGCGGTTCGGCGGTGTCCCTGATTTTGCGGGGGCCTCCGATGTTGCGGGCGCAGGTTCCGCTGCCGGGGATGGCTTCGCGGGGGCTGGTCCGTTGAGTTGGCGGCGGAGGAGCTCTTCGATCACTTCGGTGTCGCTCAGCGGCTTCTCCGGTTGGTCGGAGAGCATCATGCGGACACGCTCGAACATCGCATAGGTCACGTCATCGAGCCGGGCCTCGATCACGACGCGCTTGTGGACCAAGCCGTAGTCGCTGCCTTCGCCAGGGAGGTCGCCCGGCCGGCAGGCGTGGACCTCCTTGCGGAGTTCGCGAAACGTGTGGGCCTTGGCGAAATCAACCCAAGCCGCCTGCGTCTCTCGTTGAACGACGGGCAGCATGCCGATGACTTTGGACCAACTCAGTTCGCCGCCGACGAGGGCGTCACGGACGCCGTCGAGTTCGAGCAACGTCTGCCCAACCTGGATGTATTCACGGGTGCGGCGTGCGTCCATCTCGAGCTTCGCCTCGGCGAAGTGCACCGTGCTCCCGTGCCCGGTGACTTGATACAGCCGCCGCTGCTGCATGTCTGCGAGATAGAACGCCAACACGTGCTTGTAATGACCGACCTGCTCCGCCGCATTAATCAAGCGACCCGCAACCTTGTGAGCGGGAAGGCCAAACGCAATTGAAACTGCAACTCCCATAGACTGACCCATTGCTCTGTGGATAGTAGATTGTATTGCCAATGAAGTCACGCGCTTTGATGTGGTGACTGTGAATTATTATGGCGCAATGACGGCGTGCGCCCGCCAATGCGCACGTAACAGGGCTGGCCTGCCGCCCTGCCCGTCGCCGACGCACTGCCGGAGCGATGGCTTGGGCGGCTCCCTGCCCCGAGCCCGAGGTCGAGCGACTCGCTCTCGTGCTACGGCCGAAAGTGACCGCGAATCCAGACATCGCAGGCCGTGGTGCCGGCGACCTCGACGAAGCAACGCGCTTCGTCGCCGCGGTGGATGGCGACTTCGCCGGTCCAGCGGACGTGCGTGGTCCCGCCGGCGTCGTCGCCGTCGCGCTGCAGCACCGTCTGATCGAGGAGTTGGACGGCGAAGTGGCGCGATCCAGGTGTCGTATGGGCCGAGAAGACCCGGCCCTCGACCTGCGTCACGACCCACGTCTGGCCTTCGGGCACCAGTCCGCCGTCGAGCCACGCCACGCCCTCCTCACCGGCAGTGACCGGTACCGCGAAGGGGATTGGTGCGCCGGCGATGCGATCGAGGTAAGCGTTCTTGCTGCCGTCGAGGAACACCCGGTTGGGATTGCCGTTGCTCCGGGTGCCGGCCCTTAGCTGGACGTGGACCAGCGGCCCGCTGAGCTCCCGTCGCCCGGCTGCCGCGACGCGGGCGAGCTCTGGTGTGGCGGCGATGGTCGCCCAGCGGAACACGATGCCGATCGGGCGCCACGCCAAGATCTCCATCTTTGCCCATTGGTCGGTATTGCGATCCAAGGTGTGGATGAGGCAGACGTCGCCGCGCTGCACGTGGATCGTCTCGGCCCCTGGCGTCGATGGCAGGATCGACGCGCCGGCGGCCGCGAAGCTCACGCGCCCGAGGTTCCAGATCAGGCTGCGATCGTCGGCCACGGTGCGCACGTCGATCGTCCAGTCCGGGCTGCCGCGCTGCAGCGCAAAGTCCCAGTCGTTGTGGGTGGCCTCGAGGTCGTCGCGTATTGGCCCGCTCGATCAACGCCAGGAAGGTGTCTTGGAGGGCGTCCTCGGCTTCGGCCGCGTCGCCCAGGAGGTGCGCGGCGGTCGCGAAGAGGCGCTCGGCGGCGAGATCGAAGACTCGGCCCAGCTCCGCTGGGTCGCGGGCCTCGGCGTAGCGGGCGAGGTGAAGGTCGAGGAGGGTTTCGTTCATGGCTGCCTCGACCTCCCTTTGCGGGGCCGGGGGCAACGTTACATGAGAATCCCGCGGCCGGGAGCGGGCCGCAACCGGCCCGCGGCATGGCGGAACTTGCGGCAGTAGTGGCGCTGCGCCCAGATTCTTGAAGGTTGTCGCGCCCGGGCGGTGTCCCGATGCGCGAGAAGCAAAGACCCTCACCGGACCCCCATGCGATCCCGAGACGACCACGCCGACGACCTCGTGCTTGCGCACGCTGGCTTCGTCCGCCGGCTGGC
This sequence comes from Planctomycetota bacterium, assembly GCA_039029375.1. Lineage (GTDB taxonomy): Bacteria > Planctomycetota > UBA1135 > UBA1135 > UBA2386 > JBCCGH01. The sequence goes on from JBCCGH010000062.1 coordinate 13,696, forward strand.
GCGCCAGCTCGTCGTCGACGTCCACGACGCCGACGACGCCGTGCAGGAGCTCTGGCTGGCCGCGCAGGGCCAGCGTGACGCGGACGAGCCGTCGCCGCGCACCCCCCGCGCGTTCCTCGCCGCCATGCTCCGCAACCGACTCGCCAACGTGCGCCGGGGCGCGGCCCGGCGGACCGTCCGCGAGCGCGCCAGCGCACGCGACGCGCACGAACTGAGCTCGGATCCGGCGCAGATCGCCCGCGAGCTCGAGGTGCAGGAGACGGTGGTCGCCGCCGTCGCCGGTCTGCGCGAGCCGTATCGAACCGCGGTCTATCTGCGCTACTACCGGGACCTGTCGCCGAAGGCGATCGCGCGCGAGCTCGGCGTGCCGCTCGCCACGGTCGATACGCGTCTGCTGCGCGGGCGCGCACTGTTGCGTGATCGGCTCGGGCGCGAACTCGGCGAGCGCGATGGGTGGGTGTCAGCACTGCTTCCACTCTGTCACTTTGCGAACCCGGCGACACCCGCCCTGCCGCTCCCTGGGCCCGGCGGTGTCGCGACGCTCGGAGCGCTGACCATGAATCTGAAGCTGATCATCGCCACCACGGCCACCGCTCTCACGTTGATCGCGGCGGGCTTCCTGCTCTTCACCGGGGACCGCGGCCCGCACGAGCCGGAGCATGTCACCGACACGGCGAACGTGCCGGCGACGACCGCGCTGCCTCTGCGCCCCGGGCCGGCGACTGGTACCGAGCGCCTCGAGGTCGCGGCGCCGTCCACGCCAGCAGCGCCAGCAGCTCGAACCGCCGAGGCCGCGGCGAAGGGGGTCGTACTCGAGGGCCGGCTCGTCGATCTGGGGGCCCTTCCGGTGCCCGCGACCGGCTTGAAGTTCACGGCTGCCGCCGGCCCGGCGCGCGTGCTCGCCAGCGACGCGGCGGGGCGGTTCCGTCTCGTCGATCCGGCGGGCCCGGGTCGCTTCACGGTCGACGATCCCGGCTGGACGACGGTGTTCGTCGGCGTTGTGCCGAGCTCCGCCGTCGCCGGCGACGTGGTGTCGACGACCGTCGTCGCGGCGCCCGCCCACGAGCTGACCCTGCGGGTCGTCGACGAAGCGCGTCGGCCCCTGCCGGATGCATCGGTCCAGATCCGCGTGCCCGCAGCGCTCCGCTCGCGCTTCGACCTGACGGCCGACGCGTCGGTGAGCATGCGCCGCGAAGGGCGCACGGACACCACCGGACGTTTCGCCGAACGCATCCCACTCGCGCCATCCCTCGAGGTTCGCGTCGCCTCGGTCGGGCGCGTCGCGATCGACCTCGACTTGGCGACGGCGGGGCTCGAAGCCGGCGGGGCGAGCGAACGGGTGGTGGTGCTTCGGGCGCCGGGCCGCTTGCCGAGCATCGTGCAGGGCGAGGTCGTCGATGCGGCCGGGGTGGGAGTGCCGGACGCGTGCGTCGAGCTCGGTCGCCTCGGCGCGCGAACCGACGGCGCCGGGCGGTTTCACTTCGACCTCGAGCCCGAAGCGCCGTTCGTCGCCAGGGGCTCCGGCGAGCCGATCCCGGCGCGCCTCAGCGCCGCCGCCCGGGGCCGGTTGCCGGTGTCGCTCGACCTTGAGCGCGACGCGGCCGGCGCGGTCCGTTGGCCCGAGCCACTGCGGCTCGTGCTCGACGCGGAGCCGCTCGCGCTCACGGGTCGTGTCGTCGATGAGAGCGGCAGCCCGCTCGAGGACGCGGTCGTGTTCTTGCCCAAACTCCACCTCATGGGCAACCGCACGACGATCGAAGCCGAGTTGCGTGGCCAAGACGAGGACGGCGAGTTCGTCATCTCGGAGCGCACCGACGCGAGCGGAGCCTTTCGCTTCGCCGGGCTGATGAACGAGCCCTATGCGATCGCCGCCTACCTCGAAGGTTCGCTGCTGCGCGGGCAGGTCGACGTCGCGCATCCGGGCGGGCGGCCGGTCGAGATTGTCATCGACACCACGGCCGTGTGGCCCGAGGTCCATGGGCACGTGCGCCTGCGCGATGGGCGCCCGGTCGGGAAGGCGAAGATCACTCCCTCGATGGTGACGCAGCGGGCGGATGGGCCTTCGGGAGATTGGAGTACGTCCGAGGAGGCCGATCCGATCGTCAGCGATGCCGCGGGGCGTTTCGTCTTGCGCAACATCCCGCGCGCGCACATGAGCGTCATGATCGAGCACCCAGAGGTGCACTTTGTGCACGGGCGGGTCCTGCCGGTCGAAGGTGCGCGCGTCGATCGGCGCGGCCATCTGGTGGATTGCGACCTGATCGTGGAGCCGCGGCTGCGGTTTCGCGTGCAGCTGCACGATTCGCGCGAGGCGGATGCGTTCACCGTCGAGGATGCCGCGGGCGATCGGCTCGCCGTCCACGCGCAATCCGGCAACCGCTATCACTCCACCCGGCGGCCGCAGGTGCTCGAGGCGGGGCGCTCACGTCCTCTGTTCGTGGATCGCCGCGCGGCGGTGCTCGTCCTGCATCGGGCCGGCACCGAGGTGCGGCGGATCGCGCTCCATCTGACGTGGCGGCAAGAGACCCTGCTGCACTAGGAGGTTCTGCGGGAAAGCGCTTTGCGTGGCGAATGGCTTGTCGGCCGGCCCTCTAGAGGTCCGATCCTCCTACTTGGTGGCGATGCCGGCGATCTGTGGCGACACGATGCTCGGCATGATCCCTTTGGGCACGGTGAACGCCTCGAGCTCGACCGCCGCGAACCCGCCACCGCGGATCACGTCAGCGAGGGGCCGGTTGGGCCGGCAGCCGTCCGCAAAGTACCTGCTGAGTGGCGTGGCGATGTCCTGCCAGCGGCGCAACGACGTCCCGCTCGGTGCCGCGACGTGCTCGAGGAAGACGAAGCGGCCGCCCGGTCTGAGGACCCGGTGGATGTCGCGCACCACCGCCGCCGGGTCCGGGACCGAGCACAGGACCAACGTGCTGATCACGACGTCGACGCTCGCCGGCTCGACGTTCATCCCCGCCGCAGCCACGGTTCGAAACTCGGCGGGCAGGCCGCGTGCGGCCGCGGCCTGGCGCAGCTCACGGTGCATGTGCGGGTTCGGCTCGAGGCCAATCCAGCGCTCGACTCGATCGGGCAAGTAGACGAAGTTGGCACCCGTGCCTGGCCCGATCTCGAGCACGGTGCCGGCCAGGTCGGCGAAGAGGCGTTGCTTGCGCGCCGCGACCCAGGCTTCGTGCTGGCGCTGCGCCGCGGTGTAGGCCTTGGCCATCAGCCGCCGCCGGAGGCTTCGGCCCGGCGGCGTGAGCGACGCCAGGAAGAGCGCGATCAGCGTCGCGGCGAGAGGCAGCAGCGCGTTCAAGGGCGTCAGGCGGGTTGCCCGCGGTCGGAGCGACGCGCCACTCGCGTGCGCCACAGCCAGGCGACACCCATGGCCAACGCCAACGTGAACGGGGCCGCGCCGGTGACGATCTGGGCGAGCTCGCTGCCGTCGCCGGTGAAGATCGAGCTCGGCCGGTTGACCAACGCATGCAGGAACACGCAGAGCCACAGGTTGCGCGTGCGCACGTAGAGGATTGCGAAGACGACCCCGGCCAAGAACAGCTGGGTCTGATCCTGCAGCACATCGGCGACCGAGCTGTAGGCCCCCTTCATGATGCGGTTGGGAATGTGCTGCAGCGCGAAGACGACTTGGCTCACGATGACGGCGACGCTGAGCTGGCCCGACGAGATGCGCTCGGCGCTGGAGCGTCGCGACAGCCACCAGGCGACCTGCCAGATGAGGAACGCGCGGAAGAGCGTCTCTTCGTAGAGCGCGTTGCCGAGGGCTTGGGCCAAGAAGTTGCCGGCCTGCGCGACGGGCGACTGCGACCAGCGCGGATCCACTGTCGTTGTGCCCGTCGCCAGCATCAGCAGTTGGGCGATGACCCAGACAGCCACGCTGATGAGCAGGGCGTGCCGGAGGCCGTGGTCGAGATCCAGATCGCGCCAACGCAGCCGGCCCCAGCCCATGACCACGCCGCCGATGACGAGGCCTAGGAGGATCCAGTTGGCCACGAGGGTTGGCATCAGGAGGCCCTTGGTCGCCTGCGCGATCGGGTTCAGGACCTCCGCCGGGAACAACCACAGGTTGATCAGCGACGTGAGGGCGGCCTGCAGAAGGAGTGCGGCGAGGACGATCGCCGGCGCGACGCGCCGAGGCAGAGAGTGGGGTGGGGTAACGCCGGTGGGGGTCAAGTCGCAGTCCGGGACGGGGGGCGTGCGGCACGCGCGCACCGCGGGTTGGAGGGGGCCGGGCCAGGCGGGGCCACAGTGCGGGGCCACAGTGCTGGCCACAGTGTTGGCCCCAGGGCGGAAGCGGGGCGGAAGCGGGGCGCCCGGGTCAGCGTTGTCGCGGCGCCGCGTCGACCGCGGGGTCGAAGACGCGATCGGCCCGACGCGCTGGGGCGCGGGCGCCGAGCGTCAGCTCGTGATCGCGGGCGACGGCCAGCGCGCGCAGCTCCGCCACCAGGTCCGGATGCTCCGACGCGCGATCCCATTGCTCGCCCACGTCCTCCTCGAGGTGGAACAGCTGGTCGCCGTCGAGCAGGAGCTTCCAAGGGCCCCGCCGCACGCCGGCGAGCTCGCCGTGGCTGGTGTAGTAGAGGAAGGGCGGCGCGGGCGCGCGGCCGGGCTCGCCGAGCAGCTGCGGCCGGGCGTCATGGCCGTCGATGGGGCGATCGTCGGCTAGGCGCACACCGGCGAGCCCGGCGAGCGTCGGCAGCAAGTCCATGGCGGTCATCGGGTCGCGGCACACCGAGCCGGCGGGCAAGCGGCCGGGCCAGTGCGCGAGGAGCGGCACGCGCTGCCCGCCTTCCCAGTTGGTGCTCTTGCCGCCGCGGAGCGGCCCGGCCGAGCCCCCGGCGGTCTGGTGCACCGTCCACGGGCCGTTGTCGCTGGTGAAGAGCACCAACGTGTCTTCGAGCAGGTCGCGCTCGGCCAGTGCGTCGAGGATGGCGCCGACGCTCCAGTCGATCTCTTCGATCACGTCTCCGTAGAGGCCGCGTCGACTGCCGCCGGCAAAGGCGGACGACGCGTAGAGTGGAATGTGCGGCATGGGGTGCGGCACGTAGGCGAAGAACGGTGCGTCGCGGTGCGCATCGATGAACTCGATCGCTGCCTCGGTGATGCGCCGCGTCAGGAGGCTCTGATCGGGTTCCCACTCGATGACCGCGTCGTCCCGCAGCAATGGCAGCCGAAACCGGTAGCGCGTGTTCGCCGGTCGGTGCGCCTGCGCCATGTCGTTCGAGTAGGGGGTGCCGAACCACGCGTCGAAGCCCTGGTCGAGCGGCAGCAGGCCGCGGTGATGGCCGAGGTGCCACTTGCCGAAGCACCCGGTGGCGTAACCGGCCTCGCGCAACGCGTCGGCGATCGTCACCTCGTCCGGGTGGAGCCCGTGGTCGTCGCCGGGAAACACGACGTGCTGATGCATGCCGACGCGCTTGGGGTAGCACCCGGTGAGCAGGGCGGCGCGCGAGGGCGAGCACACCGGCGCCGCGACGTAGAACTGGGTGAACCGGCGGCCGGCCGCGGCCATCGCATCCAGCCGGGGTGTGCGCAGCGTCGGATGCCCGTGGCAACCGAGGTCGCCGTAGCCCTGGTCGTCGGTGACGATGAGCACGATGTTGGGCGGCCGCGTGGGTTGCTGGGCGGCGAGCTGCGGCGCGTGCGCCAGCAGGCTGCACCAGGCCGCTAGTGTTGCGTGTCGGAAGTTCGTCACATATGTCGACGGCCCACTGCGCCGCTCGCGGCGTTGCGTCTCCTCGACTTGTCCACCAACAAGCCCTGCGTCGACAGCGCCTTGCGAGCGGCACACATGGCTCGCCGACTTACGCAACCAACTTCCGACACACAACACTAGTGTGCCGGATCCGAAGTTCGCGAGGCGCGGTGTCGTCGGCATGGCTGGGCAGGGTACCCAGCCGCCGCCTATGCACCCGCGCCAAACATCACCAGCAGGGCCTCGCACGGCTCATCGTCCTCGTTCCACCACTCGTAGGGCGTCAGCGGCGGGATGAAGACGACTTCACCCGCCTTCGCCTCGACGGGTTTGCCGTTCATCGTGCCGATGGCGCGGCCTTTGATCCCGACCACGAGAATTGGGAACGGCACGAGCATCGGCTGCCCGGGGCCATTGTTGACGCGCTCGCCTTTCTGGATCGTCGACCAGATCGTGCGCAGGCCCTGCTCGTAGTAGATGGGGATGTTCTTAACGCCGTGCACGCGGCGCGCGAGTTGCGCGTCGAGCGCGACCTTCTCGGGAAAGCCGCGCGTCCAGAAGTGAAAGGAGAACGGGTTGGCGTCGAACGGCTCGGCGCCCGCCATGAACTCGGTCTCCATGGGCGCGACTTCGTCGGCGAACGCCTTGCCTTGGGCGGTCAGCGCGTTCAGGCGGCCGGCATCGATGGCGACGAGCATGGCGGCGGAGAGGGCGTAGTAGAACGTCGGGGTGCGCGGCTCACCGGGCCGCAGCACGACGCCCCACTGGCCGTCGTCGGCCTGCTCGCCGGTCACCTCGACGGTCCATGACCCGCCGTCATCGCCGCGGACGCGGATGGCAAACGTGCGCGCGGTCGCCGCGGCGGGGTCGCTGCGGAAGTCCTCGACGAAGCGCCTGAGGATCTGCTCGGTCGAGCCAGCGTTTGGGAGGGCGATGGCGTGCCGGTGGCCGGTGGCAACGAGGGCGAGGGCGCCGGCGGCGGCTGCCGCGGGCATGAGAAGGGGGTTCATCGGGGTCGTAACCTTGTGTTGGGTTGCTAGTGCAGAATTGCTATAGTAGAACTGCTCTAGCTGGCAAGTCCAATCTTGCTATAGTGGCCGCCGATGGTCCTGCGTTACGTCCTCCTGGGGTGCCTCGAGCAACCGGCGAGCGGCTACGACCTCAAGGCGGCGATGGACCGCTCGCTGTCGCACCTGTGGGCGGCCGAGTCGAGCCAGATCTACGGCACGCTGCGCGCGCTGGAGAAGGAGGGGCTGTTGGCGAGCAGCCTCGAGAAGTCCGAGAAGGGGCCGGACCGCCGCGTGTATCGCCGCACCACGCAGGGCGACGCCGAGTTTTCGGCGTGGCTCGAAGGGGACCCGGAGCTGTCGCCCGAGCGACTGTCGGTACTGTCGCAGATCCACTTTCTCGCGCGCGAGCGCGATCCCACGCAGACCGCGGCCCTCCTCGAGCGCGTGCGCGACAAGTTCGTCGAGCGATTGCGCCAGTATCAAGCGATTCAGGCGACTGAAGCGAACCGCGGGCACGGCGCGAGCCCGGACCACGACGCGGTCTTTGGCACCCTCGCGCTCGACCTCGGGATGAAGACGCTGCAGGCGCGGATCGAGTGGTGCGACGAAGCGATTCGTCGCCTGACCGGGCTTGGCGGCGCGGAGGCCACGCGTGCTTAGGTGGTATCCGAGCGCCCTGCTGCGCGTCGTGCTGTGGATCACGTTCGCGCCGCTCCTGTTCTTCTCGATCTTCGCCGTGAACTGTCTCTGCGATCCGACGACGCCCTGGCGCGCGGGGCCATGGCACGGCCCTGGCGCCACCGCCGATTTTTGGCAGCTCCTCGGCGTCCTCGCGTTTGGGTGGACCGTCCTGGCGCTCGGCTGGCGCGGTGCCGGGAGGGCGTTCAGGGTCAGCGTCTTGATCTGGCACCTCGGCCTCTCCACGGCGTGCGCACGGTTCGTCGTCGCGGGCGACGTCGTCGTGCAGGGCGCGTCGGTCGGGCTCACGGTTTCCCTCCGCCTCCTCGGGCCAGCGTTGTGCGTGATCGCGCTCGGCGGCACGCTGGTCTGGCTCGTTCTCGATGCCCGCCGCGGTGCGCGCGTCCGATCGGTCTCGCCCCTGCAGCGTCGCAACAAGATCGCCGCAGGGATCGCGGTGGGGCTGTTGGCGCTGGGGGCGGTGGCGTTTGGCGTCGACGCCGAGGAGATCGGCGTCGTTGCCTGCGCGCTCGGGTTCGTTGCTTGCCACGAGGTCATCCGCCCCCTCAATCCGAGCGAGGAGCTGCGCAAGGCCTTCCTGCTCGAGGGCTCGGCGCCGTTGTAGACCGGTTCCTGTAGTGGTTCCCCCTGGCCCGCGGCGGCAGCGGGCCGTGTTGTCGTGTGCTGTGGCCCGGCGTGGCTATGCTGACGCTCGGACTTCGCACCCCTCGGATCGGAGACATCATGTCGAGTTCGACGCCGCGCGTTCGCGTCGTGATCAGTTCCGCTGTCACCTCGCTGGTGTTGCCGCTGACCCTTGCGGCGGCCGTGACCGCGCAGGGCCCGGCCGATGTGCTGCGCTTCTACGAGACGCCGGCGCGCGGGATCGCGTTGGTCGACGGCAACGGCACGATCGTGCACGAGTGGCGGACCGGCTTCCTGCGCAACGGCGCCTACGAGATCTTGCAAGACGGCACGTTGGTGCACAAAGGCCCGACCGGGGTCCGCGGGCTCGGTTTCGACGGCTCGCTGCGCTGGACCTACACGCCACCGCCCGGACTGGTGCAGCACCATGACATGGAACCGCTCGCCAACGGCAATGTGCTGTTCATCGCGCGCGAGTCCAAGACCCGCGCCGAGGCGATCGCGCGCGGCCGCAACCCCTACACGGTTGGCCCGTTCCTCGAGTTTGGCGTGCTCATCGAGGTAAAGCCCACCGGCCCGACATCGGGCGACATCGTTTGGGAGTGGCACGTTTGGGATCACCTCATCCAGGACTTTGATCCCGCACAGGAGAACTACGGGGTCGTCGCCGACCACCCGGAGCGGATCGACATCAACTATCCGGCGGTCCCGTTTGCCGGCGTGGAGTTCAACCACCTCAACGGCCTCGACGTCGAGCCCGGCCGGGAGTGGATCGCCTTGACGTCGCCGACGCACGACGAGGTCTGGATCATCGACCACAGCACGACGACCGCCGAGGCGGCCGGGAGCTCTGGCGGCCGCGCCGGCAAGGGCGGCGATTTGCTCTATCGCTGGGGCAACCCGGCGGTGTATCAGGCGGCGCCGGCTGCGGCGAAGCAGCTCGACTTCGTGCACGACCCCCGGTTCATCCCCCCGGATTACCCCGGCGCGGGCAACCTCACGCTCTTCAACAACGGCATCACGGCCGTCGCTTCAGAGGCGCTAGAGATCGTCTTGCCCGTCGACGAGCTCGGCCGCTTCGAGCGGTCAAACGGCGGCGCGTTTGGCCCGCGGGGGCCGGTTTGGAGTTACTCCTCCCCCGGCTTTGTTTCCTTCGTCAAGTCGAGTGCCGAACGCTTGCCCAACGGCAACACGCTCATCTGCAGCGGCCGGCAGGCATGGGTGTTCGAGGTGACACCGGCGGGGCAAATCGCGTGGGAGCAGCGCTACACGACGCCAGGCTTCGAGATCTTCCACGCGCACCACACCCGGCGCTCGCTGTGGGCCAGCGCCGAGGCCGTCGCCGCGTCGGCGGGCATGACCGTGCAATTCGACTTCGCCGCGGGCTCGCCTTGGGGCGGCAGTCCCTACGTGGTGCTCGGGTCCGCGTCCGGGACGTCGCCGGGCACGCCGTTGGCCGGCACCCTGCTCCGGCTCAACCAGGATCTCTATTTTCGCAGCATCGTTAGCGTCGCTGGCAGCGGTCTGTTCGCCAGCTGGGTCGGCACCTTGGACGCGGCGGGCACGGCGCAGGCAACGCTGGCACTGCCGGCCATGCCGGCTGCCGCGGTCGCCGGGGTCCACCTGCACCACGCCGTGCTCACGGTGAACTCGGCCGGCCTGGGCTGGGGGAGCAACGCGGTCCCCCTGCGCCTCACGCCTTGAATCCCACGCCCTGGACTCGGTCGCCAGGAGCACGGTGCCGCCAGCGGTCGTCCGGCGAAACAATGCCGTTTTCCCTGGCCGTTGGGGGAGGCCCCGTGCGCATGAGGCGACCCCCGAGCGACGAGCCGCTGAGCGCAACATGAAGAGCCTTTCCGCACCGCCGTCGAGCCCGCCTCGGCGCGCCGCCACCGCGTTCTTTCATGCGACCACCAGTACCACGCCGCTGATGCCGTCGGTACCCCCGGCGCCGCGGCGCCGCGTGGCCTGCCCCAAGCAGGTCGGCCGCTACCGGATCGAACGTGAGCTCGGTCGCGGTGGAATGGGCGTCGTCTACGTCGGCATCGACCCGGAGCTGGAGCGGCGGGTCGCGGTCAAGATGGTCCCGCCCGACGTGGACACCGATCCACGGGCCCGCCGCCGGCTCGAGCGGGAGGCGAAGCTACTGGCCTCGCTGAAGCACCCCAACATCGCCACCATCCACTCGCTGGAAGAGGCCGGCGCTCGGGTGCGTTTCTTCACGCTGGAGCTGATCGAGGGCGAGGATCTCGGCACGCTGATTGCGCGCCAGGCGCTGGGCTTCGCCCAGGGGGTGGGGGTGCTCAGCGAAGTCGCCGCGGGGCTGGCGTTTGCGCACCAAAGCGGCGTGATCCACTGCGACCTCAAGCCGGCCAACGTCGTGGTCGACGGGCGCGGTCACTCCACGCTGCTCGACTTTGGGATCGCCCGCGTCGTCGATGCCGTGCACACCGGGACGAGCATCGGCCTGTCGAGCATCACCGGCACGCCCGGCTACATGAGCCCGGAGCAGTTGGCCGGACGGGCCTTTGATGCGAAGACCGACATCTGGGCCTTTGGCTGCCTCGCTTACGAGGTGCTCACCGGCGCCAGGGCATTCGGCGGTATCGGCGTGGCCGAAGTGCTGGAGGCGACGTTGCGTGTGCAGCCCGATTGGGGACGCTTGCCCGCCCAGCTCCCGAGCGCGGTGCGTGAGCTGTTGGAAGGGTGCTTGCAGAAGGACCCCGGCCAGCGGCCCGACAATCTCGGTGCCGCGGCGGCGCTGTTTCAACGGTTGGGTGCCGGCGGCGCGGCGGCGCATGGCGCGGCGCCGCTGTGCCACGTCTGCGGGCCATCGACCGCCGCGCGCCGCCCCGCGGAGTCGCCCAAGCCGTGGTTGGATCGGGCGCGGTCCTTCGTGGCCAACGCGATCCCGCGGCGTGCCTGACGAGGTGCCGCTTGCGAGTGTCGGCGGCAAGGTCTGCGGGTCGCATCGACAGTGGCCGGCTGACGGCGTAGATTTCCGACGGCAGATGCTTCGATCTCCGAAGGCAGAACGGCGAGCCGGCCCGAGGAGGGGAGTGGTCGCTTGGGCACTGCTGCTGTTCGCTGCTGGAACGGCCGAGCTCGGCGCCCAGGTCCAACCGCCCACCGTGGCCGGTGCGCGGCGGTTCGAAGAGGTTGACCTTGGTGACGCCGGCTGGAGTGGCATGTCGTTTGGCGTGGCTTGGGGCGATTTCGACGGCGACGGGGATCCCGACGTCTACGCCCCGTGCCACTGGTTGAGTGCCGGCGCCAGGCTGCTGCGCAACCGCGGCGACGGGACGTTTGTGAACGTCGCCCGCGAGGAGTTTCGCAACCAACGGCGCGATCTCAGCGGCGACCGGCACGGCGCGTCGTTCTGGGACTTCGACAACGACGGGGACCAGGATCTCGCGGTGATGGTCGGAGCGCAGTTCGGCACGGGGCGGCAGCCGAACAAGTTCTTCGTGCGCGACGGTGGTGGCTACGTCGACCGCGCAGCCGCGTTGGGGCTCGACTACCCCAAGGGCCGCGCGCGTACGCTGGCGATGCTGGACTTCAACAACGACGGTCACCTGGACGCGCTGTGCGCGGGCTTGCGGCGTGCGGATGCGCCGACCGCTCTGCTGTTGCAGTCGGGCGGTGAGCGCCGCACGTTCGGCGACGTCACGGGGCGGACCGGTCTACCGGTTGCGGACCGAGACTTCGGTCAGCTGACGTTCCTGCCGGATGATGGGCTAGCCCTGTTCGTGGACGGGTACCCGCCCGGCCTGTTTCCGCTGGGTGAGCTGCCGCTGCGCGACGTGGGCGCGCGTCTGGAGTTGCCGTTTGGCCATCGCGTGCGCGATGCGGCGTGGGCCGACTTTGATGGCGATGGGGCGCTCGATGTGTTCTATGCCTGCAGCGGCTTTGGCTCGGAGGTGGCGCAGCTCGATGAGCAGAACGTTCGCTTCGTGCTGCGGCCGATGGGCGCCGACCAGGGCTTCGAGCTGGCGGTGGGTGGGCCGGTGGACCTCGTGCTCGGTGGCCGGCTGTGGGACCAGGTCGGCGGCCGGCCCCGCGACTTGGTCCCGGCCGACGTGCGCATCGGCGCGCTTGGTTTGGCTCCCGAGGCGCGGGTGTTCACGCTCGACCCGGGCGATCCAACCACGGCGTTGGTGGCGGCGCCCGAGCGCCCGCCCGTCGGGGTCACCTTGGGGTTTGATGCGCGGAGCGGCCATCTGCGCCTCGTGGTGGGGGCGCCGCGGGCGCGGCTCGACGGGATGGTCCGCGGTCTTGGCGGTGTGTCGTTGCGCCGCGTCCACGGCTTTCGGCGCCGCGCCACGACGCGGCCCGACGCCCTCATGCTGTGGCGCGAGGGGCGGTTCGTCGATGGGATGCCCGCTGCTGGGCTGGATCCCCAGACCGACGCCGTGTCGGTGGTGGCCGGGGACTTCGACAACGACATGGACGTCGACCTGTATCTGGTGTCGAGCCGGCCAGTCAGCAATCCAGCCAACCTCTACTACGAGAACCTAGGGGCGGCGCGTTTTCGTGTTCACGCCGATGGTGCCGGCGCCGCGGGGTCCGTTCGCGGTCGGGGCGATGCCGCGGCGTGCGCCGACTTCGACGGCGATGGCTTCCTGGATCTCTACGTGGCGAACGGCGAGGGCGACGAGGCGCTCGCGCGGGACGGCCCGGACCAGCTGTTTCGCGGCGTGCCCAACGGCAACCACTGGTTGATGGTCGACTTGGTGGGGACCCAGTCCAACCGCGACGGGATCGGCGCGCGCGTCCGGCTCGACGCGGGCGGGCGTCGTCAGCTGCGCTTGCAGGACGGTGGTGTTCACTGCTTCTCGCAGAACCACAAGCGTCTGCACTTTGGATTGGGGTCGAGTGCTCGCGTCGAGAGCATTACGGTCGACTGGCCAAGTGGTGCCACCCAAACGCTCGGTCCGTGCGCCACGGACCAGGTGATCACGATCACCGAGCCCGAGTAGTGTCGGCGGAGCCTCGATCTTGGGCACGACCGCGGACAGAATCTCGGCGGACCCGACCCCTCGCCGGCTGCCGCACCCATGTCCCCCCGAATCCCTCGACTGATCGGCGGCGCGATCGCCGTCGTCGCCGTGCTGTGTTCGCCGCCCGTGGCTGAGCAATTGTTTGCCTTGACGCCGCTCCACGCGGCGGACGTCGCGCCATTGTGGGCGTTCTCGGCCGGCCTGCTGTTTGCGGGAGCGCTGATCGCGTTCGTGTCGTTTCCGGGGCGTCCGCCGATCGCTGCTCTCGGCTTTGCCATCGCCGGGTTGGTCGGGGTGGAGCTGATCGCCCGCGTCGTCATCGGCCAAACCGAGGCGACGCGTTGGCAGCTGGTGAAGCTCGCCAACCAGACCTACCCCGAGCTCTCAGCCTACCGCGCGCACCCGTTCTTGCACTTCACCGGGCGGCCGGGCAATCCGCTCGACGGCAACGCCGCGTTGGGCGGCCTGCCGCCCTGCAACGAAGACGGGTTCTTCGGGCCGGCGATTCGACGGGCCAAGGGTCGCAACGTGATTCGCGTCGCTTGCCTCGGCGGGTCCACGACGGCGACCGGCTACCCGGGCCGGGTGCGGGAGATGCTCACCAAGGAGTTTCGACCGCGCTGGTTCGGCGAGGTGATCAACTACGGCATGGGCTGGTACACCTCGGCCCACTCCGCGGTGAACTTCATCCTCAACGCGGTCGACTACTCGCCGGACTACGTCGTCTTTCACCACGCGTGGAACGACGGCAAAGGTCGTGGGCTGGTGCAGCCGATGCGCGGCGACTACTCGCATTTCTTGAAGCCATTCGAGATCGAGCGACCCAAGGACGCGCTGCTGGTGCGCAGCAGCGTCATCTACCGATTGGCGAAAACCTACTTCGGCAGCGCCGCGAACTCGACGTCGTTGGACGCCGCCGTCCTCGAGCCGATCGCCGTGAAGGCGGGGCCGCGGTACGACGATCTCCGCGAGCTCGACTACTACGCTCGCAACGTGCGCACGATCGTCGCCGTCGCCAGAGCCAACGATATCGTGCCGGTGCTGACGACCCAGCCGCATTGCGGCGACACGCGGCCGCCGGGATCCGCTGCCGAGCACATCGACCAATGCAACGCGCGAATGCGCGAGCTGGCGGCAGAGTTTGGCGACGAGGTGTTGTTCGTCGACCTGGCGGCGCAGATCTTGCCAACGCAGGGCGAGCTGTTCGTCGATCTCGGGCACATGACGCGCGAGGGCATTCGGATCAAGGGCGAGGCCATCGGCGCGGTCATCGTCGAGGACTGGCGCCGGCGACACTAGACGCCGAAAGCTCGTCATCTCCCGAAGGCGACTGCTTGCGTCCTGCGCGATCCGCGACCGGTCGCTCGGCCGCGGGCTCGAGCTCGAGGCAGAGCTGCTCTCAGCCCCGCGGCATCCCCACACCCAGCCTCCTTCGCGCGCGACCGCGCACGTGACGGCGGGGCGATCTCGGGAGTCGCTCTCCTTTCAGGTCGCTGGTTCAACGACTCGGGTGGGCGTTCGGGGGACTGGCGGGCTGGGCCGGTGTTCCCACAAAACGCCCCTCCGGTAGGCCGGGCGTCTTCCGCCATGAGTGGGTAGCACGAGCCGAGGTGCGGCGCCGATCACCCGGCGCCACCGCGACGGCCGTGCTGACGGCGATGGTTGCCGTCACCCCTGACCCAACGCTCGCACGAGGTCCGAGCCCATGCTCCCCGTCTGTACCGCTCCCGTCGTCTCGCTGTCCATCGCTCTCTGGGCCACTTGCGTCGCGAGCGGCCCGCCGGCGCCGGTTCCAGTCGCGGCCCCGACGCGCGCGGCGCGTTGCCTGTCACCCCGCGAGCTCAAGGCGTACTCGATCCACGACCTCGCCGCGCACAGCGCGCTGCGCCACGCGGCCGTCGCCGACGAGCTGGATCCGCAGAAGCTGCGCTGGTTGCGCGAGGAATACGACGCCGTGGAGCGCCTCATCTTCGACTCCCTGCGGCATGCGTCGTCGGACGCGCCGCCTCCCCCTGTACCGCAGCCCTTGCTCGCGCGCTTGCACGAGCTCCGTCGGGCCGCGGTGGACCCCACGACCCTGCAGAGGTGATCCGTGATGCTCTCGTTCCCCGTCCTCGCTCTTCCCGCCCTGCTCGCCGTTGGTGCTGCGGGTTTCCACGGCCATCCCGCTGACCCAAGGCTCGCGCAGCG
Organism: Planctomycetota bacterium; assembly: GCA_039029375.1. Lineage (GTDB taxonomy): Bacteria > Planctomycetota > UBA1135 > UBA1135 > UBA2386 > JBCCGH01. Next base: position 28,920 of record JBCCGH010000062.1, read on the forward strand.
CGATGCTGAGGCGCTCGAGCTTTGCCTTCCCGACGCGGAAGAGGCCGAAGAGCCCGACTGCTTGCACTGCAGCCGCGAGCCCACCAGCGACATGCCGTTCCCGCGTCCGGCCAAGCCGGCGGCCTGCAGCCCCACTGATTGGCAGCACCTCAAGCGCACGACAGTGACGTTTGACATCAGCGGCGGCGGCGACGGCACGTGCCCCGACCAGGAGACCTGCACGTATTCGGACTGCCGCTGGCGCGTCTCCATTCGCATCAAGAATGGTGCCAACCCGGGCACACCGCCGCTCAACGTGGCGGTGAGCTGGGGCGGCGTGCCGGTGGGTACCGGCTTTCCCCTCAAGGGCGGCGACCCGGAGAAGGTGATCGCGCTGACCAGCGACGCGAAGCAGCTCAAGCTGAAGTGCGGCACGACGGCGTCGTCCAAGGAGCTCTCGGTCTCGCTCACGCCCACCAACTCGCCGGGCTGCACCGAGACCCGGACCATCACGCTCACGTGCAACGCCTGCGAGGACGGCAAGGCCGTCGTGCCGGTCGGCGAAGTGTGAGCGCGTGTCCTGTTCCACAACCCTGAACCCCACGAGGTAATGCCATGCTCGTTTCTGTGACCTCTCTCGCGTTGATGGCCGCCTTGGCCGCCAACCCTGCCGCCTCGATGCCGCCCATTCCGACCGCGTTGGTGCGGCCGGCTGCCACCGTCCACGCTGACGAGCTCGCCCTCGATCTGTGCTTGCCCGACTTCGAGGAAGAGGCCGAGGACCCGTGCCAGCGCTGTCCGCGTTCGCCGACCAGCACGCAGACCATGAGCCGTACCCATGCGAGCAACTGCAGCTCGGCGGAGTACAAGCTCATGGGCAAGACCGTCGTCACGTACCAGCTCGTCGGCGGTGATGAGGGCGTGTGCCCGGACCAGGAGGCCTGTGACCCCGCGCCCTGCAAGTGGAAGTTCAAGATCTCGGCGGTCAACAACAGCCCGGCCGGGTCGGACCCGGTCAACATCACCATCAAGTGGGGCTCGACCGGGATCGGCACGGGCTTCCAGCTGAAGCCCGGCGATCCGGCCAAGGTCGTGGACGGTGGCGAGCGCAGCCTGGCGTGCGATAGCGACGGCGCCAGCAAGGACCTGCAGGTCCTGGTGTCGCCGAAGTCCAACCCGAACTGCGTCGAGCTGCGGCGGCTTACACACACGTGCAAGCCGTGCGCGGTCACCACCACGGGCGTGGAGTCGGTGGCGCTGAGCCGCGTGCTTCCGTTGGTTGATACCAAGCAGCAACACGAGGACTGACACGATGCAACGGTGGCAATGGCCGGCGACGATCGGCTTTGGTGGAGCGGCGATGGCGGCTTTGATGGCGGTCAGCAGTCTCTCCGACTTCTCGCCGGCGCAACCCGGCGGCCTGGAGGTTGGCCTGGATCGACACGGCGCTCCCGCGACGCTCGCGTCGACGAGCCCGGCGGCGACGAGCCGCGTCGACCTGAGCGCCGCGGTGACCGACCGCTCGACGCTGGAGGTGCAACTCCGGCAGGCCGACGGTGCGCCGATCACCGGGGCGCTGCGCCTGGTACGCCGCCATGCCACCGAGGCCGACGCGTGGGTGCTCGACACCCGCGCGCCGGCGCGGATTCCCGCCGTCGACGCCGACGGCCGCGCGGCGGTCCACTTCCCCCCGGACTGGCCGCTCGAGCAGATGACGTCGCGAGCGGTGCTGGTCACGGCCGCGGGCTTCGTCCCGCTGGTCGTGCCTCTCGCCGAGCTGGCGCGCGGCCGCGAGCATGGCGGCAGCGCCCTGGTCTTGGAGCGCGGTGTGGAGGTGACGGTGCAGCTCGTGCCCGACTTCCCACTCGCGTTGGTGGGCCATCTGCTCCAGGCGCGCTCGCCGCGGGTGTTCGATCCGCAGGCGCAGCGCTGGTTGCAGGCGGCGAGCAGCGATGCCGAAGGCGTCGTGCGGTTTCCGTTTCCGTTTGCCAAGCAACAGCCGCGCGTCGCGCTCTCGGCGCGGATTCCCGGCGCCGAGCTGACCAAGCCGGCCTTCGCGGTGGGCGTGGACTCGGCACCGCAGCGGGTCCTGTGTCCATTGGTGGCGACGGGCGCCATGACGGGGACCGTGGTCGACGAAACCGGCCGACCACTGGTCGCGGCCAAGCTCAGCCTTCGCCCCGCCGGCGCGGATGGTCCCGTGGTGACCGGGCCGATCACCGACCTCGATGGTGGCTTCCATTGGCCGCGCAGCGCCGCGGTGCCCGAGGTCTTCGAGCTTGGCGTCCACGCGACGACGGCGCGCGAGTTGACGTGGCTGCCAACGCCGCGCACCTGGAGTCGCGGGCCCCTGCGGATCGCGGTCGCCGGCCTGCGGCAGCCGGTCCGCGTGCGCGTGGTCGACGAGACGACCGGCGCGCCGATCGAGCGGTTTGGCCTGCGCATCGCCGGCAGCGCCGGGTGCTGGCAGAAGCCGTGCCAGGTTGGCTTCCACGAGAACGGTGAAGTGGTGCTTCACGAAGCGTCGGCGGCCGAAGATCTGCTCGTGCAGGCGATCCCGCTGGAGCGCCCCTTCTTCTATAGCCGCTTTGTCGAGTTGCCGCGGGGCGGCCGGCCGGAGCTCCGTGTCGAGGTGCAGCGGTGCAACTACGTCGCCGTGCGGTTGCGCGGCGCGGCGGCGGGCGCGTTCTCGGTGCATCTATGCACCGTTGGGGCGGTGCTCGGCTCGCGCGCGGTGCCGCACGACTGGTACTGGTCGATCGACGACTACCTCGACGACGCCACGGATCCGGTCTCGTGGCGCCTCGACAGCGTCGACGTCGCTGCCGACGAGACCGCCAATCTGCGCGCGCCGAGCGATCTCGGGGAGGCGCTGGTGTTCGTTCGCGACGAGCGTAGCGGTGCCGTGAGCCAGACCCCGATCCGCATCACCAGTGGCGACACGTTCCTCACCATCGATGCGCCGCGGGCGCTGGTCCTGCGCGGTCGGCTCGAGCCCGCGCTGAACGGCTTCGAGAGCGGTGCCGAGGTGCTGGCCACCCGTGCCGACCGGCGTCCGTGCCGGGCCGAGGTCTCTAGCGCCGGGGCCTTCGAGCTGAAAGGGCTCGATCCCGGCGCCTGGCAGCTGGCGATCAAATACTGGAGCGGGCCGCAAGAGCACCTGCCGTTTGCCGAGCTCACGCTACTCGATGACCACAGCCAGACTCTCGACCTCGGCGTCGCGCCGCCGCGCACGGTGGTCGTGGACAACACCGGCACTGGCGCGTCCGCCAGTGTGCATCGCGCCGACCAGGACTTCGCCGCCGCCGCGGCCGCCGGCGAGCTGTTCTACCTGTCGTCCATGGAGTTCGTGCCGGCGGACCAACGCGCGACCTTGCGGTTGCCCGCTGGGGCCTATCGTGTCGTGCTGCATCGCCAGGGGCCCACCGGCGCGATCGAGAGCCGCGTGGCGCCGGCCGTGCGTAGGGTCACCGCCGCCGGCGACGCCACGCCGTGGACCCTTACTTGGCCGCCCGCTTCGGTTCCGGACGCGAGGTAGGCGACGCGGGGCGACGCGTGTAGCGGACTTCGAGGATCAGCTGCTCGGCGTCGCCCGCCCCGGCCCACATGCGCAGCGTGTGCGCGTCGGCGCCCTCGCTCGTGACCGAGAGCCGGACGGGCAGCGGTTCGGCCGCCCATGGGAACGTGTCTTCGCCTTCCCACGTGACCGTGCCGTCGCCGGCTGCCGCGCCTTCGAACAGCGAGAAGCGGGGGCTCATGGCGTCCATGATGACAAGCTGCGACCGCCGCCCGTCCGGATCCCAACCGACGTAGCGCAACCCTTCGGTCGCGCCATTGGCGTCGAGCTGCGTCTCCCGCAGGAAGCGGCCGCCCAACACCCAGTCGCGGACCGCGCGGCCGCGTTCCTCGTGCCACTTGCCGTCCCAACGAAAGCGGGTCACGCGATCCCAGGTGCCGAGCCAAGCGCCTCGCGGGTCGGATGGCGCGGGGAGCAGGGGCAGGAGAGCGCCGAGCGCAGGTAGGGCCAAGTGGCCAGCGTGCATCACCATGAGGCCTGGTCTAGGCAGCGCGATTGCATCGTCAATCCCGATGGACTCTCCGCCGCCGGGTTGGAGCCGGGATGGGTGCGCTCGACACCGGGGCGCGCCTGCGTTTCGCGCCGGGGGGCGGGGTCCCGGTGGCGCGGTTGTGTCGTCCATCTCGACGCAGATCCCGAATCTCCGCGTGACGCAGAGCGCGCCCGAATCTAGAATAGTGCCCAATCAAGATGCCAGACCGACGAGTGTACGTCAGGGAGCTGCCGTTCCGCGGTCGCGATTGGGGCGGCCGCCGCCCCGGTGCGGGCCGCAAGCCGGTTGGCGCCCGCGCCGGGGCCTCGCACCGCAAGCGTGCGCCCCTCGCCGCCCGGTTTCCGGTACACGTCACGGCGCGGCTGCGCAAAGGCCTACCCTCGCTGCGACGCCAGCGGGTGTATCGCGCGCTGCGCGCGGCGTTCGCGGCCGCGTCGAGCGAGCGCTTTCGGCTGGTGCACTACTCGGTGCAGTCGAACCACCTGCACCTGCTGGTCGAGGCGCGCGACCGGCAGGCGCTGAGCCGCGGGCTACAGGGTCTGCTCATCCGAGTGGCGCGGCGCGTGAACCACGTGTGGGAACGGCGGGGGCGCGTGTTCGCCGATCGGTATCACGACCACGTGCTACGGACGCCGCGGGAAGTGCGCCATGCCTTGTCGTATGTGCTCCACAACGCGCAGCGGCACGGGTCCCGGTTGGCCGCCGCGCTGGACGTGTTTGCGTCGGGCTGGTGGTTTGACGGCTGGAAGACGCGGCGCCGCGACTGGCTTAATGCCGGGACCGAGTGCCCGGTGCAAGCCGCGCGCACTTGGCTGCTGTCGCGAGGGTGGCGGCGGCACGGTTTGCTGCCGCTGCACGGGCCGCCCTAGTCGGTTCCTGGCCGCGGATTCCCGGCGACGCCCGCCTCAGGGCCTCGCCCCGACGGCAGCGTGTTTCCGTTTGCCCTCCAGGGCGGCGGCGGCGGGGGCGGCTCGGGCGGGCAAGAGCTTGAATCGCCCGTTCTTGGGCAGCTCTGGCGCCCGCGCTGCGCCGCGGTGCCCGGCGATGTCCTGGCGTGGTTCATGGCGATGCGGACCCTCACCACGCCCGTGCAGGTCCAGTTCGGCGCCGTCTGGCTCGACCCGACGCCCGGTGCGGGGTTCGTCCTGGTGGGCGCGCTGACCACGCCAGCCGCGGGCATCGACCCCATCGCGGGGTTTGACGCCGTGGTGCCCAACGATCACCAGCTCCGCGGGATGACGTTCTACGCGCCCGTCAACTCGCGACGCCGTCGGGCACGCCCGCGCCGAAGAACTCGCGGTGCAGGCGTTGGACCGCCGGGCTCTGCTCGGCGTCCGACACGACGAACGACAAGTTGCGCGCGTTGCCGCCGAAGCTGACCATCACCGGCTCGATGGGATGCAGGGCCTTGCACGCGCGCTCGAGTACGCGCGGCGTGCGCTGCAGGCCGTCGCCGATCGCGGCGACGATGGCGCAGCGCTCGGTCACCTCGACGTGCGCCAGCCCGTGGAGCTCGGCGACGATGCGGGCGACGGGAGCGTCGGCTTCGACGGTGCAGGCGACCGAGACTGCGGCGGTGGCGATGAGATCGACCGGAATGTTCATCTCGCCAAACACGGCGAACAGCTGGGCTAGGTAGCCGCTGGCCTCGAGCATGCGCCGGCTGGTCATGGTGAGGACCGTGACCGGGCCGCGGGCGGCGAGGGCGGTGATGCCGGTGCCCGGTGCGTCGTGGGGCTCGATGCGGGTGTGCCGGCCGTGCGGCTGCATGGTGTGCCGCACGGTGACCGGGATGTTGGCGTCGATCGCGGGTTGCAGCGTGGAGGGGTGCAAGATCTTGGCGCCGAACGCGGCGAGCTCGGCGGCCTCAGCGGCACTGAGTGAGGCGATGGGCGTGGCCTCGGGCACCACGCGGGGGTCCGCCGTCTGCACGCCTTCGACGTCGGTCCAGATCTGCACCTCGTCGGCGCCGATCGCGGCCCCGAGGAGGGTCGCGGACCAGTCGCTGCCGCCCCGGCCCAACGTGGTGGTCGCGCCGTCGGCGGTCGCGCCCACGAAGCCCTGGGTGACGACGATGCGCCCTCGGACCGGCTCGGGAGCGATGTTCTGCAGGGCCAGTCGGCGGATCTCGCGCCGGTTTGGCTTGGCGCCGCCGAACTTGTCGTTCGTGCGAACGACGTGGCGGGCGTCGACGGCCGTGACCGCCGCACCTCGCTCGCGCAGCCGGGCTGCGAGCAGTGTCGTCGCGAGCCGCTCGCCGTGGGCGACGATCGCATCGGTCGCGCGGGCCGCCGGTCCACGCCAACGTGCGGCGCCGCGGACGAGCATGTCGAGGTCGTTCTGCATCTGCTGGATCGCCGCGTGCGTGGCGGCGGGGTCCTCGAGCAGCTCGTCGGCCGCCTCGCGAGTCCGGGCGATCAGCTGCCCCAGGGCGTCGCGAGCGCCCTCGGGCGAGCCTTCCTGCAGCCCGCGGCCGATGGCAAAGAGGCGGTCGGTCGTGTCGCCCATGGCCGACAGCACGACGCACGGGGGCGTGGTCTGGCGCAGCACCAGGTCGGCGACCCGCTCTAGGCATGACGCGTCGGCCAGCGACGAGCCGCCGAACTTCATGACGTTCATGGCATCGAGCGAGGCAATGGATCGACGGCGGTGGGTGGCGGAACGCGGCTCCGGTCAGCGCACGATCCGGTCCTTCGCCACGTTGGTCAAGCGGCTGGTCCCGGCGGTTTGGTCGAGCAGGACTTGGCTGAAGAGCGTGGCGCCGACCACCGACGGGTCGTCGGGGATGACGAAAGACTGCGCGGCGATGCCGTCGGGCTGCGGGATCGCGACGGGCGGGAGCACCACCAGGGTGCTCGGGGCCAGGCCGAGGGTGCCGAGCTGGCCGAGCGGGATCTGCGCGGTGCCGGCTGACAGTAGGAGGTAGGCACTGTCGCCGGGGCCGGCCGTGCCATACCGCGAGTAGATGGCCCAGCGCGCGCGGCGTCCGGCCATGGCCAGGGGCGGCGTGTGCAGCTGGCGGAGCAGGTTGAAGGCCGTGCGGTTGGGGCCGGCGTTGGCGAAGACGGCGTCGGCGTCGCCGTCGCCGTCGAGGTCGGTGAGCGCGATGTCGTTGGTCCAGTCATCGTCGACGCCGAGCCGTGCAGCGGTCACGTCGGTGAACACCGCGTTGCCGTCGTTCAAGAACAGCCGGTTCTGGGCGGACGTGCCGAGGAGCAGGTCCTGGTCACCATCCGCGTCGATGTCAGCCACCGCGAGGCTGTAGCCGAGGGTCGCGGTGGCCGGCAGGTGCGTCGCCGACGCGTCCGTGAACCTGCCGCCGCCGTCGTTCAAGAGCAGGTCGACGCGGCCGCTGTTGCCGAAGATCAGGTCGGGCGCGCCATCGCCGTTGAGGTCCGCCATCGCCGTCGCGTAGTTGTTGCCGGACACGGCGGGCATGCTCGACGCCGTCGCGTCGGCGAACGTGCCGGCGCCATCGTTGCGATACAGCCGGTGGCGGCCGCGGGTGCCGAGCACCAGGTCCGGATCGCCGTCTCCATCCACGTCGCCGGCGACCATCGACCACGTCGTCTCGAACACTGCGGGCAGCCGGGCGGCCGTGACGTCCGTGAAGGTCCCCGCGCCGTCGTTGAGGTAGAGCTGGTCCCGGAAGCCCGCGCGGCCGTCGTTGCCAATGGCGAGGTCCAGGTCGCCGTCGGCGTCCACGTCGGTGAGGACCACGGCGAGGGACTCCTGGTTGTCGACCGGCAGGCGCGCTCCTGTGGCGTCGGTGAAGACGCCGGTGCCGTCGTTGAGGTGCAGGTGGTCTTGGCCGCGGGAGCCGAACTGGCGCTTGTTCGCGATGACCATGTCGGGGTCGCCGTCGCCGTCGACGTCGCCGATCGCGACGTCGGTGCTCGACGCGCTCAGCGGCGGCAGCCGGGTCGACGACGCATCGGTGAAGGTGCCGCGGCCGTCGTTGATCACGAGTCGATTGGGTGCCAGCAACGGGCCGAACACCGTGCCCACGGCAAACATCAGATCCTGGTCGCCGTCGCCATCCACGTCCACCGGCGCGACCGCCGCGGACGTGTGGTTGAATGGCGCCAGCCGCATCGCCGTACCGTCGGCAAAGCCGCCGCGTCCATCGTTGAAGTACAGGCGGTCTTGCTGCAGGAGATTGGCCAGCAGCAGGTCTTGGTCGCCGTCGCGGTCGACGTCGGCGAACGCCAGGCCCCGCGTGTCCAGGACGTCCGGCGGCAGTCCTGCCGCGGCGGCCTCCTGGAACACGCCGATCCCGTTGTTCAGGAGGAGGACGTTCTCGTCGCCCGAGTTGCCGAACACGAGGTCGACGTCGCCGTCGCCGTCGGCGTCGGCCGCCGTGACGGCAAACGACGCGTCGACGTTGGGCGGGAGTCTTGTGGCGCTCACGTCGGCCATGACCCCGGTGCCGTCGTTCACATACAGACGGTTCGACTGGATGGAGTTGGCGACCACCACGTCCGGATCGCCGTCGCCGTCCACGTCGGTCAGGACGACGTCGGCCGAAGTGGCCAAGTCCGGCGGCAAGTGCGCGGTCGCGTGGGTGAACCGGCCGCTGCCGTCGTTCAGGTACAACCGGTTTTGGCCGGCATTGCCGAACATCAGATCGACGTCGCCGTCACCGTCCACGTCGGCCACGGCAACGGCGAGGGAAACGTCGGCGAGCGGCGGCAGCAGGTCCGCGGTGAAGTCGATGAACGTGCCCCCGCCGTCGTTGAGGTAGAGCTGGTTGCGCTTGCCGGCGAAGCCGGGCGGCGCGTTGGCGACGATGAGATCCAGGTCGCCGTCGCCGTCGACGTCACCGAGCGCGATGTCCGTGCTCCAATCGTTGGCCGCCGGCAGGCGGCCGGCGGTCGCGTCGGTGAAGAAGCCGGCGCCGTTGTTCAGGTAGACACTGTTGTCGCCGCGGATGCCGGGCCCTTGGGTGTTGGCGAGGACGAGGTCCAGATCGCCGTCGCCGTCGATGTCGCCGAGCGCTAGGCCGCGAGTGTCCTTGGCGGTAGCGGGCATGCGTGTCGCGGTTGCGTCCGCGAAGATCCCGACGCCGTGGTTGAGAGGGAGTCGGTTGCGGCTGGACCGAGCGAGCCGACCGTTGGCCCACAGGACGTCGGCGTCACCGTCGCCGTCGATGTCACCGACGGCGACCGCGTAGGTGCCGTCGGCGTCATGGGGGAGATGGCGCTTGCCGAGGGGCGCGAACTGCACCTGCGCGAGGGTGGGTGCCGTGAGGGCCGCGAGCAGCATGCCGGCGGCGGCCGAGAGGCGAGACAGATCGGCCACGGGGAGGCTCCTTCATTGGGTGGGGGCTGGCGGCGGCGCCGGGCGCCGACCGCTGGTTTAACGTAGCCTCGGCGGTCGCCGTTGCGCACCGCCGCGCGGGAACATGTCCCGGGATGGCCCCGCGAGGTGGCGCCGCGTGCTATTTCTGGTCGTTGGCCCTGCCACGGAGGAACGCTATGCGCAGAACGACTCTTGGTCTCAGTCTCTTGATCACCGCGTCGCTCGCCTCGGCGCAGAGCGTCGACCGGGTGATGCCCGACGCCGCGGCGGAAGGCGATCTGCTCATCCTCGAAGGGGCCGAGCTGGCCGATGCCACGCACGTGCGCTTCCTGGCCCGCGTCGGCGGCTTCGTGGGAACTTGGGTCCTGGACCAGGAGATCGAGTCGGCGACCGACTCGCGCGTCGAGGTCCGCGTGCCCACGACCTTTGGCTTCGCCCCGCCCAGCGCCAGCGCGCCGGGGGATCCGATGGGCACGGTGCAGGTGGTCACCCGTGGCCAGGCCACGAACTCGCTGGCGTTCTTCTATCTCGAAGCGACTTGGGTGCCGGTGACGGAGGCTTCGCCGCAGACCACGACGCTCGCCCAGGGCACGACGCAGTCGACCGGGCTCGGCCGGCCGGTGGTGTCGTTCGACGTGCCCAATGGCCCGCCGCAGCCGGGCAATGACCAGTTCCGGGTCGAGCTGCAGAACGGCATCGTCGGCGCTCCGGCGGCCCTGCTGATCGGCGTGCCGAGCCCCCTGCCGCCGCTGCCCATTGGCGATGGCCTGTTGGTCGTCGGCCTCGCGGTGCCGTCGGCGGTCGTCGGCGGCTTCGTCGTCGACGGGCAAGGGGAAGCGCAGCTGCTGCTGCCCATCCCGGGCCCGGGGCCGTTTGGCGTCGGCGTGTTGACCCAGTGGGTGCTCCTCGATGGTGGCCAGCCTGGCAATCTAGCGGTCTCGAACGCGCTGTCGTTCCTCCTGTGACGCGCTGGTATGCGGCCGTCGTCGCGGCGTTGGCCGTGACGCCGGCGCTCGCCCAGGGGCCGGCGCCGGGGCACCGGCTGGTGAGCGTGCTCGGCCGCACGGACACTGGCCTCGTCGACGCGCAGGGCGCGATCGTGCATACCTGGTCGGCGGCGTTCCCGCCGGGCCTATCGTGCTACCTCGATCGCGACGGGACGCTGTTGCGCACCGCTCAGGTGACGACCTCGCCGCTGCCCGGGCAGGGCGGTGGCTTGCAGCGCCTGGCGCTCGACGGCAGCGTGCTGTGGGATTTTCGCTACGACGGCCCTGGCGTCCTCAGCCACCACGACATCGCCGTTCTGCCCAACGGCCACGTGCTGATGGTGGCGTGGGAGGACATGACGTTTGCCGAAGCGGTCGCCGCCGGTCGTGATCCGGCGACGATTCCCGGCGTGCTGTGGCCGGACCACGTGATTGAGGTGCAGCAGACGGGCCCGACCACGGGCGCGATCGTTTGGGAATGGCACGCGTGGGACCACCTGATCCAAGACTTCGATCCCACGAAGGCCAACTTCGGCGTCGTCAGCGACCATCCCGAGCTCATCGACCTCAACTATCCGCCATTGGTACCGCCGGCCGGCGACTGGCTGCACTTCAACGGCATCGACTACGACCCGGTGCACGACCGCATTGTCATCAGCGTCAACAGCACCGGCGAGATCTGGGTCATCGATCACTCGACGACGACCCAAGAGGCGGCCGGGCACGTCGGCGGGCGATGGGGCCGGGGTGGTGACTTGCTGTACCGGTGGGGCAATCCTGCGGCCTACGGGCGCGGCACCGTGCTCGAGCGCGTGTCCAACGGCCAGCACAGCCCGAAGTTCATCCCGCCCGGCGACCCCGGGGCCGGCAACCTGATGCTGTTCCTCAACAGCCCGCGCGTCCTGCCGCAGTCCGCGGTCTACGAGATCACGCCGCCGCTCGATCCCAGTGGCGCGTTCATCCTGGCGCCCGGCGGCACCTATGGACCGGCGGCACCCACCTGGAGCTACACGGACCCGAGCCTGTTCTCGAAGATCCTATCCAGCGTCGAACGCCTGCCGAACGGCAACACGCTCATCTGCAGCGGGACCGAGGGCCGCGTCTTCGAGGTGACGCCCAGTGGCGTCGAGGTCGCCGCGGCGCCCCCGGCGGCGGGCCCGGTGTTCCACGCCACGTACGTCGACCGCACCCTATGGAGTGACCGGGCCACGCTGTCGGTCGCGGCGGGCGGCGCGGTCGGCCTCGACTTGGTGGCCGGGAGCGCGAGTGCGGGGGACCCGTACCTGGTGCTGGGCTCGGTCAGCGGCACGATGCCGGGGACCGCGCTTGGCGGCGTGCACGTGCCGCTCAACTTCGACGCGTGGACGGTGCAGACCGCGTCGTTCCCGGGGACGCCGTTGCTTCAGGGCACGCTCGGTACGCTGGATGCCAACGGCCGGGCCACTGCGTCCCTGCTCAACGTGCCGCCGGGGCTGTTGCCCGGTGCGCTCATTGGCCTGGCCTTGGACCACGCGTTTGTGGTGGTGGATGCGGGCGGCGCGCCAACGCTGGCGAGCAACGCCGTCGGGTTTGTGCTGGCGCCGTGACGCGTCAGCGCGGCGCGACGACCAGGCGGGCGTCGCGGGTGCCGGCGCGGACCTCGTGCAGGGTGTTCGTCAAACCACCGTGCAAGCCTTCGACCCGCAGCCGGAGGATCCCGCTGGTCGCGCGGCTGCGCAGCTGAAAGGCGCCGTGCTCGTTCGTCGTGGTCGTGGCAACCGAGTCGGTCCAGCTCTCGCCGTTCGGTCCGGACCGCGCGACCTCGAGGGTGACCTGCGCGTGGATCGGTTGGCCGGCGGGGCTGGTGACGGTGCCGCTGGCCACGACCGGCAACGCGCGGGCCGTGAGTCGCCCGAGGTCGGTGTTCCCCGCCGGTAGCGTGGCCGGCCATGGGATGCGAACGAACCGATCTCCCTCGGCCTCGCCGCGGCGGCGGGGCAAGACAATGTCCGCGAACCTCGGGCGGAGTGCTCGTCGCTCGGGCGTCGCCGCCAACGTGAAGTGGCCCTCGGCGTCCGTGCGATCCAGGCACTCTTCTTTCGCACCGGCAACCTCGCCGGTTGGGTCGGGGAACGAGAGCCACGGAGTGCGGTTGCGGATGGGCTCCCCCGCGGCGTCGACCAGCTGACCGTGCATGATGGGCCATGGCGGCGGCAGGGCCACGTCGGCGTGGATCGTGTCGCCCTCGACGGTGGGGCCACGGATCATCAGAGGCGCAGAGCGTGCCGGCGGGTCGTCCGCGTCGACCGTCAGCTGCAGCCGGAGGGCGAGAGCGAGCCGGTCGAAGCGCGCCGCGCCGTCGTGCAGCAGGGCCTTCAGGGTCCGCGGGGCGCCTTCGCCGCCGCTGCCGCCCCGGCGTTGCCAGCGGAGGTGCACCGAGCCGTGGTGGCCGACGTCACGCGGACATCGAGAATCTCTTTGGGCGCCCCCTTGCCCGTGCGGCGCATCGGCGTGGATCGGACGGCGGCGCGGCCGGGGGCGAGGCCCCGTGCCGGTGGTGCGGGTGCGTCAGCGACCGGCGTGGCGACGCCGGCGGGTGCCTGCGCCGTGGCGTGGCGCTCCTGCCGCACGTCGATCACCTCGGAGGCTTTCGACCACAGCGCGAGCGTGGTGCTGCCGACAAGGAGCACGGCGATCCCGGCGATGACGTGCCCACGTCTCTCGACGCCGTCCGACTCCCCGGCTGCGGGGGGAATGCTGGTCCGCCAGGGGGAGCGCACAGGCGTCATTAGAGCGCCCATGCGGGCGTCGTGCTCGGGTGGCGCTCGTCCACGGCCCGTCGGGCGACGAGAATCTGCACTTCTCGCAAACACCCAGGGGGAGCGCGGGCTCCTACCCGGTATCCATGAACCCTAGCGACGCGATGTCCATCGAGCGGCTGCTGACCGATGACGGTTGGCTGCGCAGCGTGATCGCCGATCTGGTCGACGCCAGCGACGTCGACGATGTGGTCCAGGAGGCGCGGTTGACCGCTCTCGAGCGGCGGCCCGTCCGGCTCGACGCGCCCAAGGCGTGGCTGGGCGTCGTCGCGCGTAACCTGGCGCTGCGGCGGCGGCGCGGCCAGAAGCGACGGCAGCAGCGCGAGCAGCTCGCGGCGTCACCCGAGGCTTTGCGTTCGCCGGCCGAGCTGGCCGAGCGCGTCGACGCCCAGCGTCGGGTCAGCCAAGCCGTCGTGCAGCTGCCCGAGCCCGTCCGTAGCGCAGTGCTGCTGCGCTACTACGAGGGGCTGAATGCGACCGCCATCGGCGCCCGACTCGGGATCCCCGCGGCCACGGTGCGCACGCGCCTACGCCGTGGGATCCAGGAGCTACGCGTCGCGCTCGAAGGCGACTTCGGGCCGGATTGGCGCGCGCGCTGCGCCGTGCTGCTGGTGCCGGGCGTGCGCGCGCCCGCCGTCGTCGCCGCGGGTTCGATCTCTTTGCCTGGTGTGTTGCTGATGACATTGCTCCCCAAGCTGGTTCTGCCCTCCGCCGCGGTCCTCTGTGCGACCGGACTCCTGTGGCTGTGGCCCCGCGCCGCGACCCCAGTCGGCGGTCCTGGCGACGCGCCCGACGCGCCGCCCGCGGCGGTCGTGTCGGCTCTACCGTCGCCGTCGCCAGCCGCGCGGCCGAGCGGCGCGGCGCCCGAGGGCGAGCGTCGCGTGGTGCCGCCGCGGCCGCCCGAGGAGCCACCCACTGCCACTTTGGCCGGCCGCGTACTGGGCGCCGACGGCCAGCCACTGCCGCACGTGCCGGTGGCGTTGGCCGGCATGGATTGGCAGGGCGACGCCGCCGCGGTCCCGCTCGGGGCCACCGACGCCACCGGCGCGTTTCGGTGCGCGGCACCCGCCGAGGCCGGCGTTCTTGTTGCCGCGGATCCCACGCGGATGACCATCAACGCTTTCCCGGTCGAGGGCGCCCCGGAGGAGGACGCCATCCTCATCGCGGTGCCCGCGGTGGCGATCGCCGGCCGGGTGTTCGACGCCGATGGCCAGCCGCTGACCGATGTCACGGTGCGTTGTCACGGCGGCGGCTCCAGCTCGAACGAGCCGCTCGACCGCACGACCCGGCGCACGCTCGAGGCGGTGCACACCGATGTCGAGGGCCGCTTTGTGCTCCCTCGCGTGCCGGCGTCGGCGACGATCGACTTCGCCTGGGATGGTGGACTCGGGACCTCTCGACCCGGCCCCTCGGTTTCGGTCACGGACTTCGATGTCGTGCTGCGCGACCGGGACCACGCCAAAGAGCTCGTCGGCATCGTCGTCGATCCGCAAGGCCGGCTGCTGCCCGATGTCGAGGTGCGCCTCGGCGGCGTGAGCCGCCACACGGATGCGTTCGGCGAGTTTCGCGTGCCGCTGCGTCGCGACCGGGCCACGCTCTGCGCGTTCGCCCCAGGCTTTGCCCCGGCGGTGCTCGAAGACGTCGACGCCACGCGCGTCGCCGCCCATGGCGCCCAGCAGCCACTCGTGCTCACCCTCGTCGAAGGCGAGCTCGGGATCGCGGGCCGCGTGCTCGGCCCGGAGGGGGAGCCGCGCGCCGGCCTGGTGGTGTCGGTCTATGACCCCACGGCGTTGTCGATGACCACGACCGTGGAGGACTGCGTCGCCGTGGGCGGCGCGGACACCGCCCGCCCTCAAGTGCGCACGGATGCGGATGGCGCGTTCGCCATCGACGGCCTCCACCAGCGGCGCTACACGTTGCGCGTCTACGATCCCGCGACCTTCGAGAACATCACGACCGAGCCGATCGCGGCCGGCGCCCACGGACTCGAGCTGCGCATGCCGGACGAGCCGTTCCTGATCGATGTTCGCGGCCGCTTGGTGTCGCGTCTGGGCGAGCCGGTCGCGGGCGCCCGCCTCATGGTGGCCTTTGACCTGCGCCGCTACGGCGTCCAGACCCAGTCGACGGCGGGCCTCGTCCGCACGAGCGACGCTACCGGCGCCTTCGTCTTCGAGCGCTTGCCAGCGGCCGGCGCCCGGCTTGCGATCGACGGCGATACGGTCGTCGCCACCAGCCTGAATCTCGACACCACCCCGCGGTCAGCCCTCGATTCCATCGAAGTGCCCCTGCGCTGTCGCATCCGCATCGAGCCCCAGCCGGGCTACGACCGCGTGTGCTGCGTCGACCGCGACGGCGCGCCGATCCCGCTCCACATCATCACGCGCCACCACCGGAGCGTCATGCCGTGCTGGTCCGCGCGCCAGGGGACCTCGCCCGTGCTGGTCGTGAGCGATGCCGCCGCGTTCGCCGTGTTCTGGGACGGGGACCGCGAAGTGCGTCGTGACGCCCTGGCGCTGACGCCAACCGACGTGACCGTGTTGCGCTAGGCGCTAGACTCAAGCTGGCTCGCAAGCCCTTCCAAGCGTGCCGCCACCGCCACACCACCACGATGGCAACCTACGCAACCGCCCTGCAGAAGATGCGCCGCATCTGTCTCGCGCTCCCCGACACCAAAGAGACCGAGACGTGGGGTAGCCCTCACTTCCGCGTTGCCGACAAGATCTTCTCCGGCTGCGGCGACAAAGACGGCCACGTCAGCTGCGGCTTCAAGCTCGAGATGGACCACGCCGCACTCATTGTCGACGACCCACGCTTCTCCCGCGCCCCCTACGTCGGCCACAAAGGCTGGGTCACGATGGACCTCAGCGGCACCGTCGACTGGGCCCTCGTCGCCGAGCTCGTCCGCGAAAGCTACCAACTGATCGCGCCCAAACGATCCCTCGCCAAGCTCGAGCCAACCAAGGCCCCCGCGAAGAAGCCCGCCGCCAACAAGCGCACCGCGAGACCCACCGCCAAGAAGGCCGCCGCCAAAAAGCGCGCAACCAAACCCGCCGCCACAAAGAAAGCCGCGGCCAAGAAGCGTGCGACCAAACCCACCGCGAAGAAGAAGCCGGCCCCCAAGAAGAAGCCGGGCAAGACCAAGCGCGCCAAACCACCTCGTCGATGACGCGTTGGTGCCGAGTCGAGGTTTTCTTGCCTCCCTGCCCACACTGTGGGGCGGCGGGACGACGACGGTGCTGTCCTTGCGACCGAACCACACGCTCGGCGTCGCCAACGACGTCAGCGATCAAGGCATCGCGGTTGGCGAGTCCGCGGCGGTCGTGTTTGTCGGCCCGATTCCCCGCGTCGTTCCCGAAGCGGTGGCGTGGAGCGGCGCGACGCCGACGCGCCTGAGCGACGTGGCGACTGGCGGTGGGAGCCTCGAGCTCCGGGCGGCGCGCCGCATCAACGAGCGCGGGCAGATTCTCGGTCAAGCGCGTGACGCCGCGACCTTGGCAACCCGGGGGTTCGTGTTCGAGAACGGCGTCGTCACGGACATCGGCGCGCTGCGCTCGAATGGCAACACCGAGGCCTTTGATCTTAGTGAGAGGGGCCAAGTCGTCGGTGCGTCGGACGTGTTGCCCGGTGAGCAGCACGCCTTTCTGTGGGAGCAGGGGCGGATGACCGATCTGCACGATGCGGCGGTCATCCTCGGACGACGCAGCTCCGCGCGAGCGATCAACGAGTTTGGGGTGATCGTCGGCTCCGCCGATTTCATCGACGACCCCCTGAACTTCCAGACCGCAGCCGTCTGGGATCACGGTCAGATCCTCAACCTCGGCGTGCTCGGCGGGCGCAGCAGTGACGCGCGCGTTCGAGTGAGAATACCCAGCCATTCCAGCGGGAGAATCTGATGCCTCACGACCGAGCGCTTCCGGAGGCGCGCCGTCGATTCGGTACGCGCCTCGCGATCATGGCGGTCTGGTCAACTCTGGCCGGAATCGGCTCCCTCTCCGCGCAAGATGAGTGCGCTGTTGCAATCCCCATCGCCGCGGGGTCGACACATCTGGGCTCGACCATCGGTGCGACCACGAGCGCGTTGACCGGCAGCTGTGGCGCGCCGCCCTCGGCTCGGCCGGCGTCACAAGCACCTTCTGCTCCCACCTCTTCCACCTCCTGAGCGCGGTTCGACCCCCGCACCGCGCGATGGCCGCCGACGGAGTGCCCCGCGTCAGTGGTTCACCACGACGTCGACTTCGACGTTGGTGAGATGCGTCGCGGCCGTGCGCGGCATGTCGGCGAGGAGTGCCTGCGAGTAGATCGGCAACCCGAGGAGCTCTGGCGTGCCGGCCAAGGGCAGCTGCCAGGTGACGACCCGAGAGCTCGGCACGACCTGCGTGCCCAGGAAGAGCAAGAAGCGCGGGTCCAGGCCGAGGGTGCCGTAGGGCGCCCAGGAGATCCGGGCGAAGCCCGGCGACAGCATGAGCAGGGCCAGCTCGCCGGGGTCGCCGTATACATCGAGGTGGTAGTCCTTGCCCAAGCTCGCGACGTACGGCGCGTGGAGGTGGCGGCGCAGGTTCACCAGTAGGCGGCTCTCGCCATCGCCCGGGTTGATGGGGTTGGAATTCGAGAGCAGCAAGTCGAGGTCGCGGTCGCCGTCAAAGTCGGCGAGCGCCATGCCCATGGTCTGGTCTCGGTCTGGTGCATTGGTGCCGATCGAAAGCCGGGGGAGGAGCAGTGGAAGTGGGGTCGTCCCGTCGTTGCGATAAATGCAGGTACGCGTGGAGATCACACGCAAGGTGTTGGCGATGACGACATCGACATCGCCGTCCTCGTCGATGTCCCCGATCGCCGCGCCGCGCGAGTCATACGGACAGCCGACGAGGGTCGTTCGGGAGAACACGCCGGTGCCGTCGTTCTCGTAGTAGTCGCTCTCCAGTTCCTCAACCAGGCCGACGGAAGTGCCTGTGGCAACCAACGCGTCGAGGTCGCCGTCGCGGTCAATGTCTCCCACCGCGAGGTCGTAGTGCCAGCCGGCGCCGCCGGATGTCCCTGGAACGAGCCCGTCGAGCTGAAAAGTCCCGGATCCGTCGTTGCGATACACACCCGAGTTGGCGACCAAATCGACGTCACCGTCGCCGTCCACATCGGCAGCTTCGACGGCGACCGTCAACGTTGCGACCGATGGCAGGGCGGTTGCCGTCACGTCGGCGAAGAAACCCCGCCCGTGGCGCTGGATCCAGCCGTCCCGTTCGGCTTCGTGCTCACGGCGGGCCTTGCGGTCACGATCGGCGAGTAGCGCAATCGCCGCCGGCGGCCCAGGCATTCAACGTCAGCCGATCGCGTTGGTCGTCGCGTGCGTGAGGCGGGGCGTCCCGCCGCCGACGGGTGCGACCAGCGACTTCGTGCGCAGCGGCCTGCCGAGGACGTTTGGGGCCGCCGGAAGGTTCACGGTGGCGGAGGCGACCGGGGGGCCGGACGCGAGGAGGAGTGCTGGCAGCGCGGCCAGGTCGATGCCGAAGGTCCCAATCCCCGGCACCGGGATCTGCGCCACGGCCACGCCCAGGAAAGGCGCCACCAGAGCATCTGGGACGGGCGCGGCCGGGCGCGTGTCCACGTGGATGCGGCAGCCGTAGCCGGGGCTCGCGAAGATGGGGGTGTCGGCTTGCGCCGAGGGATCATCATCCACCGCGGCGCCCTGCTGGCCGCCGTGGCGCAACGACCAGTCGTCGTCCTCGACGAAGTTGGCCTTGCTGTCCCAGTAGACCCGCGCCATCGGTGCGTCGGCCTGCGGCACACCCAGCTCGTACCTGGTCACGGCGACGTCGACGTCGGGGGGAGTCAGCTGATGCTGCCTGTGGCGCGACGCTGCGCCGCGTCCCGGCCGTCGAACCGAGTCGAAGGCGCTTTCGCGTCCCGCTCACGGTGCCGGTCGTTGGGCTCGGCGCGAGCGCTTGGCTGCTCGGGCAGTTCTTCGCCAGTGCGTTTACGCGCGCGCCGCGATCGACGGGTCGATTGATGCGGCCGAGATTAAAGCCACCCGCGCCGCCGCCGGGGATGAAGGTGACGTTCGTGGGTTGGTGCTGAGCAACCTGGCCCAGTCGTCCGGGTTGGCTGCCGCCGCCACTCCACGCGTGAGTCCGGCGGTTTTTGTCGCGGCTGGGTACGTTCCAGTGCGATGGACTTCGCAGAGGCCCCACTAAGGCAGGTCGTCAACGTGAAGCCGCGCTGTTCGTTCCGCTCGTGGTCGGCGCCTCACAGCCGGCGTCGGGGCGCTTCCCGATCGGCTTCGGCGTGCCAGCGCTGCCGGCGCTGCGCGGCCTCGCGCTGTTGCTGCAGGGGGCGAACTTCGACGTCGCGGCGCCGCGGATCGAGCTGACGGGTCCGGCCGTGGTGATCGAGGCTAAAAACAAGGTTCGGGATACGTGCCTCATGCACTAATGCAGCCGTTCAGTCAGTCTTTCGTGATGCTCCTTGCTGTGGCTACCCATGCACTGTGCTTCTCAGGCCAACTCAGAAAACTG
>JBCCGH010000063.1:0-48252 GCA_039029375.1 Planctomycetota bacterium
CAGAGGGTGCGTGACCGGACGCTGCTCGCAAGAAGCACCGACGCAGGCATATTGGTGGATACGTCGAGGAGGTGCGACGCAGCGAGCGGTGGCCGGACGGGTGCCATCTGTGCAGGAACTTCGGATCCAGGACACTAGCGCAAACCGCGCAGCCAGTGCACGAGCGTTCGCACTGCGACGCCACTCGCGCCGCCGCGGTAGTAGTCCTTGGCGCGGCCGCCCCACGCGGTGCCCGCGATGTCCATGTGGGCCCACGCCGTCGGCCCCACGAAGTAGGACAGGAAGGCGCCGCCGGCGATCGAGCCACCGCCATGGGCGGCGCTGTTCAGATTGGCGATGTCGGCGAACTTGCTCTTCACCTGGTCCTTGTGGACGTCCCAAAGCGGCAGCTGCCACAGGGGTTCGTCGACGTCCTTGCCCGCGGCGATGAGCTCGGCGATCAAACCATCGTCGCTGCCCATCACCCCGGTGACCTCGTGGCCCAGGGCCACAACCACCGCGCCCGTCAGAGTCGCCAAGTCGACGACCTTGCTCGGCTTGTAGGTCTTGACCGCCCACGCCAGCGCGTCGGCCAGCACGAGGCGGCCCTCCGCGTCGGTGTTCAGAATCTCGATCGTGGTGCCGTCACACGCCGTCACGACGTCACCCGGCTTCTGGGCCGCGGCGTCGGGCATGTTCTCGCACGCCGCGACCACGCCGACCACGCGATGCTTGCCGCGAGCACCGCGCAGCGCGCCGTTCTTGATGGCCGCGAACAACCCGAGCACCGCCGCCGAGCCGCACATGTCGTAGCGCATCTCGTCCATCTTGGCCGAGGGCTTAATGCTGATGCCGCCACTGTCGAACGTCAGTCCCTTGCCCACGACGCAGACCGTTCCCTTGGCGTTCGGCGGCCGGTAGTCGAGGACGATGAGCTTCGGCGCCTGCACGCTGCCGCGCGCGACGCCGAGGAAGGCCTGCATCTTCAGGCGCTCGAGGTCCTTGCGCTCCAGGATCCGCACCGAAACGCCCGCGCCCGCCATCTTGCGGGCTTGGGAGGCTAGGTACGTCGGGGTGCAGAGGTTCGCCGCCATGTTGCCGAGGTCGCGCGCGAAGTGCGTCGCCTTGGCCGCGGCTTCGCCAGTGGCAAAGCCGCTCTTGAACGTGCTGGCATCCTTGCCGTGGAACGTGACCTGCGCGTTCTGTCCGTGACGCGCCTTGGACTTTTCGCGGCGCGGCGGGTCGTAGCGGTACGCACCGAGAAGCAGCCCTTCGGCGATCGCGCGCCCGGCCGCCTCGATCGGCACGTTGCCGCACTCGCGGTCCGACAGCCACAGCCGCAGCTCGCGCACTTCCAGCTCCTCGGCCCGCTGCTGCGCTAGCGCCGCGGCGCGCCGCAACCGCTCGGCGTCGATGTCGCGCCGCTTGCCCAGCCCGACGAACAGCAACCGCTTGCTGCTGATGCTCGTGGGATGAAACAGGCTGAGCTGGCGGAAGCCGGCCCGCAGGTCGCCTGTGGCCTTGGCTTCGCGCACTGCATCTTCCAGGCCCGGGAGTGCGCGTCCCGCGGACTCATCGAGGGCAAAGACAACCAATAGCTCGGCGCGCGGCGCCGTTTTCTGGGCCGCCGTGACTCGGATCTTCATGGGGCAACTCGGAGGAAAACGAGGCCGGCGGAGGTTAGCCCCTGCCTCGGCTCAGGCCAGCGCTGGGGACGCAATTCTGTGGCCCGCCGCCACCACGCGTCACACCCGCGGTTGGCCGGTCGGCAGATCTCCGACCCAGCGCGAGCCGCCACTACCCTCGGGCCCGTCGCCGTCGGCGAAGTCTTCCTTCTTGAAGATCGGCAGCTCTGCTTTCACTCGATCCATGATGAAGCGGCAGGCATCGAACGCCGGGGCCCGATGCGGTGCCGACACCACGACCAGGACCGAGGCCTCCCCCATCGGCACTGGGCCGACGCGGTGCGCAACCCGCGCTCGCGTGAACGCGAAACGCTGGAGGGCCTCCTGGAACACCTCGACCATGAGACGCGCCGCCATCTCGCCGTAGGCCTCGTAGCTCAAGCCGCGGACCGCGCGGCCGTCGTTGTGGTTCCGTGTGACACCGGCAAACGTGACCACCGCGCCGTCGGCGTCCGTCCGCACCTCGCGCTCGAGCGGTCGCGCTTCGAGGGGTTCGGTCGAAAGGTCGAAGCGAAAGAGCTGCGCCCCGGCCTCGGCGTCGCCACCGCTGATGGGCGGGATGAACGCCACTTCGTCGCCGTCGGCGAGCACGGTCTCGGGCGCGGCGTAGCTGCGGTTGACGGCGCACGCCACCTGGAGCCGGTCGAGATCGGGCGCTTGCTCGCAAAGCCGCGCCTTGAGATCGCGGACCGTCGCCCCGGCGGCGAGCTCGACGGTCAGGGCGTCCGCACCCAGAAGCTCACGGACACTGGCGAAACATCGGACCGAGACTTGCATGCACCAGCCGCAACCGCGGCGTTCGGAGTATAACGCGAGCGGAATGAACCGAACCTCCGCATTCAGACTCGTGCCCAGGCACCCGGCGCGCTTTCTCGCGTTGGCGCTGGCCGCGCTCGGCTCGCCCGCGCCGCTGTGTAGCCAGCCCCCAGTCCTGGTCGGCATCGATGTCGTCGACTTCGAGCACTACCGCCGCCTCAACAAGACCAAGATCGGACTCTTTGCCAGCAGCGCGGCCCGCAACCGCCACGGCCAGAGCACGCTCGACGCACTGCGACGGGCCAAGAACCTGCAGGTCGTCGCCCTGTTTCGCGTCGAGTTCGGGGGGCCAGGTGAGACGGCGCGGGCCGCCGCGGACGAGCGGATCGCCGCCGAGGCCAAGGTGCGCGTGCACGTCGTCACGCCGGATCTTCAGTCCATCGACCCCGCCTGGCTCGAGGGCTGCAACGCGCTGGTCTACGACGTGCCGGACACCGGCAGCCGCTGGCAGCCGCAGGCCGACGTGCTGCGTTTGGCGTTGCGCACCGCGTACGGCACGGGGATGCGACTCCAGGTGCTGGACCGGCCGAACCCGCTGGGCGCCGCCAAAGTCGGTGGCCCGATCGCCGACCCGGCGCCAGAGGGGGCGCCGCGCAGCAGCGGCCTGCCGGTGCTCCACGGCATGACCATCGCCGAGCTCGCCTACTACTACAACGAGAACGAAGAGATCAACGCCGACCTGCGCCTCGCACATACCCGCAACTGGGAGCGCGACCAGCCGTTCGCGGGCACCGACTTGTTTTGGTCCGCGCCGGTCGACGGCGTGGATAGCGCCAGCAAGGCGTGGCTCTACGCGACGCTCGGCATGCTGGAGACCACCAATGTGTCGCTCGGCATGCACACGGGCCTGCCGTACGAGGTGATTGGCGCGCCGTGGGTCGACGGCCGACGCCTCACGCGCCATCTGCAAAACGCGGCCATCCCGGGGCTGACGTTCGTCGCCCGGCGCTTTGTGCCGAGGGCGGGACCATTCGCTGGCCAGGCCTGCCAAGGGGTTCAGCTGGCGGTGACGAACGGCCCCGAGCTCGATCCGGTCCTGGCGGCGCTGCACATCGCCTGCGGGCTGCGGGACTTGCACGGCGGCAAGTGGCAGGTCGATGCCATGGCGCCGCGACTGCAGAACGCGGCCATCCTCGCGGGGCTGAAGGCGGGCAAGACGCCCAGCGAGCTGGCCGAAATCTGGCTCCCAACCCTGAAGGGGTTTGCCAAAGTGGGGAGCGCGTTTTCGCTCTACACCGGCGGCAAAGGCGAGCCGGGAGCACCCGCGGTGCCGGACACCGACAAGACCGACCCGGCGCCCGCGCCCCAAGGGCCGCCGGCGACGACCAAGCCCGGCGGCGGCGGCTGACCCCCGCACCGGCAGCGCGCCGCATCGCGCTGGCAGAGGAGCGCCCGGCCGGGAATGCCCGGGATCGCTTCCGTAGCAGCGACAGCGTTGCCCGCCCGCGGTCGCCGCGTTTCAATCGGCGCACCATCGGGACATCCCTTGCCGCGCGGCGTCATTGCGCTCGCGCGACTCCCGCGTTCAAGAGCCTCACAGGAGCGACCATGCCCGTCCGTACCGACTTTGCCCCCGGCGAGTTCTGCTGGATCGACCTCAACGCCCACGATATGCCCGCGGCGCTCAAGTGGTACGGCGACGTGTTTGGCTGGTCGCACCAGATGATGGAAACCCCTGGTGGCGGACCGCCCTACGCGTTCTTCCTCCAGGGCGACGCCGTGGTCGGCGGCATCGGCCAGATGATGGACGAGATGAAGGCGCAGGGGATTCCGCCCCTGTGGAACAGCTACATCGCGACCGCGGACTGCGCCGCGACCGAGGCCAAGGTAAAGGAGCTCGGCGGCACGGTCACGGTGCCGACCATGGAGATCCCCGGCTTCGGCAAGCTCGCGTTCTTCCTGGACCCCGAGGGCGCGTCGATCGCGGCGTGGCAGAACACGCATCCCGAGCCGCAGGGCGTACTCGTCACCGAGCCCGTGGGACTGTGCTGGAACGAGCTCATGAGCCGTGACCTCGGCAAGGCGCGGGAGTTCTATGCCGCCCTGGCCGGGTGGGAGTTCGCCGAGATGCCCATGGGCGACTTCAACTACACGATGGTGAAGAACGCCGGGAAGGACGCCGGTGGTATGATGCCGATGCAGGGCCCGCAGTTTGAGGGCGTGCCCGCCCACTGGATGGTCTACTTCTCCGTCGCCGACTGCGACGAAACCGCCGGCAAGATCGGCGCCAGCGGTGGCAAGGTCCTCATGCCCCCGACCGAGTTCCCCGTCGGCAAGATCAGCGCGGTCCAGGATCCACAGGGCGGCACCTTCTCGATCATCGCGATGGCGTCGAGCTGCTGAACGGGACCTCGCGGCGAGTGGGGTGCGGGCCGCGAACGCCCGCCCCACCCTCCAATCGGAAGGGGCGCCCCCGCGCTCGGGCGGCCGCCGCCAAGAGCGCAAACTTTCGGCTCGGCCCCGGTGGCCAACGGAACGTCCCCGTTGGACGCTAGTGTAGTGCGTCAGAAATCTGTGCCATTCTCCGCGGCCGAGAACGAGCGTCGCAGCGTTGCTGCGTCCTCGACGTATCCACCAATATGCCTGCGGCGCAGCGCCTTGCGACGATCGCCCTCATCGCACGGATCATGGCGGATCTGTCTGACGCACCACACTGGTCACCATGGTGACTCGTGAGCGCGCGGGTCCCCGACCCACGCGCCCCGCCTCCGCACCGCAGGCTATCGCAATGCGCACGCTGATCCAGACGACCCTCTTCTGCGGCCTGGTCGCCGCCCTGGCGCCGCCCATCGGCGCGCAGGCCGTGCAGGGGCCCTTCACCAACTCGGTGGCCTTCCGCGGGGCCAAGTTCTTTGCCGGCTCCGAGATCATTGGACGGATGATCGGCGGCGACTTCACCGGGGACGGCATGCGGGACGGGATGGTCCGGCTCGATGATCGCGCGATGTTGGCGTATGGGCCGGCCATCCACGAAGGGCTCGCGTTCGTCGCCAGCGGTTGTCTCGACCTCGACGTCCTGCCCACCACGACGCCCGGCACCCCCGACGCGGCGATCCTGGTCCGGCCGAACGCCATCGAGCGCTGGGTGCTGGGACCGGGCAACACCTTTGCAGGGGTGCCGATCGATCCTGCCCACGGGGGTGCCCAGCGGATTCACGTCTACGACTTGGACGGGTCGGGCGGGCCAGAGGTCATCGGTCTCGCCGCCGATGGCAGATCCTTCTTCGCGATCGCCGACCCGGGCGGAGCCCCGCTGGTCCTGCCGCTCTTTCAGCACCCTACGCCAGTGCACGAGTTCCTGCCGCTGCGTTGGTCGCCCGGCGGAGGCGTGCAGATCGCCGCGCTGACCGATCTCGGGATCGAGATCCTGCGCCTCGACGGGGTCGCGCTCCAATCCCCCGTGCCGGAGGGCCGCGACGGTGACGTGCTCATGCGCCTGCCGGTGTTGCCGGCCGCGTTCGATCGGCTCGTTGTGGTCCAAGCGCCGACCGGCTCGGGGCCGCGCACGCTGTTCGTCGCCGACTACACCGGTCTCGAAGCTGGCCTGTCCCTCGGCAACACGCACGTGGTCAGCGGGGCGGCCGCTGACATCGACCGCGACGGTGACGCCGACATCGCGCTCGCCAGCAAGACCAACCAAGACCTCCTCGGGCTGCTCAACCACGGGGCGCCCCCGACGTTCACCCTGGGGGCGGGCGCGTTCGACATCGACATTTTCGAGCCCAACCGCCCCGCCGACCTCAACGAGACCAACCCCGTCGCCGGCGACTGGGACGACGATGGCGATCACGACCTCTTCTACGGCATTCAGGCGACCTATGAGTTCGGGTTTGCGCGCTCGGCGCTGCTCGACCACGACGCCAAGACGGCACGCCTGACCGGGGGTCACTACGAGCTGGCGGACAACCAGAGTGAGGGCGATCTGACGCTGAACTTCGCGATGGACGGGGTGCCGTCATGGGCCAACCAGCTCGAGGTGGTCGTGTGGCGCGAAGGCGATCCCAACGACCCCGCCAACGCACACATCGCCACCACAGCCGTGATGGCCGACTGGCCGACGATTCCGGCGGCAGCGTGGATGACCGTGCAGCTGCACCTGGTCGAGCCGATCGGCTCAGCCGCGGTCTACCACATCGTCACCCGCCCGGTGCGTCACGACGGCGTGCGGGTCGCCGAGCATGGCGTGGCAAGCCTGTGGTCGTTCACGACCAACACGCTGTCCATGGCCGCACTCGAGGCGGGCGCCCCCGGAGCCCGGCCCATCAACATCACCCTCGGCAACTACAATCCGCCCCAAACGGGGCCGTTGCCCGCCGGTCAGCCAGGTGCCACGTTGGCCGCGTCGAAGTCCGGAGAGGTCACATCGGGAGTGGTGCCGCCGCCTGACCTGCCGTGCTTCCTGGACGAGTGCGTGCCCGACCCCTACGGCGACGGGTGACGCCGACGTCGCCCACGCCACAGGAACAGCGCGCCCACCAGCGCGCTGGCACCGCCCGCCCACGCCAAACCAGACCCGGGCCAGCGGCGCGCCGGCGCCGGGATCGAAGCCTCGGCGCCGGCGAAGACGGCGCGGTGGCCGAGCCCGTGGATTTGCAGGAGGCCATGGTAGAAGGGCGCGCCGAGGACTGGATCGGCGGCCAGCTGCCGACGCGCGTCGCGCAACGCCACCGCCGGCGTGGCGCCGTGCCGCCGCAGTCGCTCGTGAAACAGCGCCGACAGACGCAACGTCGGTCGATACGCCAGTGGCGCCTCCGCCGTGAGCACTGCCTGCGCCCCGGCCAGGAGCCACGCGGTCCCCAGTCGCGTGACACCAGCATCGCCCTGGCGGGCCGAGCCGGCTCCGGATTGGCAGCAGGTGAGCAACACCAGCGGCGGCGCCGGGAGCGCTAGGACATCTTCGTACCACAGCGGCGCCTCGCCGCGGTCGTCGGCGGCGAGGACCAGCCCCACGGGCGCCTCGCGCGTGTCGTCCAGTACCCCGTGCACGAGCAGCTGGATGACGGAGACGGGTCGCGCCGCCGCCTCGGTCAACCACCGCCGGCCGGCGTCCTTGCCGCTGTGCACGTGGGCTCGACCCGGGCGGTAGCTGCCCACCAGGCGCTCGCGATCGCTGGCGGCGAATGGCAACGGCGTGGCATCGGGCCAACGCCTGAGTACGTCAGGGGGCGTGGTCGGCGCGGCGAGCACCCGCAGCTCGTCGGTCGGTAGGGGGCGCCTAGCGCGCGCCTGCGCTTCCCGCAGGAGTTGACCCGCCAGCGGGAACGAGCTCACGTAGTCGAGCGGCATCTCGGTGCCGAGCATGGCGGCGGCCCCGAACGGCAGGCAGGCGAACGGGACCGCGCCGAGGATGTCCTGTCCCATGATGGTCACGGCGGACCAGCCGTCGACCCGCTGGACCACATCCCGTGGCAGGAGCAACGTGGCGAGTTCATGCGCCCGCCGCCGCTCCTCCTCGCGCTGCATGGCGCGGGCTGCGGCATCGCTTCCCGCTGCGACGGGTGGCTCGTGCAGCACGGTGACGTAGCGCCGCAGGGTCTCACCCACCAAGTGCTCCGGCGCGAGCGGATGCACCGTCAGCTGGTGTTGGTCGACGCACACCACGACGGATCGATCGCGCGCGGTCAGGTAGACCAGCATGCCGCCGCCGCCGGCCAGCAGTTCTCGGCGCGCCGCCGCCGCGGTGAACGGCTCGAGCCCGTGCCGGCGCGCCGTGGACCCCGCCGTGTGCGCACGCGCGAGCGCCTCAAGCCAAGCCATGCCACCGGCCTCGGTGCCCCGCACCCGCACGAGGAGTCGGGCATACTCGGCCAAGAACGCCTTGCGCGAGGCCTTGGCCAAGAAGCCAATCCCACCCGATCGCAACGGCGTCGAACGCCACAGCGCCAAGAACCCGCGGAGCGCGTGCTCCATGCGCTGCAGTTCCTCCGCGAGCTCCGCCGGGGTGGAGTCGGGCCGGTCGAGGGCGAGCTTCGCCTCGAGGAGCGCCAATTCCGCCGCCTCCGGGACCGGCCGCCGCCGGTTGTCATCGGCGGCCCACGCCTCGATCTCGGCACGCGCGTGCGCGAGCACGGCCGCCGCCGGGGCGAAGGCGCCGCGCCGCAGACGCAGATAGGCGAGCCAGAGCCGAGCTTCCACGCGCTGCACCGCCGGCAGCCGTGGCTCGATGAGCGCCGTGAGCAGATCCGCCTCGGCCCTCTCGCCGCGCGCCGAGTCGTCGGGCGCACCTTGCTGGCGCGCCACCGCGCGTGCCACCAGCAACGCGGCTCGGTACCCGGGGTAGCGGTCATAAAGCGCCGCATCGTTGAGCGCCTCCGCCACCAACCGCAGTACAGCGTCGTAGTGACGCGCAAGCAGCGCCGACGCCACGCGGTGCACGTGCCAGCCGACCAACGCGTTGCGCCGGTTCGACCAGTTGGCGGGCATCGCCTCGACGCCCAGGCGCTCCTGCTCGATGAGTGGGAAGGCCTGATCCCTCAGGCCGAGATCGAGGTAGACCTGGGCCAAGCTGCCAAACGTCTTGGCTCGGATTTCGGCGGCGTGCGCGGCGCCGAGCGAGTGCTCGGCCCGGAGCTGCTCTGGCGTCAGCGCCGCGAGCTGCTCGAGTGTCGCGACCGCACCGTCGAAGTCGCCGACTTGGCGCCGCGACTCGCCGAGGAACCACAGCAGGTAGGGTGCGAAGTTGCTGTCGGGGCGCCGGTCCAGGAGCTCCTGGGCCAAAGCCTGCGCCTCGACGTTGCGGCCGTGCTCCATCAGGACCGTGATCCGCGCGCAGCGCAGGTTCTCCAGCGCCAGATCCGTCTTCTGGGGCAATCGGCCCGCGGCGTCCGCGGCCAGCTCGAGGAGCCGCAGGCGTTCTGCAAGCTCGGCCTCGCCGGACCAGAGCGCCAAGTCGCGGGCGCTGCGAAACAACGCCTTGTTCGCGTCGCCGCTCGCGGCGCTCGCCCGTTCGTCGAGCTCCTCGACGAGGCCCGCGAGTTCGGCCAAGACCGCGCCCCGGTCCTCGGCCAGATCTTCGTGCCGCGCGCGCAGCGCCGCGTAGCGCACTCCCGGCGCGACCGCCGGATCCTGCGTGGCCCGCCGCGCCGCCGCCGGCAACGCCAGCGTCAGGACCGCGAGGCCTGCTGCCGCACGCTGCCCCGTGGCTCTCCTCCGGCGTTCACCCGTAGCACCTCCCAGAGGATCCGGCGCGGCAGCGCCCGGCGTTCGTCGGCGGTCGGCGTCCATTGCGGGGTTTCCAGTCCGGTCTCCTCGAACGGTTCTTGGGTCGGGTCATCGCGATCGTAGATCCGCAGTTGGTAGGAGCCCCCCGCGCTGAGCTTGCCCTCCCAGCGGAACGTGCGAAAGTCGGCGACCGCCCCGCGCGGCTCGATGGCCCGGAGCGTCGTCCCGCCGCTCATCATGCGCGGCCTGTCGGGAGTCTCAACGGCGTCCCCGCCCGGCCATAGACGTTGCGCTCCCAGCGTCACCAAAAGGATCAAGAGAGCCGCCGCCGCGACCCAACCCAGGACGACGCCACGCCGCGCCGGGGGCAGCTCGCGCTCCGCCAGACCCGCGGCTCCCCGCGCTGCGGCGATCGCCAGGGCCTCCGTGGTCTCGGTCACCGGGTCCCGCGC
Source organism: Planctomycetota bacterium (assembly GCA_039029375.1). Lineage (GTDB taxonomy): Bacteria > Planctomycetota > UBA1135 > UBA1135 > UBA2386 > JBCCGH01. Next base: position 10,094 of record JBCCGH010000063.1, read on the forward strand.
CATCGCCATGGAGGCGCGCTCGTCGCGGCCGGCCTGGACCATTCGTTCGGTAACGAGGCCGAGCTCCTCGACCAGGCGCTGGCAGTCCGCACAGCCGTCGAGCCCCGCCGCTGCCAAAGCAGCGACCGGGTCTTCGACGCGCACCAGCGCCGCGACCAGTTCATCCTCGTGGCCGTTGGCGTGGTCCGCTGTGGGTTCTGTGTCGTTGTCGTGCTGGCTCATCGCGCCCCCTCCCCGAGCTCCCGGATCATTGGCGCCCCAACGAGCGTGCGGAGTTTCAGAATCGCCCGGTAGTAGCGTGTCTTGGCCGTGTTGGGGGACAACTCGAGCTGGTCACCGATCTCCGCGAACGTCAGCTCGTCGAAATGTTTCAGTCGCACGACGGCGGCTTCGCCGTCGGGCAGTTGCGCGATCGCGTGGTAGACCAGCTCCGTGTCGGCCGCCGTCGTCACCGCCGAGGGCGCTGCCACCTGAAGCTCCGCATCGCCGAAGACGTCGGTCAGCGGGCTGGGCAGCCGCCGTTCCTCGCGGAGTCGCCGCATCAGCTCCAGAAAGCAGAAGCGGTAGAGCCAGGTCTCCAGCGCCGATCGCCCCTCGAACTCCGGGAGCTTGCGCCACACGGCGTAGATTGCGTCCTGGACCAAGTCCTGCAGCTCGTGGTCCCGGAGGGGTCCACCCAGCTGCGCGTTCTTGGCGGTGAGCATGCGCGGCACGCAGCGTAGCCGCTCGACCAAACGATCGACCGCGGCGTGCTCCCGCGCGAGCGCTCGACGCACCAAGTCGACGTCCGCGGCTCGGCGTGCGGTCGAGCGCTTCGGCGCTGAAGCATCCGAGGCCATGAGCCGCCGAGCGTAGCAAGTTTCGCGGATTGGCAGAACCGGCGACACGGCCGCCGTCGCTCACCGTGTGAGCAGCGGACCGGCACGCCGCGGGACGGCGCGTCGCGGCCGCCATCGCCTCGCAACCCTCAGAGGACACGTTTCATGCTCGCGACGTTTGCACGCGTGGTAACACCCGCGCGCGGGTGCAGTTTGGCCGCCTCTTTGTTCTTCGGCGCCGCACTGCTGAGTGCGCAGGTCGGCACCCAGTACGCCGAGGCCGGTCACTTCAGCCGCCGCCTCACCGTTGGGCCGACGCCGGCTCTGCTGGTGGAGATCTCCAGCAACGGGCCCGGCCCCTACATCGCGACACAACTCGCGCCAGGGATCGCCGCCACCGACCCGTCCGCGAACCAAAGCAACGCCGAGTTGCAGTTGTTGCTGACCAGCATCGGTGTCCCGAGTACGCCGGTACTCGACCCCGCCGTGGAATACAGCATCGGCGACCTGGCGCGCTACGAGGTGGCGCTGCTGCTGTACTCGGACTGGCAGCTGCTCGAGATGCTGACCTACCGGTGGGAGCGCCTGCTGAACACCAACTACAGCTCGGTGCGCAACTACTTCAACGACAACCCGCCGGCCGGGGGTGAGAGCTCCAACTTCGTCGCCACTCACCTCGAGCACAAAGAGCACGCCGCCTTTCGCGCCAACGCGTTCGGCACGTTCCTCGACTTGCTCGAGTTCAGCGCCAAGAGCCCGACGATGTCGATCTACCTCGACGGAGTGGAGAACGACGCCAGCGGTGGCCAGGAGCCGAACGAGAACTACGCGCGGGAGCTCCTGGAGCTGCACACGCTCGGCGAGGACAACAGCTACGACCAGACCGACGTACAGAATCTCGCCGCGGTCTTCGCCGGCTGGAACTTCCAACGGGTGCCCGACGCCGCCAACCCGGGCTTCGACACCTACGAGTTCTTCTTCGACAGCGCCAAGGCCGCCACGATCACGCCCGGTATGCAGGTCTTGCCTCAGCTCCGGCTCAACGACGGACTGGGCACGCCATCGAACGTCACGCTGACCGGCACGGGCCAGGTCGACGGGGAGATCGTGCTGGCGGCTCTCGCCAACTCCGAGCAGTGCGCCGAGTACATCTGCAAGATGCTCTACAGGTTCTTCGTTTGCGACGATGACGGCACGCCCGCCGCGCAAGCGCTCATTGGCCAGTGCATGACGGCCTGGGGCGTCAACGTGGGCGGCGATCTCGACGCGGTGCTCACGCTCCTGCTCAACTCACCGGAGATGGCCGACCCCACGAACTACTGGTGCAAGGCCAACATGCCGGTCGAGTCGATCCTGGCGCCGATCCGGGCGTTCGGCGGTCGCGTGCGCCGCAACTCGCAGCTCACTACCCTGATGAACCTCATGGAGAGCGGCTGCGGCCAGCGGCTCTTCCGGTTCGGTCCGCCGGACGGATTCACCGACGTGAGCGTGGAGCAGCTCGGCACCGAGCAGTCGCTGTTCCGCGTCGCCGCCAAGTTGCGCGCGTTTTTGACCTACGACCCGGCCAACCTCGCCCAGATGTTGGACGCGTCCGACAACGCTGCCGATGCCGCGCCGGAGGTCTTCTACAACGTCTTCGACTTGCTCGCGTCCATCGGCATCACCGTGGGCGCGTGGACCAATGAGACCGCCATCGTCGACCAGATCTTGACGGTCCTCTACCAGGGCCACCACACCGCCGCCGATCACGCCAGCGCGACGGAGTTCTTGGCTCGCAGCCCGGACGGGCTCACGAGCGTCCCGCTGCTCACACTGGCCACCTTCGTGGAGGAAGACTCCATCCAGTGGGGCAAGCAGATCATGCAGACCGTGGCGTACTGCGCCGCCTTTGCCCAAGGCAACCAGAAGTAGGGGCAACCAGAAGTAGGGGCAGTCACAAGTAGCGGCAACCAGAAGAAGGGAAGAGCCATGAGCAACGAAATGAGCCGGCGCGAGGCGCTGCGTCTGGGCCTCTACGGTTTGGCGGCGAGCGGCATGACGCTGCTGCCCCGCCAAGCCCGAGCCGTCCCCTTGCTGATGGGGTCACCGAACGGCAGCCCCGTGGGCCGCAAGGCGCTCGGCCCACGCAAGGTGCTGCTGATCTTCCTGCGCGGCGGGAACGACGGCATCAACACGTTGGTGCCGTTCGGCGATCGGCCCTACATCCACCCGCTGATCCGCCCCACCATCCAGATCACCAACCCGCAGAACATCAACGGCTTCTGCGGACTGCACCCGGCGATGGACGCCTTCACCCCCGCCGGCCGCAGCAGCTTGGCCCTCATCCACCGCGTCGGCTACGAGGACTCGTCGCTCTCGCACTTCACCGGCCAGTACTACTGGGAGACCGGGCAAGTTGCGTCATTGGACGCGCAGGATGGCTGGGTCGCGAAGGCGGCGGTGCACGGTCTGCCTCAACCCGGCGTCAGCGCCGCCGGGTGCCCGGAGTTCGCGACGGCCAGCGTGGCGACCAAGCTGCAAGCGGCATTCGGTTCCCCGACGCCGGCCAACGTCCAGCCCAACGTGCCGTTCATCGGCGACGAGGCCGGCAACAGCCCCGACGACGCCTACAGCTTGGACGCTGGCACGACCGATCCGGAGCTGCTCGCGGCGATCGAGAAGTTTCGCGGCGTCCAGGCGGCCACGGGGCCCGGCCTGCTCGATCACTACCAGAACGCCGCCTTGCCGTCGCAGTGGGACGCATTGGCCCGCTCGTACGGCGAAGCCATGATCAACACCGAGTGCGAGGTCGCCAACACGGTGCTCGCACCGTACACCTCGGCCGGCACGCAGACGTATCCCGAAGGTGGCGTGCAGGGCCTCCCAGCGGAGAACTGGGTGACGCCGTTTGGCAACGCCGTGCGCGACGCCGTGCGTCTGCTCAAGCTGACGAGCTGCGTCGTCGCCGGTGTCGAGGTCGGGACCTGGGATCACCACTCGGATCAGGGTGGTGAGGTTGGCCGGCACGCGGACAAGCTGCGCGCCCTGTCGCAAGCGATGCAGGCCGCGTTCGAAGATCTGGGCAACGACGTCGTCAACCCGACCGAGACCCTGATCATGGTCATGTCCGAGTTCGGCCGCACGACGCGTGAGAACAGCAGCGGCGGCACCGACCACGCGCGGGCCTCAGTCATGATGGCGATGGGCCCGACCGCGCGCGGCGGCGTCTACAACTGCGACCCGACGACTTGGTTCCAAGGTGCGCCGGCCGATCCCGTCACGGGCCGACCCACCTGGTTCTCACCAAACCTGCCGGCGAGCGATCCGCTGGCGAAGTACATCTTCCCGCTGACGGACTTCCGCATCGTCTACTACGAGGCATTGGCCCGGCACCTTGGGATCACCGACCTCGACGTGCTCGAGCAGATCATCCCGGGCATCAAGGCCAAGGTCGAAGAACACCAGCAGGGCGTGCCCACAGCGGATCCGCTGTTCGCCGAGATCGGCTACCTGCTGTAGGCGCCGGTCGGTCGTCGCCGGGGCGGCCCTCGACGCGGCGTGTCTCGCCCACGGTGGAGCCCGGCTGGCGTTCTCAAGGACCGATCGCGGGGAGGACGAACTCAGCCATCGCCGAGCCGCTTGCGCCAGCGACGCGCCTCGGCGGGCCGATCCCAGGCGTCGTAGACCTCGGCGAGATTGCGGATGGCTTGCAGCGTCCGCGAGTCCTCGGCCCCGAACGTCGCTTCGAGGTCGGCGATCGCGGCGACCAGCGCCGCCGCCGCGGCGGCGAAGCGCTCCAGCCGCCGCAGACACACGCCCTGGTTCGAGCGAAAGAGCGCGACAAACCAGTGTCCCTCGGGGAGTGCGGCCGTCCCACCGTCGACCGCTTGCTCGTACAACGCCGCCGCCTCGTCCAGCTCGCCGAGCTCCTCGAGCTTCTTGGCTAGGTTGTTCATCGAGATCGCCGTGTCGATGTTGTCGTCGCCGAGGCGCCGCCGCTGGGCCGCGAGCACCTCGCGGCCAATGGCCACCGACTGCTCGCGCTCGCCGCGGCGCCACCGCACCATCCCAAGACTGGTCTTCGTGACCAGCGTGTCGGCGTGCTCGGCGCCAAGCACCTCGGCGCGCCGCCGCGCCGCCGCGGTCAGCACGTCGTCGGCCTGCTCCAAAGTCCCACTCTCGAGCAAAAGGGCGCCCAGGTTGTGCGCGGCGAGCATCGCCGCGGGATGACGCGCTCCCTGTCGGCGCACTCGACGGTCATGCACTTCGCGCAGATAGGGTTCCGCCGCGGCGAACGCGCGCTGGTCGAGCAGCAGCTTGCCGACGTTGCCGAGCACCGCCAGCGTCGCCACGTGATCGGAGCCGAGCACCTCGCGGTGCCGGGCGAGGGCCGCCTCGTACAGCTCCTTCGCGAGCTCGAGGTCACCGGAGCTATGCACGAACGACGCGTAGTTGTTGAGTCGTTTGACCGCCGCGGCCGGATCCGGCACCGACCCCGCGTCCAGCGCGGCCAGGGCTTCATCGTGGAGGTCCTGGGCCTCCTCAAGATCGCCGGTGTGCAGGAGCGCCATCGCCAGATGGTCGCGCGTGATTCCCAGGCTCGCCGGCGAGGCCCCGGCCTCCGTCTGCTCCGCGAGTGCCGCGCGCAGCCGCGCGACCGCGGCTTTGTCGCGGCCGCTCTGCATCAGCATCCCCCCGAGCCGCGCGTGTAGGTCGGCGGTCTGCGGGTGCGCCTCGCCCAGGCTCATCTCGGCATCGGCGCAGCACGCGGTCATCTGCCGCACGCCAGCGGCGACGCTGCCCGTCGCGATCGCGACCTGGGCCACGCCCGCTCGCGCCCGCAGGGTCGCCGGGTGCGCGGCCCCCAAGGCCGCCGCGCCCGTCTCGACGGCCCGATCGAAGTGGCGCCCGGCGCGCTTGAGGTCATCGAGACTCAAGAACACCCGGCCCAGCACGCCGTGGAGCGCGGCCCGCGTCGCCGGGTGGAGGCCGCTGGCGGCCGCGAGGTCGTCGCTGGCCCGCTGCGTGACGTCCAGCAGCCGTACGTCGCGGCCGCGGGCATCCGGGTCCGCCGCCGACAGGATGTCATCGAGGAACGTCACGAGCGCACTGCTCTGGGCTAGCTCCGCGCTCGCCCGTTGTTCGGCGTTGGCGGCGCGTACCCATAGCACGGTCATCACGGCGCCGAAGCCGATCGCCAAGGCCAGCGTCCCGGCCGTCACAGCGACGGCGGTGCGATGTCGACGCAGCTGCTTGCGCACCATGGTCCAGCCGCTGTCAGCGCCCCATCCGAGCGGCTCGCCGCGGTGCCAGCGGTCGAGGTCACGCTGCACGTCGAGCGCCGTCGGATAGCGCTCGGCCGGTTGTTTCTCCAAACAGCGCAGGGCGATCGCGCCGAGATCTGCGTCCACGCGCCGGTCGAGCGTCGCCGGATGCGGCGGCAGGGCGGCGCCGATTCGGTCGATCACCTCGCGAAACGTCCCGGTGACGTCATAAGGAAAACGATCCGCCAGCGCCTGGTACAGCAACACGCCGATCTGATAGACGTCGGTGGCCGCACTCGTCGGCGCGCCCGACACCTGCTCGGGGCTGGCCCACGGCAGTGACCCCAAGAACTCGCCGGACAAACTGAGTCCGAACGCCGCGTCGTTGATCCCTTTGGCGAGGCCAAAGTCGAGAATGCGCGGCCGGCCGAATTCGTCGACGCGGACGTTTGACGGCTTGAGGTCTCGGTGCAGCACGCCGCGCCCGTGCGCGTGCGCCAGCGCGCCGGCAAGCTGCGCGAAGAGCCGCGCAATCGCGGTCTGCCGCAGGCGTCCGTCGCCGTCCGCCTGCCGCAGCCGCTGCCACCAGACATCGAGCGGAGTGCCCTCCACCAGTTCCATGACCAGGAAGGGCGCACCGTCCGGCGTCACGCCCCGGTCGTGCACGCGCACGATGCTCTCGTGGGCGAGTGTCGCGACGAGGCGCACCTCGCGGTCAAAGCGCCGGGCGTGGGAGCTGCCCGCGAGCGCCGCACCCGGGAGTACTTTCACCGCGACGCGACGGCCGGTCGACGTCTGCGTCGCGGCAAACACCACGCCCTGCCCGCCGCGGCCGATCTCGACCAAATCCTCGTAGCCATCGCAACTTGGTCGCGCCTCCGGACCCGAGGATCGGCGCAGCTCGGCCAACAGCGCCGCCGGATCCTCAAACCAGCTCGCCCCCGCCCCGCCCATCACCCTTCGTCCGCGACTTGTTCGGCGATCAGCGTCGACAGCCGCTTCAGGATGCGCGACTTCGCCTGATAGACCCGATCCACACTCACGCCGAGAGTTTGCGCCGTCGCCGCGGCCTCTTGCCCTTCGACCGCGTAGAGCTGAAAGGCCGAGCGGTCGGCCTGGCTAAGCTCACCCGCCAGCCGCTGCCACGCCAGCCCCATGTGGTACTTCCGCCACTCCGCTTCCCACGCCTCCTGGACGACCGCATCCGCGTCGTCGGCCACCGCGGATGGCACCTCGACGGTCGCCGCGGGTCCGCGCGCTTGGCGCCGGCGAATCGCGTTCAGGCAGGCCGTCTTCAGGTAGCCGCGAAAGCTGCCACGCCCGCGGTCGTACTGGAACCCGGGTAGGACTTTGACCATCGCCATCAGCACGTCCTGCACCAGGTCCTCCGCGTCCGCGTCCTGGAGGCCGCGGCGCCGGGCGAAGCCAGAGATGAGCCCGCCATAGCGGTCGACGAAATCGCGCCACGCCAGCGGGTCGCTATCCGCCAACCGACCGAGCAGCTCGGTATGCGTGGTAAGCGAACCCATGTGCCGATCCTACCGGGATCCCGCCACCGCGGGCCGCGCCGGAACAGAAGGGTCGCCGCGGGCACTCCGTTCGAAGGTCGCACACCGAGGGTAGTCCCGTTAGCCGAGGTTCTGCCGAGGTCGCGGCGATTTCTTGATGTCGGCCGCGGCCGTCAGCGGTCGCGGCCTGTTGGCGCTGGGATTGGGGCCGGCGCCGGCTGGACGTGCACATCGAGCTGCGGGAACGCGATTTCGATCCCCGCCGCGGCACAGCCCCGGTGAATCGCCGTATGCAGCTCGTGGATCGTGCCCAGCCGGTTCTCGAAGTCCGCCAGGTAGCACCGCAGCACCAGCTGCAGCGCGCTGTCGCCGAACTGCTCGAAGGTCGCCATCGGCCCAGGATCCTCCAGCACCAGGGGATGATCCTGAGCGATCCGTAGGAGCAGATCCCGGGCCTTTTCCGTGTCGCTGCCGTAGCCGACGCCGACGGTGATCACCACGCGGTTGACGGTGCCGGTCAACGTCCAGTTCAGGACCCGGCCGATGATCAGCTCCTTGTTCGGAATCACGAGCTCCTGGCGATCCCAGTTCGTGATCGTGGTCGCCCGGATCCGAATCCGGCTCACCTTCCCGGTCGTGCCGCCAATCGTGACGAGGTCGCCGATCCGGATCGGCCGCTCGAACAGCAGGATCAGGCCGCAGACGAAGTTCGCGATGATCTCCTGCAGGCCAAAGCCAATCCCGACTCCCAGCGCGGCCACCAGCCACTGCAGACGCGACCAGCCAAAGCCGATGATCTGCAGCACCACCGACAGCCCGATGATGAAAAGGACGTAGCGCGCAACCGTGACGATGGCGTACCGGGTCCCGGAGTCGATCGGCAGGTTCTTCAGCACGACGATCTGCAAGAGCCCCGGCAGATTGCGGCCAGCCGTGACGGTGAGGAGCAGCGCGAGCAAGGCGGCCACAAGGTCCTGCAGCGTCGTCCAGTCGGTCACCTCGACCGCACCCGCAACCTCCGCGGTTGCGCTGCTCCACAGGCGCACCTGATCGAGCACGCCGAACGCGGGCAGGACGGACGACCAGATCAGCCAGACGCCGAGGAGTCCCCCGAGCAACGTCGTGGTCTTCAGCAGCTGGCGACTCTGGTCGTTGATCGCCGACAAGTCGATCTCCAACTCATCCGCCACCGGCACCTCGCCTTCTTCGCCGGCCCGGTCTTCCTTCGCTTCTCGCTGCGCCAGGAACTGCGCCACCGCCAGCCGGCGTTGCTCGATCAGGAGCCAGCGGTGCGCCAAGCCGCGCAGCACTAGCAAACCGATCACCAGGCCCAACGTGGCCGTGAAGCAGCGGTCGAGCTGCAGCGCGGCGTAGTAGTAGCCTGCCCCGGCAACGATGGCCAACGCCACCGGCAGAGCGACAGTGACGGGGAACCACAGGTATCGCAGACGGGACAACCAGCCGCGCGGATCGCGGGCGAGGATGGGCTGAAGCCAGCTCCCGCCCGGGTGCGCGACCCGGAACAGAAAGACGGCAGCGATCAGCATCGCCAGGATGAAGGCAACGCGGCCGACGCCGTCGCGCAATGCCGCATCCCCCTGCGCGTTGCACAGCGCGACGACGAACACGCTGACGACCGTGGGCCAGCGGGCCCAACGCAGCTCGCGCCGCAGCAACGCGGTCGCGCCGGTGCGCCACCGCAGGTGCTGTTCGCCCACTCCGCGTTCGGCACACAAATGGCGGACCAGCGCGAGCCCCGTGGCGACCACGGCGACCCAACCAAACGCGGCGGCGACGGGCGCGGCGCCGTCGACCGCCGCCAATTGCCAGGACAGGAACGCCAAGAAGATCGGCCAGGCCGCGGCCAACACCGCGGTCAGCGCGAGCGCCTCGACGGTGAGGCCAAAGGAATCGGACGACACCCGTCGCACCGCAGTGGCGATCTCGCCTAGACGGCGTCGAGCGGGCGCCCGCGCGCGCATGAGCGCGAGTAGCACCAGCACCATGACCACCGTCACCGGCCAGTGGTGGAGGAGGCGGCTGCCGAGGCCGCGGACCACGCTCGACCACGCCGCCGTCGCGCCCAGCCCGGCCAACGACCCCACGGCCGCTTGCAGCCCAGCCCCGGCCAGGGCGGGCGCGCTCGGAATCCAGAGGAGCCACTCGTCGAGGAGCTCGGCGAAGGCCAAAGCCTCGTCTTGCAGCTGAGTGTGCGCCGCGTCCAGCTCCCGCAGCGTCTCGAGCGAGACCCGGATGCTATCCTCGAGCTGGCTGAGCAAGTTGCGGCGCGCCGCCAGCAGCTCGCGCAGGCGTTCGATTGCCGCGCTGCGGCCCAGACCGGTGACCGGCGGATCGCCTTCGGCCCGGTCGAGGCGCGAGTTCGCCGCAAGGTCCAGATCGACGAGGTCGCGCAGCTCGAGATAGAGCTCGAACTGCCGAGCCTCGGCGGTGGCGATTCTCGTGCGCCACTCCAGCTGCGCGGCTTGGCTGACGGCCAGGGTGCGAGGTAGCTGCTGACGCTGGTCGCGCATCAGCTCGCCGCCAAAGCCCGCCAGTCCAGCGCGCTCAAGCTGGGCGCGGGTCCGCGCGTGGGTCTCCTTGAGCCGGGCGAGTTCGCCCTCGGCCCAGCGGCGCGCCCGCGTGGCGGGCTCGTGATCGGCAGCCGCGCCGGCAATCTCGCCGGTGGTCGCGGCGTTCTCCTCGGCGACGGCCGCGACCACCGGGTGTTGCCCCTGCGCGGCGCGCTGCGCCGCCTCTGCGGCCCGCTGCGCTGCCTCTGCTTCGCGCCGCTGCTGCTCGAGCAGCATCTCCTCCCGACTGGTCACGCGGACGCTCAGCGCCGCCACCACCTGCGTCTGCAGCGTTCGCTCCGCGGTGGCCACCTGCACGCGTGCGGGCTGACTCAGCAGATCTTGTTCCAGCATGTCGGCGCGAGCGCGAGCTGCATGCCGCTGCGCGGCGAGGGCGAGCCGCTGGGCCTCGCTGACCGCGACCGCCTCACCGGCCGCCGGTGGCTGCCGGAGGGCGCGCTCGGCCTCGGCCGCATCGGCGTTAGCGCCGGCCAGCTCCTCGCGCGCCGCGCGCGGCCGGGCCTCGAGGCGCTGAAGCTCGGCGTCGAGTCGGTCGAGCTCCGCCTTGGCGCTGGCGGCCTCCGAGCGGTCCTGCTGCAGGAGCGTGGTCAACTCCGTGGCGTCGGCCGCGGTCAGCGGCGCCCCCGGATCGGCAGCGGTCTTCGTCGCGGCTTCGGTCTTCTGCCGCAGTGCAGCCACGGTGTCGGCGGCGCTGACGACGGCGGCCTCGAAGGCGACGCGCTGTGTCGCGTAGCCGTCCGCTAGGTCTAGCGCGGCGAGTGCGTTCTGCAGAAGGCCCGCCGCGCGCTCCTTGCTCTCGGCGTCCAGACCCTCGATCTGGTCCAGCGCCTCGAGGCGGGCTTCGAGCGCCCGGCGCACCGGGGGGGGCGGATCCGTCGGTGACGGATCCTGAGCAGTGACGACGCTGGCGAACGCCACGAGGAGCACCGCCGCCAGCCGCGCGCCGACGGACGGACGGAGTACGTGAGACGGCACGGGCGATTGTGGGGCCGGCGAAACGCGAACCCCAGCGGACGGGCACGGCATAGGCGCTGATGCGAACGGAGGCGCTGGGGCGCGCGCAAGAGATTCTCGCCACGGCATCGACCGACCTGGGCTCGCCGACCGTCGACCGGCCTCGCCCCCCCGCCTACGCTGCACGCCGAAGCGCGGCGCGGCGCCGTCTGGCACCGCGTCGCTCGTCCGCGATACCACCATGACGCTTTCTCGTCGATCCAGCGCCCTCGGCCCGTCCCTGATCCTCACGGCGTGGGCCGCGTCCTGCAGCGACCCAGCCGCCGCGCCAGCAGGCCCGGTCCTGCGGCTCGTGCCGCGTCCCGTGGCGGCAGCGCCCGCGTGGCCGCGCCCCAAGGTCCGCCTGCGTTCCGAGCCCCTCAAGCAGGTGCATCGCTGGCGGCCGTACGCACCGACGGTCCTCAACGCGGACCGCGGTCCATCGGAGGCACCGTATGGCTCGACTCCAAAAGTCCTGGTGCTGGGCGGCGAGAACGAAGCGCAGACCGTTCGCATCACCTGCGCCGGCAAGTTCGACCCCAGCCAGTTCAATGAGGTCGAGATCGTCGCGGGGTTCTTTGGCCGCGGCCGGCTGACGGTGACGTTGCTACGCGACGGCGACGCGCTAGCCCGCTCGACCGTCCCGATCGAGCCGGGCTATGGCCAAGACCAGGTCGACCCACGCCACGTCCGGGTCCTGCCGTTTCCGGTCCCCGACGCGGTTCGGGCGGCCGGCGCGTTCGACCACGTCGAAGTGCGGTACGACGGCAAGGTCCGCGCGCTGCGGTTGCATGCGCTGGCGCTGATCGACCGGCCCCCCGAGTCCCTCCTGCCCGATCCGCATGGCGACGCGCAGCCGATCTCGGCCGGCGGCGACGTGTTGCGGGGTTGGGGCCTCTCGAGTCGCGTTCCCCTGGCCGCCCCCCTGGAAGGCGGGCGCGGCGCGCTAGTGTTCTCCTACGCCGTCCCGGCGCGCGTCGTCGTACCCGACGACGCCGAGCTGGTCGTGACTCTGCGCGCGGAGGACGGTGAAGCGACCGCGACCCGGCTGGCGCTGCCGGCGGAGTCCGGTTGGCACACCGCGCACGCCGCGATCGGTGACCTGGCGCTCACATCGGCGCAGTTTCACCTCGAATCGGCCGCCGGCACGGTCGCGGCCTGCGCGATTGCCGATGTGGTGCTGGTGCCCGACCCCGACGCCGCGGCACCGCCCACGGTGATCTTGATCAGCACTGATACGCATCGCGGCGATCACCTCGGCCGCGCCAAAGATGGGGTACCCGTGGATACACCAGTGCTCGATGACCTCGCCGATCGCGGCGCGCTGTTCGAGCGCTGCTTTACTTGGACCAACGTGACGAACCCATCGCACATCGCGCTCATGACCGGCCGGCACCCGCGCGACGTCGGCGTGCTGAACAACCACCAGCGACTGGCGAACGCCGCCGAGACCTTGGCCGAGAGTTTCCGCGAGCGCGGCTACACGACCTGGGCGAGCGTGAGCGCGTTCCACTTGGCGACGATCAGCGGGCTGCACCAGGGCTTCGACCGGCTGTCCGGCCCCGAGCGCGGCCAACGCCGGGCGGCCCCGACCGTGGACCACGCGTTGGGTTGGCGGGCCGCCCGGGCCGGGCGACCGCTCTTCCTGTGGCTGCACGTCTTTGACGCACACTGGCCCTACGACCCACCCGAGGAGTTCACCCCGCCGCTGCCCACGGTCGCAGAGCCGCTGCCGGAGCCGCTCCGGGCCGATCTCGAAGACGCGCTGCACGACGTAGGCGTCGTCCGCGCCAAGTACCGGGGCGAGGTCGCCTACCTCGACCGTCACATCGGGCGCCTGCTCGCGGAACTCGGTGGCGCCGAGCCGTGGATCGCATTCGTCGGCGACCACGGTGAGTCGTTCGGCGCGCACGGCTACTACTACACCCACGCCGGCCTGTACCCGCAGACCCTCCACGTGCCGCTGATTGTGGCCGGTCCCGGCGTCGCCCCGGGCGAACGGGTGGAGCGGCTCGTGCCGCAGGCCGACGTCGGGCGCACGCTCCTGGATCTCGCGGGCCTCAGCAGTGCGCCGTTCCCCGGCACGAACCTTCTCGACCGCGCCGCAGTCGAAGGGACCGACGCGCCGCTTTTTGCCCTCCACTCCCATGGCACGTCGGCGTCGGTCACCAAGGACGGGTACCACCTGGTGCTCCATCTCGAGGGTCGGCCGGCTCAGCGTAGTGAGCTCGAGGCGCGGGTGCGGCACGCCGTCGAGCTCTATCACCTCGCGACGGATCCAGACTGCGCGCAGAACGTCGTGGCGGAAGAGCTCGAACGAGCACGGACTCTGCGCCGGACGCTATTGCGTTGGCTCGAGTCGGCGCAGGACCTCGGTTGGGCCGACGCCCAGGACCTCGACGCCGATAGCCTGCGGCGACTCCAGGCACTCGGCTACACCGGCGATGGGCCCGCCGCCGCGGAGCTGTGGCGCCCCGACCGCTGCGAGTGGTGCCAGCGGTTTCGTTGATGGCGTGCGGCCGCGCCGACCACGGCCGCGGGCTCAAGCACCGTCGTCAGTCATCGCCAGGCGGGCGAGGAGATCCGTGGTCTCCGCCGCCCGCGACACGTGCGGGCAGTGGCCCGCGTCGAGCTCGATCGCCTCGACCCCGAGCAGCTGACGCGCCATCCGCCGCCCCCAATCCGGGTCGATCGTCCGGTCCTGCGAGGCGACGATCGCGGCGGTGCGTACACCGGCCGGCGCCGCCGCCGGGCTAGCCTCGGTGACCAGCGGCCGCGTGTCGTAGAACTCCATCGTCGTCAGGCCCCAGGCCAGCGTCTCGGCGTCGCAATCGTGGAACAAAAACTCGCGGGCGAGGCCTTCGGTCTCGTCCGGCTCGAACCAACGCTTCCCGGCCTCGATCCACGCGGGGTTGAACATCGTCGCGTCCGCCTCGAACTGCGCGCGGATGCTCTGGCCCGGCGCGGGGATGACCGCGGCGAAGTAGATCAGTGCGCCGCAGGTGCGGAGGTCGGCGACCAGAGGCAAGAACACGCCGCTGAACGAATGCGCCACGATCACCGGCGCCGGCCCCACGGCGGCGGCGGCAATCACCTCGGCGTGGTCGCGCAGGGCCCAGTGGGCCTCGGTCTTGGGGAGGTCTGGCGTGGCGACGGTGTGGCCGCCTTCGCGCAGCCGCGCCGCGACACGCCCCCAAGAACTCGCGTTCTGCCCCGACCCGTGCACTAGGACCAACTCGGCCATGACTTTGATCATCGAACCAGGCCACGTCCCGCGTGCCAACGGGAACGTCGCCCGGGCCGGAGCCCCCACCGCGGGGATCGAGAGAACGACTACGGCTCGATGATCGCGACCAGCTGCCGGCGCGCTTGCTCCCAGACCGCTGGATCGGTGGACCAGGAGATGTTCGCCCGCACCCAGGTCGGGTCCGACGGATCGCTGACGCCGTACTCCCACAGCACCTTCGGGACCATCCGCGCCACCAGTGCCTGCACCGCCGCCGGGTCCTTCGCCATCGCCAGCCGTAGGTACTCATAGTCCTGCAGTCCCCGGCGCCAGTGCTTCAACCGCAGACTGGCGAAGGGACCTTCGACGCCAAAGGACTCTTCGGGGTAGAGCCGGTCCGTGCCCGGATAGAACAGCACGCCGTCGCCGTTGCTGTGGTTCCACGACGTCTCGCCCAGTACCGGGTCGGGCGCGGGGACCACGGGGGGTGGATTCGGGTTGTAGCCGCCAAAGGTCATCGCCTGCGCGAACACGTTCGTCGCACACGTGCCGGACACGCAGCCCTGGAAGTTCTCGTAGTAGGTGCTCTCCCAGAAGAACCAGCGGTCGATGCCACGCTTGAACTGAGCCCAGGCGACCACTCGTAGCGCCACGCCGTCGTCCTCAGTGGCAAACGAGCCGTTGGCCGGCCGGCGGCCGTTGTAGCACCAGGCCTGACGCCGCCCCTCCTGGAAGTGGGCGAGGGCCGGATCCCAGGCGTCCGGCTCCCCCACGCCGATCCAGCTGGCGGCGACGTCGAGCCCCGGCAGGCGAGTCTGCGCTTGCGGCAGCTGCGCGGTGACGAACGATCGCACCCGGGCGCCGGGCCCCGGATTCGAGTCCATCCACCCGAGCCATGCGTTGATCTGCGCTCGCGTGGCCGGGTTGCTCAGGTCGGGCTCGTCGATGAGGTAGAGCAGCAGGTCGCGGCTCGACCAGCCACGGGCGTCAAACCAGCTTTGCCAGGCGTCCAGGTTCTGGTGCATCGCCGCTTCGCCCTGGCCGCGCCAAGACCATGACCCGTAGAGCCCGATCATGTACAGGTCGTGCCCCAGGCCTTCTCCCGGCCCCTCGTAGCCATTCGCGGCGCTGTAGAAGCTACCGTCGAGCTTGCCGACCCAATGGGGTCGCGGTTCCGGCCGCGACCACGACGACGGGCCGTCGTTGCTGTCGACGCAGGTCAGGCGGTGGCGACGCGCGAGCTTGAAGTGGTGGTCCCGGACGCGGTCGCTCACCTGCGCCTCGGGCGTGCCCGGGTTGGGCCACCGGACCCCGGTGTAGCGACGATTGATGTCGCCGTAGCCCACCACGAGCATGGTCTTCCCGGTGAAGGCATCGGGCAGAGTGACGTCCCGCACCTCGAGCTCGACCGGGAGCGTTGCGACGACCGCACCCGCAGCGCCGGCCGTCACCGCAATCGCGCCGTGGTACACGCCCGTGGGTGCGTCCCGTGGCACGTACACGTCGCCCCAAACGCTCTGGTTGGTCCCGGCCGCGACGTCGAACTGAGGGACCAGCTCCATCGGGACCGCGATCTCGGGGTAATCCTTGTCGTGGTCGGGCCGGTCGGTCCACTGTCCCGCGCCGAACCCGGCACCGGCATAGGGTCGCCGCAGGCGTTCGGGGATATGGCGCTCGTCGTAGGTGTCGTAGCTCAGACGGCTGAGCCCCTTGATCCGCAAGTAGCGGACGAAGAACAGCTCAATGCTGCGCTGGCGAAAGTCGAACAGGTCGGCGGCGGTCGCCGGTCGCGCGTCGATCACGTACCCGCCCGGGCCGGTTAAGCGATCGAGTTGGACGCGAAGATCACGCTGCGAGGCGGTCGGCGCCTCCAGCACTAGGTTGAACGCCACCACCTCGTTGCGCGCTCCCAACAAGCGCACACTGCCGGTGTCCCACACCGCGTTCGTCACCCCGGTCGGTTGCTCGCTCGCCCGCAGCTCGTCGCGCGTAACCTTATCCTGGCCGTTGTTGGCCCAAATCTGCGGGCCGTCGCCAAAGCGCAGCCGCAGGCCGTTGCTGAACGCAATCCCCCCACTCGCCGAGCCGTCGACGTAGGCGACCTGCGCGACCAACGCGGCCGCGCAGAAACTCTCCGGCAGGGTCGGCCGATCGACCAACCGCGCGGCCCCTTGAGCGTCGAGCTGGATCGGCAGTCCGGCCAGGGGCGCGGCGGGCCATAGCGTCGCGCCAAACGTGGGCAATGGCACCGGCGCCGCCGTCGAGGCCACCAGCAGGACGGCCGCGGCCCCCGGCGCCCCGCCGCGCAGATCGATGCGAAACGGCCCACCGAGCCGCGGCGCCGACGCGCTCAGAATGGCGCGCCCAGTGCCCAGCAGCGTTACGGTGGGTGCGGTCACGCACGGCGTGGGCTGCGCCGCCACGCCTAACGCGAAGATCGTCGCGGCGAAGACCAGCCGCGCGCCAGAGGCGGGAAGTGCCATGCGCGCCATTGTCGCGGCCGCGGGTGATGGCGCGAGAGGTTCGCGCCCGCGCGGGTCGCATTACCGGGGCGCCGCCGCGCCGACTCGCTCGTACGCCAGGGGTTTCTGGCGGCCGGCCACCACCGAGCCATCCGCGGCGAGCTGGCGACTCCACAGACTAATGCGCGACGGCTCCACGACGGCTTGGCCGCGAACGACGGGCGCCCGCACGACCACGTCGAACGCCAGCACTCGCGGCGTCCCCGCGACGGCACACTGCACCGCCCCGCGGAGCACCGGCCCCGACTCCTTCAGCACTAGCTCGCCGCACCCCGCCAAGGGCACCAGGTCCTCGCGGGCCAGGCCCGCAAAGTTGTCCGACGACAGCCAAGCCAGCTGCTCCTCGGCGGTCGCGTCTGGCGGTCGATAGCGCGTGACGACCCAGCGCTCTTCGTCGAGAGGCTGGAGCTCCCACACCTCCTGCCACAGGCCCTCATTCGGCGCCGCCCGGCTCGCTTCCCGCAGATAGAAATACCGCCGCAGCGCCCCGCGCCACGGAATGGCGCGTACCTGGAGCTGCCTCTCCGCGTTGGCGTAGCCGCCCTGCAGCGCGTTCGTCAGCGCGATGAGCTTCCTGCGTCGGCCGGCGGTCCACCCTCGGACCAACTCGTCGTTCGGGTCGTGCGCGGCGATGGCCTCGATCACCTTGGCCGTGAGCGGCTCCATCTCTTGCTGCAGTCGCATCGCGTCCAGGGCAGGGCCGCTGCTGCGCAAGATTGCCGCCGCCCGCTCCGCCCACTCCACTGCCGCCGGCGCCGTCGCGGCTAGGCCCCAGCGTTCGGTGATCGGTTCCCGCACCTCGTAGAGGGCACGTGTGACGTCGAGCACATCGGCCTGAAAGAGGCTCTTGGGAATGTCCGCTTCGAGTAGGTTGTGGTCGTCCGTCGAGATGCCAGCGCCGGCCATGAACGGCGCCATGGCCGCGCGGTCACCCAGGTAGAGGCTAAGCAGCTGCACCGCGTCGCGGATGTGGAGCCGGCTCAGCTCCTTGCGCACGCGAGGCTGCTGCACTCGCGCTGCCACGGCGACCGGATCGATGGCCAGGGGCTCCAGCGCGCCGATCAAGAAGTACTCGCTGCGATTGCGATTCTCGAACACATCCATGTGCTCGAAGACCGCGGCAAACGTCGCGAAGAGCGTGCGCACCGGCTCGATGCCAATCTGAAACCCCTGCATCCAGATGCAGGCCAGGCCGCCCGGCTTGAGGCGGGCGCGCATCTCCTCGAAGCAGTCTCGGGTGAACAGCGCCGAGGCGCCGACGATCCAAGGATTGCTCGGCTGCGACAGAATGACATCGTACTGCCGCTCCGCGAGGGCGAGGTGTAGGCGCCCGTCGCCGATCAAGATCTCGGTGCGCGGGTCGTCGAAAGCCGCGGCGCGGCCAAACCACTCCCGCGCGACGTCCACCACCGCGGGCGAGATCTCGATGTTCTGGACCGTGCGCACGTGCTCGTGGCGGAGGGTGGACTCCAGCGTGCCGCCAGCGCCCAAGCCGACGATCAGCACATCCTGCGGATCCGGGTGTAGGGCCAGTGGCAGATGGGCGAGGAGTGCCTGGGCCCGATCGAACTGGGCGGCTGCCGACTTGCCACCGAGGCGCAGCACCTGCTCACCAAAGCGCCGATCCCGCGTGATCGTCACCGTCGTCGCAACGTCCTCCCGATGCGCCAACAGCTCGTAGTTCGCCGCGACGTAGTCGGCGAAGAGCTCCGCCGGGCTGCGGTCGGGATCAGGCGTCACGCGTTTCTGCCGCTCGATGTACTCCGCGCCCTCGTATGGCGCACTCGTGAGCAGCGTCCGGTTCCATTCGGGCATCGCCAGCGTCAACCCGACGAGGGCTGCGGCCGCGGGTACCGCAAGGGAGAGGCGTCGGGCCAAGAACTCCCGGCGGGCGGTGCACCACCAGGCCACGCCGACGATCGCATTGATCGCCACCCCCACGACAATCGCGCCCCGGACACCGACCCACGGAACCAGCACAAACCCAGTCAGGAACGAGCCGAGGATCGTGCCAATCGTGTTCGCCGCATAGGCTCGACCGAGCACCGCGCCGACGTTGGCCGGCGCCCGTCGAGAGATCTCGTGGACGATGAGCGGCAAGGCCCCGCCCATCAAGAACGTCGGCACGAGGACGATCAGGAAGATCCGCAAGAACTCGGCTCGCTGCACCGTGGCGAAGGCGTCGCGATGCTCGTACACCTGCGCCGCGACCCACGCTGGTAGCTGATCGAAGGCCGGCAACATGAGCGTGGCGGCGAGGGCTAGCAGCAGCTGCGACCCGGCCAGCAGCGGTGCCGCTCGCGCGCCCACCTGACCGATGCGTCCCAGGATCGCCGCGCCAATCGCGAGGCCGAGGATGAACGCGCCGACGATCAGCGTGAACGCATAGGTCGCCGAACCGATCGACAGACTGATGACGCGCGTCCACGCGACCTGGTATGCCATCGCGGCGAAGCCGGAGAGGCCAAAGCCGAAGAGCAAGAGGCGCGTCGGGATCCCCGAGTGGGCCGTTGGCGCCGCTCGGTCCGAGGACGCATCCGTCGCGTCCGACGCAGGCTCGTCGGCGAGGTGTCGCACCGGCGCCGCCGACCGCGCCAGCACCAGGGCGATCGCCCCCACCGCCAGGTTGGTGCCCACCGCCGCGACGTTGGTCGTCGCCACACCGAGCTGCGGAATCAGCAGCATGCCGGCCACCATGCAGCCGACAAACGCCCCCACGGTGTTGACCGCGTAGATCAGCCCGACGGAGCCGCCCACCCGCTCCCGCCGTCGCGTGACGTGCTCGGCCACGATTGGCAACGTCGCGCCCATCAGCGTCACCGGCACCAGGAGCACCGCCCCGGCAACCGCGAACTGGGCCAGGTTGAACTGCGCGAACGAGTGGTCGTTGCCGCGATACAGCCACGCCATGATCGGCGTCAGGGCGTCGATGAGGTGAGGCAGGGCGAGGCAGTAGAGGCCGATGGCCAGCTCCAGCCAGCCGTAGACCCGCAGGCCGTTCTGCACCCGGTGCGCCAGTCGGCCACCGATCCAGCTGCCCAGGGCCAGCCCACCCATGAACACGGTCAGGATCGCCGCGAGCGACCGCGCCGTGTGGCCCATCTCGAGGCCGAGGAGGCGATTCCAGAGGACCTCGTAGATGAGGCCAGCGGCGCCGGAAAAGAAGAAGAGGACGACGATCACGCGCCGGGATCCTACACCGAAGCGCGGTATTTCCCCGCTCGCGCACCGCGAGCGAGGGCGCGTCGGTCCCCGCCCCGCCAACGGCGGAACGCGACCCGGCGACGCGACGCCCCGGAGCCCCTTCGCGTCGACGCCTCAAGTCTGCCGCGGTTTCGCGTCGGAACCTTTCCCCGAGGCCCGCCCTTCGCGTCTCGCGCCGATGGGCGACAATCGCGCCCACCGATGGTTGGTTGTCTGGACCCGCAGCTGCTCGAGCGCCTGGCCCGCCCTGATGCCGACCCCGCGCTGCGCGCGCGCGCCGGCGTCCATCTCGGCGGCTGCCCGGCTTGCCGCGAGGCTCTCGCGGTGGCCGAACGCGACGCGGCCCTGCTCGGCGAGCTCCGCCGGGCGCACGATGAAGCGCCCGCGGCCGCGGGTGCTGCGCCCGGAGTCGGCAGCGCCGTAGGCCCCTATCGTCTGCGTGCCGAGCTCCACCGAGGTCCCCGCGGTGGCGTGTTCGTCGCCGAGACGCAAGACGCCGACCAGGTCGTCGCGGTCAAAGTCCTGTTCGGGGCACCTTGGAGCGACCGCGAGGATCGCCAGCGCTTCGACCGCGAAGCGCGGCTCGCCTCGGCCCTGCAGCATCCGTTCGTGGTACCGGTGCACACGCACGGGGCGGCGGGCAATGTCCGCTACTTGGTCATGCCCTACGTCCGGGGCCGCCACTTGGACGCCCACGTTCGCGACCGCGGCCTGGACCTACGCGGACGGCTGGAGCTGTTCGCCAAGGTGTGCCGCGCCGTCGGCTACGCGCACCGGCAGGGCGTGGTACACCGCGATCTCAAGCCGCAGAACGTGCTCGTCGCCATCGACGGTCGGCCTCAGGTGCTCGACTTTGGGTTGAGCAAGCCGGCGGCCACGACTGACGAGAGCATCCGCGGCATCACTTGGACGGGACAGTTCCTCGGCACCCCGGCGTATGCGTCGCCCGAGCAGATCACCGGCGCGGCCGCCCAGATCGGCCCGGCCAGCGACGTCTACTCGTTGGGTGTGATGTTGTGCGAGCTGGCGACCGGGCAGTTGCCACACGACACCAACGGTTCGCTGGGCGAGGTGGTGGACCGGATTCGTCGGGCCGAGCCGCGGCTCCGCGCCGCCGCAGGGGTCGACCGCGCGCTGCGGGCGATCCTGCGTCGCGCGCTCGAGCGCGACCGCGGCGCCCGGCACACCGACGCCGATGCTCTGGCCGACGATCTCGAGCGTTGGCTGGCGGGCCGCCCACGCGAGATCGAGACCGCGAGCCTCTGGTCGGTGACGCGACGCACGGCCTGGCGATACCGCCGCGTCCTCGCCGTCCAGGCCGGCGTGCTCCTTGCGGTGACCGGACTTGCCGTGTGGATCACCTCATTGCACTGGTCGGCGCGGGGGCAGCGGCAGACCGCGGCCCAGATCCAGAGCGTCCTGCGCGAGCTCATTTCGGCGGCCCAGCCCGGGCGCATGGGGGGCGCCGTGGCGCTGGTCGACGTCCTCGATGACGTGGCGGCACGCGTGCACGGCGAGCTCGGAGCGGCGCCCCACGTCCAAGCCGCGGTCCGGCGCGCCATCGGTGACACCTACCTCCAACTCTTCATGCTGGACGAAGCCGACGAGCACCTGACCGCGGCGGTGCGCGGGCTGCGCGATACTCCCGCGGTGCCAACGAGCCTCGCCGGGGCGATGCACAGCTTGGCCTTGGTGCGCACGCAGCGCTCGGATCCCGCCGCCGTCGCGCTCGCCCGCGAGGCTCTGGCGCTGCACCATGGCGTCGGCGCGGATCACGCTGCCATCGCCCGCAGCCAACGCGTCCTGGCGCACGCGCTGATCGACGAACGCTCGCCGCCGGCGCTGGCCGAAGCCGAGTCCCTCCTCGACGCGGCGCAGGCCACGTTTGCCGCGGCCGGCTCGGGTCCTCGCGGCCACGCCGAGCGCGGCCGAACCGCGCACCGACGCGCTCTGCTCTACCTGCGCCGAGGGGACTTGCCGGCGGCCGAACAAGCCTTCGCCGGGGCCGCCGAGGCCTTGACCGCGGCGGGGCCCAGCCACGCGGCCTGGATCGTTGAGTGTTGGCACGACTACGCGGCCGTCCTCCAAAACCGTCACGCCTATGCCGACGCGGAGGCGATGCTCGGGCGCGCCGCGGCCTTGGCGCAGGATCGGCTCGGGCCGCACCGGAGTACCGACGTGCTCCGCCGCTTCGCGCGCCTCTACACGCAGCAGGGCCAGCTCGACCTCGCCGCGGCGTTCTCGTGCCGCGCCGTGGCGCAGGCGATGCGGTCCTGGGCGCTGCGCCGCCCCGAGGACGCTGACCGCCTGCGGTCGATCGCGGCCCGCGTCGAGCCCGGGATCACCGAGCCCGGCGGGCGCACAGCCCTTCTCGATGCGTTCGCGGTCATGCGGGCCTATCGGGGCGAAGGCTCGTTCGAGCTCGCTTCTTGGGCGGTCGGCCTGGGCACGCTCTTCGTCCTGAGCGGCGATCGCGACTTGGCGGAGCAGCTCACGCGCCACGCGCTCACCGCGCGCTGCCGGGTCTACGGCGACGACTGCCCCATTCGGCTGCGCGCCCTCACGCAGCTGGCCGAAGTCCTGCACGACCAAGGCCGGTGCGCGGAGGCGTGCGAACTGACCGCCAAGGCCAAGGCGCTCTGCCAGCGCACCGGTCGCGGCGGCACCGCTTCGGGGCGGCGCGCCCACGCGGTCGCCGACGCCTGCGGTTGCGACGCCGGCCCCGACCCAGACGAAGGCGGATGATGACGACGCGCCAAAGCCTGATCATGCGCGTGCGTGACCTCCGCGACGAGGCGGCGTGGACCGAGTTCTACCACCTCTACGCGCCCGTGCTCTTCGCGTTCGCCCGGCGCTGCGGGCTCGCCGCCAGTGACGCCGAGGAGGTGCGCGACCGGTGCCTCGAGGCCCTGCTGCAGGCGTTGCCGGGATTCCGCTACGACCGCGCACGGGGCGGCTTTCACCGGTGGTTGCGCACGATTGCCCGCGCCAAGGTCTCAGATCACCTCAGGGCGCGGCGCGGCACGCGGCTGCACACCGAGCGCCTCGCCGTCCTGGCCGACGCCGCCACCGACCCGGAGCGCCTCTGGGAGGAAGAGTGGCGGCGGCACGTCCTGCGGACGAGCATGGACGAGGCGCGCCGCCGCGTCTCCGGCAAGGCATACCGCGCGTTTGAGCGCTTGTGCTTCGACGGCGCCACGGTCGCCACGGTCGCCGCCGAGCTCTGCCTCAACGCCAACCAGGTCTACAAGGCCAAGTCGGCGGTCCTCGCGGCCGTCCGCGAGGCCATGCGCCGGCACGACGATCACGCCTGACGGCCACATTCGCCACGGCGCTTTGGTCCAATCTCCCGGTGCCTCACGGCGAGCACGTTTTCTGGCAGGTCTTGGTTCGCGACGCGAACAGCACAGCGAACCCACTCCCACCGAGGTAGCCCATGTTCTCACGCGCAGCTCTGGCGACCGCTGTCTGCCGCACCCTTTTTTGCAGCGCCCTGCTCGCGGTCGCGCTGCCCGCCCAAACCAGCAAACCCTCTAGCGACGACCCCGATGTGCTCCAAGAGCAGGCCGTGGCGGCTTGGGAGCATCAGGACTGGCCCGCAGCGGCGGCCGCGCTCGCCGCCCTCGCGCCGTTGAAGCCAGAAGACGGCCAGATGTGGTATCGGCTTGGCTACGCCCTGCACGCACAGGGGAAGATCAAGGAGGCTCTTCCCGCCCACACCCAGGCCGCGGCCCACGGGCAAGCACAGCTCGGCAGTTACAACGCCGCGTGCGCGTACGCATTGCTCGGCGAATCCGAGCGGGCGTTCGAGTGGCTGCAGAAGGCGGTCGACGCCGGGTTCACCCGCGCGGGGACGGCGAAGGCCGACCCGGATCTGACGTCCCTGCGGGAGGATCCTCGGTTTGCCACTCTGCTGGAGGCGATGTTCAGCACGGAGTCGGATCGACGGCGGCTCGTCGCCGTGTTTGTGCACGATGGCGTCGAGCTGCTCGACTTCGCCGGACCCGGCGAGGTGTTCGCGCAGGGACGCGGCCCGAAGGGCGAGTCCTTTCGCGTCGTCACCGTCGCGCCCACACGGGAACCGATCCTTAGCCAAGGGTTCTTGACCGTCGTGCCGGAGTTCGACTTCGCCAGCTGTCCGCAGCCCGACGTGCTGGTCATCCCTGGCGGCTCGTCGCAGCGCGCCCTCGCCGATCCGACCTTGGTGCCCTGGGTGCAGAGGGTCGCCCCCAAGGCCGAGATCGTCATGTCGATCTGCACGGGCGCCTTCATTCTGGCCCGCGCCGGCTTGCTGGACGGCAAAGAGGCGACGACGTTCTTCGGCGCGCTGGGCCGGCTGGAGAACCGCTACCCCAAGGTCTCGGTGCGCCGCGACCTACGCGTCGTGGAGGACGGCAAGATCGTGACCACCGCCGGCATCTCAGCGGGCATCGACGGCTCGCTCCACGTGGTCGAGCGTCTTCTCGGCCAGGAGGCCGCCGAGCTATGTGCGCGCGGGATGGAATACGATTGGCGCCGCAGCAACTACCGCGGCGGCCGTTGATCGCCGGCGCCCGTTGGCCCCGACGGCGACGGCCGCAGCGCCAACGCGTTGGAGACCCGCCAGACACCGGGCAAGGTCCGAGCGAAGTGCACGGGCAACCCGACGGCAAACGGCAGAGGCGGCAGGCCAGCGACGTCTGCGCCAGGCCGACCCGGCGAGCGTGCCGACAAAAAACCAGGCAGGCCCAGGCTCACCGAGCTCAACAGGTCGGCGTTGATCGGCAACACACCGGCGCCGCCCGGCAGCGGCAGACCGGGGCTGGTGCCGCTGAGCGTGCCGACCAGCGCGTCGGCCGTGCCGGCCGCCCCGGCGCCCGCGTTCAGGCGTAGCGCTGCCGGCAGCGGCGAGTTTGCTGGTGTCGAAGACGCTGAACTCACTGCCGTCCCGACGCGCGAATCCCTGATTGGTGCCGAGCCACAAGACGTCGTCGAGCCCCATCGCGATGGCGTTGATGCCGGCGCGTTCAAAGAAGTAGCTCGGCAATTGGACCAATGACCGAGCCGGGCGATCATCCCCGTGTGCGCATGGTGCATGGTTCGCTCGGGCTCGGCCTCCTCACCCTGCTGGTGGTGATCGGCGCCGTGGCGCTGGTGGTGGCGTCACACGGCGCGCTGTCGCACACCGTCGATGAGCCCACCCACATGGCGGTCGGCATGCAGTGGCTGCAGGAGGGCAGCGTGTCGATCCACGCCGAGAGCCCACCGCTGGGTCGGGT
This sequence comes from Planctomycetota bacterium, assembly GCA_039029375.1. Classification (GTDB taxonomy): domain Bacteria; phylum Planctomycetota; class UBA1135; order UBA1135; family UBA2386; genus JBCCGH01. The sequence goes on from JBCCGH010000063.1 coordinate 35,457, forward strand.
CACCGCCGGGCTGGGCCCGCACCTGCGCGGTCTCGAGCTCCCGGCCAAGGGCGCGCCGTTCCGGCGCGGCACCGAGGTCCTGTACGCACGCGGCGCGCCGGAGTATCAGCACACGTTGGCCGCGGCTCGGCTTGGCACCCTGCCGTGGCTCCTGCTGGCCGCGGCCGTGGTCTGGGCCTGGGCCCGGCGGCGCGGCGGCGCGGTGGCCGCCGCGGTCGCGACGACGTTTCTCGTGACCCTGCCGCCGATGCTGGGCCACGCCGGGATGGCCAACACCGACCTGGCAATGGCCGCGGCCTATGCCGCGGCGGTCTGGGGGGCGAGCTGCTGGCTCGAGCGGCCGACCTTGGGACGGTCGGTCGCCTTTGGGCTGGGATTCGGCCTGGCGTTGTGCGTCAAGTACTCCGCGCTGGTGCTCTTCCCGCCGTGCTTCCTAGCGCTCGCGCTCCTCCGTTGGCTCGGGCGGGCCCCGGAGCCCACAGCCGTCGCGCCGCGCGCCGGCACGTGGCTACGCGGGCTCCTTGTCGCCGGCACGGTGGCCGTCGTGCTGCTGTGGGCCAGCTATGGCTTTGCGGTCGGCGCCATGGCCGAGGTGCGCGGCGCTGAGCTTGCGCGGCGCCTGGCCTTCTCGGCCGAAGGCGGGGTCGGGCGACGCGTCCTCGGCGCCTTGTGGAACGTCCCGCTCCCCGCACCCGAGGCCGGGATCGGGCTGTTGCTCTTGGTGGCCCACGCATCGCACGGGCACCCGGCGTATCTCCTCGGGCAAACCAGCCAAGCCGGGTTCTGGTTGTTCTATCCCGTCGCGCTGCTGGTGAAGACCCCGCTGCCGTTCCTCATGCTCCTGGCGACCACCGCCCTGGCCCTCTGCCGCGGCGCCGGTAGCGCCCTCGACCGACGGGCGTTCGCCCCCCTCCTGGCGGGTTTCGCCACTCTGGCCGCGGCGCTGCCGAGCTCGGTCAACATCGGTCTGCGGCACGTGCTCGTCGTGTATCCGCTCTTCGCGGTCAGCGCCGGGCTCGGCGCGGCCGCGTGGCTGCAGCGGGCCGCCACCCGCGGTCGTCGGGCGCTCGTCGGGACCACCCTGGTCGCGTTGATCGGGTGGCAGGTTGCGATCGCCGCCGTGACGCACCCGCACTACCTGGCCTACTTCAACCCCCTCGCGGGCTCCGAGCCCGGGGAGCTCCTCGTCGACAGCGACCTCGACTGGGGACAGGACCTGCTCCACCTCGCCGCGTTTTGTCGCGCGCATCAGGTCCCCGAGCTCCACGTGGCGTATTTCGGCAGCGCCCACCTCTGCGAGCACGGCCTGCCGCCACTGCGCTGGCTGCCGCCCGGCGAACGGGTGCGCGGCTGGGTGGCCGTGAGCGAGATGTACTTCCGCGACCTCTGGCATCAGACGTTCGACGATGCCTGCGATCGATCCCGCGGGCAGACCTCCACCGTCACCGACGGCTACGGCTGGCTGCGCGACCACGAACTCGTCGGCATCGCCGGCCGCTCGATCCGCGTCTACCGCGTCCGCTGATCCGCATCCCGCCGGAGATTCTCGGGGGCCGGCCGTCACGCCGGGCAAGGGCTCGCCATCGCCTGACCAAATGCACTGTCAGGAACGAGCGATGCCCACTTCCATTGATTGGTCTCACTGCCCACCGTCATCTGCCGCGCTGGATCAAATCGCCAATGCCATCGAGCACGGCGCGGTCCGTCGCGCCTTCCCGCGGCTGATCGGGGAGCTCGACTTGCGGCGCCGCTCACTGGACCCGGCCGCCTGGCGCGGGTTTGCCCGCGGCACGTTTCGCCAGCACGCGTTGATGGCGAGCCTGCGCCAAGACCCGTTCACCCGCCACGCGTTCGACAAACCGCGGGGCTACGCTGGGGACGCCGAGCTGATCGACTACATCTACGGCTATGGGGACGGGATCGTCCTGCCGCCGTGCACGGCGCGGGGCCGCGCGCTCTACGCCGCGGCGATGGAGAAGGTGCCGTGTCGGGCGGTGCGCGCGCGCAAGACGTATCTCGCGGGGGTGCTCGAGCAACTCGGCCGCCGGCAGCCCGGTGCCCGTGTGGTCTCGATCGCATCCGGGCACATGCGGGAGGTCGGCGCCTCGACTGCCTGTCGCGCCGGCGCCTTCCAGGAGCTGGTGGCTTTCGACCAGGACGAGCGGAGCCTCGCCGTGGTCGCGCGTGACTACGTCGGCATCGACGCCGTGCGCACCGTGGCCGGGCGCGTGCGTGCCCTGCTGACCGGGCGCCTCCCCCTCGAGGGTTTCGACCTCGCCTACTCCACGGGTCTCTTCGACTACCTTAACCGGCGCACGGCTCGGGCCTTGACCCGACGCATGTTCGCCATGCTCCGGCCCGGCGGCGAGCTCGTGATCGCGAACTTCTCGGCGGGTGTATCCGGCGTGGGATACATGGAAGCGTGTATGGACTGGCACCTCGTCTATCGGCGCGAAGCCGACATGCTCGACCTCTGTGGAGATCTCGATGCCAAGGCCGTGGCCCACGCCCGCGTCGAAACCGACCCGGCGACGGGAGGCATTCTGTTCCTGCGCGTGCGCCGGGCCGAGGCGCAGCCGTGACGCCCGCCAGCGCCGCGCGACGGCGCTCCCGCGGCCGGTGGTTTTGTGCGCTCGCCGGACGGAAGCTACGCTGGGGCCGTATGTCGAGCGACCCCGCCCCCTCGGCCGCGGGCGCCGGCGACCCCGGCGTTGAGACGCTCTTGGAGCGCCACCTGCCGTCGCTGCGTGCCTTTGTGCGGCTGCGCGCCGGGAACGCGATCCGTGCCCGCGAGTCCCAGTCCGACCTCGTGCAATCCGTCTGTCGCGAGTTGCTCGGCGGCGCCGAGCGATTTTCATATCGCGGCGATACCGAGTTCCGCAACTGGCTCTACACCGCCGTTCTGCGCAAGATCGTCGAGCGCGACCGCTACTACCGAGCGCAGAAGCGCGACATCGATCGCGAGATGGCACCCCGGGGCGGCGAGGACGGCGACGCGGCACTGCGCCAGCAGTATGCCAGCGTTGCGACGCCGAGCGCCGCGGCCGCATCGGCCGAGGAACTGGCGCGCATTGAGACCGCGTTCGACGGGTTGAGCGAGGAGCAACGCGAGATCATCACGTTGTCGCGCATCGTCGGACTCTCTCATGCCGAGATCGGTGCCAAGCTCGGCCGCAGCGAGCAGGCGTCGCGGCAGCTGCTGCGTCGGGCGCTGATCCGTCTGTCGATGGCGCTGGAGGAAGATGGCAGCGCCTGAGGAGCCGCGACGCCACACCGACGCAAACGCCAAGTACGAGCGAGTCCGGTCCGCTTCACGTCTCCTCCTCCGCCGGCACTTCCGTCCAATCCCCACCCGCGAGGCCGCGGCATGCGCACGCCGCGGCCACCAAGCCGACCGTGCACGCCGTGCCTCGGACCACCGGGGCTCGCGCCCCAGCCGGCTCAACCATCGCGCGCTGCCGCGACGGCGGCCTGCAATGCCGTTGAGTGCTCGAGGAGATACTCGACGACAAACCGGGCGAGCTTCACGTTCCCCTCACGGTTGAAGTGACAACAGGTGTCTCGGTACAGCGTCTGCTGGTCGTCAGCAAACAGCGGTGTGGCGTCGACGAACTTCACGCCGTCGGCGAGCAACTTCGCGCCGCGGGCGATCAGCAGTGGATAGCCCGCGACGGCCGTCGGCCCATAGGTCTCATCATCGCGCGGCGTGTAGTAGAGGCGCCGTTCTTCCGCGGACAGCGGCTTGCTGCCACGCACGTATTGGTTGGGCTGGAGGAAGTGGAAGTACTCAGCTTGCAGTCCCGCCGCAACGGCGCCCATCAAACGCGAGCCCCGCGCCCACACGTCGACGGATTCGGCCAACAGGACGTCGCGGTCCGTCGTCGACAGCGGCGGCCCCTTCGCTTGGAACGCAAGCTCGCCCGCCATCAGCTTCGCGCCGAGCGTGGCGATGCGGCGTTCGTAGCCGACGACCGCGTGTGCGTAGTAGAGGCCCAACAGCGCCGAGCTCGCCAGCGCGCCCCCCTGGGCAGCTTGGACCAACTCCATCTGCGCCCGGCGCAAAAACGCGAGCTCGCCCACTTCGCGGCCGGCGCCGACTTTGCGCAATTGCGCGGCCCAGCCGCGTGGGAACGCCGGGTGGACGCCGGCGGGGGCATTCTCGAAGACAGGCAACACGACATCGTTGAAGCCGTCGAGGTTGACGACAACGTCAAACACGGCGCCCTGTGTCGCCAGCCAGTTGAGGATCATGAGCTGCTGCGGCTGCTTCATCCCGCCGAGCGCCGCGGTGAAGACCCGGACCGCCACGCCGCCGCGGCGGCGCTCACACAGCACCTCGCGGAACACGTGAGTCAAAGGAACGCCGTAGCCGACCTCGAGCGCGACAGATCCGCCGGTGACGAGTACGTTCACCGCGCCTGGGACCCGGTGTCGCGGCAGCTCATCTGCCAACGTCCAGAACCCGTGCAAGTGCTGCTGGTCTGGCGGCACATCGCGCACGTAGCCGACATACGGATGCACGATGTTGTCGGCGGCGACGGCATCATTGTGCAGCTCGGAAGGGATCGCGTTGATCGCGCGCGAGAGGCGAGACAGGCGCCCTGGCCGGTAGCGAAAGCCGTAGGTTGCATAGAACCCGCCCTGTGCCAACAGTTCGATGCACAGGAGCATCAGGACCGCTAGCGTCGCCGCGAACGCCGCCTTCTTGCGGCCGCTCAGGGGCTGCTGGCGGACGTTGAGGGGCTGAGTGTCGACCCCTCCTTCTAGCGGCGCCGGCATCGTGCAGCCCCATAGGCCAGCTCGCTCCCAAGGGTCACACCCCCAAGCCACCCGCGCGTGAGACGTCGCCGGCCGCGGAACGGCGCCCGGCTACATCATCGTGAGCTCAAAGACGAGGCCGCCGCCCTGTTGCACCTCTCCGTCAGTGGCCAACGCGTCCGCGGCGAAGATGGTCGTGGTCTTCGGGATGGTGCTCGCACGCATGGGGAACGTCTGCGCGACCCCGTTGCTCAGCGACAGGCTATAGGGCTGCGTTGGGTCCGGCTGCACCGCCTGCATGAACAGTGTGCCCCGCGCCCAAGCATCGATCGGGGGCAGCCGGGTGCTGAACTTCACCTGACCACGCGCGTCCGCGACGCCGAGCAGCGCGAAGCCCACTTGGCCGGTCGCGTAAATGGGGTGGCACGGTGGATCAGGACCAATCGGCGGGGCGCCGCCGCCCCCTCTCCCGACGAGCATGCCCATGGCGCTGCCGGCGGCGCCGTCGCCACAAAGGCCCCAGCCGTACCCGGTGCCATCGACGGTCATCGTGCTCTGCAGCCGAAAGGGCTGGCCGGTCCCGAGCACCTCGCAGCCGTCCGGGCCGTCACGGCCGGCCACCAGCGAAGCCTCCGCATCGAGCGGGTAGGCGCCCGAGGCCGTGCCCTGGTCGGCGACGATGTCGAGGACCAAGGCGCCGGTCGGCGAGCTGCGGACGTACGGGTGCGCCGCCGTGGCCATCAGCGAGAAGGCCGGGCCCGGGACGCTTGCCGGGAGCGACTGCAAGTTGGGCAACGACACCGTCGTGCGCATCAAGACCGTCGACGTGCGCGTCGGCACGATGAACCGCGCCGTGCCGGGCGCCGGCAGGCTGCTGTAGTCGAACTCGCCCATGACGATGAGCAAGCGAAACGACCGCGCCGCGGCCGACTTCTCGGCGAACGGCAAGCCGTCGTGGCGCAGCGCGACCTGCGTATAGACCCCTTCGGGGGCAGCGAGGTCGATGTGCTGCAGGCGAAACGTCGGCGTGGCAAAGACGTCGCTGCGATGAGCCACTCCTTCGACGGTTTGCAAGCCGGGCGGACTCGTAACCTGGGCGGGCAGAGCGGTGATCGCCAGTATGGCGATCGCGACCAGAGGGTGCATCATCGTGACTCCTCGTTGTTGGAGATCTCGGGTAGCCGAGCGTTGGCGAGCGCATCGATCGCGCGCGCCGGTCGCAGGCCAGTGAACTGCTGAGCGTCGTCCGGCGCGCTGCCCCGCCGACGGCTGACCCGTGCGTCGTACGCGGGGTGGCGAAACGCTGACCCGCGGTACGGCGTGAACGCCGGGCTCACGTGCAACCGCTTGCCCGTCCCGACCGAGACCGCCGACGAGTAGTCGTCGCGCCAACCGTCCGCCGTGAGCTCCTGGACGTTGCCGATCATGTCGTGCAACCCAAAGCCGTTGGGTGGAAACGACCCCACGGGCGCGTGCGTCGCAAACCCGTCCGCGCCGGCAGCGCCGAGGTCCTTGCTGCCGAAGCGAGCCTGAAACGTCGCGTCCGCCAGGTTCGCGTGGCGATGGGCGTCGACCGGCTCGTCGCCCCAGGGGAAGCGCAACGATCGTCCAGCGCGCGCGGCGTACTCCCACTGGGCTTCGGTCGGCAGGACCCAGCCCTCCCGCCGAGTGACGGCCTGGGCGTCCAACGCCGACACCTGCTCCACCGGGTTGAGGTCCGTGACGCCGTCCTCCACGCCAGGCACGTAGCGACTCGGCCGATCGCCCCGGTTCAGCCGACTCCACTGCGCCTGGGTCAGCTCGTACTTGGACAGAAAGAACGGTGCCAGCTCGATCCGTTGCGGCGGGCCTTCCTGGGGCGTGGCGCGCGGGTCGTGGTTGGGCGCGTCGGGGTCCGCGGCCTGCGCACCCATGGTGCACAAGCCGCCCGGGAGCAACACGAAGACCACGCCCGTGCTCGCCGCGATGGCGAGGGCGCCGGTCGCCGGATCCCGCGCGGGGATCACACCGTCCCCGGAATGGAGGTCTAGGAACTCCCAGAGCTTGGACTCCGGGTCACAGCCGATGGGCACGAGACCCAGCTGTGGACCGAGGTCGAGCCCTCGATACTCCTCGTGCGCGCGGGTGCCATCGCTCGCGGCGATCGCCGCGCACGCCTCGGCCCACTGTTCGTGGCGCCGCTCGAGACTTTGCGCGGCAACGCCCGCCGCCCAAGCCCGGCGGGCGGCGACCTCCGCCGCCCGTCCGTCCGCGGCGAGAAACGCCTCCAGCTCGGGCAGGTGGCCGCGCAAGGTCTCGTGAAGCAGCAGCATCGACTCGCGGTCGAAGGCCGCGCCCGGCACCTCGGCCGCCAGCTGCTCGTCCAGCGTCGCCAGACCCGCGCGGACGCGGGCCAGATCGTCCTGCAGCAGCGGCACGTGGTAGGCCAACCACGCGTCCAGCGCCGGGACCAGCGCCGGGACCTGCGGGAAGAGCTGCGCCGCGGTGGTCTCGGCCCGCGCCAGGCGCCGGACGGAACCCATCAGGTGGAAAGCCTCGAGGTTGCGTTCGCTCGCGTCGCGCGCGCGCTGCGCCTCGAGAAGCAGCCGCGTCGTGATGAGCAAGCCGAGCGAGGTCAGCAGCAGGAACGTCGCGACGACAGGGTTGCGCTGCACCCACCGCCAGCCGCGCAGCCACGCCGGCGCCGGCCGCGCCAGCACGGGGCGCCGTTCGCGCACGCGGCGCAGATCATCGGCGAGGGCCTGGGCGCTGGCGTAGCGTCGCGCCGGGGTGCGGTCCATCGCCTTCGCCACGACGACCCCGAGGTCCCGCGGGATCGCGCGGTTGTGCTCGCGAAGCGGCACCACCGGCGCCTGCACAATCTCCCGCTGCAGCGCGTGGAAGGTCTCCCCCGCGAACGGGGTTCGCAGCGCCAATAGCTCATAGAGCGTCGCGCCGAGCGCGTACACATCCGTAAGCCGATCCACGCCACCGCTGCCGGTGATCTGCTCGGGCGCCATGTACTGCGGCGTCCCGAGCAGCTCGCCGCTCATCGTGAGCGCTTGATCCACCCGGTCGTCGCGGACCAACCCAAAGTCGAGCACCATGGGCCCGCCGCGGTCGGTCACCATCACGTTGCCCGGCTTGATGTCCCGGTGGACCAGACCGCTTTGATGCGCGTGTTCGATGGCCTCGCACAACGCCACCGCGAACTCGAGCAGTCGGTCCAGGTCCCGCCCACCCGGGAGAAGCGGCTCGCCGGGGACCGCCGGGGACGTCATGGCCGGTAGCAGCGGCGCCGCGCCGGCGGCCGCCAGGTCGACGCGCGCGCGCAGGCTCTCGCCTTGCACCAGCTGCATGGCCAGGAACGGTACGCCGTCGACGTCGCCGCTCTCAAAGACCGTGCAGAGCCCGGCGTGGTCCAGCCGGGACGCCGCCCGCGCCTCCCGCTCGAACCGGGCCCGCATGGCTGCCGACGCAACGAGATGCGGATGCACCTGCTTGAGCGCCAAATCGCGACCGAGCCTGGTGTCGGTGGCACGCCACACCGCCCCCATGCCGCCGCGGCCCAAGCACTCGTGCAGCTCGAACGGCCCCAGCCGATCGCCCGGCGCCAACCCGCGGAGCCGCGCGCTCGCGTCGTGATCGGGCCCGACCGTGCGAAACCACGTGGCCTGCATGCGCTCGACGACCCGGCGCACGCGGGCATGCGTCGCCGCCGAGACCTCAGCCCCGACGGCGGCGAGCTCGGCGCCAACATCGTCGGCCTCGACGCAACGCAGCACGAGTTCTTCGATGCGATCGTCGCGGCCTTCGGGCTGCGGCATACTCAGCGTATCGCTCACACGCAGCCTCGGCGCTACAGGCCCACGCGGAGCTCGATCCCTGGCGGGAGGTCGAAGCCAAAGAACGGGTCGTCACTAGGGCTGATGGCCGGTTGCACCCGCAGGATGCCGCCGATGAACGCCGCTGAGGGCGGGATCGGTAACACGGCGTTGTACTGCGTAAGCGCCGGGACCACCCCAAAGGTCACGAGGCTCGCGAAGTCCAGATGGAAGACGCAGCCGCCTGGCAACGGCGCCGCCAACAACGGCTTCGCGCTCGCCAGGAAGACCGCCACCGTTCCCGGCAAGTTGCCGGATCCGCTGCCGTCGAACTGGACGTTACCGCCGACGTGCGGCGCTGTGGCGAACAGGTCGGGGCGGCGGTCGTAGCCGCCACAGCCACCGCCGAGCTTGCGGGCGACCGCGTCGGCCGGGAAGGTCCATGGCTCGACGCCGAGGCCACCGTCGTCGGCGGTGAAGACCATCTGCAGGCCGGCCACGGCAAACGCCGCATCCTGGGCGCACGACGACGCCGGACCCGGGGCGAGGTCGGCGATGCGATGCGGGTTCGTCATGAATAGGGTCTCGACCACCCAAGGCTCCCGCCCCACGCCGGGCTCGTCGGCAGTGAAGTACAGGTCGTCCGAGCTGAAGAACAGTCCGCGCGGTGCCGAGACCCCAGGGCCGAGAGGGACCGGGGTCGGCGTCGTCGCGATCGACGTCGCCCACCACAGCCCCTCGCCCCGCGTGCCGTCGTCCGCGACGAACGCCACCCGGTCGGTATGGAGACGGGTGATCTCGGTGGGCTCGGAGCCCAGCGGGCCAGGTCGCAGGTCGGCAATCTGCGCAGTCCCGCGCGAGGAACCGTTGGAGCGCCAGAGCTCCAGGCCGGTCGCACCGTCGTCACCAGCGAAGAGCAGCGCCGGCCCGGTGATCATCAGCGGCCCCGGGATGCCGTCGCCGGGTCCTGGGTTGAGGTCCAAGACGCGGAACGTGCCGCTGCCGATGCCGTTCGACTCCCACAGCTCGCGCCCGGTCGAGCCGTCATCCAGCGTGCAGTACAGGTTGTTGCGGTAGCCGATCAGCGAGCGCGGCGCCGAGCCCAGCGGGCCGGGCCGTAGGTCGTTGATCATGTAGGGGACGCGCACCCCGCGCGGTGCGCGCCACTGCAGCACCCACAGCTCTTCGCCGTGGGTGCCGTTGTCCGCGGTGAAATAGAGCCGGTTGTTGACGCGCGTGAACTGCCGCGGATTCGACGACCGGGGTCCCGGGTTGAGGTCGTAGAGCTGCGCGTTGACGTAGAGCTCTCGACCCGTCACACCATCATCGGCCGAGAACACGAGGTTGGTGCCGAGCGCGGTGAGGTCCTGCGGCGCGGAAGAGCTCGGGCCCGTCGCGATGTCGTAGCGCAGCACCGGGAACGGCGTGGCGTTGCGTAGCCACCACACTTCGCGACCAGTCGCGGGATCGCCGTGGGCAAAAAACCCGTGCCCGTCGTCCGTGAACACGACCTCGTCGATCATCGAGCTCGCCGGGCCGGGGGTCAGGTCCTCCACCATCACCGTGCCGGCTGCCGTCCCATCGCTCGTCCACAGCTCCCGCCCCGCGCTCGGAGTCACGGCCGTGAACCACACCCGGCCGGCGAGGTCCTCGAAGTAAGGACCGGGGTCCGAGCTCAGCTCGGTCGCCCCCTGGAGGTCGCGCACCAACGAAGTGCGCTGCGTCGTCCCGTCATACAGGTACGGCTCCACCCCCAACGGATCCGGGCCGCGGGCCGCGAGCAGCACCCGCTCCGCACCAGGCGTCGCGTCGACGACCACGGCGTCGCGAGGATCGGACGAGGTCGCGCCCGGGAACACATCGGCGACGAGCTCCACGGCGAACCCATCGGTGCGGTACAGCTCACGGCCCAGCCCACCGCCATCGGCGGCGAAGTAGCTGTGTGCGCCCGCGGCCACCAAGGGCTGCGGGTCACTCGAGCCGGCGAATGGTACCAAGTCGGTGAGGCGCGCGACCGAGAACAGCTCGTACTTGAACAGCTCGACTCCGTGCACGCCGTCGTCGGCCGCGAAGAGGATCGGCTGCGTGAGCACGCTCAGCCCGGGTGACGGCAGGAGGTCGTGCGGGCTCGAGCTGGCGGCGCCGGGATTCAAGTCGGCGACGAGCGTCGCGCCGTTCGAGACGGTGTCCGACACCCACAGCTCGTTGCCGGTGGCCGGCGACGTCGCCGCAAACACCACGGTGTTGCCCCGCGCGACGAGCTGCGTGGGCCCGGAGCTGCTACTGCCCGGGGCCAAGTCGGCGACCATCGCGACGATCGGCGCGCCGCCAAAGGGCGCGAACCAACGGTAGAGCTCGCGCCCCGTGCCCGGCGCGCGGGCGGGAAACCAGACGGTCACGCCGTTGGCAAAGGGCGACGGCGCCGCCGGAGCGAAGTGCGCGAGCTCTGTGTCCACGGCCAGGCCACTCCCCGGCCCGGGGTCCAGGTCGGTCAGCCGCTCCGGCACGCCGCTGACGACGCGCCAGAGCTCGAGGCCAAACGACGCGGTCCACGCGGTGAAGAACGTGCTGGCCACCGTCAGCCCCTGAACCGGATCGTGCCACTCGGCGTAGTACAGGTTCCTGGGCGTCGACGAGCCTGGGCCTGGCTGCAGATCCGCCAGCCGAAAGGTGCCCCCGAGCGTCCCGTCGGTGAACCAGGGCTCGGCACCACCGCCGGCGTCTCGGCCGCTGAACACCACGCGCCCACCGCCGTTCCAGCGCGCTGGAAACTCCAACGGCTCCACCGGGCCGATCGCCACCGTGCCACCGCTCGTGCCGTCGCTCGCCCAAAGCCCGCCGGCCGCCTTGAACACCACGTTGCTGCCGACCCGAGTCAACAGGCTCACGTCCGACGACCCGACGCCGGGGACGATGTCCGCGACCAGCGTTGTGCCGGCGAACGTGCCGTCGGTCCGCCATAGCTCGCGGCCGACGTCGTCGCGCTCGGCGCTGAACAACCAGACGGAGCCCAACGCCGTGAACTCACGTGGGTTCGACCCCGCTGGCAGGCCTGGGTTGAGGTTGGCGAGCGGCACCGGCGTTTGGGCGACGGCCGTGCTCGCCGCGAAGGCGAGGAGAACAGCGAACAGCGAAGGCGCGCGCATGTTGGAGCAATGGTGGCGTGGCGATTCCCGTGACCCGCGCTTTCGGAAAATACGCCGACGCCGCCACACGCTCCAGCGGGCGGCCGCCCACGCATCATGCACACCTGAGTCACGACCAGGACGCCGGCGCCGGTCCGCCGACGCCCAACAGCCCGTCACGCCGAGGTGTAGCGCTCTCGATAACGCTGCACCGTTTCTTCGCGGTCAGGCAGCGTCGCCGCGATCGACTCTTGGGCCAATGCGTCGTCGAGCCACCTGCGCAGGTGCACGCGTTCGTCGACCAGCTCGACGGCGGCCGACAGCTCGCGCAACCAATCCATGCGCGCCCAGAACGGGGCACAGTGGAAGGACAGCAGGTTGCCGTGCGTTTGTCCCATGGCGTGCACCGTGTCCACGAGCTCGTCGAGCTCTTTGCCGAGCGACCGACGCGCGGCACCGTCGAAGGAGTCGGGCTTGCGCATCGAACGCTGGAACACGCGATTGATCACGGCGTCCCACTGCACCATCGCCAGGTGTTGGCGCGCCCGCACATACACGTCCTCACTCCACGCCTGCACGTAGCCGTGCCGATCGGCCAGGTACGTGTTGATGACGATCGACTCGTACAGCTTGCCCTTCCCGTCCACGAGAAGTGGCACCTTGCCAGTGGGCGACAGCTTCAAGAACTCCTCGCCGCGGGCCTCGAGGTCCACCGCCTCGAACTTGAACTCCACATTCAGGTGCTGCAGCAGGGCGCGCGTCCGCTGGGCGAAGGGACAGGTGGGCGCGGCGTAGAGCGTCAACATGCGCGCCAGCCTACGGGAACGCGCCGCCGGTGCCGACGACGTCCTGGCGCGCTCACACCAAAAACCGCGCGCGACGACTTTCACGCGCGGCGACGCGCGACCCGGTCGGACGCGAACGGCCGCCGACGCCCGGTCCGCCTACGCCAGGACATTAGTGGTGTGATTCAGAAATCTGGGGCATTCTCCGCGGCCCTCAACGCCGTTCGCAGCGTTAGGTCGTCCTCGCCGTATCCACGAATATGCCTGCGGCGACCCGCCTTGCGACCGGCGCCGATACCTCGCGGGTCATGCCCCATCTGTCTGA